>CADCVH010000045.1 GCA_902806085.1 uncultured Rubrobacteraceae bacterium | reverse complement strand
ACGGGTTACACTCTTTTCGTCCATAAGCATCTCCTTATGGGCCGCGCCCCGGGGTGAGCCAACACCGCCGGGGCTCCCTACGTTGTCTAAGAGTGATTATGCCGGAAGATAGTAGTATTACTGCCTTAAAGATATAAATAGATATAAAAACAATAGTGATACAACGCCGACAATGCTACAATGGCACCCTCAAGCATCCGCGGAATGAGGAGGAGCGAGGTTGGCGAGGAAGCGTGGCAACGGCGAGGGGTCGATAACGAAACGGAAGGACGGCCGCTGGATGGCCCGGTACACGGTGCACACCGCGAAGGGACCGAAGCGCAGGCACGTCTACGGCAAGACTCGCAAGGAGGCCGCCGACAAGCTTGCCAAGGTGCTCTCAGACCGCATCGAGGGGATCGACTACGACGACGAGAACATGACAGTTCGCGAGTACCTGGACGCCTGGCTCAAAGGGACCGTGCGGGGTTCGGTGCGGCGGAGCACCTACGACCGGGACGCGAACCTCATCCGGAACCACTTGTCGCCCGTCCTCGGCAGGATTAAGCTGAAGAAGCTCTCGGCCGCGCACGTGCAGCACTTCTACCGCGACCGGCTCGACTCAGGGCTCAGCGCCTCGACGGTGCACAAGATGCACGCCATCCTGCACAAGGCGCTCGCCCGCGCCGTGGTCTGGCACATGGTTCCCCGAAACGTCGCGGAGGCAGTAGAACCTCCGCGGCCGGCGCCCAAGGAGATGCGCCCCCTCTCCCCTGCCGAGGCACGCAGGCTCCTCGATGCCGCAGGCGGGGAGAGGTTCGAGGCCCTGTACGTCCTCGCTGTGACCACCGGCATGCGGCAGGGAGAACTGCTGGCGTTGAAGTGGTCGGACCTGGACCTGGAGGACCCGGAGAACGCCACCGTCAGCGTCGGGCGCACGCTCACCAGGATCGGCGGGCGCGTCGCCTTAGGAGAGCCCAAGACGAAGAAGAGCCGGCGCTCCATCCGCCTGACGCCGCGGGCCGCGGGGGCGCTCAAGGCACACCTGGAGCGCCAGCTGCGGGAGATCGAGGTCTTGGGCGACCGCTACCAAGACCAAGGGCTGCTCTTCGCCACAGACACCGGCGGCCCGATCAACCCGTCCAACCTGCGCAAGCGGAGCCTCGCGCCCCTGTTGAGGAAGGCCCGGCTGCCCCACATCCGGTTCCACGACCTCAGGCATACCTGCGCGACGCTGCTCCTGACCCAGGGGACGCACCCCAAATTCGTCCAGGAGCTACTCGGGCACGCGACCATCGCGATAACGCTCGACACCTACTCCCACGTGATGCCCAGCATGGGCGACCAGACCGCCCGTGCCATGCACCACGCGCTCTTGCCCGTGGAGGATGCGATCACCTGACGTAGGCCCCGTTGGTGTCGGGTTGGTGTCAAAGAGGGCCGGGACGAATCCCGGCCCTCTGCTCACTTTCGGCCCTTTCCGCGTAGGTAAAAGGGTTCCGTTGGTGGGCCTGCCTGGACTCGAACCAGGGACCTCTTCCTTATCAGAGAAGCGCTCTAACCACCTGAGCTACAGGCCCGGAGTAATCGACGCGACAGACGCGCGACGCCAGGATAATGTACAACACGCCCATGCCCCTGACAACCCGATTGCAGGTCCGGGGGGCGGGAAGTAAAATCGGCCAGACTCGGAACATCCGCCGCGAAAGATTCGCGGAGTGAGAGGAGCGTATAGCCAGTGAGCGCCGACGGCTTCACCAAGATGTCCATCTACGGCATGAACATGGACCTCTTTTCCTCCAGCCCGATCGTCATCCTCAAGGTCGAGGACGAAAACCGCTATCTGCCCATCTGGATCGGCCAACCCGAAGCGCGTTCGATCCTCATGAAGCTCCAGAACCAGGAGTTCGTCAGACCCCTCACCCACGACCTGGCCCTGAACCTCGTCAACGAACTCGGCGCCTCTATGGAGCGCATCACGGTGACGGCCTTGAGAGACCAGACCTTCTTCGCCACCATCAGGCTCGACCTCGACGGCAAGACCGTCGAGGTGGATTCTCGTCCCTCCGACGCCATAGCGTTGGCGATCCGCTCTGGGGCCGAGATCTTCGCCTCCGACGAGGTCATACAGGAGGCGGGCGTCGAGTTCGAGGAGGCGATGGAAGAGGCCCCGGAAGACGAGGTCGTGGACAAGTTCAAAGACTGGATGAACCGCGTCTCCCCGGAAGATTTCAAGTAGGGACGCTTCGGCGAAGCGTCCTACAACCCCACGGCCGCCGGCCACATTTCCGTCCCGGCGCTGATCCGGTCTAGTCTTTCGCGCGTTCGGTGGCGAGGATGACGACGACGGTTACCAGGATCGCGTAGAAGGACTGGCCCGCAAGCTCGCCTCCGGCCCGGCCGAAGATCTCGTCGAATGGGTCCTGGATGGCGGTGTTCCAGGCGAAGCGACGACGAAGCCCAGGGCGGTAGTTATGAGGGTAGGGGACTTGTCGAGGACTTCAGCGGTCAGCAATCTCTCCCTCCGGTTCGGGCCCGCCATCCGTCTCGCCGTTCGTGGCGGTGGGACCGTATTCGGGACCGTATTCGGGGTAGGACCTGAGGAAGTCTTCGACGGAGCCCGCCCCCCAGCCCATTATCACCTGCTGCGTGTCGGCGGAGAAGTGGTCCCGGATGTGGGCCTCCCTGCGGACGCTGCGGCGGACGTACTCCCAGGAGGTTTCCCCCTGGCGGCGCTCCAGGCGCTCGGTGTACAGGAAACGGCCCGTCGCCCGGTCCCTGACCATCAGCAAGTCCAACTCTAGCTCTCTCCTCCGGTCGGGTCGAGGACCGCCCACCTCTCCAGCAGGCCCGCCTCTTCCCAGGGCCACCGGCCGTCGTCCTCCGGCGTACCGAACGGGGGCGCGCTCCGCCACATCTTACCCGTCCCGACCGCCGCCACACCACCCGAGATCAGCGCATCCCCCTCCCCCGCCGCCGCGAGGTCTTTGCGCTGGACCAGGAACCCATCGCGCTCTTCTACGCCGCCGATCCGCCAGGAGGAGCGGAGGTCCAGGCCGCCGGCCACGCTCCTAAGCACCCGCCGCAGGGCGTAGACCGCCCTGGCGGCGCGGGCGTCGGCGAAGTTGGCGGCCGCCCTGATGCCCGCCAGCAGGTCGGCCGCCTCTTCGGACCCCGCGGGTGCTGAGGGCAGGTCGTCTTCGGCGCCGAGGTCCGCGCCGGCCCTTATCCTGGTGAAGATCCGATCCCGGTGAAGGCCCAACGCGAGCCGCCCGAGGTCCCCGCCTCCCACCCGAACCACGAGCGCGAGCATCCCGGGGCGGAGGTCGAGGGCCTCGGCCCCGTCGGCGTCCAGCACCTCCCCCACCACCGCCACCTCCAACCCGAACCGGCCCTCCCAGTCGCGCGTTCCGGCGGCGAGCGCCCTTCGGCCGAGCGCGTCCGGGTCGCCCTCGACGGGCGGGAGGCGCCTCAGGTCTTCCTCCTCTATCAGGCCGTCCTCGGCCGCGGCCGCCGCCCCTCCCTCGCATGCCCTCCGCACCCCGGCCTCGTTCAGGACCGGCAGCGAAAGGCCCGTCTGCGCGAGGCCGCGCAGGACGAAGTCCGCCACGTCCCTTGGGGGCATCCCGAGGTTCTCTATACCTGTGTCGGCGACGAGTAGCAGGCCGCGGGTCGGGGGTGAGATCAGGTCGGGCGCGGCGTGCGTCGCCGAGGCCGCGACGTGGCCGGATTGCGTCGGCGAGGCCGCGGCGAAGACGGGGCTCTCGACGCCGGGGAGGCGGGCGGCCGGGAGGGCGTGTTCGAAGGCCCTTCCGGCCGTCTCGCCGTCGGGGGCGTAGACGAGGATCTCGGCGCCCTCCCCCTCGCCGCTCCACCCGTACTCTTCGGCGTGCTCCACCACGGCGGTTCCGTCCTATTCCAGGATCACGAGGGGCTCGCCGGGGCGGACGCTCCCGCCGGCCTCGACGAGGACCTCGGAGATGCGGCCGGCCCTCTGGGCCCGGACCTCGCTCTCCATCTTCATCGCCTCAAGCAAGCAGACGGCCTCGTCGGCCGCGACCTCCTGGCCCTTCTCGACGAGCACCCTCACGATGGTCCCCTGCATCGGGGCCGTGATGGCGCCCTCGCCGCCCGCCGCCCGCCGCGTCGTCCTGCCGCTGCGCCGCGGCGGGGCCCCGCGTCCGGCCGCCTCGCCCCCGTCGCCGAAGACCCTCACCCGGAAGTGCCGCCCGTTCACCTCGACCTCGACCTCGCGGGGCGTCTCCTCGTCCGCCGCCTCCCCGCCGCCGGGCCGGGCCGCCTCTATCCCGAGCGCCCCCATCCTCTCGGCCACGAAGCCCGTCGTGTAATCGCCGGAGACGAAGACCTCGTCGTCCAGGATAGCCTCGAAGAAGGGCAGCGTCGTCGCGATTCCTTCGACCCGGAACTCCGCGAGCGCCCGCCGCAATCGGGCGAGGGCCGCCCGCCGGTCGGGGCCGCGCACGATCAGCTTGGCGAAGAGCGGGTCGTAGGAGTCGGGCACGGGCCCCGGGCCCCGCAGCGAGGAGTCGACCCGCACGCCCGGCCCGCCCGGCTCCTCGTAGGCCGTGACGGAGCCGGGGCTCGGGGCGAAGTCCCGCCCGGCGTCCTCGGCGTTGATGCGGACCTCAATGGCGTGGCCGCGCCAGGAGACGTCCTCTTGCGAGAAAGGCATCGGCTCGCCGGCGGCGATGCGGATGCCGGTCTGGACTATGTCTATGCCCGTGACCTCTTCCGTGACGGGGTGCTCGACCTGTACGCGGGTGTTCATCTCCAGGAAAAAGAACTCCTCGCCGGCTCCGCCCCTGGCCTCTCCCTTCTGCAGGAGGAACTCCACGGTGCCGGCCGAGTCGTAGCCGACGGCCTCGGCGGCGGCGACGGCGGCGGCGCCCATCGCCCCGCGCGTCTCGGGATCGAGGGCGGGGCTCGGGCACTCCTCGACGAGCTTCTGGTGGCGGCGCTGGACGGAGCAGTCGCGCTCGCCGAGGTGGACGCTGTTGCCGTGCTTGTCGCGGAAGACCTGGATCTCGACGTGCCTGGGCGCCGGTAGGTACTTCTCCAGATACACCGACCCGTCCCCGAAGTACGCCTCGCCCTCCCGGCTCGCCCGCGAGTAGGCCGCCTCGGCTTGTGTCTTGTCGTGGGCGACGGCGAAGCCCTTGCCGCCGCCGCCGGCCGAGGCCTTGACCGCGACAGGGAACCCGTGCTCGGCGGCGAACTCCAGGACCGCGTCCGGGGAATCGACGGGATCGCCGGTGCCCGGCGTGATCGGGACGCCGGCCTTCGCCATGATGCGACGGGATTCGACCTTCGAGCCCATCGCCACTATCGCGTCCGGGTGGGGGCCGATCCAGACGAGCCCGGCCTCCGCCACGGCCCTGGCGAACGGCGCGCTCTCGGCCAGGAAGCCGTAACCCGGATGCACCGCCTCCGCGCCGCTCCTCTTCGCGACCTCGATAAGCCTCTCGACGTTCAGGTAGCTCTCCGTGGCGGGCGTGGGGCCTATGTGGTGGGCCTCGTCGGCGACGAGGGTGTGGAGGGCGCCGCGGTCGACGTCCGAGTAGACGGCGACGCTCTCTATGCCCATCTCCCGGCACGCGCGGGCAATGCGGACGGAGATCTCGCCCCTGTTCGCGATCAGGACCTTCCCGAACACCTAGGGACCACCCTTCCAACTGGAGTAGGACCACAGCGCCCCTTCGAGCTTCATCCCCGGCGGCACCGGGCGCCCGAGCAACCCCGCCAACCGCCAGCGGCTCCTGACCGGGACTTGCGCCCGCGGCTTTTCGCCCCGCAACACCCCCAGCGCGGCCACGATGGCCGCGGCCTCCTCGGGCGTCGGGGGCGGTTCTACGCGGGTCCGGCGCCCGGCCGTCATGCGGCGAGGGTCCGGATCAGGGGCACGGCGACGAACTCGATCAGCAGGAAGAGCGCGAAGAGCAGCCCGAACAACGCGGCCACCGTTCCAAAGACCACGGCGACGACCTTGAGGTTCGAACCCGGTAATGGCGGTCGCGGCCTGTCCTCGGCCCGTACCAGGCCGCCCGGCACGCCGACCAGGAACCCCAGGGCCAGGCCGTAGATCATGGTCCCCGCGTTGCCGCCCTCGGCGGTGGGGTAAGGCGGGATGCCGGCGAGGGCCGTGCCGCCGAAGACGATCGCAAAGACCGAGGCAAGCCCCGCGAAGAGCCCGACGGTCCTCCCGAGGCCGGAACCACCCGAGCGCCTCCTGAAGGGGTAGGTAGCCAGTCGGGAGACGGCCAGGCCGGCGAGCATGCCGGAGAGGAAGATCAGGAGGTCCAGCGCGAGGCCCGACCCCCACAAAGTGAGCACGTCCAGCGCCAGGAACGTCAGGACGCCGAGGACCACCAGCGCCCACGCCCCGCCCGTCCTCGGCCAGAGCCTGCGTATCCCGGCTATTCCCCTCCCCGCCACGGTACTCAGAGGGGGATGTTCCCGTGCTTGCGCGGCGGGCGCTCGGGGCGCTTGGTACGCACCATCGAGAGGGCCCTGATGAGGTAGGGCCTCGTCTCCCGCGGGTCTATGACGTCGTCTATAAAGCCCATCTTCGCCGCGACCATCGGGTTGTTGAACTTCTCCTCGTAGTCCGCTATCAGGGCCTCGCGCTCGGCCTCCGGGTCCTCGGCGTCGGCTATGCGCCTGCGGTGGATGATGCCCACCGCCGCGGACGCCCCCATCACCGCGACCTCGCCGGTCGGCCACGCGACGTTGACGTCCGCGCCTATGTGCTTGGAGTTCATGACGTCGTAGGCCCCACCGTAAGCTTTTCTCGTTATGACGGTCATCTTGGGCACGGTGGCCTCGGAGAAGGCGTAGAGGAGCTTGGCGCCGTGGCGGATGATCCCACCCCACTCCTGCCCCGTCCCCGGCATGAACCCGGGCACGTCCACGAAGGTGAGCAAGGGAATGTTGAACGCGTCGCAGAACCTCACGAACCGCGCCCCCTTGACGCTCGCGTCTATGTCGAGAGTACCTGCGAGCACCATGGGCTGGTTCCCCACCACCCCGATGGCGTGACCGTCGAGCCTGGCGAACCCGACCACGAGGTTCTGCGCCCAGCCCTCCTGCACCTCGAAGAACTCGCCGTCGTCCACGACGAGGCCCACCGCCTCCCTGATGTCGTAGGGTTGGCGCGGCGAGTCCGGCACGAGCGACGCCAGGTCCTCCTCCATCCTTCCTGCGTCGTCGGCCGGGGGATAGGACGGGGCGGTCTCCAGGTTATTCTCCGGCAGGAAGGAGAGCAGGAAACGCACGTCCGAGAGGCACGTCTCCTCGTCCGGTGAGGAGAAGTGGGCGACACCGCTCTTGGTGTTGTGGGTAACGGCCCCGCCGAGTTCCTCCTGGCTAACCTCCTCGCCCGTGACGCTCCTTATGACATCCGGGCCGGTGATGAACATGTGGCTCGTCTCCTCGACCATGAAGACGAAGTCCGTTATGGCCGGCGAGTAGACCGCGCCCCCGGCGCAGGGCCCCATGACGACCGAGATCTGGGGCACGACCCCCGAGGCGAGCACGTTCCTGTGGAATATGTCCGCGTACCCCGCCAGCGAGACGACGCCCTCCTGTATCCTCGCCCCGCCGGAGTCGTTGATCCCGACGACGGGGCACCCGGTGCTGAGGGCAAGGTCCATGACCTTGCAGATCTTCTCGGCGTAGACCTCGCCGAGGGACCCCCCGAACACCGTAAAGTCCTGCGAGAAGACGCAGACCTTCCGGCCCATGACCTCCCCGTACCCGGTAACCACGCCGTCCCCGAGCGGCCTGTTCTCCCCCAGCCCGAAGTTGTCCGAACGGTGCACCCTGTACCGGTCGAGCTCGACGAACGTCCCCTCGTCCAGGAGCGCCTCTACGCGCTCCCGGGCGGTCATCTTGCCCTTCTCGCGCTGCCGCTCCACGGCCCGCTCGGAGGCGGGGTGGGCAGCCCTCTCGCGCAGCTCCTCCAGCCCCTCCAGTTTTCCGGCGGTCGTGTCCCCGCCCAACCTCTCACCCTGCATGATCCCGGATGATAGCAGAGAGCTTTATGGAGGGGTCAGCAATCGGCCCTGGCCCTTTGGGCGGACTGCCCGATCGGCTACGTTTCCTCGGCCTCCCGCACGAAGGCGCGCTTCGTCAGCTCTCGCATCCGTCCTACGTACCGGCCCGTCGACCAGCCGCGCTAGGGCGTGAGGCTCTCCGAGAGGGAGCATGGGAAGGCGGGTAATGGTTCTTGGAGGGCCCGGCGTACAATTCCGGCGGAGGTCGCGCTGCTTGCTCGTGATCCCTGCCGACAAGACAATATATCCGCCGAAGGTCGAGCATGCCCTACACGAGGAGGCGTCGTGGCAAGAACCGTGTCCGCCAAGATGGGCATCAAAGAGGGGGCCCGCGCGATCTTCGTCGATGCCCCCGAAACGGCGCTTCGGGCCATCGATCCACCGGACCTCGATGTCGCCCCGGAGCTTGCGGGATGGTTCGACTACGTTCATCTCTTCGCGAAGGGTCGGGCGGAACTCGACGACGCGTTCCCGAAGCTCAAGGCGCACCTCAAGCCAACGGGCATGCTCTGGGTCTCGTGGCCGAAGAACAAGAAATTGGGAACCGACCTCACTCTGCCGAAGGTCATAGAGATCGGGTACAACCACGGGCTCGTCGAGAGCAAGTGCCTGAGCGTGGACGAGACGTGGTCCGCGCTGAAGTTCACCCATCCCGTGAAGGGCAAGGCGTACAACAACAGCTACGGACGACTTCCGGCTAGGTTTGCCTAGGGAGCGCTTCGTGAACGCCGGCGGGAGACAACTCAGGTAGGTTGGCCTTCTTTCCCCTGAAACCTACACGAGCCAGGCGACGATCATCCAGGCGAGGACGAGCGCCAGGACCGCCCAGTCGGAGGGCTTCGCCTCCATCAGGCGGTACTTGGTGCGGCCCCGGCCGCCGCGGTAGCTGCGGGTGTTCATGGCGGTGGTCAGGGTGTCGGCGCGGGCGAACCCGCTGATGAAGATGGGGACGAGGAGGCGTCCGATGCGTCTGGCGCGCGTGACGGCGCCGCCCTCGTCGAAGGGGACGCCGCGGGCGGTCTGGGCGCGGGCGAGGCGCTCCATCTCCTCTATAAAGATGGGGACGAACTTTATGGCTATGACGAAGACGAGGACGAGCTCGTTCACGGGCAGGCGGAGGCTTTGGAGCGGGGCGAAGATCAACTCCAGGCCGTTGGTGAGGTCCACGAGCGAGGTCGTCAGCATCAGCATCGTGGTGACGTGGTACAGGAAGATCACGCGCAGCCCGAGTATGCCGGCCGTGTAGAGCCCCTCGGTCGAAACCGAGAGTATCCCCCACCGCCACAGGTAGTTCGACGCCTCCCCCGGGTAGAAGAGGACCTGGAAGACCAGGATGAAGAGGAGAAACGCCAGAAAGAACTGGGAGCCGCGCAGGACGAAGCCGAAGGGGATGCGGGAGACGATCTGCATAAGGACGAGCAACAACAGCGCGATTCCGAACCCGACGAAGTCCCCGATCAGGAACGAGGCGACGACGAAGATGAACGTGATGACCAGCTTGATGCGCGCGTCCATCCGGTGGATAAACGAGCCCGTGTCCACGTACTGCCCGAAGATGACGTTCCGCTGAAGCTCGAGCACTACGCGGCCCCGATCCTCTTTACGAGCTCGGCTTCGAGCTCTTCTTCCGTGAGGAGGTCCGTCGGGAAGTCCGGGAAGAGCTTGCGCATCTCGCGCGCCCCGATGACGGGTTCGGGGAGCGTGACGTCGAGCTCGGCGAGCCGGTCGGCCTCGCGCAACACGTCGCGCACGGGGCCGTCTATCGCGACCGTGCCGCCGTCGAGCACCACGAAGCGGTCGCAGAGGAGGCTTGCGTCGGTGAGGCTGGCGGAGCACACGATCAGGGTGAGGCCGCGCTCGTTCTGGAGCCGGACCAGGAGCTCCAGTAGTCCGCGCCTCCCGCGCGGGTCGAGGCCGGCCATCGGCTCGTCCAGGACCAAAACCGGCGTGCGCATGGCGAGCACGCCCGCTATGGCCACCCGCCGCCGCTGGCCGCCCGAGAGCGCGTGGACGTAACGCAGCCGGTACTCCGGGTATGGAAGCCCCAAAGTGTCCAGGCTCTCCTCGACGCGCTCTCTGGTCTCTGGGGCGGACAGCCCGGCGGCGGTCGGGCCGAAGGCCACGTCCGCGCCGACGACGTCCTCGATGATCTGGGAGTCCGGCCGCTGGAAGACGATGCCGACCTCCCGCCGCAGTTTGGCCCGGTCGTAGCCGGGTTCGGCGATGTCCCGGCCGTCGTAGAAGACCTGCCCCGGTTTCACGCGCAGGAGGTGGGCGAAAGAGTCGACGATGGTGGATTTCCCGGACTGGGTGGCCCCGACGATGCCAACCCGCTCGCCGCGCCGCACTTTGAACGATACGTCCCGGATCGCCTCGACCGCGCGCGGCGTTCCTTCGAGGTACGTATAACCGAAGTTCCGCAGCTCCAGGATCGGGGGCGTTGCGTCTTCCATCAGGCGGGGGGGTCGGCCGGGGACCCTATGGCGGAGGAGAGGGCGACCCGCAGGTCCTTTTCGTCCAGGACGTCGCCCTCAAGGCTGATGCCGCGGGCGCGCAGGCGGTGGGCGAGGCTGGCGGCCAGGGGCACGTCCAGGCCGACCTCTCGCAGGCGCTCGACCTGGCGGAAGACCTCAGCGGGGGTGCCGTCCAGGATCTTGCGTCCCGCCTCCATCACCACGACCCGGTCGAAGAGGGAGGCCTCGTGCATGGAGTGGGTCACGTGCAAGACGCCCATGTTCTCGCGGCGATTGAGGTCCCGGATCGCGGCGACCAGGCGCATCGCGACCGGGACCGGCAGGAGCGAGGTGGGCTCGTCCAGGATCAAGAACCGCGGGCGCATCGCCAGAGCCCCGGCTATCGCGGCCCGCTGCTTCTGGCCGGACGAGAGGTCCTCGATCAGGCGCCCCCGGATCTCCCGCAGCCCCAGGGCGCCGAGCGACGACTCGACCCTCTCCGCTATCTCCTCCCGGGGCAGCCCCAGGTTCTCTGGCCCGAAGGCCACGTCGTCCTCGACGCGGTTCATCACGAGCTGGTCGTCGGGATCCTGGAAGACGACGGAGACCTTGCGCCGGATCTCCCACTGGTTCCCCTCATCCACGGGGACGCCGTCTATCCGGATCGTGCCCTCCGTCGGGTACTGGATGGCGGTGAGCAGCTTGACGAGCGTGCTCTTGCCCGAGCCGTTGTGGCCGATGATCGCGACGAACCGTCCCGGCTCTATCCGCAGGTCCAGCCCGCGCAGCGCGGGCACCGCGTCCTCCTCGCCCGTGCGGTAGGAGAAGGAGACGCCCTCTATCTCGATCACGGCGCCGCCAGCGTCCCTCTAGTAGCGCCGCTCTTCGCCGGCCTCCGTCTCCGCGGCCGTGGTCCGTCCGCTTCGGACGAGCAGGACCCCCCTTACCACCACGACCGTGACGATGGCCGCGAGGATCGCTTCAATAATCACCTGCGGCAGGCTTGCTATCACCGCCTCTATCGGGAGGTAGGCCTGGGGGCCGATAGGCAGTATCAAACCCAGACCGAGCACGCCTATGGAATTCGTGAGCGAACCGGCGAGTCCCGCGGCGACGGAAGCGACATCTATATTCCACCGCCTCAGGCTGACGAAGACTATCCAGGCCACGACACCGATGAGCAGGCGGGGCCCGAGGGCGATGACGGGATCTCTAAACAGAGGCACTTCGGCATACAGGAATGAGAAGACACCGAATATCGCGCCGGCGAGTAGGCCAACGATGGGACCTTCGAGCGCCCCTCCCAGAACGGCCGGTATGTGCAGCAGAGTGGCGTTCCCGACAAAGGGAATCGGTACGGGAATCAAGCCCAGACGCGTGGCACCGAGAAAGAGGGCGACGCCACCGATAATCCCCGATATCACGATCTCTCGCGTACTGAAGTCGAATATGGAACTGCTTCTATCTCCGCCACCGCCGGAGTTCGCCATCGATCACCTTCTCCTTCTCCCGGCCTCCGCCGGACTTTCCCGACGGCCGAAGTATCCGCAGCTATGTGCGAACTGTCAAACGGGCTACAGCGGCGGCGTGAAGCGCCCGTCGGCGGCGGTCCAGCCCCCGTCCACGAGCATGAAGGCCCCGGTGACGTAGGAGCTGGCGTCGGAGGCGAGGTAGACCACCATCCCGACCATCTCGTGCGGCAGCGCCCACCGGCCGAGGATGCTCTTGTTCGCGTAGGCGCCGTACCAGTCGGGGGAGTCCTTGATCTGGGCGGTAAGCGGCGTCTCCACTATCCCGGGCGCGATAGCGTTGGCCCGCACCCCCCGAGGCCCGAGCTCCGCCGCCAGAGCCCGCAGCATCTGCACGGTCCCGGACTTGGTCGCGGCATAGACCCCCTGCCCCGGCTCGACGACCTGACCCCTGATGCTCGAGAACGCGATGATGCTCCCCGACCCCCGATCGGCCATGCCCCTTCCGAACTCCCGGCACAACCGGAAAGTCCCCTTGAGGTTCAGGTCCACGATCTTGTCGAACTCCTCGTCCGTGATCTCCAGCAGGGGTTTCCTGACGTTGACGCTCGGCGTGCTGACCAGCACGTCGGGGGCCCCGATCCTCTCCGCTATCGCCCCGACGCTCTTGGAGTCCAGCATGTCCAACCCGAGCGCGACGGCCTTCCCGCCGTCCCCCCTGATGCCGTCCGCCGTCGCCTCGGCGGCCTCGGCGTCGACGTCGGCCGCGTACACCTCGGCCCCGAAGGCCGCGAGGCCGTGGGCGCTTGCCTCGCCGATCCCGCTGCCGGCCCCGACGACGAGGGCGGTCTTTCCCGTAAGGTCGAACATGGAGCGGTAGTCGAACAAGGCTAGTCCTTTCCGTAGGCGTAGTGCATGGCGGTTGCGGCGTAGAGCTTGCAGGCGGCGAGTAGTTCCTCCTCGTCCACCCACTCGTCTTTGTGGTGCGGGATCTCGCGGTTCCCGGCCCCGGTCGTCACTATCGGAATTGCGGCCCAGGCGTGCAAAAACGTGCCGTCCGTCGCCCCCGGCACGCCGTCGTAGCGCGGCTCCTCCCCGGTGAGCCCGCGGTAGGCGAGGTCCATCGCCCTTACGAGCGGCTCGTCCCTCGGGGTCTCCGTCGGGGGGCGCTCCTCGATCACCTCCAGCGTCGCGTCGAAGTCCGGGTCCTTCGAAGAGAGGCGCGAGAGGATGCCTCGAAGCTCGCCGACCAGCTCCTCGTGGGACTGGGCGGGGGTGGTGCGGATATCGAGCGCGACGTAGGCGCTCGCGGGGACGACGTTGATCTGGGGCTCCCCGCAGTCGGGCCCCATGAGTATCGTCGGCGTCAGGCTCGGATAGCCCAGGAACGGGTGCTCGCCGTGGCGTTCTATCTCCGCCCGTTCCAGCTCCTCGACCGCCACCACGAACCGGGCCGCGCGGGTGACGGGGTTCACGCCGCTGAGGGGCATAGCACCGTGGGCCATCCTGCCCCGCACCGTGACCTCGACGCGCATGGCGCCCTTCTGCTCCACGCAGATCCTGTTCTCCTCCGGCTCGCAGATCACGGCCGCGTCCACCCCCTCCGCGTGCCCCCCCTCGATGAACGCCTTGATCCCCGTCATCATCCCCTCTTCATCGACGGGATGACAGAGCACGAGCCTGCCGGGAAAAGGGATACCGGAGTCCTTGATGGCCCGCACCGCCACGACCGCCGCTGCCAGGTTCCCCTTCGTGTCGCAGGCCCCGCGGCCGTAGATGCGCCCCCCGACCCGCTCCGCGGCAAACGGCGGGCGCTCCCAGTCCTCCGCCGCCCCCTCCGTCACGACGTCCGTGTGCGCCTCGAAGAGCAGCGTCTTCCCCGGGAGATCTCCCTCCCACACCGCCCAAACGTTCGGCCGCCCCGGCGCCACCTCCTCCGTGCGGACCTCGAACCCCGCCCCTTCCAGGTACTCCGCCACGAACCGGGCGGCGCCCTGCTCGTTGCCTGACGGATCTTCCGGGCGACAGACGCTCGGAATTCGGACCAGCTTCTGGGCCAATCGGACGAGCTCCTCACCGTCGATGCGGTCCCAGACCGCCTCAAGGAGTTCGTCCGGATGGGACATCACCTCACCCGTTCAGGGAAAACCACGATTTAGAACCCTCCCCCGGTAACCCGTCTTCTCGGCAGGTTACCAACGGGCCACGTCCGCCTCAAGCGGATGTCGTCGGTTGGGGGTTGGTACGGCTCGGGTCCCCTACACCGCTTCCTGGTCGGAGTACCTCGAGCCGGGACCTCTACGTAGGCGGACGAGCTGCCGGGGGCGGGGACCGGACAGCCTTCCTCGCGCAGTCCCTCCAAATGAAGCTCGATAGCCTCTCGCATGTTGCCCTCGATCTCCGAGCGCGTCGCCGCGGTCGAGACGCAGCCCGGCAAATCCGGAGAGTAGGCCGAGAATCCCGTGCCACTCGGCTCGATAACCACGGGGTACTTCAGTCTCTTACTCCTTCAACCGCGCCTGCTTGAGGATGCTGTCGAGTGTACCGGGGGCCAGTTCGTCGCCCGGTTTGCCTGGTACGGTAACGAGACCGGGCTTGTCGGGATGCTCGTATTGACGATGGCTGCCTTTGGTCCTCGCCCACCGCCAACCGTCCTGCTCGATCGGCCCGATGGCTTCGCGAATTTTCGTGTTCTGGGTTATCCACACTTACCAACCCTTGTTCATCGAGCGTCAGAACCTGGAGAATAAGGCGGTATCCGGCACGCACAGGCAAAGGTCGCAAGCCTAGCAAAACGCACGAGAGCCTTTGGGCATGAACTCGTAGTAGTCGAGGTCCCTAAAGCACCCGCGGACAGCTATATCAGGAAACCGAGTTCGCTCGACCGCCTGGTGATCCCGCAATCGCACGGGAGCTCGTCAAGCTCCGGTAGCCGGTCGTGTGTCGATCGAAGAATCTCCTTACCTTGAGGACGTCTTCTTCAGCCTGCCGAGCCGGTCACGAACACTACACCTTGGCCGGCCCACCCAGGTTATAGTTGGCGTGACCGGCCGAGGGAGCCCGTGAGTGGGGCCTGGGCTAGAATGGTGGTAGTGGAAGGGTAACGCGACGGGGAGCGTGGCGATGCTTGCCAAGGACGAACTTCTCGACAGGGTTGTGGACCGGATCCGGGAGCACATGCCCGACGACCGGGGGGCGCAGGCGGAGGAGTTCGCGCGGCAGTTTTTTGCCTGGATCCCGCGCGAAGACCTCGAAGGCCGCTCGCCCATCGACCTCTACGGCGCCGCGATGGCCCACCTCGGGTTCGCCCTCCAGAGGTCGCCCGGCGAATCGAAGGTCCGGGTGTACAACCCGCTCTTCGAGGAGCACGGCTGGCAGTCAACCCACACGGCGCTAGAGGTCGTCACGGACGACATGCCGTTCCTCGTGGACTCGACCCGGATGGAGGTCAACGCCCGCGGCTTCGGCATCCACCTGATGCTCCACCCCATAATGAAGGTCCGCCGCGACGAGGGCGGCGCGCTCCTGGAGGTGCTGCCGGCCGATTCCGAGGACGAAGACGCCATCTCGGAGTCCGTGATCCACGTCGAGGTGGACCGGCAGACGGAGCCAGAAGTGCTCGAAGAGCTTCGCGCCTGCACGGGGCGCGTGCTCTCCCAGGTGCGGGCCGCCGTGGAGGACTGGCCCCGGATGCTCGAGCGGGTCGGGGACATCGTCTCGGGCTTCGAGGACCCGCCGCCGCTCGACAGGGAGGACCTCGCGGAGGCCAGGGCCTTCCTCGACTGGATCTCGGCCGACAACTTCACCTTCCTCGGCTACCGCGAGTACGACCTGACCAGCGAGAACGGCGAGGACGCCCTGATGGGCGTGGGAGGCACGGGCCTCGGCATCCTGCGGGAGACCGGCCGCAAGCCCCACTCCCGCAGCTTCTCCAAACTTCCCCCGGAGGTCCGCCGTCTCGCCCGCAGGCCCAACCTCCTCAACCTCACCAAGGCGAACTCCCGCTCCACCGTCCACCGCCCCTCCTACATGGACTACGTCGGCGTCAAGAAGTTCGACGGGGAGGGAAACGTCACCGGCGAGCGGCGGTTCCTGGGGCTCTACACGTTCTCCGCCTACAGCTTGAGCGTCTTCGAGATGCCCATCGTGAGGCGCAAGGTCCGGTACGTCCTGGAGAGGGCCGGTTTCCCGAAGGGGAGCCACAACGAGAAGGACCTCGTCGAGATCCTGGAGACGTACCCCCGGGACGAGCTTTTCCAGATAAGCAAGGAAGAACTCTTCGACATCTCCATGGGCATCCTGCACCTGCAAGAGCGCCAGCGCACCCGCCTCTTCGTCCGCCAGGACACCTACGGGCGCTTCTTCTCGTGCCTGATCTACGTCCCCCGCGACCGCTACGACACGGAAGTTAGGCGCCGGATGCAGGACATCCTCCAGAACTCTTTAGGCGGCGTGAGCTCTGCCTTCGACGTCAGGCTCTCTGAGTCCGTGCTCGCCCGCCTCCATTTCATCGTCTACGTGGACCCGGGGAACGTCCCGGAGTACGAGGTCGAGGACATCGAGGAGCGGCTCGCGGAGACTACCCGCTCGTGGGCGGACAACCTCTACGACGCCCTGATAGAAGGCGTCGGGGAAGAGCGCGGCAACGAGCTCTTCCACAAGTACCGCGACGCCTTCCCCGCCGGGTACCGGGCCGGTTTCCTCGCGAGGACCGCCGTCGCCGACATCCGCCGCATAGAAGGCCTCGCCTCCGAAGACGACATCGGGATGAGCCTCTACCACCCGATAGAGGAGCCCGAGGAGTTCCTCGGCTTCAAGCTTTTCCGCTACGGGGAGCAGATCTCCCTCTCCACCGTCCTGCCACTCCTCGAAGACATGGGCGTCGAGGTTGTGGACGAGAGGCCGCACAAGGTGGAACCCGCCGGCTCTCCCCCCGTCTGGATCTACGACTTCGGTCTCGTTGACGAGTCGCGCGGCGAGTTCCAGACCGGCGAGGTGCGCGAGATCTTCCAGGACGCCTTCGCCCGCGCCTACCGCGGCCTGGTCGAGAACGACGGCTTCAACCGCCTCGTCCTCCGCGCCCGCCTCACCTGGCGTCAGGTCACCATACTGCGGGCATACTGCAAGTACCTGCGCCAGGCCGGCACCACCTTCTCCCAGGCCTACATGGAGGACACCCTCTTCGCCAACCCCCACGTAGCCCGCCTCCTCGTGGACCTCTTCGAATGGCGCTTCGAGCCGAAAAATGGCGGCCGCGCGAAGGACGAGACGGAGCGCCTGAAAGACGAGATCGAGAAGGCCCTCGACGAGGTGGTGAGCCTCGACGAGGACCGTATCCTGCGCAATTTCCTCGACGTAACGCTGGCGACGGTGCGCACCAACTACTACCAGACGGACGATGAGGGAGAACGAAAGGTACACCTCTCGTTCAAGTTCGACCCGCGGGAGATACCGCTTCTGCCGCTGCCGCGTCCCCGGTTCGAGATCTTCGTCTACTCCCCCCGCGCCGAGGGCGTGCACCTGCGGGGCGGCGAGGTCGCCCGCGGCGGCATCCGCTGGTCCGATCGCCGCGAAGACTTCCGCACGGAGGTCCTGGGCCTGATGAAGGCCCAGATGGTCAAGAACGCCGTCATAGTCCCCGTCGGCGCCAAGGGCGGTTTCGTCGTTAAACGTCCACCGACCGGAGGAGGGCGCGAGGCGCTTCAGAACGAGGTCATAGCCTGCTACCGCACGCTCATCTGCGGGATGCTAGACCTGACGGACAACCTCGTGGACGGCAAGGTGGTGCCCCCGCCGGATGTTACCCGCTACGACGAGGACGACCCCTACCTCGTCGTGGCCGCGGACAAGGGCACGGCGACCTTCTCGGACATCGCCAACGGCATCTCCGCCGAGTACGGCTTCTGGCTCGGCGACGCCTTCGCCTCCGGCGGCTCCGTCGGCTACGATCACAAGGAGATGGGCATCACCGCCAAGGGCGCCTGGGAGTCGGTCAAACGCCACTTCCGCGAGCTCGGGAGGAACGTGCAGGAAGAGGACTTCACCGTCGTCGGTATCGGCGACATGTCGGGCGACGTCTTCGGCAACGGGATGCTCCTCTCCACGCACACGAAGCTCGTCGCCGCCTTCAACCACCTCCACGTCTTCCTGGACCCCGACCCCGACCCACAGGCGAGCTTCGCGGAGCGCGAACGCCTCTTCAGGCTGCCGCGCTCGACGTGGGCGGACTACGACACCGGCCTCATCTCCGAGGGCGGCGGCGTCTTCCCCCGCGCCGCCAAAAGCATACCGTTGACCCCTCAGGTAAAGGAGCTTCTCGGGACGGACGCGGGGTCGCTAACCCCGAACGAGCTCATACACGGCCTGTTAAAGGCGGAAGTAGACCTTCTCTGGAACGGGGGCATCGGCACCTACGTCAAGGCGAGCACCGAGGCCAACGCCGAGGTCGGGGACCGCGCGAACGATCCGTTGCGGGTAGACGGCAAGGACCTGCGGTGCCGGGTCGTCGGGGAGGGCGGGAACCTCGGGTTCACGCAAAGAGGGCGCATCGAGTACGCGCTCGGGGGAGGCCGGATCTACATGGACGCCGTGGACAACTCCGCGGGCGTGGACTGCTCGGACCACGAGGTGAACATCAAGATCCTGCTCGACACCGTCGTCCGGAGCGGCGACATGACGGAGAAGCAGCGCAACGAGCTTCTCGCCGAGATGACAGACGAGGTCGGGGAGCTGGTCCTCCGGGACAACTACGACCAGACCCTGGCCATAAGCAATGCCCTCACCCTGGCGCACCCCATGGTGGACGTCCACGTCCGCTACATCCGGCACCTCGAGCAGTCCGGCGCGCTGAACCGCGAGCTCGAGTTCCTGCCGAACGACGAGACGCTCGCGGAGCGGCGTTCGGAGGGCGGGGGCCTGACCGCCCCGGAGTTCGCGATCCTGCTGTCCTACACCAAGATCTCACTCTACAGGCAGCTCCTGGACTCCGACCTCCCCGAGGACCCTTACCTCTCCGCCGAGCTCGAGCGGTACTTCCCGACGCCGCTGCGCGAGCGGTTCGGCGATCGGATGGAGGAGCACCGGCTGCGGCGCGAGGTCGTGGCGACCCGCGTCGCCAACGAGCTCGTGAACAAGGCCGGTTCCTCCTTCGTCTTCCGCTTAGGCGAGGAGACGGGGGCGACCACCGCGGAGATCTCGCGCGCCTTTACCGCCGCCGTGGAGGTCTTCGGCCTGCGCGGCCTCTGGGAAGAGATAGAGGCCCTGGACGATACGGTCGAGGCCGGCATCCAGACGGGGATGTTCCTGGGGTGGCGCAGGCTGGTCGAACGCTCCACCCGCTGGCTCCTGCGCAACCGGCGACCGCCGCTGGACGTCTCGGCGACGGTCTCGTACTTCCGGGAGGAGGCGCCCGGCCTGGCGAGCAACATCCACCGGTTCATGATCGACGGCGAGAAGAAGGCGGTCGAGGAGGAGGCCGAACGGCTCGTCGGGGCGGGCGTGCCAGCTTCGCTCGCCCGGCGGGTCGCCACCTTCGGGGCCATGTTCAGCGCGCTCGACGTGGTGGACGTCGCGGTCGCGGCCGGGGAGCCGCCGGGGGCGGCGGCCGAGGTCTACTTCGCGCTCGGGGACCGGCTCAGGATCCACTGGCTCCGCGGCCACGTAGAGGCGCTCCCCCGCGACAACCGCTGGCGCGCCCTCGCCCGCGCGGCTTTACGCGACGACGTCTACGGCCTGCAGGCCGCCATGACCGCCGCCGTCCTCAGAGAAACGCCCGAAGAGACGCCGGTGCCCGAGCGCATAGAGGCCTGGGCCTCCTCGAACTCGGGCGCCGTGGACCGCACCCTCCACGTCCTCTCGGACATAAACGCCAGCGGCGCCTTCGACCTCGCCACCCTCTCAGTCGCCCTCAGGGAAGTCCGCAACCTCGTCCCCTCCTCCCCCACCGAGAAGGCCGGGACGCCCGCCGGCTGAGGGAGGCCGCGTCGTAAAATAGGCGGGTGAAAGCCGAAACCGCCTCAGGCTTGCGTGCCCCGGTCGCCGCCCTGCTGTGCCTGTGCGTGCTCTTCGCCGCCGGGTGCGGCACCCCGGACGGCCTGGACCGGGCGACCCGGGACCCGGCCTGCCCGCCCGGCCTCGGGAGGGGCATCCTGGATCCCGGCTTCCTCGGCCCAGACGACGAACGCGGCAGCACCGCCGTCCGAAAGCTCCTGCGCAACCCGGACTTCGGGGCGTCGGACGAGGCGGCGGAGGACCTGCGCGGCGGCGAGGTGGATCCCCGCCTCGTAGAGACCCTGCGGACGGTCACAGAGCAGCACAGGATCTGCGTGGACGTCTTCAAGGAGGGCCACTTCTTTATAGAAGGGGTCGAAGACGGCCCGCGCATCCCGGAAGGTTACGGCGAGGCCGGCGGCCTGCCCAACACCCACTACTTCGGCCGGGCCGCGGACATCCGGTACGTCGACGGGGAGCCCGTCGAGGGCAACGGCGCGGGCCGCGCCGTCCTCGGCGTCGGCAGGGTCCTCGCCGGCCTCCCGCCAGCCCGGCGGCCGGACCAGATCATCGGCCCCGAGGAGTGGACGCGCACTTTGGGCTCCGGGTACGAGGAGGGCTGGGTCCTGGAAGAAGATCAGCTAGACCTCCACGACGAACACCTCCACCTCGGCTACACCAGGGAGGACGGAACCCGAAACATCCGTTAGGGGACCGTCCTTCGCGGTTAGATCCAACGCCGCACCCGCCCCTTGTACCGCAGGTACTCGTCGCCGAACTTGCCCTCCAGGTATCGCTCCTCACGCTTTATGACCCCGCGATCCACCAGGTGCAGGACGGCCGGCAGGAACAGGGCCGCGGGCAGGGAGTTCGCCCAGGCGGCGATCCCGGAGTAGACCAGGGCCATCCCCACGTAGAGCGGGTTGCGGGTAAAGCGGTAAGGCCCCGCCTCGACGATGGCGGTCGTGGGATGGGACGGGTCCACGTTGGTCCCCGCCCGGCGCATCTCGCGAAAGCCGGAGAGCCCCAGCAGGAGGCCGCCCGCGATCATGGGCACCCCAAGCGTCCTACGCAGCCGTTGCGGCAGAAAACCGGTCGGGCGTAGCCGGTTCGCCAGCAGGCCGGCGACCAGCCCCACCGCGAAGATCAGGGGCGGCGGGGCCACCACCCCCGGGTTGTCCTTCTTCTCCCCATCGCCCATTCTCGTACCCCTTTCGTTCGTCCCACCGCGCAACCACCGTCGACGGGAGACCGCCGCACCAAACGCCCCGGCCCTCCACGCCGAAGACCCTCGGGGGGCAGTTTATACGAAGGTTCCGCCAGCCCGGGCGCCGGATACGGGCGGGACGAGATAGAGAGGCCGGTCTTCCCTGGCGGTCTTTGGGATCAAGCCCCCGGCCCGCCAAGCCCCGCCTCCCGGGCGCGGACGATGGCCTGGGAGCGGTCGGCCACCTGCGGCTTGAGGAAGACGTGGGAGACGTGGTTTCTTACGGTCTTCTCGCTCAGGTAGAGGCGGCGCGCGATCTCGGGGTTCCCGAGGCCCCGCGCCAGGAGGTCGAAGACCTCGCGCTCCGTGAGCTCGGGGAAGGCCTCGCGGGTCCCAGGCTTTGGCGCGGAGAAGAAGCCCATGAGCCGCCGGGCTATCTCAGGCCCGAAGTGCGCCTCCCCTTCGGCCACGGCCCGGACCACTTTTATGACCTCGTCCGCGTCGGCGCCCTTGAGCACGTACCCCCTGGCGCTTTAGCAGCAGGTCGAGGGCCTCGGCCCCGTCGCGGACCACCACCCGGTTGCCGATTCCGCTCTTCTTGAGCGCGCGCCGGGTGAGCAGCTCGTCGTTCGGGTCGTTCTCCACCAGCAGTATCGTTCGGTCGTTCGCCCTGGCCTCCTCTAGCGAACCGCGTCCCCGCCGGGACGTATCCCGAACTGTAGGCCGGGGCTTGTCCCGGTGTCATGGGGGCCGTGTCCCGTCCGGGCCGGGAAGTTTTGTCCCGGTTTGTCGCGAAGCGGGGGGCGGCGTCTGCTAGGATCGGGCCGTGCAAACCCGTCCGGCCAACCCCGAGGACGCCGAGGCCGTGGCCCGCATCTACAACGCGGGCATCGAGGAGCGCATCGCCACTTTCGAGACCCGCCCGCGCCGTCCGCAGGAGGTAAGGTCCTGGCTCGACGGTGCCTACCCCGCCGTGGTCGTGGTCGACGACGGTGCCGTCGTGGCCTTCGCATCTACCTCCGCCTACAGCCCCCGCGACTGCTACTCGGGTATCGCGGAATTCTCCGTCTACACCGACCCCAAAGAGCGGGGCCGCGGGGCCGGCCACCTGGCGATGACGGAGCTCATACGGGAGGCCGAGAGGCGCGGCTTCTGGAAGCTTCTCTCCAAGGTCTTCGTCGAGAACGCCCCCAGCCGGAGGTTGCTCCGCTCCGTCGGCTTCCGCGAGGTCGGCGTCCACGAGCGCCACGCCCGCCTCGACGGCGCCTGGCGCGACGTGGTCCTCGTAGAGAGGCTCCTCTAACAAACCGCTTCGCGGGGAGAACCGTTAGTGAAACCACGCCGCACCCCGTTCGCGTCCCCTACACTTTCGCCGTGCGAGGCGTAAAGAAAGCGAACCTTCCCGAGAAGACGTGCCCGGTGTGCGGGCGCCCGTTCCGGTGGCGCAAGAAGTGGGCGAGGGACTGGGATTCGGTAGTCTACTGCAGCGACCGCTGCCGCGGGGTAGCACGCCCCGGCCATCGCCCGCGCTAGTCAGCGCGCTTCGGCCCTACGGCCCCGCTTTGGGCCCGTTTTGCCGTTCTGAACCGGCCACCGCAAACAGGGTACGGCGCCCGGGGCGACGCCGCAAGAAGCTGAAAGCCGCCCGTAGGGCGGCGTGCTGAGATGCCCCGAAGGGGACGCACTGAAAGGCGCAAAGCGGCGTGCTGTGCTAGCCGCGCCGGAAGATCCTCTCCGCGGCGGCTATCGGGTCGAGCTCGCGGTCGTAGACCTTCTCCATCGTCTCGGTGTCCTCGCGTTCGAGCCGGCCGCGCATCTCCCTCTCCAGCCGGTCCGTCGCCCACCGCACGACGAACTTCTTGAGCGCGGCCCGACGCCGCTCCTCCAGCTTCCCGCTCTCCACGAGGTACGAGCGGTGCTTTTCTACGGTCTCCTTGAGCTCCGCGACGCCCTCCCCTGTATCGCCGCGGGTCATTACGATGGGCGGGCACCAGGGATCGGGGTCGAGCTCGTGCCCGATCTCCAGTATCGACCGGACCTCGGAGGCCGCGCCCCTGGCCCGCGGGTGGTCGGCCTTGTTGATGCAAAAGACGTCCGCGATCTCCATGACCCCGGCCTTCAAGGCCTGCACCGCGTCCCCGGCCCCCGGCTGCAACGCCAGCACCACCGTGTCCGCCGCCGAGGCGACCTCGACCTCCCCCTGCCCCACGCCGACGGTCTCGTAGAGCACCACGTCCATCCCCGCGGCCTCCATCGCCATCGCCGCCAGCCTCGAGCCGCCCGCGAGCCCCCCCAGATGCCCCCTGCTCCCCATCGACCGGATAAACACCCCGGGGTCCAGGAAATGGTCCGACAGACGGATGCGGTCCCCGAGGATCGCGCCCTTGGAGAAAGGGCTCGAAGGGTCCACCGAGACGACCCCGACCCGCTTGCCCTCAGCCCGGTACAGCTCTATGAGCTTGGCGATAATGCTGCTCTTGCCGACGCCCGGCGGCCCCGTGAAGCCGACGGTGAGGGCGGCGCCGGCCTTCGGGTAGATCCCCGCGACGATCCCCGGCGTCTCCGGGTCCTCGCGCTCTATCTTGGAGATGACCCGGGCCAGCGCCCGCCGGTCGCCCGAGAGCAGCCTCTCGACGAGGCCCTCCGCCACCCGGCTAGGCCCACTCCGTGTCGAGCCGCGGCGAACGGGTGAGGGTCTGAAACACCACGCAGTACTGCTCGGTCTTTTTCTTCAGCCCCTCGAGCTCCTCCTCGGACGCCCCCGGCGCCTCGACCTCGAACCGCGTCCGGATGCTCTCGAACCCGACCGCCACGTCCCTGGAGATACCCAGAGTGCCCGCGAGGTCCATCTCCCCCGTTACCGTCACCTCGATGCGTTCGGTCTCTATGCCCATCGCCCCGGCGACCATCTGGCAGGTGACCTGGGCGCAGGCCGCCAGGGCGCCCAGCAGCAGGTCCCCCGAGCAGGCGGCCGTGCCCGCGCCGCCGGCGCCGGCGTGGGCCTGGGCCTCGTAGACCGCGCGGCCTATGTCCACGGAGCAGGAGATCGGGGTGTCCTCCTGGCTCGCCTTGGCCTCCAGCGTGATCCTGGACGACCCGGGCTCGCTCCTGTACTTGTCCTTCAACGGCTTCTGTACTGCCCTGAGATCCATGCTCCTCCTCGCCGTGTCCCCTTCCGAAAACCCAATGTACGCTACGCCCCCAGCCGTAACAAGAAACCGCACGCATCTTCCCCATGCATGTGTATCACATGTGTTACTCTTTTGCACATGACGAAAATGATCCAGATACGAAACGTCCCCGACGATCTCCACCGCAAGCTGAAGGTGCGGGCGGCGCAGGAGGGCATGACGCTCTCGGACTATCTGCTCTCGGAGGTGGAGAGGGTAGCGGCGAAGCCTACGATGAGAGAGTGGCTTGAGAAGGTGAGTCGTGACGAGCCGGTCGAGGTGGACGAGCCGCCTGAGGTGACGATCCGCCGGATGCGTGACGCGGACGACCCGCGAGATCTCGGCTAACGGTCTTTGATAGTGCTTGATGCTTCGGCGGCGGCGGCCGTGCTGCTGAACCGCGGCGCGGACGCGGCGCGTATCCGTAAGAGGATGGGCCAGGCAGGCGACGACCTGCATGCCCCGCACCTCTTCGAGATCGAGGTCGCGAGCGTCTTGAGACGCTACGCGCTGAACGGCTCGCTCTCTCCTGTCCGGGCGCGCCTGGCCCTGGGTCGGCTCGCGACCTTGAGCATCTCACTCTACCCCCACACCGCCCTGCTGCCCCGCCTCTGGGAGCTTCGGGACAACGTCTCGGCCTACGACGCCGCCTACATCGCGCTCGCCGAGACGCTCGAAGCTCCCCTCGTCACCCGCGATGCCAAGCTCGCCCGCGCCCCCGGAATACGGGCCGAGGTAGAAGTTTACGGGTAAGAAAAGGGGCTCCCCGGGAGGAGCCCCCAGGGCCTGGAACTAGCCCATACTATCCCTCCAGCAGAAGCGACTCCGGATCCTCTATTAGCTCCTTGATGCGGACGAGGAAGCCGACCGCCTCGGCGCCGTCTATAACGCGGTGGTCGTAGGAGAGGGCCAGGTACATCATCGGGCGGACCTTGACCTCGCCGTCGACGACCATCGGCCGCTCCTGGATCTTGTGCATCCCGAGGATCGCCACCTGCGGCATCGTGAGTATCGGCGTGGAGAGCAGGCTCCCGAAGATGCCGCCGTTGGTGATCGTGAACGTCCCGCCGGTCAGGTCCTCGAGCTTGAGCTTGCCCTCGCGGGCCTTGACGGCAAGGTCGGCTATGCCGCCCTCTATCTCGGCGAAGCTCTTGCGGTCGGCGTCGCGCACGACGGGGACGACGAGACCTTCGTCGGTCGAAACGGCCACGCCGAGGTCGTAGTACTTCTTTAGAACGAGCTCGTTGCCCTGCAGCTCGGCGTTTACCTTGGGGTAGGCCTTGAGGGCGCCCATGGCGGCCTTGGCGAAGAAGCTCATGAAGCCGAGGCGGGCGCCGGTACGCTCCTGGAAGGACTCCTTGCGCCGCTTGCGCAGGGCCATGACGGCGGACATGTCCACCTCGTTGAAGGTGGTGAGCATCGCCGCGGTCTGCTGGGACTCGACGAGCCGCTGGGCGATGGTCTGCCGGCGGCGCGAGACCCGCACCCTCTCTTCGAGGTCGGCCCGGCCGTTCCCGGCGGCCGGTTGCGGGGCGGGCTGCTGGGCCTTGCCGTCCGTCTCGGGCTCGGCGGGCTTCTCGGGGGCGGTGGTGGTTCCGGGGGCGCCCTGAGACCGGATCAGGCGCTCCACGTCGTCGCGGGTTATGCGCCCACCGGAGCCGGACCCCGAGACCTCGGCCAGCTGTACCCCGTACTCCTCGGCCAGCTTACGCACGGAGGGCGAGGCACGGCCGCCGCCGTCCTCCCTGTGGCCGTTCGCCTCTTCGGCGGAGGGCCGGGACCCCGTCCCGGATTCCGCCTCGGGCTGCTCCTCGGCCGCCTCTTCTTCCCCGGAAGCTCCTTCCTCTGAGGCCTCGGCCTCCTGCTGTTGGGATACCGAGCCGTTGCCCTCGCCTAAAGTGCCGATCACCTCGCCGACCGTGACCGTGTCGCCCTCGGCCTTGGCTATGGATTCGAGGACGCCGTCGTGTTCGGCCTCTACCTCGAAGTTGATCTTGTCCGTCTCGAGCTCCACGAGCGCGTCGCCCGCCGAGACGGCCTCGCCCTCCTGCTTCAGCCAGCGGCCGACCGTCGCGTCGGCGACGGACTCCCCGAGCTCCGGAACGTGTATCTCATCCGCCACGGCGGCTCACCTTACCTCTCTGATCTGATCCACACTCTACGCGCTCGGGGCGGAGGCCCTGTCCTGCGTCTCCTCCACGGCCTCTTTGTCTTTCCCGTCCTCCTCGAAGGCCTCGCGCACGATGGCCGCGTGCTCTTCTTTGTGGTACCTCGCGGAACCCTGGGCCGGGCTCGGGCGGGCGGGCTTGCCGACGTAGCGCAGCGGCACCTCCCTGCCGAGAACCTCCTCCAGCCGCGGCCGGACGAAGGTCCAGGCGCCCATGTTCTCGGGCTCCTCCTGGGCCCACGCGACCTCCCGCAGGTTGGGGTAGCCGTCGAGCACCTCCCTGATGCTCTCCCCGGGCCAGGGGTAGAGAAGCTCGACGCGGACGACCGCGGTGGAATCGTCCTCCTCCCGGGTGTCGCTCCCCGCAAGCTCCGTGTAGAACTTGCCGGAGCAGAGGATCAGGCGCTCGATCTCCTCCGCGCGCCCCTTTGCCTCCTCGTCGTCGAGCACGGTCCGGAAGCGGCCCTCGGAGAGGTCCTTGAGGCCCGAGCCCGCCATCGGATGCCGGAGCAGGCTCTTGGGCGCCATGATGACGAGCGGGCGCTTGTTCTCCTTGAGCTTCGCCTGCGCCCGGAGCAGGTGGAAGTACTGGGCGGCCGTGGTGAGGTTGGCGACGCGGATGTTCTCCATCGCCGCGAGCTGCAGGAAACGCTCCAGGCGGGCGCTCGAGTGCTCCGGCCCCTGCCCCTCGTAGCCGTGCGGCAGGAGCATGACCAGGCCCGAGGTCTCGCCCCACTTGGCCTGGCCCGAGACGATGAACTGGTCGATCATCGGCTGCCCCACGTTTGCGAAGTCCCCGTACTGGGCCTCCCACAGGACGAGCGCGTCGTCGGCGTTCATGGTGTAGCCGTACTCGAAGCCCATCACCGCGATCTCCGAAAGCGGGCTGTTGTGGACCGCGAAGGACGCTTTGGCCTGCGGGATGTTCTGCATCGGCACGTAGTCCTCGCCCACCTCCTCGTCGTGCAGGACGAGGTGGCGCTGGGAGAAGGTGCCGCGCTCGGAGTCCTGACCCGTAAGCCGGATCGGGACGCCGTCCTCCAGCAGCGAGGCGAACGCGAGCGCCTCGGCGTGCGCCCAGTCGATCCTGTCCTCCCCCTCGTCTCCGAGGTTTGCCCTCGTCTTCTGGAACAGCCGCTCGAGCTTGGAGTTGGGCTTGAAGCCCTCCGGGCGCTCCAGGAGCGCCGAGTTCAGCTCGACGAGCTTCTCGGTTGCAACGGCCGTCTCGGGGACCTCGGCGAGGGGGGTGCGGGGCTGCTCGGTCTCGAGCTCCTCATCCTGCACCTGTTCCTTGGGCTTTTTGCGGATCTCCTCCATGGCCGCGTAGACTTCCTCGACCATCCCCTCGGCCTCCCCGGCCCTGATGATGCCCCTGTCCTCGATCTCCTTCGCCCAGATCTCGCGCACCGTGGGGTGGTCTTTGATCTTCTGGTACATGACGGGCTGGGTGTAGGCGGGCTCGTCGCCCTCGTTGTGGCCGAACCTGCGGTAGCCGATCAGGTCGATGAGGAAGTCCTTGTGGAACCTCTCCCTGTAGGCGTAGGCCAACCGGGTCGCCGCCAGGCAGGCCTCCGGGTCGTCGGCGTTGACGTGGACGACCGGGATCTCGAACCCCTTGGCCAGATCGCTGGCGTAGGTCGTCGAGCGCGCGTCCTGGCGCTCCGTGGTGAACCCGAGCTGGTTGTTGGTGATGATGTGGATGGTCCCGCCCGTCCTGTAACCGGGCAGCCGGCTGAGGTTTAGCGTCTCCGCCGAGACGCCCTCGCCGGGGAAGGCCGCATCGCCGTGCAGCAGCACCGGCAGCGACTTCTCCTCGTCCCGGACCGGAGGACCGGCCGAGTCGCGCCTCTCCTGGGCGGCCCGGGCCATCCCCTCGACCACGGGGTTGACGTGCTCGAGGTGGCTCGGGTTGGGGGCGAGGTTCACGAGCACCTGCTCGTCGGCCTCGGCGTCGCTCAGGTGGTAGCCGCGGATGCCGAGGTGGTACTTCACGTCGCCCACCCAGGCGTCGCCCGGTCGGCTCGCCGCGGAGGAGGACTCGCCCTTCTCCGGCTGCTGGAACTCGCCGAAGATCCTGGAGTAAGACTTGTCCAAAACGTGCGCGAGCACGTTGAGGCGCCCGCGGTGGGCCATGCCGAGCACCATCTCAGGCGTCCCGCCCTCCGTCGCCCTGCGGGCCAGAAGGTTGAGCATCGGCACGACCATGTCGTTGCCCTCGACGGAGAACCGCTTCTGGCCGAGAAAGGACTTGTGCAAGAACTTCTCGAAGGTGTCTATGCGCGTCAGGCGCATGAGCAGGCGTTTGGCGCTCTCGCCCTCCATGCGCTTGGCGAAGCGCCCGGACTCCACGGCCTCCCTGAGCCAGAACCGCTCGTCCGGGTCGTGGACGTGGCCGAAGTCGTAGCCGGTGGTGTTGCAGTACAGGTTCCTGAGCTCCTCCACGGCCTCGCGCGCCGTCGCGCTCTTCCCGGCTATTGGCCCGCCGATGATGAGGGGCGGCAGGTGATCCAAGTCATCGTCCGTGATCCTGTAGAACTCGGGGTCGAGGGTCGGGTCGCCGGGGGGCTCGCTGCCCAACGGGTCGAGCTTCGCCGCCCGGTGCCCGAAGTCCCTTATGTGCCTGACGTGCTTGGAGGCCCCGACGGCCTTCTCGACGTCGAGCTCGACGTCCCGCGACACCGCCGCGGCGCTGCCGTTGGTGCCGGCCCCGTTGGACCGCGGCGGGCTCCACGATTCGAAGAACTCTCGCGCCCCCTCGTCCACTGAGTCGGGGTCTTCGCGGTACCTCTCGTACAACTCCAGCACGTAGCCCAGGTTGGGCCCGTAAAATTGGTACTCCGTCTGTTTTTCCACAGGATCACACCCTCACGTTGCGGTCTTGAAGAGGCCCGAGCGTCCACGAGGGGAGACGGGGCACGCGCCCCGCCTCCCCCCACGCCGCACTCTTGGCCAGGCTATAAGACAACTCGATCTTCTCTATGATACCCCACATGGTCGGTCGAATTCTTACCCCCGAACCGGCCTCTTTAGACCTACCCGCGCAGCTGGACCTGCGCGAGCCTGAGGTCCTCGGCCATACCGCTGTGCCCGAACTTCTCGGCCTGCCCGATGCCCGTCCCGTAGGCCTCCCGAGCCTCGTCCTCCCGCCCGAGCCTGGTCAGGACCTCCCCGAGACGCAGGTACGCGTTGCCCTCGTCCTCGTGCGCCTCCACGTACCTCGCGAGCACCGCCGCCTCGTCCTCGTCGCGCCCGGCCTTCTTGTACTCGTTGGCCAGGGCCAAAAGGCCGGTCGGGTTCTCCGGGTTGTCGGCCAGCATCCGCTCGAAGTAGTCGATCCTGTTCTGCGCGTTCTCCACGGGAAGACCTTTCGTCGGGTTTCTCGGTCCCTAGTATAGAGCGGTCGCCGGAAAGCCCGCGTCCCGTCGGAGGAAGGCATCGAGGTTTTGAAGTTGGAGCTCCGGTAGATGGGCCTTCGGGGATCTTGCCGGGACCGGCCGCCGGGCCACGGGCGCCGGGCCACGGGCGCCGTGGAAAAGTTCCGACCAGCGCCCCTCGAACCCGAAACCTCGAACCCGAAACCGCCGCGCTGTTACGCGGCGGCTTCGGGTCGGTGCCGGGGTTCTCTAAGCGGCGGCCCGCCCGTACTCGCTGGTGGCGAGCATGCGCTCGGCCTCGCGCTGGATCTGGCGCACCCTCTCCCTGGAGATGCCCAACTCGTCGCTGAGCTGGGACAGGGTCGCCGCGCCCTCGTCGCCGAGGCCGTAGCGCCGCACAAGAACGAGCCTGTGCCGCTCCGGGAGCCGCCCGATGGCCTCCTCGAGGCCCGCCGTCTCGAGATCGTTGATGACCTCCCCGGCGGTGTCCGAGGACCGCTCGTCGGCGATGAGCTCCCCGACCTCGGAACCGTCCGCCTCGGAGCCGACGGGCTGGTTGAGGCTCGTGGCGTCCCACAGCGAGCTCTTCAGGTCGCGCACCTGCTCGACGGGCCACTCCAACCGCCCGGCGACCTCCTCGTCGGTGGGCTCCCGCTCGAACTCGGCGGAGAGCTGGTTGTAGGTCCGGGCCATCTTGCGGACCTTGTCGCCCCGATGCACCGGCACCCTTATGGTGCGGCCCTTGTCAGCGACGCCCCGCTGCACGGCCTGACGGATCCACCACGTCGCGTACGTGGAGAAACGCCAGCCCCTCTCCGGGTCGAACTTATCGACGGCCTTCATCAGGCCGATGTTGCCCTCCTGGATCAAATCCTCGAACGGCAGCCCCTGGCTCCTGTACTTCTTGGCGATGCTTACCACGAGCCTGAGGTTCTTCTCGATAAGCCTCTGCCTGGCGCGGCGGTCGCCGGCCTGCGCCGCCCGCGCGAGATCCAACTCCTCCTTCCGCGACAGCAACTTTCCCTTGTCGATGCGCGCAAAGTAACCCTGTAACAACTCCGGCGTCTCCGCGGGCCGCTCCGACATAACACTCACGCGAGCCTCATCCGTCATCCGATATCCCCCGTAACTTTCGTTCGTCCACGCTTGTAAATATACACCATTACTATATAATTTTCAAGTGAATGCTACTTTATTATGAACGGACTTGGGAGCGCTAGTTGTGGGCAAGAGGAGTTACGGCCAGTACTGCACGGTGGCGCGGGCTTTGGACGTAGTCGGGGAGAGGTGGACGCTGCTCCTAGTGCGCGAGCTCTCGACGGGGCCGAAGCGGTTCAAAGACCTGTTGGCGGGGCTGCCGGGGATCGGCACGAACCTGCTCGCCGCGCGGCTAAAGGCGTTGGCGGGGCATGGAATCGTGCGGCGGGCGACATTGCCGCCGCCTGCGGGGTCCGAGGTCTATGAGCTAACGGAGCTGGGGCGGTCGCTGGAGCCCGTGGTCCTGGCGCTGTCGCGGTGGGGGTCCAGGCTCACGCAGGAACCGCGGGACGGGGACCAATACCGTCCGGCGTGGGTGGTGACGGCCCTGCGGTCCCTGTTCGAGCCGGAGGCGAGTGGCCCGCGGGAAGTCTACGAGTTTCGCATCGACGGGGAGGCGTTCCACCTGCGGGCCGAAGGAGGCGCGGTCGAGGCCCGGCAGGGAAATGCCGAAGCCCCGGACGTGGTGGTCTCCGGTGGCGCCGAAACCTTCCTGGCCATGACCGGCGGGCGGATGACGCCCGAAGAGGCGCTGGAGTCCGGGGGGATCCGGTTCGAAGACGAACGGGACGGGGAGGCCCTGGCACGGTGCCTGCGGATGCTCGGGTCTGCGACCACGACCGTTTAGGGCTCGGCCGACGGCCGCCCCCAAAACCCGGTATTCTAGGGTCATGTCATTCGCTTCGATCTTTTGTGGACTAGGCCGGTTTGCGAGAGGCGGGCGGCCCCGCCGGGCGGTAGGGGTGATCCGTCATGGGTAACGCGGACGCCCGCCGCTTCGACACGCGCGCCGTGCACTCCGGCGAGAGCCGTGGCGAGAGCCGCGGCGGGAGTCCCGGCGGTTCCGGCAACGGCCGGGGGGATTTCTACCCGGTCTCGACGCCCATCTACGCCTCGACCACCTTCTCCCACCCGGACATCGAGACCACCGACAGGGTCCTCGGCGGCGAGGAGCCCGGCTACAGCTACGCCCGCTACGACAACCCGACCGTGCGCGCCTTTGAGGACGCGGTCGGCTCCCTGGAGGGCTTGCGGGGCGAAGCCCGCGCCTTCGCCTTCGGGTCGGGGATGGCCGCCACGCACGCGGCGCTCGCGGCGACGGAGCTGACGGGCGGGACGACCGCCCTTGCCGCCGAGCAGCTCTACGGCTCGACGGCGACCCTGCTCGTTCAGGTCTTCGGCGCGAACGGCGTGGAGACCCGGTTCGTGGACGCCTACGACCTCGGCCTCGTCGAGAAAAAGGTCGCGGAGCTGGGGCCAAGGGCCGTGATGGTCGAGACCATCTCGAACCCCCTGCTCCGCGTCGCGGACATCGCGGGCCTTGCCGGGATAACGCGGGCCGCCGGCGCGGCCCTTATCGTGGATAACACCTTCGGCACCCCTTACCTGCAGCGCCCGCTGGACCTCGGCGCGGACATCGTGGTCCACAGCGCGACAAAGTACCTCTCGGGCCACGGCGACCTGACAGCAGGGGTGGTGGTCGCCCGTCCGCCCTACGACGCGGCCGTTGAGAGCCTCCGCAAGCTCGTCGGCGGCGTGCTCGGTCCCTTCGAGGCCTGGCTCGCCCACCGCGGCCTCAAGACGCTCTCTTTACGGATGGAGCGCCAGTGCGCGAATGCCCGCGAGGTCGCGGCCCGTCTTCAGGACCACCCGAAGATCTCGAAGGTCAACCACCCCTCCCTCGGGGACCACCCGGACCTGGAGACCACAAAGCGCGTCCTCTCGGACGCCGGCGGCCTCGTCTCCTTCGAGCTCGACGTCGATCCCGAGGAAGGCCGGGACGCCGCCTTCCGGTTCCTGAACGCGCTCGACCTCTGCGTGAAGGCGCCGAGCCTCGGCGACGTCTACACTTTAGCCATCCACCCGGCGACCTCCTCCCACCGGGAGCTCTCGCCCTCCCGCCGCGAGCGGCTCGGCGTAAGGGAGAACCTCATCCGGCTCTCCGTGGGCATCGAGCACCCGGAGGACGTCATCTCCGACCTCGAACAGGCGCTTGATAGGCTTTAGGCACGAGGCTTCGAGGTTCTGAGGTTTTTGGGCTCCCCGGTTGACGGGAATTCGCCGGAGAAGTGTGAGGTTATGTGGAACCGTCGGGGTTGGCAGCGGATAATCGGCACCCAGAACCTTTCGCCTTAAAACCTCAGAACCTAGAACCTCACGGCCTCCTTATGAGAAAGTACGGCCCGGGCAAAGCGAGAGCGGGAGGACGCGGGTGGCGACGACGCACTATTTTCCGGAGGACAGGGTCCACTACGTCTGGGACAACGACCAGGAGCCCGTGCTCACGGTGGAGCCGGGGGACACCGTCGTATACCGGACGCGGGAGGTCTCCGACGGCCAGGTCACGCCGGACTCGACCGTCGACGACCTCGCCGCTTTAGACTGGGAGAGGCTCTATCCGCTCGCGGGCCCCGTCGCGATGCGGGGCGCCGAACCGGGCGACGTCCTCGCGGTCGAGGTGCTGGACATCCACACCGTCGGCTGGGGCTGGATGGCAGTCCTCCCGGGCTTCGGCCTCTTGCCGGAGGATTTCCCGGACGCGTACCTGAAGGTCTTCGACCTCACGAACGGCGACTACACCTTCTTCAAGGACGACATAGTCGTTCCCATCGAGCCCTTCTTCGGCACGATGGGCGTCTCCCCCACCGGCCCGGAGAAGCCGGTCATCATGCCCCCGGGGCCCTTCGGCGGCAACATGGACACCAGGCACATCACGAAGGGCTCGGTCCTCTACCTGCCCGTCCAGCACTCGGGCGCGCTCTTCTCCTGCGGCGACGCCCACGCCGCCCAGGGCGACGGCGAGGTATGCGTCACCGGCATCGAGTGCCCCATGCACGCCGCCCTTCGCTTCGACCTGATCAAGGACAGGAGCATTCCCGCCCCGCAATTCCAGACCCCGGGACCGCTCACCCCGCTGGTCGACGACGGCGGCTGGTACGCGACGATGGGCGTCAGCACCGATCTCATGCAGGCGACGAAGGACTCCGTGCGGGCGATGGTCGAGCACATCAGCACGACCTACGGGCTGGAACCGGTGGAGGCCTACGCGCTGGCGAGCCTCGTGGTGGACCTCAAGATCAGCGAGGTCGTCGACGCCCCCAACTGGATCGTCTCTTCGTACCTGCCCCTCGCGATCTTCGGCTGATAGCGAACGCCGGGCTTCCGCCCACCGGCCCCCGTAGGGCGCTTGCCGCGCCGGGCCCCGCGGCTTCGTGCCAGCGGCGGGCTACGCCTGGGCATCCTCCGCCTGGGCGCCCTCCGCTGGCGGATCCTTCGCGTTTGAACCCGGTGGCTCGCGATGCTGCGCGCGAGGAGCGGCTCCCGCGAAGGCTGGGTCACGAGGCGTCGGGGTTGGCGGAGGACGGGGCCCTTCGATCCGTTACCGGCCCGTCGGGGACCTCGCGATCCTGACGGCGGCGCACGGCAGCGCGCAGGCCATGATCGCGGCGCTCGCCACGCACCACTGGCAGACGGCCCCGATCACGAAGACCTCGAGGTACGTGAGGTAGGCGCTGAAGAGCGTGCCCACCAGGGCCACCAGCAGCCCGAGGTAGGCCCCGGCCTCGCCCTTCAGCAGCGCGGCGAGCAGCAGGCCGGCGTAGCCAGCCAGGCCAAGCACCGCCACCGGGACGGAGAGGACGGTGGCGAAGCGGCTGGACTGCACCGTCTGGCAGCCGTGGCTCCCGAGGCCGCACACCGGCTCCAGACCGGCGAAATGGGCCCAGGTCAGGTAGGCGCTTACCAGCAGGCCCAGGATCGCCAGCGCCCCCAGTACCGCCCGGAGGACCCGGTCATCCGGCGCGCCTTTCGCGCGAAGGGCCATACTTTAGGAACCTCCCACTTCTCTTATCGCAACCGAGACGTCCTCGGGGCCCTCCGCACCCGTCAACCTCTTCTCGCCGTCTGGGCCGCCCACGATCACGCTCGGGGTCGAGTTCACGCCCGAAGCCCGCGCCTCCGAGGCCGCCTCCGCAAGCTCCGCCTCGAAGGCGTACGCGGTGCGCCGGTCGTTGTTCCACGCATCCCGGTCGAGTCCGGGGACCTTCCGGGCGAGGCCGTCGAGGAACCCGTCGGTGACGTAGCCGGAGTTCTCGGCGCCCTGGTTCTCGAACAGCAGCGAGTGGTACTGCCAGTAGAGGTCCTGCTCGCCCGCGGCCAGGGCGGCCCTCGCGGCCTCCACCGAGTCTTCGCCGAGGAAGGTCAGGGGCCGGGACACCACTTTGGCCTCCCCGGTTTCGACGTGGTCTCGTATCACCCCCGGAAGAACCTCGCGGCCGAACCGGCCACAGAAGGGGCACTGGAAGTCCTCGTAGACGGAGATGGTCACCGGGGCGTCGGCCTCACCCAGCGTCGTGCCGCTCTGCGGTATCCCCGAGTAGAGCCCTTCGGCGTCGCCGGTTCCTCCACCGCCTCCCAGTTGGCCCGACGCGATCAGCGCCGCCGTCGCGAGGACGGCGATCGTCAAAGTAAGGGTGAGCAACACGCGCCGGGATCTCGGCGCATCGGTCTTCGTCACGGGTTTCTCCTCTCGCGGGTGTTCTCGAGACGGAGGCGCGGCCAGCCGGAAGACGCCTCTGGCGGTCCTTCGGGGGTACGGCCTCCGCTGTATCGGCGTGGGCGGCGCCGGCCCCGAGGCCGGCGCCTTGCCCGGGCTACGCCGGGGGCCGGGGCGGGGGGGTCTCCGGGGAGAGGGTTATGCCGAAGAGGACGCCGGGAGGCGGCATCGGGAGCACGGAGCCGGCCGCGCGGACGAGAAGAACTCCCGGGACCGCGACGAGGGCGGCCACCACGAAAGACGCCCCAGACGCGACCGACGCCGCGCCGGTCGCCGCACCGGCCGCGTGCGCCGGGTACGAGACTTCGGGGCATCCGCCGTCGCCGCAGTATCCGCCGGCGTCCAACTGAGGGTAGAAGGTGATGAACGCCGCGACCAGCAGCGCGAACAGCAGGTGCGAGGTGCGAACCTTAGACTTCACAGCCCGAATATTGTATAGGCCGGGACGGCATCCTCGCCAGAGGTCCGTGGCCCTCCCGCGCCGGGGGGGAGCACCGGGCGGTCAGCCGGCGTCGAGTTGCCGCCCCAGCTCCTCCGGGTCGGTGGTCGGGGCCTGGCAGGCGTAGCCCTCGCAGACGTAGGCGGTCGCCCGGCCGTCGCGCGTGGGGCGCCCGGCGAGAAGCGGTACCAGGCCGGCGGATTCGGCGTCGTCCTCCCTGTGGCCCGCGACGACCTTGTTGGGCAGGTAGCGGGCGTAGACGACCTCCAGGAGCGTTTGGGTATCCGGTGCCCTGGGGTCGCCCACAAGCGCTACCTCCCGGGTCCCGGAGACGGAAAAGTCCAGGGCGGCGAGCAGGCGCCCGAAGGCGGACGGGATCTTCTCCATCCCCCCGCCCATCTCTTCGAGGACCTCTTCGGCCCGCCTGCGGTAGTCGTTGCGGTCGAGCAAGAGGGCGAGCCTGAGCAGGACCTCCGCGGCGACGGAGTTGCCCGAGGGGGTCGCGTTGTCGTAGACGTCGCGCGGGCGGGTGACGAGCTCCTCGTGGTCGGCGGGGGTGTCGTAGAAGGCGCGCCTCTCTTCGTCCCAGAAAAGCTCGCTCATCGCGTCGCAGACCACGTCGGCCTCGGCGAGCCAGCGCGTCTCGAAGGTGGCCTCGTACAGCGCCACGAGGCCGTCCGCGACCATCGCGTAGTCCTCCAGGTAACCGTTGAACCGCGCCCTCCCGTCCTTGTGCGAACGGTGGAGCCGCCCATCCGTCTTCATGTTGTCCAGCATGAAGGCCGCGTTTCTGCGGGCGGCCTCGCGGTAGTCTTCGCGGCCCGTGACGCGGGCGGCCAGCGCGAAGGAGCGGAGCATGAGGCCGTTCCACGCCGCCAGCACCTTCTCGTCCCGCCCCGGACGGACCCGTCCCTCCCTGGCGGCGAACAGCTTCTCCCGGATCCCGACGATGCGCTCCCACAATTCCTCCGGCGTGATGCCGAACTCGTCGGCCACCGCCTCGTGCGGGCGCGGGACGTTGAGGATGTTCTTGCCCTCGAAGTTGCCCCGCTCGGTGACGTCCCAGTAGCGCAGCGCGAGCCTCGCCTCCTCCGGGTCGAGCACCTCCTCTATCTCCCCGGGCGTCCAGACGTAGAACTTGCCTTCCTCGCCCTCGGAGTCCGCGTCCTCGGCCGAGTAGAAGCCCCCATCGGGGCTCGTCATGTCGCGCAGGACGTAGTCGAGGGTCTCCTCGGCGACGCGGCGGTAGAAGGGGTCTCCGGTCGCCTGGTGGGCCTCCAGGTAGAGGCGGGAGAGGAGGGCGTTGTCGTAGAGCATCTTCTCGAAGTGGGGGACGAGCCAGTAGGCGTCCACGGAGTAGCGGGCGAAGCCGCCGCCGAGGTGGTCGTAGATGCCGCCGTCGGCCATCCGGCGCAGGGTTGTCTCCACGGCCGCCAGGGCGCCCCGATCGCCGGTGCGGTGGTGGTGGCGCAGCAGGACCTCCAGGTTCATCGGCTGGGGGAACTTGGGGGCCCCGCCGAAGCCGCCGAAACGGTCGTCGTGCTCGGCCAGAAGGGAGGCGGCCGCCGCGTCCAGCAAGGCCGTGCCCGTGGCCTCGGCCCTCGGCATGGCGGCGCCGGTGGTGGCCTGGAGGTAGTCGCGGACGGAGCCGGCGCTCTGGAGGACCTCCTCGCGGCGGTTCTCGTAGGCGTCGGCGAGGGTCAGGAGGAGCTGCTGGAAGGAAGGAAGGCCGCGCGACGGGACGGGCGGGAAGTACGTGCCGCCGTAGAACGGGGCGCCGTCGGGGGTCATAAAGACCGTCATCGGCCACCCGCCGTGGCGGGTCAGGGCCTGCACGGCGGACATGTAAATGGAGTCGATGTCCGGCCGCTCCTCGCGGTCGACCTTTATGTTGACGAAGTGCTCGTTCATCATGCGCGCCGTCTCTTCGTCCTCGAAAGACTCGCGCTCCATGACGTGGCACCAGTGGCAGGCCGAGTAGCCGACGGAGAGCAGGATCGGCCTGTCCTCCTCCCGCGCCC
>CADCVH010000044.1 GCA_902806085.1 uncultured Rubrobacteraceae bacterium | reverse complement strand
GAACGGGAGTGGCACGCTCATAGACGTGCGGCTCACGCACCAGGACCTGGCGAACATGATCGCCTCCACCAGGGAGGCCGTCTCCAAGGTGATGAGCGAGTTCCAGCGCGAGGGCGTCATAGAGAACCGCAACCGCCGCATCGTCCTCCGCGGGGGATTGGCCGAAACGTTCTGAAGCGTACCCGCCGTACCCTGATCGGACATCCATGCAACACCGGCCCGTTTCCTGGAGCGCGCTACGAACGAACGCCTCAAAAGCCGTTGGCGACGCGATGGCTACGTGCTAGCCGAAAGCTGCGACGTGCCCTTCCTTGCCGGGCATTTCGTGACGGGGTTTGCGACACATCGATCTACGGCGCGAAAACGTCGTCCATGGCGTCGGCCGTCGAGCCGCCCATGCCGGGCAAGACGTGGCTGTAGGTGTCCAGCGTGATGGCTATGGTCGAGTGTCCCAGCAATTCCTGCACGAATTTCGCGTGGACGCCTTTGGAGAGCAGGACCGTCGCGCACGTGTGGCGCAGATCGTGGAAACGGACGCGGGGGAGATCGGCCCGCTCGAGCAGCGGCCCGAACGAGCGCTGCGTGAGGTTGTGGCGGTTGAGCGGCGTCCCTATCCCTGTGGCGAACACGAGGCCGTTCTCACGCCACGCGCCGCCCGCCCGGTCGATCTCTTCTAGTTGGCGCGTAAGGTGGTCTGTCAGGGCCTCAAGCGCCGCCCGGGACAGCTTCACGGTGCGGCGGCTTCTGGCGGTCTTCGTGCCCCTGACCCGCAGCACGCCAGATTCGAGATCCACGTCGTCCCATTTGAGCGCCAGCAGCTCGCCCTGCCTCATGCCGGTGTGGATGGCGAGCACGTACAACGCCTCGAGCCGGTCCCCCCGGACCGCTTCTAGGAACGCGCGGGCCTGTTCGGGGGATAGGGGGGTGATTTCCTTCTTGGGCACCCTGGGCGGGTCAACTGCCTCTGCCACGTTGCGCGGCACGAGCCCTCAGCGCAGCGCCTGCTTGAGCGCCCGGTGCAAGACGACGTGCAAATACTGAACCGTCCGCGGGGCCAGGCCCTCATCGAGTTTCGAGCGGTAGAACCTTTGCAGGTGGGCGGGGGTGAGGTTCGAGAGCCTGACGTTGCCCAGGGACGGGACGGCGTGCTTGTTTACTAGCGTCGCGTACGACGAGTGCGTGATGGGCTTCACGCTACCCCTAACGGAATCGTTTAGCCACCGCTTGAGGTACTGAGAGAGCTTGACGTTTCCGACGTCGGAGACGAGCCCCCGATCCGCATCTCCCCGGACCTTGCGCAACTTGGCCCGCGTTTCTTCCTTTGTCTTACCGGAGACGTAGCGGCGCTTCCCATCTGGCCCGAAGTACGCGCCGCGGTAGCTCGTTATCTGCCCGGCCTTGTTCTTGCGCGGCCAGGTATCGCCGTCGCCGTTAGCCCTCTTGGTCACCGCGCCTCCGTTCTTTTGTTGATTGTGCCTTCGAGCTTCTGCATCTTCGCCTCGATCCGCGAGGCCGTCTTTTCGCGTCCTACCCGCCGCGCTCTCTCGACATCTTCGCGCCACGCGTCGAGCGCGGCTTCGGGCGTCTGGTGATCCCCAAGATGCACGAGCACCTTGAACACCGACCGCCGTGCACCCGGCCTGCCCATCATCTCGTAATGGCCGAACTGGTAGGAGGGCGACCCCCTGCTGACGACCCTGCGAACCTTGTACCGCGTCTTCGCATCCATCACCGAGTTATAGCACACTGATTAAGGTGTGTCAGAACGTTTAGGCGCGCACCGCTCCGGCGAAGGGGAGAGGCTAGAGGGCCGCATTAAAGGTTCGGAGTGCCGCGGTAAGAGCACGACTCTTGACCGCCCCCACCAGTACGCGCCGCTGAAAGTCTCATGCGCGGGGGAGGTACCGAGAGTTGGGATGTTCGAGTTACATAAAGAATCGGAACTGGTAGGGCGCACTCCCGAGGCCCCGCATGCGCTTAACCACTCGAGCCAACACCTTCGCATAACCCAACGTTACAGGTAAAGGATCATAAAGAGCATCGTTGTTCCAATTCATCTTTTGCCGGTACAGGCCCTTGACCAGTGGGTGGTCGTAGAAGTCTCTCGCCAAACCCTCGCCGTGCGGATCGCACAACAGGTTTCGAATGCCGGACCTGAGCGTGCCCGAGCGCATGGCGAAGGCTCGGGCCACCGCCTCTGTTATCGCCGAGCATACGAGGCTCAGCACGAGGTACAGTACTCCCACACCGATGGCAACCTCGAGTATCTCGGATCCGAACATCCCCGCTTGCCCCCTTGTCTGTTACAGGGCAATACTAGACTAATTCGAGATCTTGATTCTCGGACCTTGCTTCGAACCAGGTCGCGCGGATCTGGGACGACGCGCCGGAATTTCCCATCCTCCTTTGGCCACACTAACCTAGGTACCAACGGCCTAATCGGAGCCATGCGAGCTGGCCGACGCTTTGAATCCTCATCGCGGCTCTGCCGTAATCGGTCCGATTAGGCCGGTTCCGATCGAAAAAGAGGTGGGGGAGCGGATGTGCGCTTCGGCCGACCGGTCGGCTGCTCCACCGAGTCGGAAGGGTGCTACAATGTTACGCACGCTTACGTCATATAGTTGCGTAAGTAAACCGATAGGATTCGGTTCGTCACTGGATCCCTCACCGGGGGTTCAAAAGGAGGAAGATTATGACGTTCGCCACTAGGCCCGGATCGGAGGGACAGAGCGAGCGCTACCTGGCCGAGGTTCATCGAGCTTTCAGGCGGCATGAGGCGTTGCTGGAGGGGCTGCCGCATGCCGAGCGATCGGCGGAGACCGCCCGCCTCGACCCGCAGGTGATGGCGAGTGTTGAGGAGACCGGACGGTTGTGGGCCGGGGTCGTGGCACTACTCGCCGGGGCTGGCTTTTCGGCTACGCCCGAGCCGGAGCGACGGGAACGGGCTGATCGGGCGACAGAGGACGCGGAGGCTTCGGCGGAGGGGGGAGGGGCCGACGAGCTCGCGAAACGGGTCCTCGGCTACCTGCTGGAAGCCAACCTTGTGATGGTTGAGCGGATGCTGAACTCGCCGGGGCGGTTCGCCGATGCGGCGATCGGGTGGCACCTGGAGTCGGAACTCCCCGAGTCAGAGGCGGAGGTTCTTCGGAGTGTGGGGGCGAGGTTCTCGCCGCTGGACGAAGAGGAAGTAGACCCCGAGATCGCCTACGAGGCGAGCTACGCGGGGTTGCTCGCCGCCGCGCTTACCACGAAGGAGGCCGCAGACCGCCTCAGGGGCGTCAGCGACGGAAGCGTGCGTCAGAGGCTCGACGCCGGAACCCTTTACGGGGTCAAGCCGGGTCGGGAGTGGCGCCTGCCGCTTTTCCAGTTCACGGATTCTGGCGAGGTGCCGGGCGTAAAGCATGTGCTGCCGCTGATAGACCGTCGCCTAAGTCCCGTCGCAGTCGCGCGGTGGTTCCACCTTCCCAAGCCCGAGCTTCGCGATGAGGATCTCGGCAGGGATCTTACCCCTAGGGAATGGTTGCTTGGGGGGCGTGACCCCTCACCGCTCCTCCCGCTCGCCGAATCCCTCTAGAGCTTTGCGCTATGCGGTCACGCCTCGGACGAGCCGCGACATGGCGAGAGCCCCCGTGAGAACGGCGGGCTGTTGAGTACGGGTGGAGGCCGGAAGCTGCTTCCGGCACCGTCGGCGAATTACCTACGGGAGGATGTCGTCCCCGACATCGCTCGGCTCAAGGCCGGGACACGGCTGGCTAGGATCTACTGCGCGGGCGGCCCGCATCCGCAGTCATGGGACGACCTAAGACACTGGGGCCCCGCGCCGAACGTCCGCTTCGACCACCACCCGCCACCGCCCGGCCCTAGTGTCTTAGGCGTGCTCTACGGTGCCACCGGGGAAGAAGCTTTCGCCACCTGCGTGGCCGAGTTCTTCCAGGAGACCAGGACCGTCGACCGCCTCGACCGGGCGCCATGGTTCGTCGTCTTCGAGCTCTCCGAGGCAGTCGAACTACTCTCGGTGCGCGGTAAGTGGCCAACCCGCGCGGGCGCATCTCACGACATAAACTCCAACGGCGCGAGGGTCCTGACGCAGGGCTGGGCCCGCTCCATCTACGACGCCTACCCGGATCTCGGCGGCATCTGCTCCTCTTCTTCCATGAACGGCGGAGAACCCGCCCTCGTTCTAACCGAGCGCGCCTTACGGGCGTTCCCGCCCCGTCCGCTGGCCAACCGCGCCCTCTCCGACCCTTTGCTCACCGTGCCGCTGCGGGCCATCTGCAACAAGAGCACGGGGATCGGTTACGAACTGCGCCCTTTGTAGCCCAACTCACAGCGCGGCGGGGTGTTCGGAGGCGGATCCTGAACACACGGGGTATCGGGTAGCTCAACTTTTCGATAATCGCCTCGTTCGAAATCCGTTGACTTGCACAGCGCTCCCATGAAAAGGGAAAGAAAGCGCCCGCAACACGATTGAGTAGTGGTGGGACTTGGATCCGCGAACTTTGGCAGCAACGCGGCAGCAACTCTCGTTAACGTGTACGAACACCCGGCAAGGCTAAAAAGCGTATCTAAGCGGTTTTGTAACGCCCGCTAACGTCGGTGAAGGCTCCACGACCGGCCTGAAAATCGTGGTGTCCCGGGTTCGAATCCCGGTCCCGCCACTTCTGAAGACTTTGCAAAACTTGGCGATCTTTCCTCGGGCCGCGACGCGGCCCGGCCTTCCGCGTGGCGCCGCGCACGAGAAACCGTGTTTGGTGTTCCCGGCGAAACCTTGCGGCTTCGGACGCGTAACCTCAGGTAGTCGGGCCCGACTTTCTTACCCCCCTCCTGTTCGGGCCCGGCTCTCTCGCCGCCGGTACTAGAACGCTTCGAGGAGGAGCCGACCCTGGTGCGGCCTCCACCTAGGTCATGGAGCCCGACGCACGGCTGCTCGGCGTGCTGCGTCAGGTGGGCACCCAGCTCGGACGCGTCGTCGAGCGCGCCCAACGGGAGCACAACCGGCTCAACGGGGAGCTCGGGCGGCGACGAGTTCGCCGTCGTGCTCACGAACATCCCCGGTATCCGGGACGTCCTTGTCGTTGTTGGCCGGATCCTGGAAAGGTTGCGGGCGCCCGGCGCCCTGCGGGGGGAGGGGGCCACCGTCACGGCGAGCATCGGCGTCGCCCCGGCCGGCTCGGAAGACGCGTCGCCCGCCGATCTCATGCGCGAGGCTGACGCCGCGATGTACCGCACCAAGCGCTCCGGCAAGGCCGGGTACTCGGTGTTCGACCCGAACCTGCACGCGGAGCCCTGAGGCGGTTGGAGCTCGAGAGCCACCCCAGACGGGCCCTGGAGAGGGAAGAGTTCCGCCGCGCTCACTAGAGGCGCACAGAACCCTCCGGCAGGGACGCGCCGTGCCGGGTGGCGGGGGCGCCTGCGCGGCGCGTGACCCCTAGGGGCCTAGCGCCTCGCGCACGAGCCGCAGCGCCTCCTCGGCGCAGCCCCACGAGAGCGTTACGCCCGAGCCGCCGTGGCCGTAGTTGTGTACGCGGGGGAGGACAGCGTCGGCCTCGCGCTCCAGCCGGACCTCGGGACGGCCCGGCCTGAGGCCGACCCTGTGCTCCAGCACCTCCGCGCCGGCGAGGCGGGGCTCCAGGGCCGTGCAGCGGCGCAGGATCCCCGCCGCCGCCACGGCGTCGGGCTCCGTATGCCACGCGCCCTCGTCGGCGGTGCCGCCGAGGATGCAGTCTTCGGAGCGGGGGACCACGTACGTCACGCCCTCCGGGTCGTCCTCGTCCAGGGAGAAGCGGTCCAGGCCGGGGTTTCGGACGCGGACGACCTGGCCCCTTATCGGCCGGAGGGAATCGTCCCCGAGGAGCCCCTTCGCCCCGAGGCCGGCGCAGTTGACCAGCACGCGGGCCTCGCCCGCCAGCTCGTCCGGGCGTCCGACGACGCGTTCCTCGATCTCGCCCCCCGCCGCGGTGAAGCGGTCCACCAGGTACCGGAGGTAGACGGGCATCTCGACAACCGGCACGACGAAGGCGTGCCCGTCGCGGTAGCCGGCCGGCAGCTCGTCCTCCGCGCAGCGCCGGACGCCCGATACGGCCCCCGCCCACCACGGCTCCCCGGCCCGTTCGCGCCCGAGTTCGACGCCCTCGCGCATCCGCACCCCGGTACCATGATTCGCGGCCAGGCCTTCGAACACTTCGAAGGTTCGGGCTCCCCACCGCAGGACGTCCTCCTGGGGGTAGGCCTTGTACGGGTACCAGATCGCAGCCGCGACGGCCGAAGTCGTGTTCGCCGGAAGTTCGGCGGTGACGATGCGGGCGTCCAGGCCCGACTCGCGCAGCCTGATGGCCGTGGAGAGCCCGATCACCCCGCAACCTATTACCACCGCGTCCGCGGACATCTCCCTCCCTCCTCGCCGGCACGCACACTCTACAACCTAACACCCTAGGGAACAGCCCGGGGCCGGCGTGTAGGATGTACGGTGGCCGGACGGTACTCTGGAGGAGGTCCAATGGGCGGACGAGCAAAAGCGGGTCACCTCGCGGTCGACGTGCTGGCCCGGGCGGGTGTTCGGCGCTTCTACACCGTGCCCGGCGAGAGCTTCCTGGAGGTGCTCGACGCGGCGGAGCGGCACCCGGAGACGACGCTCGTCTCCGCCCGCCACGAGTCGGGGGCCTCGTTTATGGCCGAGGCCGACGCGAAGCTCACCGGCGTGCCGGCGGTGGCGATGGCGACGCGGGGGGTGGGGGCCTCCAACCTCGCCATCGGCGTCCACACCGCGATGCAAGACTCCACCCCGATGGTCGTCCTGCTCGGGCAGGTCGAGACGGACTTTCTGGACCGGGAGGCGTTCCAGGAGGTGGACCTGACGGCGTTCTACGCCCCGATCACGAAGTGGTCGACCACCGTCCACCGCGCCGACCGCCTCCCCGAGCTCGTCGCCCGCGCCGTGAGGGTCTCCACTTCCGGGCGCCCCGGCCCCGTCGTGCTCGCCCTCCCCGCGGACGTTTTGGGCGAGGAGGTGGCGGACGAAGGGGCGCGGCTCTCCGGGGGCAGGCCGCGTTCGGCCCCGGATCCCGAAGACGTCGAGCACGTGGCCCGCAGGCTCGTCGGCGCGAAACGGCCCGTGGTAGTCGCGGGCGGCGGCGCGAGGCACGCCCGCGAGGCCCTGGTCCGGTTCGCCGAAGCCTTCGGGGCCGGCGTCTACGCCGCCTTCCGCCGCCAGGACGTGTTCCCGAACGAACACCCCCTCTACCTCGGACACCTCACCCTCGCGACCTCGGCAGAGACCCTCAAGGCCCTGGAAGAGGCGGACCTCGTGATCGTGGCCGGGTGCCGCCTGAGCGAGGTCACGTCGCAGGGCTACTCGCTGCCCCGCCAGGACCAGGCCGTGATCCAGGTAGACCTCGACCCCGGCACGGTCGGGGCCACCGTGCCGGTCGAGCGCGGCATCGTATCTGACGTACGCACCGCCCTCGAAGCCTTTGCCAACCGCGCCCCGAAAGCGGTCGGGCGGGACTGGACGGCCGCGCACGGGGCCTACCTCGCGTTCAGCGAGGTGCCGGGGAGCAGGTCCGAAGCCGGGATCGACCCGGCCGAGATCGTCGGCGCGCTCCGGGGGGTGTTGCCGGCAGACTCCGTCCTGGTCAACGACGCGGGCAACTTCTCGGTCTTTCTGCACCGCTACTGGCGCCACAACCACCCGCGCACCCAGGTGGCCGCGGCCAACGGCGCCATGGGCTACGGCGTCCCCGGCGCCGTCGGGGCGAAGCTCGCCGCCCCCGACAGGAGCGTCGTAGCACTCTGCGGCGACGGCGGGTTCCTGATGAGCGGCCAGGAGATAGAGACCGCCGTCCGCTACGGCGTGGGCATTACGGTGGTCGTCTTCCGAAACGGGATGCACGGCACCATAGCCATGCACCAGGCCCGCGACGTCGGCAGGACCGCAGGCTCCGGGATCGGCCCCGTGGACCTCGCCGGCTTCGCCCGCAGCCTCGGCGCCGAAGGCTACACCGTGACCGCCCCCGGAGACCTTGTGCCCGCGCTGCGCGACGCGGCCGCCCACGAAGGGGTCTCCCTGGTCGACGTCGTCACGGACCCGGACCTCATCACCCCGACCTCCCGCCTCTCGGAGCTTGCGCAACCCGGCTAGCGCGCCTCAAACCTTCCCGCCGGCCTCCGCGTCCGGGTGAACGGAGATCGCCGCGTCCACCGACCCGGAGTTGGCGGCCGCGTGCCGGATCAAGCCCTTCAGCACCCGCCGCGGCCCGTCGCCGCCGACCTCGCCGTAGAGCTTCCGCAACCGGTCCTGCTCCTCGCCGAGGTCCCGCGACAGGGAGCCCAGCCTGGCCATGGTCGCCCCCTCCAACCCCCGCTCGAACTCCTCTTCCCCAGACGACATAGCCCACTCCAACGAGAGCGCGGCCGGCCCCGCCGCGGGCCCCGCCGTAGGCCCCGCGACGAGCTCCTCGGCCTCCACCCCCAACGCCCGCGCCAGCTTGCGCACGGTCCCGAAGTGGGGGCGCGCTATCCGCCCGCGCTCGATGCCCGACACCGTGGTCGGGCTCACCCCGGCCTCCTCCGCCAGCCGCACCTGCGTCCACATCCGCCTCTCCCGGATCAGGACAACGTTCCTGCCCAAACGACCCTCGTCCATCGCCCGCCTCTCTAGCCGCCAGCCGAAATACCTTAGCACAAACGGGAGAAAACATGTAGTTGAGCGTAAAAATCTGTCAAAAAACTGTTGACAAACTGTGTTGGTGGGTATAATGGTGGGCGTAAGGACACCGGCCAGGGGGCCACGAAGAAGAGGAGGTAGTCGAGATGGCTATAAGTCCTTTCAGGGGTCGCGGGTTCTACGACGCGCACAGCGAGATGAACCGGATGTTCGACGAGATGTTCGGCGGCCTCTCGCGGGTGGGCGGACGGCAGCAGGGTCTGCAGCCGATGCAGTGGGCGCCGGCGCTCGACGTTTTGCACGAGGACGGGGACGTCGTGGTGCGGGCCGAGTTGCCGGGCGTCAGGCAGGATGATGTGGACATCACCTTCCACAACGGCGTTCTGACCATCAGCGGGACGCGGGAGGCCGAGGAGGAGAAGCGGGGCTCCGGGTACTACGTGCGGGAGCGGCGTTACGGATCGTTCCGGCGGAGCATGCAGTTGCCCCAGGGGACGGACGAGAGCAGCATCAGCGCCCACTTCCGGGACGGCGTGCTCGAGGTGAGGGTCGCGGGGGCCGCGGCCGTGCAGGAGCCCAGGCGCATCCAGATCGAGGGCAACGGCTCGGAAGGGAACGCCTCCAGGGGCTAACGCCTGGGCGTACGAGTCGGGAGAGAGGGGCCAGGGGACTCCCCGGCCCCTCTTCGCCGTGCCCTGGCGCCGTTACGCTAGACTGGGGGCGTGGACGGGTGCGATCGTCGTCTGGAAAGAGAGCGGGCCCGGATCGGGGCCGAATACCGGCTGGTTCTCAAGAACTCCGTGGAGTTCGAGAAAAAGATCCGGAACCGCTGGCGGGAGAAAAACAGGGAGAAGAACCGCCGCATCTCCGAGCTGGAACGGCAGGTAGCCGACCTGAAACGCCGGCTGCGCGAGGAGGGTTAGGCCGTCTCCCGGGGCCGGGCGACGACCCCGCGGCCTCTACCCGAAACCCGGCGCGCCCGTCAGACATCCCTGTTCTCCCCGGGGCCGGGTTCGTGGCTCATGTCGGGGGCGGCGGTGAGGTTCCCGGGGGAGCCGGAGAGGGTTTCCGGTTCCTGGACGTGCAAAAGCGCGGCGTCCAGGGTCTCCGCGTCGGTGGGGTAGGGTAGCTCCAGCCTCGAAGCCAGCATCCTGTCCAGCTCGTCGTCCGGAAGCGCGCCCACCTCTTCCTCGGCCCGCGAGAGGTCCTCGAGGCCCATGCTCGCTTCCAGGTCGTTGACCATCAGGGCCATGAGCTTGCGCTCTTTCGTCGTGCGGTCGGCCATCGGTTCCTCCTGTGTGGGTGGGGTGGCATCTGGTCTACCACCGCGCTGGGGCGTTGGGTGCCGTTCCTTTCGCGCGGGATCGTTCGGAGTTTACCGGACTGGGGTGCGGCGGGGCGTCTTTGGGGGGGTTGGGCGCGTGGGCGGTGTCAGGCTTGGCCGGTCTGGGCGGATATCATGGAGGCGTAGAGGCGCTGGCCCGGGGGCTGGAGGTGGACGCCGCCGGCGACGAAGAGGGCGAGCTTGCCGGCGCTGGCGGAGTACCAGTCGACGAGCTCCGCCTTCGGGTGCTCCTGGACGCCGGCGTAGATCACCTCGTCGTTGGGCGTCTCCCAGGCCCGGGGCACCCGCGCGTTGACGAAGACCACCCGGTCAACCTCTGAGAAGGCCCTCATCATCTCGTCGAACTGGCCGGCGGTGAAGGCACGTTGTTGCCGAGGTGGACGACGACGGTCTCCCCGAGCTGCCCGGCTGCCCGCCACGAACGGAGGACGTCTATCGCGTAGGAGACCTGCATCCCCACCTGGGCGTCGACCACCGACTGCTCGTCGACCTCCTCCTGCAACGTCGCGGCCGAGCCTAGCCCCACCGAATCCCCGATGGCGCTGATCGGCCTCGTCGTGGCATCCGCCGCCGCTATCTGGTTTTTCGGCGCCTCATTCCCGGGGCCTCATTCCTGGGGCATCTTCCTTGGTAGCGGTCTTCGGTAGAGCGCCGGCAGAGCAGCCTGTGGGCGCGCCGGAGCCAGGACGTTTTGAGGTCTATCCGGCCCCGCTGGCGCCACTCCGTGACGAGGAGGGCGGTGATCAGGTACCCGCTCACGACGAAGAAGACCTCAACACCCAAGAACCCGCCCGGGAGCCACGCCAGCCCCGCGTGGTACGGCAGCACGGCCACGACCGCGAGCGCCCGCAACCCGTCCAGACCCGGCATGAGAGGCAACCGTATCCCGCGGGCCTTCTCGTCCGACGGGCCGACGATTTTTACGGCGTGCCGTATCTCTGGCCCGACCCCGGGCGTTGTGCCGCCCGGCGGCCGAGACCGCAACATGTTGCGCGTTTTGCTCCCCCCTTAATATCTGAGGAGGAAGAACGACAGCACCGATTTCGGGGGCCATCATGGCCTTTCGGGAGAGGTTTTTAGGCGTCTTTTCCGGGACCGGGGACCGGGGCGGAGATCTCGTCCTTGAGCGCGTCCACTTCGCCGTCTATCTCGGAGAGGTCCGTGCGGGCGCGGGTCATGCGCGCGTGCTCGGTTTTGACGAAGCGGGTGTAGGGGGCTATGGCCTCGCGCATCTTCTCCACGGAACGGTTCAGCTCGGTCTCGAACTGGCGGCGCAAGACCTCGCCGAGCCTCAGGCGGAGCGCGTCCGTCTTCTCGCGGAAGTCCTGGCGGGCCTTGCGCCGCCGGTTCGGGAGGACGAAGAGCCCGTAGCCCGCGATGATGGCCGCCGCTATGACCCCGGTGGCGTCGAGGAAGCGGGTCGTTGCGAGGGCCACGACGACGGCCCCGATGCCAAGGGCGCCCGCCTCGATGGCGGCGGTGCGGGCGACGGCGTTCTGGATGGAGGTCGCCAGAAGCTCGGACTCGCGTTCGCGGTCGTAGCCGCCGACGACGTCCTGGGCCGTCTTGCCGACGGAGCGCAGGATCTTGCCCCGGTCGTGCTCGAAGTCGTCGCGGACCTCCCCGATCATCTCCTCGTCGTAGTCCGCCCGCCGGCGGCGCTCGACGTACTCCACCACGGTCCGCCACTGCTTGTGGTTGCGCCCCACGAGCCAGTCGACGAGCTCGTCCACCCGCTCGTCTATGACCTCCTCGGTGTCCGCCACGACCTCCCGCTCGAAGCGCCTCCTGACCTTCTCCTCGCGGAAGAGCTCCCGCACGTTCATGAGCCGGATGTTCTCCTCCAGCCAGACGTCGCCCCGCTCGCCCATCTTCAGGACGATGTTCTCTATCTCCGCCAGCCTGGCCTCGAAGTCCCGCTTGGCGTCCTCGACGTACAGCCCGAGCTGGGCCTCGACGTTCTCCGAGGTCCTGAAGTCGTCCTCGAGCAGGTTCAGGCGCTCCTCGACCGCCCCCCGGTAGCGGCGGGCGAGCTCCTCGACGGGGCCGAGCGGGCTCTGCAGCTTCAGGCGCACCCGGCCCTCCTCGTCCAGGAGGAGGTCGAAGACGTAGGCTTCGAGCTTGCCGAAGCCGCTGGCCTGAAGCAGGGCCCTGCTCTCCATCGCGCTCGTCGCCGCCTTCGCCTTGCGGGCGAGGAGGGAGGAGACGAAGAAGATCGGGGGCGAGAGGCCGAGGGCCGAGCGGAGGCCTTCCTCCACGAACGAGCGGACCTGCTCGACCTGTCCGTCCTCGTCGAAAAGGTCCGCCTTGTTGACGACCATGAGTACCTTCTTGCCCCAGTCCCGCACCAGCTCCAGGTACCCGCGCTCGCTCTCCGTGAGCGGCCTGTCCGCCGAGGTGACGAAGATGACCAGGTCGCTGCGGGGCACGAAGCCGCGGGAGAGCTCCTCGTGGTGGCGGATGATCGCGTTGGTGCCGGGCGTGTCCACGATGGCGACCTCGCGCAAGAAGTCGTTCGGGTGCCCCCGCTCGAGCACCCCGTCCCGCCGCTCCCGCTCCGTCGGCTCCTCCGCGTGCCTGAGAAGCGTGATCCTGTCGGTCGTCGGCGTGACGCCCTCCCGCGAGACCTCGGCCCCGAGCAGGGCGTTCACGAACGCGCTCTTCCCGGCGTTGAACTCCCCGACGATGACCAGCAAGAAGAGCTCCTCGAGGTCCGAGAGCGACCGGCGGACGATCTCCACGTCCTCGCCCGGCGCCCCGAAACCGACCAGGAAATCGACCAGGCGGTCGAGCAGAGCCCGCTCCCGCTCGACCAGCGCCTCCTGGCCGCTGTCCAGCACCCGCACCGCTATCCTCTCCTTTTCATCCGAGCATTATAAACGCCGGCCCCCGTTGTTTCGCGCCAACCCCGCCGTGGTAAGAACACGATTCATCTGCGAAGCGGTATAGACGGAGGGGAACGTGAACTACAGGAAGCTTGGCCGGACGGGGCTCGAGGTCTCTGAGATCGGCTACGGGGCGTGGGGGATCGCCGGCGACGCCTGGCTCGGCGCCAAAGACGAGCAGTCGCTGGAGGCCCTCAACAGGGCCGTGGACCTCGGCCTGAACTTTATAGACACGGCCCTCGCCTACGGCGGCGGACACAGCGAGCGCCTCGTCGGCAAGGTCGTCGCCGAGCGGGACGAGGCCATCCACGTCGCGACCAAGGTCCCGCCGAAGAACCGGGAGTGGCCCGCGCCCGCGGGGCTCCATCCCGACGAGGCCTTCCCGGGCGACTACGTTAGGGAGTGCACGGAGGAGAGCCTGAGGAACCTCGGGGTCGAGGCGCTCGACGTGCAGCAGTTCCACGTCTGGCAGGACGAGTGGCTGGGCGAGGGGGGCTGGCAGGAGGCCGTGGAGGACCTCAAGCGGGAGGGCAAGATCCGCCACTTCGGCGTCTCCATAAACGACCACCAGCCGGCCAACGCGGTAAGGCTCATCGAGACCGGGCTGGTGGACACGGTGCAGGTGATCTACAACGTCTTCGACCAGAGCCCGGAGGACGGGTTGCTCCCGGCCTGTCAGGAGCACGGCGTCGGCGTGATCGTGCGGGTGCCGTTCGACGAGGGCGCCCTCACGGGCAACGTCACCCCCGAGACCACCTTCGACGAGGGCGACTTCCGCAACCACTACTTCCGCGGCGACCGCAAGCACGAGGTCCAGGAGCGGGTGCGGGCCATCATCTCCGAGCTGGGTGCGAGCGAGGACGAGATCGCCGAGATAGCGCTGCGGTACATCCTCAGCCACCCGGCGGTCTCGACGGTGATCCCGGGCATGCGCTCCGTCCGCAACGTGGAACGCAACATGCGCGTCGGCGACGGCAAGGGTTTGCCCGAGGACCAGGTCCGGCTCTTGAAGAACCACCGCTGGGTCCGCAACTTCTACGCGTAGGGAAACGAAGAGGGCCCGCGGTAGGGTAGATCGGCAGATCGCGGGCCCGGACCGGTTCGGTGTTGCGTAGTAAGCTCATTGGGCTTTGACGTCTCCGTACCGTACGACAGCGACCTAGTTTGAGGCTCTTCGGCAAGCGGCGCTTCGGCGCCCTGGCGTTCGCGGTGCTCGTGATCGCCTGGGCTTCTTCGTTCTCCGTGGTGAAGATCGGGCTGGAAGATGCCCCGCCGGTGCTGTTTGTCGGCGGTCGGACGTTGCTGGCGGGGGTGCTGCTGACCGCCGTCGCGTCCGTGAGGGGCGGCGATCTGAACTTCCGGCGCGACTGGCGGGTGTTCGGGTTTCTGGCGGTGTTCAACGTGGTCCTGTTCGTCGGGTTTCAGACGTTCGCCTTGCTGTACTTGCCGTCTGGGACGGCGGCCGTCCTGATCTACCTGCAGCCCATCCTCGTCGGGGTCTTTGCGTGGGCGATCCTGGGCGAGTCTTTGACGCCGATGAAGGTCTTAGGCCTCTTGCTCGGCTTCGCCGGGATCGTGGCGGTCAGCTCGGCGGGGCTTCTCGGGGGCGCGGGGGACGTTACGCCCTTGGGGGTGGCTTGCGGGGTGGCCTCGGCGCTGTTCTGGGCGCTCGGGACCGTGGGCTTCAAGAAGTACGAGGCCAGGATCTCGACCCTCTGGGCCGTGGCCATGCCGTTCCTCGCGGGCGGCGTCGCGCTCACGGGGCTCGGGCTCGCGCTGGAGAGCCCGTCGGAGATCTCCTGGACGGGGCCCCTGATCTCAAGCGTCCTGTACTCGGCGTTCGTCGGCACGGGGCTGGCGTGGCTGCTCTTCTTCGGGCTCGTGCGGGCGGGGGAGGCGAGCCGGGTCGCCTCCTACATCTTCGTCGTGCCGCTCGCGGCGGTCGTGATCGGGGCGCTCCTACTGGACGAAGCCCTCGGCCCCCCGCTCCTCGTCGGCGCCGCCCTCGTCGTCTCCGGCATCTACCTGGTAAACCGCACGCCGCGCCGCGCGGAGAAATCGCCCGGGTAAAGGCGGTCGTTTTGTGAAAAGATCGTGAGAGAACGAAGAGAAGGGGATGCACGTGGACCAGCAGACGAGACCGCCGATGCCGCCGTTCGACGAGGAGACCGCGAGGCAAAAGGTCAAGGCGGCCCAGGATGGATGGAACACCCGCGATCCGGAGAAGGTCGCCCTCGCCTACACCGAGGACTCGAAGTGGCGCAACCGCGACGAGTTCTTCGAGGGCCGGGAGGCCATAGTCGAGTTCCTGACGCGCAAGTGGGAACGCGAGCTCGACTATCGCCTCGAGAAGAACCTGTGGTGCTTCACCGAGAACCGCATCGCGGTCCGCTTCGAGTACGAGAGCCGGGACGAGAGCGGCCAGTGGTGGCGTTCTCACGGCAACGAGTTATGGGAGTTCGACGCCCACGGCCTGATGAAGCGTCGCGACGCCTCGATCAACGACTACAGAATAGACGAGTCCGATCGGAGGATTCTCCAGGCTTAGGCTCCAGGTTTGCTCCGGGCTGGCGCTGACCGGGACGAGGCACGTTGTTAGACTAGCCGCCGGAGATCTAGAGAAGGAGGACGTGATGGTCGACCACCTGGTATTTTTCGCCGTCAGTGAGGAGGCTTCGGCGGGGGAGGTCGAGGATTTGCTGGCCTCGATCCGGGGCTTGAAGGACGAGGTTCCCGGCGTGGTGGACCTGTCGGTGGGGGAAGACTTTAGCGGTCGGGCCGGCGAGTACACCCACGCGCTCTTCGCCCGGTTCGAGGACGCGGCGGGCCTGCAGGTGTACATGGGGCATCCGGCGCACCTCGCGGTCGTCGAGAAGCTGAACGCGACCACGACCGGCCGCATCGTCGCGGACTACGGGTTCTAGGGCCATGCGGGAGGCGGACTACGAGAACATAAGCCCGCGCGAGCTCAAGGAGCGTCTGGACGCGGGGGACAGCCCCGTGTTGCTAGACGTCCGCGAGCGGTGGGAGTACGACCTCGCCAGAATAGAAGGCTCCACCCTCGTCCCGCTCTCCGAGATAGAGGAGCGCTTCGGCGAGCTTGACCCCGGCGCCGAGACCGTCGTGATCTGCCACCACGGCGCCCGCAGCGCCCACGTCACCCAGGCCCTGAACCGGGCCGGTTTCCACTACGTCTCCAACCTCGAAGGCGGCCTCGACGCTTACGCCGACGTGGACGACTCCGTGGCGAGGTACTGAGACCCCGCCGGTCGCATCCGGCGGCCGGCGCTACCCGCCCTCGAAGGCCTCTTCGACCTCCGCGTAGAGTGCTGCGGCCAGGCCCCCGGGTTTCGAAGACCTCTCCCGCAGCATCCGGGCGGCCTCCGCCACGGTGACCTCGCCCGCTATCTCGAAGGTCAGGACGACGGGCTCGTCGTCTTCCAGCCCGAGCCTCTGCCCGACGGCCCGGCGCACCTCCGAAGCGTCCCGGCTCGTCTTTTCGGAGACCTCGCGGCTCATGGATTGCGGGTCCAGCTCCTGGCAGATTTCGATGCCGCCGCCCATGCGCCGCTCCCACCACCACTCCGCGCCGACGCCGGTGAAGTTCTCCGTCACGAGGAGGGTGGCCTTGTCCGCCAAAAGCTCGTTCAGTTTCTCGGCCATGGCGCCTTTATACCAGTTCGCGGCGAACGGCCCGGGGCGGGGGGCTGCTATACAATCCGGGGGAGGAGGAGAGGAGGTCGGGATGCTTCTAGTAAGGGACTCCATGGCCCGCGAGGTGGCGACGCTCTCGCCGGGGGAGACGGCGGGGGCGGCGCTCGCGCTGTGCCGCGAGAGGCGCATCAGGCACCTGCCGGTGTTAGAGGACGGCCGGCTCGTCGGGGTCGTCTCGGATCGGGACCTGCGCTCGGCGACGCCGGCGTTCGGGGACCCGGCGCGGGCGGCGGCGCTCGCGGAGGTTCGGGTTGGGGACGTCATGGCGCGCGAGGTGGTGACCGCGCGGCCCGACGACCCCATAGACGGCGCGGCGAACACGATGAGGGAGAGGGGGATCAACTGCCTCCCCGTCCTCGAAGGCGACGAGCTGGTCGGCATCGTCACCTCCTCGGACGTCATGGACTCCCTGGTCTTCATGCTTGGGGCCCACGAGCCGGGAAGCCGGATGGAGGTGGTCGTGCCGGACCGCCCCGGCACTTTAGCCGGCGTGGCGGGCCTGATCGGGGAGTTCGGCATAAACATCGTGAGCGTCGTCACCGGCCCCCGACAGCAGGACAAGCCCCCGTCCCGCGTCGCCGTCTTCCGCGTGGACACCATAAACCCCGTGGAGGCCGCGAACGCGCTGGGGCGGGCCGGCTACCGGGTGCTCTGGCCGCCCCAACCGTGACCGGCACCGCCGCCATCGTCCACGACGCAGCCCTCGAGTCCTACGGCTTTGGCGGGGACCACCCCTTCAACCCCTTGCGCCTGCGCCTGACCCTGGAGCTCTGCGAGGACCTCGGACTCCTCGAAGGCTACCCGCTCACCCCCTCGGAACCGGCCACCGACGACGACCTCACGACGGTCCACACCCTCACCTACGTGCGCATGGTCCAGGAGGCCGGGCGGGGGGCGGCGCTCTTCTCCGACCTTCTGGACTTCGGGCTCGGCACCGCAGACAACCCACTCTTTCCCGACATGCACGCCGCCTGCGCCCGCGTGGTCGGCGGGGTTTTGGAATCCTGCCGGCTCGTGATGGGCGGCGGGGCCACCCACGCCATGTGCGTCTCCGGGGGGTTGCACCACGCCATGCGCTCCCGGGCGAGCGGCTTCTGCGTGTACAACGACGCCGGCGTCGCCATAGCGCGCCTCAAAGAAGAGCATCCCGGCATCCGCATCGCCTACGTCGACACCGACGCCCACCACGGCGACGGGGTGCAGTGGATGTTCTACGAAGACCCGGACGTGCTGACCGTCTCCATGCACGAGTCCGGGCGCCACCTCTTCCCCGGGACCGGCGAGGTGGACGAGAAGGGGCATGGCAGGGGAAGGGGCTACTCCGTCAACGTCCCCCTGCGGCCCTTCACCGACGACGATTCCTTTATCTCCACCTTCGAGGCCGTCGTGCCGGAGGTGTTGCGCGCTTTCGGGCCGGACCTGATCCTCTCCCAAAACGGCTGCGACGCCCACAAGCTCGACCCCTTGAGCCACCTGTCGGCCACGACCCGCCTCTACGGGCACGTCCCGGCCAGGATGCACGACCTCGCCCACGAGCTCTGCGGCGGGCGCTGGGTCGCCACCGGCGGCGGGGGCTACGACATCTGGCGCGTCGTCCCGAGGGCCTGGGCGTCCCTGTGGGCCTCAGTCTCCCACCAGGATCTCCCGGAAAAACTGCCCGAGGGCTGGCGCGCGAGGTGGGAGGGTAAGAGCCCCGTCGCTTTGCCCCGGCTCGTGCGCGACGACCCGGCCGATTACCCGGCGGGATTGCGGGCGCGCGAGATCTCCGACGGCAACAAACGCACGGCCGAGAGAGTCCTTAGGGAGGTGCTGCCTTCCATCCGGTAGAGACCAAGGGGGTTGCCAACCCGGCGATGTCGCGGTATTTTGGCGGGGTAACCAATACGGCGGACCGGAGATGATAGTGCGGGGAACAGCGACGTTGCATAGCGTACTGACGGGGCCCAACGCCTCCACCATGGAGACCAAGCCCGGTATAGAGATAGAGCGCCGCGTCACCCAGGAGCCGCCGTACAAGGTGATCCTGCACAACGACGACTTCACCCCGATGGAGCACGTCGTGGCGACCCTGCAAAAGGTCATCCCGCGCATGTCCACCCGCCAGGCCGTCGACATCATGATCGAAGCCCACACCAACGGCAAGGCCGTCGCCACCAAGACCCACAAAGAGCTCGCCGAGCTTTACATGGAGAGCCTCAACAACGAGGGCCTCATCTCCACAATAGAACCCGACTAGCCGCGCAGCATGGGCTGGGAGCAGTCTTAGCATCGTAGGGCAAGAGGTCGGGCGGAATAGTCCTCTTGTATAATGCCGATCAGCAGTGGAAAAATTACCTACTGCTTCGTGAGTCCGGGGCCTCCACAACGTATAGGCGTGAGATGCACCCTAAGCGGTTTGAGGAACTTGTTTTGGACCGCGTGCTGGCTATGGGCATGGAGGCCAAGCAGGTCGGTCATGTGTACCAGGGAGATGGGGGGGTGGACATACTTTTCTGGCCTAGCACGCCCGTACCTGTACCGTTTCTTGGTGCCATTCAAGTTAAACGTGCCCGATCTGCGACCAAGAAGTTGGGGCCCGACGTTGTCCGTGACTTTGCAGGTGCAGTAGGCCATCAACCGTTTCAAGTCGGCATAATCGTAACTAATACATCGTTTACTCCGAACGCCCGGTGGTTCGCCGACCAGCAGCGGTCGTTGATACGGCTTAGAGGTATGCACCACTTGAAGCACTGGATACGCGACAAGTTCGTAGATGCGGCGGAGTGGCGTGAGATGCCTCGTGAGATTGAGTTATCTCCCGGCCGTAAAGTCAGTTTGGACTATTCTAACCTTTCGCCTGCGGACCTAGATCTTATACACCGACCGAGAACTCGGCAGAACCTGACTCTTCCAGGAAAACCTCATTGCCCCGAGCGGATCGTCTAGTTTTCGCGTCAGCCGCCGATCTGGCTCATGGTGCGGTTGCGGGACTCCTCGGGGAGGGTGAGGCCGGCGGCGGGTTTGACCCTCGCCGTCTCCCACAGGACCTTGTGGATGGCGGGGATGGGGTCCTCGCTCCTGATCGCGTCCTTCACGGGGACGTCGAGGTCGGTGAGCAGGCATGGGTGGATCTTGCCGTCCGCGGTTAGCCTGAGGCGGCTGCAGCGGGCGCAGAAGGGCTCGGAGACGGGGGTTATGACGCCGAAGGTGCCGGGGGCGCCGTCGAACTTGAACTCGTCGGCCGGGGCTGCGGGGTCGTCTTTCTCCACGGGCTTGAGGTCGCCCAGCTCTTCCTGGGCCCGCTCCAGGATCTCACGCCCCGAGACGAAGAGCTTGCGGAAGCGCGAGCCGTCGGTGTCCCCGTTTAGGGGCATGAGCTCTATGAAGCGGACGTGCAGGGGGTACTTGAGCGTCAGCTTCGCCATGGCCGAGATCTCGTCGTCGTTCACGCCGCGCATCGCCACGGCGTTGATCTTGACGGGGGAGAGCGGGGTCTCGAGCGCGGCCATCAGCGAGCGCCAGACCTTCTCGAAGTGGTCGCGGCGGGTTATGAACCGGAACTTCTCGGGCTGGAGGGTGTCCAGGGAGATGTTGATCCTGTCGAGGCCGGCCTCGACGAGCCCGTCGAGGTTCTCTTCGAGCAGGTAGCCGTTGCTCGTCATGGTGACTTCCTCGAAGCCCAGGTCTTTCAGCCAGCCGACGAACTTGACGACGCCGCGCCTCACGAGCGGCTCGCCGCCCGTCACGCGCACCTTGTTCACGCCGACTTGCAGGCACGCTTCCGCGAACGTGAGCATCTCTTCGAGGGTGAGGATGTGGCTCTTGTCCTGGAACTTTATGTCCTCGGGCATGCAGTACTGGCAGCGGAAATTGCAGCGGTCCGTCACCGAGATGCGCAGGTAGTCCATCTTCCGCTCGTAGCTGTCCGTTAGCTGCGTCAAAGGTTTCCTCTCCGATGCCATCCTCTCCATGCCGTCGATTGTATCCCTTTTCGGGGATGCTGCCGCGTCCGCCTGAGTCCCGACTATGCGCGGTTATACTTCCGGGGTCGTGCGACAGAGAGCTCGGAGGGGTGTGTCCAGGCGGTTTTCGACCCCGCGCGTCATAGTCTACGGTTTCGCGGCGTTGATGGCGCTCGGGACCTTGCTGCTGAAGCTGCCCGCCTCGACGGAGGCGGGTATCTCCTGGGCCGACGCGTTTTTCGTCTCGGTTAGCTGCGGGAGCGTTACCGGCCTCTCGACCGTCACCATCCCCACCACCTTCACCCCGTTTGGGGAGGTCGTGATGATGGTGTTGGTGCAGCTCGGGGGGTTGGGGATCATGACGGTCACCACCATCGCCGCCCTGCTCGTGGGCCAGCGGGTGGGGTTTCGGGGCCTGCTCGCGGTGCGCGAGGAGATGGACAACGTCGACTCGTTGCGCAACACGTTCCGCCTGCTCGGCCAGATAGCGGCCATCACGTTCGCGGTGGAGATCGTCGGGGCCGTGGTGCTGGGCGCGGCGTTTTTCCGGCGTGGGATGGGGCTTGGCGAGAGCGCTTTTCAGGGCGTCTTCCACTCCATTATGGCCTTCTGCAACGCGGGGTTCACGATCCTGCCCGGCGAGGGCCTCGTGCCCTACGCCGGGGACTGGCTCGTCGTCGGTTCCCTCGTCGTCGTCATAACGCTCGGCGGGCTCGGGTTCCCGGTGCTCGTGGACCTCTACCGCTACGGGGACGACCGGAGGCTGTCGGTGCACTCGAGGCTCGTCCTGATCACCTCCGGCGTGCTCGTCGTGGTCGGCGTCCTGAGCGTGGCCCTGATGGAGTGGAGCAACCCGGCCACGCTCGGCGGGGAGCCCACAAGCACGCGGGCGGCCATGTCCGTCTTTCAGGGGATCACGCCCCGGACGGCCGGGTTCGCCACCGTGGACTACCCGGAGATGCGGGACCCCACCCTGGTGGTGCAGGCGCTGCTCATGTTCATAGGTACCGCCCCGACCTCCACCGGCGGCGGCGTGAAGGTCACCACCGTGGCCCTCGTCTTCCTCATCGTCGCCTCCCAGGTCAGGGGGCAGGACAGGATCACGCTCTTCTGGCGCGAACTGCCGAGGGCGCTGGTGGCCAAGGCGCTCGCCGTCCTGGCCCTGTCCAGCGTCCTGATCGTGCTCGGAACCCTGACCATCATGATCTCCGAGCGGCTCGAACTGCTGCCGGCCCTCTTCGAGATCACCTCGGCCTTCGGCACCACCGGCCTCTCCCTTGACGTCACCCCCCAACTCTCCCCGTTCGGGAAGATCCTCGTGGCGGTCATAATGTTCCTCGGCCGCGTGGGCCCCATAACGTTCATCATCGCGATGACCGTCCGCCAGAGGCCGCCCCGCTACAAGTACCCGCAGGAGGACATAGCGATCGGGTAGCCAACGTCCCCGGCCGGGCGCGGCGGCCCTACCCTTCGCCGCGCCCGGATGCTGACGGATGATCGCCGAAGCACCGTGGCGGCCCCACCTTTTCCTCCCGACCTCCGGCCAGCGAGGGCGGCGCCGATGGGCCCTTGGCATGCTGGCGTCGAGGGGGCTGCCGGGCGGCTTCCCGCAGCAGCTCTTCGTGCCGATCCCGAACGAGCCAGAAATCAAACAGATAATGCATGCCCCACCCCAACTCCCCCTTCGCGGTTTGCGGGGTTCGGTCCCCGCCTATTCGGGTCCGGTGAGGGCCGAGGCTTTCGTGGCCCGAACCCGCCGGTGTCCTTCCGGATCGCCAGGAAAGCCGGCGTTCCGGGTGGCGAACTCGCTACCCGGCCGACTACTGGGACCCGCGGCCTTGCCCCGGGGCCGCAATGGGCCTGCCCTCGCCACCGGCGACGATCCGGCGCACGAACCTCTTCCGGTCCACGCTCACGAGATCGAGGGTCCCCGCCTCCGCCATCCCCGGCAAAGGATCGAGGGCGACACCGCCCACGTCCGCGCACGGTCCGCAGAGCAAGGACGCGAGTTCGCCGGCCGAGGTCTCCCTGACGTGCCAGCCGTCCTCCAGCGCGTACCCGAACCAGAGAAACATCTCCGCCTCGTCCTCGTGGCTGAAGGCGGGCAACACCCGTCCGACGGCGCCGCCCACGGTGAGCACGTCCGCCAGGGGGGAGCCACCTTTCGCCAGCAGCCACCAGCTAGAGTAAGGGGCTCTCCCCGACGGCAGCCGGGCCGGTAAGGTACTCGCGTTTTCGGTCATTTGCTCCTCATTTTTCGTAAGATCCTCCGCCCGAGGCACCGACGGTCCCCTACCCTTTGGCTTCTCGGCGGGTGCGTCGGGCCCCCGCGCGGGTAGAACGTTCGAGGGATGGCTTCCTGCCAGCTCGCGGCCCCAGCGTGGCGGCCCTTCTCGTGGAGAGCCCCCGGGACGCGCGGGACGGCACGACGAGCACGGGCCCGTCTGCCCTCCTCAGCACCGCGGTCGAGACGCTGCCCAGCACCGCCCGCCCGACTGCGCCGAGCCCGCGGCTGCCGAGCGCGAAGAGCGTCTGCTCCCCGTCGCCTTCCTCGGCCACCAGGTCTATGGCGGAAGCCGCCCTGGACTTTACGAGCCTGGTCTTCGGCCGGCAGCGTGCGATCTCCTCGAGTTGCTCCGCCCGCTCTTTCAGGTCCCGCCGGTTTTGCAGGAGCGCCTCGTCGAGTTCGCGGCGGCCCCGGGCGTCCCAACCGCCCACCGGTTCGGGAGGAGGCTCGTATGCCCGGACGACGACGACTTCGGCCCCAGAGAGGCCGGCGATCTCGGCGGCGAGGTCGCCGGCCCTCCTCGACGGTTCGGATCCATCGTCGGCGACCAGGACCCTGCCCACGGGCCACTTCTCGCCGCGCACGATGAGCACCGGGCACGAGGCCCGGTGCACCACGTCCTCGGAGACGCTGCCGGTGATCAGGCGCCTCGCCCGCCCCGCCCGGCGGCTGCCGACGACGACGAGGTCGGCCCCAAGCTCCTCGGCGAGAACGAGTATTTCCTCCGCCGGCAGGCCTTCGCAAAGATGCTCCCCCGCGACCCTTCCCCCGCCAACCCGCGCGTCCCACGCCCGCTTTCTGAGGAGCCTTACGGCTTCCTCCTTCGCCGAGCGGTGGTGGTCGTCGAACACCAGTCCCGGGTACGGCGGGGGCGGCACGGGCGTCCAGACGTGGACCACGTGCAACTCCGCGGCCGTCTTGTTGGAGATGTCCGTCGCCGCCCTCCCCGCGAGTGTGGCCTCCCGCATGCCGTCGGTTGCCAGCAGGATCCTGGTCAGTGGGGTGGTCATCCGGCGTCGCTCCTTCGTTCCGTCAAACGGTCTGCCTGGCGATCAGGCCGTAGAGGTACAGCAAGACGACGGCGCCCAGCGTCGCCACGAGGACGGACCAGACGTTGAACCCCGTCGCCCCGGACCCGCCGAGGACGCCGACGACGAACCCGCCTACGGAGGCGCCCGCCATCCCGAGGAGCACGGTGACGACAAAACGGCCCGGGTCCGGCCCCGGCACGATCCGCCTGGCCAAAAACCCCGCGATGGCCCCGACGACTACCCAGCTGATAAGCCCCATGCCCTGCCCCTTCGACGAGTTTCTCGTGCCGACCCTGTGCGAAGAGTCTGCGGGACGGGGATTGGAGGGGCTTTGGGCGTCCATTAGGATTTTCAAAGGAGTCGGGCCCGTGGCCGGGCGCTGGGGCAGGATGGTCCCGGAGCGGCGACGATGCGCATCCTTGGTAGTAGAAGACGAGGAGCTCCTGGCCCGGCTCGTCGCCGAGGTGCTCGGCAGGGAGGGCTACGCGGCGGAGGTGGTCGGCGATGGCCGGGGGGCCCTCGCCCGCGCCCTCGTCGAGCCGTTGGACCTGCTCGTGGTCGACTGGATGCTCCCCGGCCTCGATGGGGTACAGGTCATAAAGAGGCTCCGGGCGGCAGAGGTCGGCGCCCCGGTCCTGATGCTCACGGCCCGAGACCAGATCGAGGACCGCGTGGAGGTCCTCGACGCCGGCGCCGACGACTACCTCCCCAAATCCTTCGCGTTCCCCGATCTCCTCGCCCGCGTGCGGGCCCTCTCCAGGCGCCCCCTGGAGAAGGTGGCCCGATCTTCTCAAAAAGGTTCATTTCCCTACCGAGGGCCGTTCCCGGACCCATCCGAGGACGTGGCGGTCCCGTTCAAGTAGACGGACGAGGTCGAGGAGGAGATGCCGCCCTCCGACAAGGTGAAGCTTGTGGTGCTCTCCCCGGCCCCGGTCTGCTGCACGGAGCGGACGCCTTCTCCGGCGACGACGATTTTCAGGGCGCCGCCGTCCTCCTTGCGGATCTCGCACTCGAGCCCCGCCTCGCCCGGCTCGAACACGTATCGCTCGGGGACGCTTCCCTCTATCTCCTTCTCTTCGTTGCCGACGGCGCACGTGCCCGAGAACCCGGTTCCCGGTTCTCCGCCCAACTTCAGCGCGAGTTTCCTGGAGCGATCCTCGCCTCCGCCGACCTTGTCGGTGGCCTCGTTCGCCTTGTCCTTCGCGGTCGTGTTCCTGGCCCGCTCTCGGGCGGGGTCCCCCCCGGCCACCGCCTCCCCGGCGCGCGCCACACCCGCCCGCGCGACGACCCCACCCTTCGGTTCGCCCTTCGCCTCCGCCCCCGGGGTCGCCGGGACGACCCGTTCGGGGGGATTCGCCTTCTCCCCGGCCCTCACCTCCGCGACGGCCGGCACCCCGTTGCCCCCCTGGAAACCGGAGCAAGCCGCCGCGAGGATCGGGACGCAGGCCGCGATCAGCAAGAGCGGCATCCCGCCTGTCTTACGACGCCCCGGATTTCTCTTCGGCCCGATCAAGGTCGGCTCCTCTCTCGCCGGTGGGTCTCGGACGCCCCCCAGTTCAGGTCGCGCCCACGCGAGCCACCGCGGTCTTCTTGCCTGCTACCCGAGAGCATAGACCGGTACGTTTTGAGCGGCCTTGGGGAACGATTTGAATTCTCTAAAGAGCGGTTTCCCGCGGTCCCGCGTCGCCCCGAACGGCGCTACAGCGGTTTGCGGAAGGGTCGATCCTTCCCGGGACGGGCACGAGGAGGTTCGAGGCCGCCTCCTTCGGAGGCTTGTCTAGGCATCGGGGGCGTGCGTCGGGGACCGGGCTTCGCCGGGCACCCTTCAAAACCTAAAGCCTCAAAACCTCGAACCCAAACAAAACCTGGGGCCCAACCTTTACGAACGCCGCCGTATCGAAGGCGGCGCGCGTTGCGGGGGTCTGCGCCGATGCCCGGGCCTCGACCCTCGCCGCAGGGCTCACGGCCGCGGGGCCCAACGAGGACGCGAGCCGGGGCGGGCGCTAACGAGAGCATTTCGCGCCGCGGAGGTATCCACCGGGGTCGGTGCTCTTCAGGGCTGCCGCCTGGTGCCGCCTCTGAACCCGCTAGAAATACCGCAGGACGACGTAGACGGTCGCCAGCGCGAGGGACGCCAGGGTGACGGGGATTCCGTAGAGCATGAACTTTACGAACGATATCTTCTGCCCGGCGCGCTCGCTCATGCCGGCGACGACGACGTTGGCCGAGGCGCCGATCAGGGTCAGGTTCCCGCCGAAGTCCGCGCCGAGGGCGAGCGACCACCAGAGGGGCCGCACCTGGGCCTCCGAGAGGCCCTCGGCTTCGGCGAGGTCTTGTATCACCGGAATCATGGTCGCCGTGAACGGGATATTGTCCACGATGCCGGACGCTATGCCGCTTCCCAGGATGACCACGACGGCCGTCGTCGCGGAGGTCCCGGCGCCGACGCTCGTGAGCGCCTCGGCGATGCTCCCGACGAAGCCGGTCACCTCGAGGCCCCCCACGAGGACGAAGAGGCCGACGAAGAAGAGCAGGGTGGGCCACTCGACCTCGCGCAGGACCTCTTCGACGCTCACGCCCGAGTAGAGCAGCAGGGCCGCCGCGCCGAAGAGGGCTATCGTCGCCGCTTCGAGGTGGAGCGCCCCGTGAAGGAAGAACGCGAGGATCACGAGGCCGAGGATGATCAGGCACTTGCGCAGGAGCACCGCGTCGCGGATGCTGCCGGCGGCGTCCATGTTGGCGATGACCTGTTCGGCGCCGTCGCTGCTCGTGAGATCCTTGCGGAACATCAGGTAGAGGATGCCGAGCACGACCGGAAGCGAGATCAGGACTATCGGGGTCATGTTCACCACGAAGTCCGCAAAAGACAGGTCGGCGGCGCTCCCGATGAGGATGTTCGGCGGGTCCCCGATGAGGGTCGCCGCCCCGCCGATGTTCGAGGCCATCACCTGCGTGAGCAGGAACGGCAGCGGCGAGGCGTCCAGGGCGTCGGCGATCAGGAAGGTGACAGGCACCATGAGGATGACGGTGGTCACGTTGTCCAAAAAGGCCGAGAGGAAGGCGGTGACGAGGGCGAGCAGGATCAGGATGCGTCCCGGTTTGGCCCCACCCCACTGGGCGCTCTTTATGGCGAGGTACTCGAAGACGCCGGTCCTCTCCAGGATAGCCACGATTATCATCATCCCGGCGAGAAGCCCTATGGTGTTCCAGTCGATGAACTCGCTTGCCGCCTCTTCCTGGGTGACCACGCCGAAGGAGACGAGTACCGCAGCACCTAGCAGGGCGATGACCGTCCGGTTGACCACCTCGAACGCTATGAGCGCCAGCACCAAAGCGAAGAGCGTGACCGCGAAGACTTCCTGCATGCGGGCAAGGATAATACAATTCACTCCAGACCGTACGCGTCCGACGAGAGAAACAGAGGGAAACAGGTGAACGAGGAGCCGACGCCCCCGCGCAACATAAGGATCGAAGACGTGATGCGCCCAGCCGTGAGCGTCACGCCGGAGACGCCGGCGCGGGAGGTGCTCAAGATCCTGCGCGACAACAACGTGCCGGGCGTGCCTGTGGTCGGTGAGGACGGCGACCTGGAGGGCTTCGTGACCGACGGCCACCTCATGGACTCGGCCCTACCCCGGTACATGAAGATGATGGGCAACCTCTCCTTCGTGCCCGACCACGCCGACGAGTGGGTCCATTACCTGACCGACGCCGCCGACAAACCCGTCCGCGAGGTCATGACCCGACAGGTCTCCCAGGTGCCGCTCGGCCGCAGCGAGCTCGCCGTGGCCCACAAGATGGTCCACGACGGCGTCTCCAGCGTCGTGATCACCGACGGCGGCAAGGTCGTCGGCATCGTGAACCGCCTGGACCTCTACGCCGCGATCGAAGGTATCGACTAGAGGGAGCGAACTCCGCCGAGACCACCTTCGAAGGCCCTTCCTCGAAGGCCCGTTCGGGCCGGGGAGCCCGACGCTTGCTAGTATGCCGGCGTGTGGAGAGAGGGTCATGGCGGGTTGGCCGGGGGCCTGGCTAGATGATGTTCTTCGCCCTCGCGGTCTTTGCGGTGGTGTTGTTCGTGTTCGCGGTGGACCTCGTGCACCGTACGCCGGCGGCGCTGGCCGGCGCGGTGTTGCTCGTGATAGTGGGGTCCATCGGGCAGGAGGAGGCCATAGAGGCCGTTCACTGGGAAACCCTAGGGCTTCTGGTCGGGATGATGATCCTGGTCGGCATCCTCAAGGACTCGGGGGTCTTCGGCTACCTCGCCATAAAGAGCGCCCAGGCCGCCGGGGGCCGTCCGGGGCTCGTCCTGATCTACCTCGCCGCCATAACCGCCCTCCTCTCCGCCTTTTTGGACAACGTCACCACGGTGCTGCTGATGTTTCCGGTGACGCTCGTCATCGCGCAGATCCTGGAGGAGGACCCTATCCCCTTCCTCATAGTGGAGGTGCTGGCGTCCAACATCGGGGGGACGGCGACGCTGGTGGGGGACCCGCCGAACATCATCATCGGGACGGTGGTCGAGGAGCTGACGTTCATGGACTTTATCGCGAACCTGGCGCCCCCGATCTTCGCGATCCTGCTCGTCACGCTCGGCCTGGTCTGGCTCGTTCACGGCCGCAAGCTCCACACCACCGAGGAGGACCGCAAAGGGATCATGGCACTCCAGGCGGCCGAGGAGATAGAGGACCGAAAACTGCTCGTCCGGGCGGGCGCGGTGTGCGGGGCCACGGTGATCGGCTTCTTCCTCCAGCAGGTGACGGGCCTCAACCCCGCGATAGTCGCCCTCGCGGGGGCCGCGGTCGCGATGCTCGTCTGCGGCCCCGAGGTCGAGTCGGTCCTGCACGAGGTGGAGTGGCCGACGATCCTGTTCTTCGTCGGCCTGTTCGTGATGGTGGGGGCGCTCGAGTCCACGGGGTTTATAGACCTCGTGGCGCACTCTTTAGCCTCCGCCTCGGACTCCCTGGCCGGGACGGCGATGATCGTGATGTGGGGCAGCGGCCTCGCCTCGGGCGTCGTGGACAACATCCCGTTTACCGCGACCATGATCCCCGTGATAGAGGGCCTCGCCGAGGCCCGCGGCTACGACGCCGCCACGACCGAGCCCTTGTGGTGGTCGCTCTCCCTCGGCGCGTGCCTCGGCGGGAACTTCACCCTGATCGGGGCCTCCGCCAACCTTGTCGTCGCGGGCCTCGTCGCCCGCGAAGGGATGACGACCTTCACCTTCCTGCGCTTTATGCTCTGGGGTTTCCCGCTGACGCTCGTTGCGCTCGCCATCTCCAGCGCCTACGTGCTCCTGTTCCAGCTGTAGACGGGGCCGTCTGCCTACTCCCGAAACACCTCGACGACCTTCTCCGCCAACGTGTTCCAGCCCAGCGACCCCACGCTGTTGCGTCGCACGGTTCCGGCGTGACCCCCCCGCTCCTCTTCCGGCCTGGCGAGGAAATCTATCAGGGCCGCCGACAGGTTCTCCTCGAAGCCCTCCATAGGGACCCGAAGGTCGAAGGGGAGCCCGCGGCCCACGAGGGCCCCCGCCTCCCGGAGGCCCGAGTGGTCGGCCACGAACGGGACGACGCCTGCGGCGGCGAACTCGGCGGCCACGAGGCCGAAGGTCTCCGGGAAGATGGAGGGGACCACCGCCACGTCGGCGGCGGGCAACATCTTCGCGAGCTCCGCGTGACCGAGCGGCCCGACGAACTCCACGGCCTCCCCGAACCCCCGCGCCGCGCGCAGCGAGGACGCCGAAGGATCGAAGTGTTCCAGTGGTTCTGCCGGGCCGCCTTCCAGCAGGCGCCCGCGCTCCGCCAGATGCCCGACCGTCTTCTCGTCCCCGGCGTCGAGCGCCCGAACCAGGGCCTGCAACACCTCCCGGAGGGTGCCGAACCCCACGACGAGCAGGCGGGCCCCGGTCTGCTCGTGCACCGGGGCGAAGGCTGAGACGAGGCTGTGGACGCCCTTGGAGTGGATGAGCTTGCCCAGGTAGACGATGAGGGGCGCGTCCGAGGCCAGGAAAGGCGCCAGCCGGTCCCCGGCGTCCCGGTCGTGGGAGCGGGGGGCGTAGGAGCCCGGGATCTCCTGGAGGACCCCGATCAAGTCTCCGGCGTCCCCCGAACGGTCCAGCCTCTCTTCCAGCGCCCGTTGCTGGTCGGGGCCGCGCCCGCGCCCGCCGTTCAGGGACCCCAGCACGGTGAGGTCCAGGGCGTCCGGGCGGAAGAGGTCGGTGTCCACGCCGCCGGGAAGGACGCGGGACTTGCCGGTGAGGTGGGGGAGGTCTTCGGCGATGGTGCCGGCGCTGTGGGAGGAGAGGGCCAGGATCTGTGCGGCCCCTTCGAGCCCCTCACGCGTGAGGCCCATGTACGTCTCGCTCCTGCGCGAGACGTACTGCAGGCAGGACCCGTGAACGATGCTCGCGTACGGGACGCCCGAGCCCGCGAGCGCGCGGCGCGCGATCAGGGGCCCCGGCACGGAGTGGTTCGTGATCGCCGCCTCCACCCCCGATGCCCGGAGTACGGCCCCGACTGCCTCGACGTTGCGCCCCAGGTAGCCCTCCAGCTCCTCTTCCGTGAGGTCCAGAAAGGTCTTCACCCGCCACCCGGGATACTCGTCGTAGACGTAAACCGGCAACAGGTCCCCGATGCGCGGGTTGTAGACGACGCAACGGCCGGGATAAGGCGTCTTCTGTTCTCCGAGGACTTCGATCCCCGCCCCGTCTACGGCCGCGTGCTCGTCCACGAAGTCGTGGGCCAGCGGTTCTCCGTCCTGGCAGAGGAGGTGCACCTCGTGGCCCCCGCGCACGAGGGCGCGGCAGAGGTTCTGGACGTAGACGTTGCTCCCGGTGCCGGAGAGCATGTACCCGTGCGTCATAAGAAGCCTCACGGCGGCCAGAATACCAGAGCCGCGCAGAAGAGCCCGGGGCCGGTCGCGCTGAGGAAGATCGCCGGGTAGAGTCCTTTGTTAGCCTGTAGTATTTCGGGGACTGGTAGTTTGGTACGCGCTAGGAGGAACGGGTGTTTACGAGACGCAAGCGGGAGGTCGCCGTGCCGGAGGTGGGGGCGAAGGCCCCCGAGTTCAACCTGCCGAGCGCCCAGGGGGGGCAGCTCAGGTTGAGCATGAGGACCGTAAGGGGGCCCGTCGTGGTGGCCTTCTACCGGCCAGGCAACGAGGACGATGTCGAATACTTCAAAGCTCTCGCGGCCAAAGAGCAGGAGATCAACATGGCCTCCGGATCGGTCGTGGGCATAGGCGTGGCCGAGCCCTCCGCGGCCCGCGAGTTCGCCCGGCACTCCGGCCTGAAGTCCTACCTTCTCTACGACTACGCCCGGGCGGCGAGCGCCGATTGGGGGCTCCTTGAGAGGGACCGGCGTCGCGGGGACTCCTCGCGCCCGGCCGTCTTTATCGTCGGACCGGACGGGAACGTAGCCCACGCCTGGACGGGCGAGAGGCCCGCGGTCGAAGATCTGCTGGAGAAGGTCAGCGCCATCACCGGCCTCCCGAAGAAACCCGAGGAGGAGAAACCGGCCGAGGAGCCCGAGGAATCCGACGGCGAGAAGCCCAAGAAGATGAGCGCCGAAGAGCGGGAGAGGATCAAAGCCGAACGCCGCGCTGCCCGCGAGGCCGGAAAGACCGTGAAGACCGCCGAGACGTCCCCGGCGGCGCCCGGCACCGCGGCCGGCGGGGAACAGCCCAAGAAGATGTCCAAGGAGGAGCGCGACCGCATAAAGGCCGAACGCCGCGCGGCCAGGGAGTCGGGCAAGTCCCTGAAGTCCGATGCTGCTGGAACACCCGCTACGCCCGCGGGGACGGCGGACGCTCCAGCGGCGGCACCGGGGGACGCGCCGGCCGGGGCGCCGAAGAAGATGAGCGCCGAGGAGCGGGAGCGCATAAAGGCCGAGCGCCGGGCCGCGCGGGAGGCCGGGAAATCGTTGAAGACCGGCGCCCCGGAGACGACCGCGCCCGCCGGGGCGGGCGAGGGGGGAGAAGCATCGGACGGTGCCGCACCGGCCCCGGCGAAGATGTCCAAGGAGGAGCGGGAGAGGATCAAGGCCGAGCGCCGGGCGGCGCGGGAGGCGGGCCAGTCCCTCAAAAAGCCCGCGGGAGAGGGGCCTTCCGATGCGGGCAGCGGGGACGCGCCGCCGGGGGTGACGGAAGAGAAGCCTTAGGGCCGGGGGGGATCGTGCAAGAGGGGGACGGGCGCGAGGGCAACGGCGGGCCTCCCGCGGGGGAGCTCGAGGCCAGGACCGGGACAAAAGACGACCGCATCCGGGAGCTTCTGGAGGAGATAACGGCCTCCCGCCTCGCGGCCGACGAGGCCCGGGCGGCCAGGGAGGCGGGGGAGGGGCACATCGAGGCCCTGGACCGGGATCGCGCCAGGCTCCGGGAGCGGGTCCGCGGGCTGGAAGAGGAGTCCCGCGGGCGCCGGCGCCGGCGGGAGGGCTCGGAGCGCCGCATCTCGCGCCTGGAGCGCGAGGTGGAGCGCAAAGACGGCGAGATGGCCCGCCGCGACCACCTCCTGAAGCGCCGCTCAGAAGAGCTGGAGGAGGCGAACAGGTCCGCCCGGGAAGAATCCGCCCGCAAAGACGAAGCCTTGCGGCGGGCGCTCGGCAGGGTAGAGGGGTTGGAGCGGCACCTCGAGGGCAGGGAGGCCGTTATCTCCGACCTCCAGGACCAGGTAGAGGCGCTGAGAGCCGAGCTAGACGCCGAACGCGAGCTGCGGGAGAGCCTCGCCGACTCTGAGAACCGCCTCCGGGCTGGCATCGAGCTCTTCAACGACTCCGGGGAGCGCGACGCCATGAACGCCCTCTCCCGGTCCCTGGGCCGCCCCGAGGTCCACGTCGGCCTCCAGGACACGGAGGAGCCGGCGGCCCTGATCCACTTCACCTGGCAGGGCGTCACCTGGCAGACCTACGCCGCCGACCCAAACCCCGCCGTAAGAGAACCCCGCGTCTACCTCGAAAGCTCGGGCGAAGACCTCTCCGGCGTGGACAGAGAACCGCCGAACGCCCGCGTGGCCCCCGGCGGACGCGTAGCGCTGGGGTTGTAGTCAGCACGCTTCGCTCTGCCTGCCGGCGAAAGCCACGGTGGGCCTCCGCAAACAATATGCGCGCCACGCCGCGCCTTCTAACCCCGGCCCGCGCCGGAGGCCTCCACGGGCTACCCGCGAGGCTCTAGGTCGTCCCGTTCTCCCTTGGGCAGTTCCTTCTGGTCCTTGTCCCGGCCCAGGTTGTCCACGAAGTCGTGGGCGCCGCGGCCCACGGAGCGGAAGAGGTCGGCGATGCGTCGGGGGCCCATGACGAGGAAGACGAGGACGACCAGGAGGATCTCGACGATGCCGAGGCTCATCCGAGCCGCCGGGCTTCCATCAGGTGCTTCAGGCGGAACAGTGATCTCTCGCCGTTGGTGCGGGCGAAGCGCTCCGCGCCGACGAAGCGGGCGGCCCGGTCGAGGAACCCGCGCTTGAGGTGGAACTCGCCCTCGTAGGAGACCCGGCAGCCGCCGTTCGCGTCGGGGAAGATGTCCACCCGGCCGCCGCCCTCGACGGCCGAGGCGTAGGCCCAGCGGACGGTCGTGGCGTTGTGCTCCAGCACCTTTACCTCTGGCCGGATCCTGCCGATGGGGCTATCTATCTCCAGCCGGTAGAGGTCCTCCCCGAGCGGCTCGATCCCCTCGACGCCTACCATCCACTGCCCGGCGTTGCGGAAGTCGCCCACAAAGTCTGCCACCATCCCCGGCGGGACGGCTATGTGCTGCTCGATGGTTACCGCGCCCTTGCCCTCGCCGCTCATCCCCACCCCAACTCTTCCAGCCGGCCCTCGTCGAAGCCGAAGTGGTGGGCCACCTCGTGCACGACCGTTATCCGGATCTGCTCCTCCAACTCCCCCCGCCGGAAATCCCGCTCCAACGGGCCGCGGAAGATCGTGATCTTGTCTGGCAAGATCCCGTAATACCCCGACCCTCTCTCCGTGAGCGGCACCCCCTCGTACAACCCGTAGAGCGTGTCGTTCTCCTCCCCGGCGACGAGCGGAGAGGAGAGGTCGGGCCATTCGTCCACCACTATGGCGACGTTGTCCAGAAGCTCCGCGAGCTCCGGCGGCAGCCCTTCGAGCGCCCTCTCGACAAGCTCGTAAAAGTCAACCGTCTCCCTGTTCATAAACCCAATTGTACATGGGCGCGCAGATGCTTCGCCCGCGGTCGCGCGTCAGGCTAGAATCACCCTTCTACGGGTCTCTGCTTGGAGGTGCGATTTTGCGGTTTTTGTCCGGCTCGCGTCCGGGGCGGTGGGTGGTGTGGCTGTTCTACAGGGCGGCCAACAGGCCCCTGCCCGTGCCGCACGCGGCGGAGTGGATGATGATCCCCGAGCACTCGGTGGACCAGGTCCTCGAAACAGGGGCCCTCCGCAGCCTCTACCCGCAGGACGTCCTCGAAGCCGCCCGGCGCATGGACCGCCAGCGCCGCGAGCACGACGAGCGTTACAAGGGCTGATCCCCCGCAAAGCCCCTCCGGCCGCCGGTATACTCTGCGCGTGGACCTCTTCGACCAATCGGGCGCCGACAACCTCTCCCGCCGCGCCCCGCTCGCCGAACGCCTGCGACCCAAGGCGCTTGACGAGGTGGTGGGGCAGGCCCACCTGACGGGCGAGGGGGGGCCGTTGGGCGCGGTGGTGGAGCGGGGCAGGATCGGCTCCCTCGTCCTCTGGGGGCCGCCGGGCACGGGCAAGACGACCCTCGCCCGCGTGCTCGCCGGCACGGTCGAGGAGGAGTTCGTGCCCCTGAGCGCCGTGACGAGCGGCGTGAAAGACCTCCGCGGGGCCCTGGACGCCGCCCGCGAACGCCTGAAGTACGGGGACCGGGGCACGCTCCTGTTCGTGGACGAGGTCCACCGCTTCAACAAGGCCCAGCAGGACGCGCTCCTGCCGGCCCTGGAAGAAGGGCTCGTGGATTTCATAGGGGCGACGACGGAGAACCCGTCCTTCGAGGTCACGGCCCCGCTGCTCTCCCGCTCGCGCGTGCTGCGGCTGCGCCCGCTCTCGGAGGAGGATCTCGGCCTGCTGATGGAGCGGGGCACCGAAGGGCTCGGGGTCTCGATCTCCGACGAAGGGCGCGAGTACCTCCTGAGCCTCGCGGGCGGGGACGGACGCCGGATGCTCAACGCCCTCGAAGTCGCGGCGGCCGGCACGAAGCGTATCGAGGCGGCGGACGTCGAGCGGGCGGTGGGGCAGAGGGCGCTCCGCTACGGGCGCGAGGAGCACTACGACGTCATAAGCGCCTTTATCAAGAGCGTGCGCGGCGGCGACCCCGACGCGGCCCTGCACTACCTGGCGAGGATGCTGGAAGCCGGGGAAGACCCCGTCTTCGTGGCCCGCAGGCTCGTCATACTGGCTTCAGAAGACATCGGGAACGCCGACCCCCACGGCCTCCCGCTCGCCGTGGCCGCCACCGAGGCCGCACGGCTCGTGGGCATGCCCGAGGGACGCATCCCGCTCGCCCAGGCCACGACCTACCTGGCCTCGACCGCGAAATCCAACGCCGCCTACGTCGGCATCAACACCGCCCTAGACGACGTGCGGCACGGGACCACCCCCGAGGTCCCGCTCTCCCTGCGCAACTCCCGCACCGACCTGATGAAGAGCGAGGGCTACGGCGCAGGGTACCGCTACGCCCACGACGACGCGCCCGAGGGCATGAACGACCATTACCTGCCCGAGGAGTTGAGAGGCCGCGTGTATTACGGGCCGAAGGAGGTCGGGGCAGAGGCGGAGATCAAGGCGCGGCTCGACCGTTGGCGGCGGGAGAGAACGGCGCGGGAGGGCGGATGAGCCCGACCCCGCCCCGGCCTCCCCGTGGCGTCTGAGCGCACCCAACCCGGCCGGAAGCGCCCAGAGGCCGGCGGGGTGACACGGGTGCCATCGGAGGCGGGCTGAACCCGCGTTCGCGGGAGGCGGTGGGGTCCCTCGCGGCGCGGCCGTTCCGGCCGCACCCTTTGCTACGCGGAGGCCACGCCCAGACGGTCGCCGGTTGGGCTTGGCCGCGGCGGTTTCGCGCCCACCCGGCGGACGAGGCGCGGCTGTTCGAGGTGGAGCCGGGGGTGCGACTTCTCGCCCGCTGTCGCTGGCAGGCCGACCGGTCCGACGCGCGCGCGACCCTCGTCCTGGTTCACGGCCTGGGCGGCTCCTGCGACGCCCCGTACATGCTCGGGACCGCCGACCTGGCGTACCGCGGGGGCGCGAACGTGGTGCGCCTGAACCAGCGCAACTGCGGCGCGACGGAGCACCTGACGCCCACCCTCTACCACAGCGGGATGTCCGGAGATGTGGCCTCCGTGGTGCGCGAGTTGGTGGACGTCGATGGCCTTCGTCGCGTCGTCGTCGCGGGTTTCTCGATGGGCGGCAACCTCGTCCTGAAGATGGCCGGGGAGATGGGGGAGGGCACGCCTTCGGCGCTCCTGGGCGTGTGCGCCGTCTCGCCTGCGCTCGACCTGAAAGGGACGGCCGAGAACCTCGAACGGCCCTCCAACCGTCCCTACCAGTGGCTCTTCGTCCGCGGCCTGCGCCGGCTCGTCCGGCGCAAAAAGGAACTCTACCCGGCGCTCTACGACGTCCGCCGGCTCGGGCGGCTGCGCACCGTTCGCGACTTCGACGAGATGTACACCGCCCCCCACGGCGGCTTCGCAGACGCCGACGACTACTACGCTCGGGCGAGCGCCTCCCCCCTCCTGGCGCGCATAAGGGTGCCGACGCTCGTCGTCCACGCCAGGGACGACCCCCTCGTGCCCTTCGCCTCCCTGCCGCGCCCGGAGGAACTCGCGAACGGACACGTCGCGATGGCCACGCCGGCGCGCGGCGGGCACGTCGCCTTCGTCTCGGGGACGAGCGAAAAGCGTTTCTGGGCCGAGGGGCTGATCGCCGATCTCTGCCACCGCCTCGCCGGCACGGCGCTCGGGGAGGCCGGCGGGGCGCCGACCCGGTGATGGTTGGGGCAAGCCGCAGCGCATGATAGAGGGCACCGACCGGTCCCCGTCAGGCTACCGGGGGTCATGGCCTTCTGGGGAGAAGACGCGCCCGAGCACCGGGCTCTCCGACCCCCGAAACGCCCGACAAAATCCGTTCCCCGAACGACCACCTGAGCCCGCTCAGGCTCATCCCCGGCGTTACCACGGCGCGGTAAGGTCGACCGCGCCGACGTTGCGCTGGCCCCGCTCGACGCCTCCCATGTAGGCGCGGTTCGGGCCCGCCGTCCGGGCGTACCCGCGAATGCCCTCGGAACGTCGTCGAGCGTTGGGAGCGGCGGCCCGATCGAGATACCGCCCCATCACATCGGCGCCAGGCTTCCCTAGATCGAGTTCGATCGGTACGCCCCCACGGAGTTTATTGCTACGGTATTGGCCTTCGTGGACCAACCCGGAATGAGAGACGTGCGGTACCCGCGCCAGGTTTCCTTGCACACTTCAGACCATTCGCGTGCCCGACATCACCGGGTTGTGTCTACTGTTACTTAAACCATGTTGCCAGGTTCTTACCCTGAAAGCACACGGGCAGGGAACCCGGGCCTTCACGCGCCTCTATGAGGGTTGGCCCTGGAGATGCCCGCGCGAGCCAAATAGAGGAGGAGAGAACCGATGGATGGAGCAGAGAGCCGCGGCCTGATCGCGTTGGATCGGGAGACGTCGCGGCGTAACTTCCTGAAGGCCGCGGCGTGGGCCGGTGCCGCGCTGTCGGCGGCGGGGATCGGTGGCTTCGGCGTCGCCGTCAGCCGGGCGAACGCCCAGGCGCAGCCCTACTAGAGCTACCAGGGCCTGGGCGACGCGGCGATCCTGCAGTTCGCGTACCAGCTGGAGCAGCTTGAGGGCATCTTCTACGACGAGGGCCTCAACGCCGGCCTCTTTAGGGGCGCGTTCCTCGATCAGGTCGCGGTGATCCGGGACCACGAGTTCGCCCACGCCGAGGCGATAGCGGCGACGCTCGGCGACCTCGGCGCGGAGGTGCCCGCGGTGCCCGAGTTCACCTATCCTGAGGGCGTGTTCACCGACGTGGTGGCGTTCCTCGAGCTGGCGGCGACGTTCGAGCCGGTCGGGATCGGGGCCTACCAGGGCGCGGCGCCCGCGCTCGAGAGCAAGGACATACTGGCCGCGGCGATCTCGATCCACAACGCCGAGTGCCAACACCGCGCCGCGATCAACATACTGAACCTGATCACCCCGCCGAACCAGGTGGCGTTCGAGGAGGCCCTGCCCCTGCAGGACGTGCAGGCCGCGGTCGAGCCCTTCGGGATCACGGGTTAAGGGAGGAAGGCTAAAGATGCACAAGCACAAAGTAGACGTGCCGGGCGCGGAGGAGTTCGCGTCGCGGCCCAAGAAGAGCCGGAGGGACTTCTTCAAGACCCTCGCTGCGGCCAGCGCGGGCGCGGCCGGTGGC
>CADCVH010000043.1 GCA_902806085.1 uncultured Rubrobacteraceae bacterium | reverse complement strand
GCTCCCGCTGGAACCGCGCGAGTCACCGCCGGACGAACGGCGTGACCGTCTGGGCTTGACGGACCAGGAAGTCTCCGTAGGAGAGAGGGATATATGCCGGCGCGTTCCCGTCTGGCTCGCCCTCGCGGTGTTGGTCCTGGGGGCGCTATCCCTGGCCATCCCCACAGCAGCGCACGCCCGGGGCGAACCGGAAGGGCGGGCCACGGAGGTGGGTACGGAGGCGGAGCTCCGCGCCGCTTGGGCCGACCCGCTGGAGACCTCGATCCGGCTCACCACGGACGTCTTCCTCAGGCAGTGCAGGACCGGCGACCCCATCCGCGAGTCGGCCTACCCGATGATGCTAGACGGCGGTGGGCACCCCATACGCCAGACGTGCTTCGAGAAGCGGGTCTTGCGCCAGGACGGCACGGGATACCTCCTCCTCAAGGACGTCACGCTCACGCGCGGGGCTCCGACGGGCCGGGGGGGCGGTCACGACCAGGGGCGAGATCGAGGTCGTGGGCTCCACGGTCCAGCAGAACCTAGCCGAGGAGCCCGGCGGCGGCATCTTCTCGATGCGCCGGGCGACGATCAGGGACTCCCTTATCACCGGCAACCTCGCCAACGACGACGGCGGCGGCGTCTACGCCCGGCGCGGAGGCGTGCAGGTCTACGACTCGATCGTCAGCGACAACGTCGTGGACGGCTCGGGCGGCGCGGTCGGCTCGACCGGGAACATCCTGCTCGTCCGGTCCCACTCGGACGGCAACGACGCCGACGGCCCGGGAGGCGCCATCTGGACGCTCGACGGGGACGTGACGGTCGTGGGCTCGACGCTGAACGGCAACCGCGCCGACGACCGAGGCGGGGCCATAGGGGGCGAGTCGGACGTGGTCGTCCTCAACTCGACCGTCTCCCGCAACCTCGCCAACGCCCAGGTGGGAGGGGGGATCTGGTCCCGCGGCAACCTCTACGTGGGCAACTCCACCGTCTCCAACAACTTCTCGGAAGGCAAGGCCGGCGGCGTCGGCGGGGGCGGGATCGTCCGCCTGGAGCACGCCACGATCACCGACAACTTCGCCGCGGTCGCCTCGAACGTTGGCGCGGGGGAGCGCCTGGAGTCCTTCGCCTCGATCCTGGGGCCAACCAACGCCTTCCTCGGCGACGACGAGCCGCCGCCGAGGGCCGCCTGCCGCGTCACCGAGGCCGTATCGTACGGCTACAACCTGGCCACCCACCCTCTCTGCGGCCTCGACGGCCCAAGCGACGTCGTGGGCCTGGAAGACCCGGGGCTGGGACCCTTGCAGGAGGACGGGGGGTTCGGCGAGACCAACCCGCCGGAGGCGGGCAGCCCCGTGCTGGAGAGGATCCCGCCAGGCGCCTGCAGGCTCTCGCCCTTCTACGACATCTTCGACGCGAGCGACCAGCACCTGGAGGGCTACGTGAACGACCGTGTCGCCCTGCTCACCAGGGACCAGCGCGGCGTGGAGAGGCCCCAGGGATCGGCCTGCGAGATAGGCGCCGTGGAGCTCGGGCCGTGAGCGCCGAGAGTGCCCGCCGGACGTGACGAGATAATCGGAGAGGAGAAGCGCATGCGACAGTTCCTGGTCGCCGCCGCGCTGTGCGCCGCCGCCGTGGCCTGGCTGGCGTGGTCGGCCCCGGAGTGGTTGGAGACCGCGCGCAATCCTTCCAGGCCGACGGTGGCTTCCCTGGAGAGGAACATCGCGGGCCTCGAGCGGCAGGTCGCGACCATGGAGCAGACGGCAGCCCGCTATGCGAAGTGGAGGACGTGCGTCTGTTGGGTGCCCGCCAACGAGGTCGGCGACGCCGACAACCGCTTCGGCTACCTCTTCGGCGATGAGGGCGCGGAGCCTGGCTACAGGCCGGCCATCGCCGTGGACCGCGGCGAGTGGGACGACCCCGACTACGAGTTCCTCGCCTTCGCCGGCCGCGACCGACCCTTCACCGACCGCGAGTGCGAGGGCGAACCCGGTGAAGGTGTCGACTGAGGCCGATCCCGACCGGAAGGACGAACCATGCGACAACTCTCCTTGCTCACCGTGGCCTGTGCCGCCGCCCTCGTCCTGGTGCTCACGGCCTTCGGCGACGCCGAAGGGAAACCGGGCGGAGGCAAACCTTCAAACCGAGAGAAGCTCAGGGACCTGAGGCAGGAGGTGGCGTCGCTTCGGGAGGACATAGAAGATCTGAAGGAGCCGGTGGAAGAGTTCGACCTCTTCGACCAGTGCATGTTCACCATCGGAGTCACCCAGTACGGGATGCCGGACGGCTCCTCGGGTTACGTCTACGGCGCGGGCGGGCGGGAGAGGCGCCAGGCGCTGGCAATGGACATGCGCGGTCACGACGCCCCGCAGTACGATCTCATGGCCTTCCCGGGCGAGGAGCCGCCCCAGATCGAGTGCAACGAGGACGCCGGCGGGCAGGGCACCAACGAATAGGGATAGAGGGATAGTCCGTGCCACCGGGGGCTGTGAATACCACGAGAGCATGGTTGCGAGCGATGTCTTCCGGATCGGCCTGACCCACACCGGGGGAGGCGAGCATGCCTTCGGTTTGACCGGTCGGTCTTTCCCGCTAGGGCGTCGCCCGCGCCGTCGAAGAAGGTAGAGGCGTGGTTTCGTAGGAGCACGTTCCCGGGCAAGGGGGCTCGTCACGGTATCGTCCGCCTTCCTTCGGCCGACGCGAGGGGCTACGGGCTACGGGGCGTTGGTGGGGTGGGCCGAGAAGCTGCGACCGGTGGAGTGCGCCGGGGTAGAGGAGACCAGCAGCTACGGGGCAGGGCTCGCACGTCACCCGAACGGGGCAGGGCTCGCGGTGGTGGAGGTCTAGAGGCCCAAGCGCCGCCACCTCGGTTGCGAGGGCAAGTCCGACCCCCCGTATTCCCGCCACCCGCCGCGAGGAATGTTAGGGGATATGAAGGTCGTTGTCGCTTACCCGTTTACTACCGTTACCCTAGGTCCGTCAAATAACACCGTTACCAGGTAAGGGGGTCCGAGTACTGCCCGAACGAAAACACCCGCCAAGGCATGTGGTTATTGTATCTTGTAGTCTGATTACCCTTCGGACCGCGTCAGATCTCGTAATGAGCGTAGCTTGACTTTCCGGATACCGCCGGCGAGTGCGAAATGGTAGCGTCCCAGCAGGTTTATGTGCTCGTGATGTCGCGGGGCGGGGCGCTTTACCCGTCTACTATTAATACGCCGTCCCGGGCGCCCCTCATAAACGGAGGTGTGCTGTTATTTAATTGAGAGTAAACCTCCGGATATACGGAGGCACGCTCTCGACAACTGAAACGACCTCCACGCGAGAGGGGTACTAGTAATGAGGACGACAACCACGGATGCCGGAACGGTGCTGGTTACCGGCCCGACGGGGGGGCTGGGTCGTGCCCTGACGCTGGAGCTGGCGGGCCGGCCTGGGCCCGAGCGCCCCGACCTGCTCCTGGTGGGAAGGCCCGGCGAGAGGCTTACGGAGGTCGCCGCCGCGGCCCGCGTGGCCGGGGCGACGGTCCACAAGATCCCCTGCGACCTGTCCCAACTGGCCGACGTCCGGGCCGCGGCGGCCACGGTGCAGGACCTTCTGGCGACCGGCGCGGTGCGGCCCCTGCGAGCGCTCGTAGCCGTCGCCGGCTTGACGGTCAACGACACCCGGGCCGCGTCCGCTGACGGCTACGAGACGACCTTCGCTGTGAACTACCTGGCTCACGCCCAGCTCATCGGTGACCTGCTCGGCTCGTTCGAGGAACCCGCGCGGATCGTGTTGATCGGCTCCGACACCTACAACGCCAGTCGGGCCCTGCAGATGATGGGGGTGCCCGCCGCGGACTGGCGCGACCCCGCAGATCTCGCCCGTCCCGCCCCCGCCGAGAGATCCTCGGGCGCCCGTGCTACGGGTGCCGCTTACTCCAATTCCAAGCTCGCGATCCTGTACTACGCCCACGAGCTACAGCGGCGTCTTGGCGACGGGATCGGCGTCGCCGTGTTCGAGCCCGGTTTCATGCCCGGCACCGGGCTAACCCGGGAGCAAGGCCCGGTCGTCCGGGCGATGTTGCGGGCCATGGCGCGCCTTCCCGGGATGGCGTCCCCGTCTCGCTCGGCGCCGGCGCTCGCCTCGATCACCCTCGACGATCGCTGGGCGCGCCTTCGTGACGGCACCTACGTGGTGATCGACAAGGATACCGAGGTGGCGCCCTTCGCGCGCGACCGTGACCGCGAGCTCCGGCTATGGGAGGCCACCGAAGAGCTTCTGGAGAAGGTCCCTCGGTAACCGGAATGACCCATACGCACGGGGAGCACCGGACATGACGGCTACGCTCATCACCAAAGCCAACAAGGGGCTCGGCTACGAAACCGCTCGCCGACTGGCCGAACAGGGGCACACCGTCTACCTCGGGGCACGCAGCATCGATCGTGGAGAGGCGGCCGCTGCCGAACTCGGCGCGCGGTTCGTGCGGCTAGACGTCACCGACAACGCGTCGGTAGAGGCCGCTATGCATCTAATTGACGAACGCGAAGGCCGTTTCGACGTCTTGGTCAACAACGCCGGCATCGGGGATCTACGCGCCGGCGGTGACGGGGTCACCGCCGCAAGTACGCTCGAGCAGTTCGACACCAACCTCGTCGGCGTCGTCCGCGTCACCCAGGCCACGCTGCCGTTACTACGCAAGTCCGAAAACCCGGTCGTCGTGAACGTTTCGAGCGCTCTCGGCTCGTTCGCGACGGTCACCGACCCGGAGAGCGTCCAATACCGCTTCCGTTCGATCGTCTACTCGGCAACCAGGGCGGCCATCTCGATGGTCACGGTTCGGTACGCGCAGGCGCTGCCGGAGATCAAGATCAACGCGGTCGAGCCCGGTTTGACCTCCACCGATCTCATCGGCAACGCGATGGGTCAGACGGCCGCGGAGGGCGCCGAGGCCATCGCGCGCCTCGCGACCATCGGCAAGGACGGCCCCACCGGCACCTTCCGGGAGCGGGCGGGCGTGCTGCCCTGGTGACGGCGCCTTTACAATGACCGAATGACCGGCCCCGTGTCACCGATCGATCTCGGGCCCTACCGCGCGCCGCGCCCCCACCGCGCCGATGCGGCGCGCAACTTCGACGCCGTCCTGGAGGCAGCCCGCGAGGTCTTCACCGAGCGCGGATTCGACGCGCCCCTGGAGGACGTGGCCGAGCGGGCCGGCGTCGGGATCGTCACGCTCTACCGCAACTTCCCAACGCGCGAGGTGCTGGTCGAGAACGGCTACATCGTCGAGATCCAGGCCGTGCTCGCCGAGGCGGCCGCCAGCCTCGAGCTCGCGCCCTGGGATTGTCTGACCAGATGGCTGCGCAGCTTCGTCGGGTACCTCGGCACCAAGCGCGCGGTCGCGACCGCCCTCGACCCCGACTCCGAGGTCTACCGGGCGTGCCGCGCGGCGCTGTCGGAGGCCGGGACGCCATTGCTGCGGCGTGCTCAGGCCAGCGGCGATGCGCGCACGGACATCGACGACGACATCGCGCGCTTCATCATGGGCGCGGCCGCGATGAACTTCGCCTCCGAGGAGCAGCGCCAGAGAATGCTGGATGTGCTGTTCGATGGCCTACGCGCCCGCTGACGTGTGTGCGGCGGTCCCGCCGGCCCACTAGGCTCGCGACGATGCGTTCCGTCCTCAGATCAATAGTGGACGCGGACCTGATGAAGCGAAGCCAGAGACTTCCGGCTCGGGAACGACCGTCTTTTACCGCGTAGAGCACGCGCTGGCGTAGCAGGTCGAATTTGCCGCGCTTGTACATCGAACGCTTCAGGAGCTTGGGTTTGTTTACCCGGCCCTCGGTCTGCCCCTGACTGTTGGGTAGGATCATCGCGACCGCCATCGCCTCCGTATCCTGGAATAGCTTCACGGCGAAAGCCTTCAGTTGGGGAACTCGGCGCTGGCAAAGTGCACCGTGCCGTCGGCGAAGACGCTCAGGGGGACGATCGTCGTCTCGATGCCCTACGCTGCCACGTCCCAGGCGAGGGACTCCGCCAGGGCGTCGAACGCGGCCTTGAGAGCACGGCGTAGGGCCCGAGAAACGGTGGAACCGCCCGCATCGTGTCGGACCCCTTCCACAAGAGCAATCCAGTGCGCAAGTAGTAAACGGGTAAGTACCAACGACCTTGAACCTAGTTCTGGTAATGGGGCTTATCCGAAGCGTTTGGGCCCTGGGCTTCCGATAACGCGCCGCCCGGTGCCAGGTAAGGGGCGCGGGCCACTTTCGATAACGGGGATGAGACGCCGACCTCGATCCCTAACGGGTGTTCTCGTTCGGGCAATACTCGGACCCCGAGTTAAACAAGTCGGAGCGTCCAGGTCTGCCGGAACCGGCACGCTTGACAAGGTGTTGTTCAAAGATAAACTATTAATAGTTCAATGTTAAACTTAAGGAGGCGGCGATGACGAGAGCGGGGCTTACGGAGCTTGGGGGGCTGCACCACACGTCCTCGATCACGAAAGACGTGGCGGAGAACGCGCGCTTCTACGTGCGCACGCTCGGGCTGCGGCTGGTGTACAAGGGCGTCAACTTCGACGACCCGTCGATGTACCACCTCGCCTACGGCGACGGGATCGGCAGCTACGGCACGATCATGACGTTCTTCGACATTCCGCACGCGGCCCCCAACAGGCCGGGTTCGGGTTCGGTGTCGGCCATCGGGCTGCGGGTGCCGGACGGGGACGCGCTGCGTTACTGGGCCGACAGGTTCGATGGCGAGGACGTCCACCACGGCGGCATGACCGAGCGGTACGACGGACGGGCCATGATCGCCTTCTCGGACCCCGAGGGGCACCGGTTGCAGCTCGTGGCCGAGGGCGGGGGGGCCGCGATATCTGACGGCGTGAGGTGGGACCGAAGCCCCGTGCCCGCGGAGGCGCAGATCCGGGGTCTCGAGAGCTACGCCATGACAGTAGGAGGGGCCGGTTCCACGCGGCGGATGCTCGTGGACCTCATGGGCTTCCGCGAGAGGGAGGAGTTTGGTGACGCCGAGGGCAGCAAGGTAGTCGTCTTCGAGGTCGGGCCGGGCGGCCCGGGCGCCGAGGTGCACCTGATGGAGAGGCCCGAGTTGGGCCGGGGGTGCCTCGGGGCCGGGGGCGTGCAGCACGTGGCCTTCAGGACCACCGACGAAGAGGAGATCGGGCGCTGGGCCGAAGCCGTGGCCCAGGCGGGCTTGCCTTCCTCGGGCCTCGTGGACCGGTTCTTCGCCAAGAGCCTGTACTACCGGGAGCCGGGCGGCATCCTCCTGGAGCTGACGACCACCGACGGCGGCCCCTCCTGGGTCTCCCGGATGTCCGACCTGGAACACCTCGGCGAGGACCTCATCATACCGCCCCCCCTCGAAGACCGGCGCGCGGAGATAGAGGCCAACCTCAGGCCGCTGCACGTCGAGCAGCTCGTCGGCGGTTGAGGGACGAGGCCGGAACGAGAAAGGGGTTCGGGTGGCGTTCGGCGAGGCGTTGGGAACGTCGCTCTTGAACGTTCGCGTCGTCCGTTGACCGGCAAACCCCCGGGCTTGTCCGGATCGCCGAGGAGCACCTCGCCGCGAGGGCCACAGAAGGTGCGTAAGCAGCGCACCAACCATGTCAGACTACGTACGAGGAGGATCCGCACATGACCACCAAGCCCCTACCCACCCCTAATACCACCTACGCCACGCCCGCAGTCGCCGCCATCCTCGAGCCGTACTTCGAGGCGAAGACCGGCCAGGACGTCGAGGGCCTCATGAGCTTCTACGCGAAGGAGCGCACGAGCCACAACGACGCCGTCATCGGGTGGGCGAACCTCAGCTGGGAGATCCTGCGCGACCTGTTCGCCCGGTACATGCCGACGTTCGGCGACGGGCGGTCCTACGCGACGCAGGTCTTCGGCGACGAGAACAGCGCGGTCGTGTTCGTCACGAACGAGGCCGCGGTGTTCGGGGGCGACATGAGGGCGATTTCCGCGGTGGACTTCCAGGACGGGAAGATCACCCGCTTCGTCGACTACTGGGACGCGCGCCACTTCGGGACACGCGCGGCGAACGGGATGGCCGTGCCCGCCAGCGAGTTCCCGCAGACGTTCGGCGAGGACGGGCTGCCCGACCGCGCCGCGCCGCGGATGCGCGAGACCGTCGACGCCCTGACCGGGGCGTTCGCCGCCGCCGACGCGGACCGGGCCGCGGCCCTGTTCGCCGCCGACGCCGTCCTAGATGACTTCGCGCTGCGCATCCGGGTGCGCGCCAAGCCGGCGATCACGCGCTACCTCGGGCGGGCGATCGACACCCTCCCCTACGGCCCCGGAGCCACCGTCCGCCGCGTGCTCGGCGACGGGCGCGGCGGCGGCTACGAGTGGGTCAACCCCGCCGGCCCGATCCCGCGCGGCATCACCGCCCTGGGCCTCGACGAGGACGGCCTCATCGAGCAACTCAGCGTCGTCTACGACGCGGCGCTTCTCGCCGACGACGAACTCGTCGCCGCGATGGGGCGCGTGCCCAATCCCAGGGAGGAGTAGCCGCCCTGGCCTCGTCGGCGTGCTTACGCGCCGGGGTGTCCCGGCCGTGGGGACAGACCTGCCCACGAACCTCCCGGAACCGATACGCTTGACAAGACACTGTTCAAAGGTAAACTGTCAATAGTTCAATGTTAAACAATAGACGGGGAGTACGGGATGAAGGCAGTGCAGATGACGGAGGTCGGCGGCCCGGAGGTCCTTCAACTGGTGGAGTTACCCGATCCCCAGCCGGGCCCGGGTCAGGTCCTGATCCGGGTGGAGTCGGCCGCGGTGAACTTCTCCGACGTCATGCGTCGTCGTGGTGATGACTACCCCGTTCCCACGACGATGCCCTTCGTCCCCGGTGCTGAGGTCGCGGGTGCGGTGGCCGCCCTCGGGGAGGGTGTCGAGGGGCCCGCGGTGGGCACCCCGGTGTTCGCCACGGTCGGCGCGGACTCCTCCGGCGGGTACGCCGAGCTGGCCCTGGCCTACGGCCCGAACGTGATCCCCATCCCTGAAAGCCTGGAGCCCGACGTTGCCGCGGGCATCATCGTGGCCGGGCTGGCAGCCACGTTGATGCTGACCGAGACGGGCGCCCTGGATGAGGGGCAGAGCGTCTTCATCCCCGCTGCCGCCGGTGGCGTGGGTGGCTACGCGGTTCAGATAGCCACGCTCCTCGGTGCCGGCACGGTCATCGCGGGGGCCAGCACGCCTGAGAAGCGCCAGATCGCCTCCGATTTCGGTGCCGACCACACCATCGACTACGGCCGGGCGGGCTGGATCGACACCGTCCGGGAGCTCACCGGCGGCCAGGGGGTGGACGTCGCACTGGAGATGTCCGGTGGGGACCGGCTGGCCGAGACCCTGCGCACCCTGGCACCGTTCGGCCGCCTGGTGGTCTTCGGCTCCGTGAGCGGCACCCCGGGGCACCTGGACGAGGCCGCCCTGCTGCCCTTCCTCTACGACCCCGCCCCCAACCAGTCCTTGATCGGGTTCAACCTCGGTCCCTGGTTCACGCTGCGCCTGCCCACGGCGATCGGCGCCCTGCAGCGGCTCGTCGGGTGGGTCGCCTCCGGGCAGGTCCGGGTGCCGGTGTCGCGGACGCTACCGCTGGCGGACGCCGCCGAGGCCCACCGCCTGATCGAGACCGGGGCCAGCACCGGCAAGCTCGTGCTCAAGCCCTGAGCACCGCGGGTCCCGGACACCCCTCGCGCACTACGAAGACGCCTCGAGCATCACAGGAAGGACACACCATGAGTGACAGGCTGGCTGGCAAGGTCGCGGTGATCACCGGAACCACAGGGGGGCAGGGGCGTGCGGCGGCGCTGCTGTTCGCGCAGGAAGGCGCGCGCGTCGTCGGCAGCGGGAACGTCGACTCCGAAGCGGCGGAGGAGACGGTGGCCATGGTGCGCGCCGCCGGAGGCAAGATGGTCTCACTCCATCCCGCCGACCTGAGCGCCGAGGGCGGCGCCGAGCGACTGGTCGACCTCGCGATCAACACCTACGGGCGCATCGACGTGCTCTACAATAACGCCGCCCACACCGAGTTCTCACCCTTCGCCGAACACACCTGGGCGACCTGGCGCGCCACGATCGGCGGTGAGCTGGACCTCACCTACCGCGTCACACGGGCGGCCTGGCCGCACCTGCTGGCCGCGGGGGGCGCCTCGGTGATCAACGTCGGGTCGATCACCGCCCACCGCGGTACCACCCTGGTGCCCGGCGCGGCGCACGGCGCGGCCAAGGCCGGCGTCCTGGCCCTCACCCGTCAGCTGGCGCTGGAGGGCGCGTCCTCGGGGGTCCGCGTCAACAGCGTCACCCCCGGCGTCATCCGCACTCCGGCCACCGCGGACCTGTTTGAGGCACCCGATGGTGGGGCAGCCGCCAGCGCCGGGTCACCCTTCGGGCGGGTGGGGGAGCCGGAGGAGATCGCCTGGGCCGCGCTCTTCCTGGCCAGCGACGAGGCCTCGTTCATCACCGGCGTCGACCTGCCCGTCGACGGCGGAGCGCTGGCCGTCGCCCGCGTATGAGGCAACCACGCCCACCGGTGGCGCCCGCCCCGCGTGCCCCGGGTCCGACCCCTGCGACCCCGTCCCGTAACCAGGCCGGCAGGTGCGGCGCCCGTCAACGGATGGGACTCGCCGACCGATCCAGGAACAGATCTACAGGCGCCAGGACAGCGCACCAGCCTCCCGCCGCTGAGGAGTCCCGACGCAGCAAGGCCGTTACCGCCGTCCGCGGACGCCACCGGTCGACCAGACCCAAGCACGCCCCGGTTGAAGGCGCCACGGACTCCCGGGAGGACCAGCCCAAGACCCTTGCCAGGGCAAACAGTCCGAGTAGCATGTTCGTTGCTCAAGCAAGTACATGCGACGACTTCCACGGCCCTCGTCTCCTCCGGAGCCCGAGGACCGACGCGGTGGCCGCTCCCTCAGAAAGTTCGCCCGGCCCGGTGAGGGCCTGGCAGAAGGAAGGCACTAATGTCCAGTTTTGATGCGGCCCACGAGGTCGCTGACGTGATCATCGTCGGTGGAGGCTCGGCCGGTGCGGTCCTCGCCCGGCGCCTGAGCGAGGACCCCGCCCGGTCCGTGCTGCTCCTCGAAGCCG
>CADCVH010000042.1 GCA_902806085.1 uncultured Rubrobacteraceae bacterium | reverse complement strand
GCGCTCGCGCACCAGGGACACATCCAAACTCGTGAACACTTCCGTCTCCTTCGCTTCCGGTTACTCGTCTGACCGAAGTCTCCCGCTCGGGTGGACGGCGGACCACGCACGCAACCCGCACGACGCCCGCACAAAGCGCGCTGTGTGGGTAAAGTGTGGGTGAGGCCAGGGAGTCCCGGACGGCCCCGGGGCCGGGGCGGCGGAACCGGTGGGCGCGACGGCGGGCCCGTTGGTATCCTTGGGTCGGTGGGAGAGCACGGCACCAGAGACGGAAGGGCGGGAAGTGGGGCCGCGCCGTTCGGCGAGCGGCTGCGAAGCATGCGCCGGGCCGCGGGGCTAACCCAGGAGGAACTCGCCTCGCGGGCGGGCCTTTCACCCAACGCCGTGGGGGCTCTGGAGCGCGGGGCGAGGAAGCGCCCGCAGCCGCACACCGTCAGGTCCCTCTCCGACGCCCTGGGCCTCTCGGAGGACGAGCGAGCGGCGCTGCTCGCGGCGGTGCCCGAGCGGGTCGGGACGACCCCGTCCGCCGCCGGGGGCTCTCCGGCGTCCCCCGCCCCAGCGGCATCCGCGCTGCCCCACCCGTCCACCACGCTGGTCGGCCGCGAGCGGGAGGTAGGTGAGGTGAGAGACCTGCTCACACAGCGGGACGTGCGGCTCGTCACGCTCACCGGGATAGGGGGCGTGGGCAAGACCCGCCTGGCCGTGGAGGTCGCGCGGGAGGCCGCAGTGGACTTCCCGGACGGGGCGGCGTTCGTGGGGCTCGCCCCGCTCTCCGACCCCGCGCTCGTCGTCCCCACGGTCTCGCGTTCGTTAGGGTTGCCCGAGGCGCAGGGCCGCACCGCGACGGAGGCCCTGGTCGACCACCTCAGGGACAAGGGCCTCCTGCTGGTGCTCGACAACCTCGAGCACCTGCTCGAGGCGGCGCCGGAGGTGGCCGCCCTGGTCGAGGGCTGCCCGCGGCTGGTCGTGCTGGCCACCAGCCGCGCGCCCTTGCGCCTCCGGGGAGAGAGGGAGTACCCCGTGCCGCCCCTCGGACTACCCGCTTCAACCCGCTCGCCGGACGAGGGGGAGGTACTCGCGTCCACCTCGGGGAGGCTCTTCGCCGAGCGGGCGCAGGCGACCTCCCCCGGCTTCGCGCTCACCCGGGAGAACGCCGCTTCGGTGGCGGCGATCTGCTGGCGGCTGGCGGGGCTGCCGCTGGCTTTGGAGCTGGCGGCGGCGAAGACGAGGTTCCTCGACCCGGCGGCGCTCCTCTCGCGGCTGGACCGGGCGCTCTCGACCGCCTGGGGGCGTGACCTGCCCGAGAGGCAGCGCACCATGCGGGCGGCGCTCGACTGGAGCCACGAACTCCTCTCCGAACCGGAGCGGGCGCTGTTCCGGTGCGTATCGATCTTCTCCGGCGGCTTTACGCTGGAGGCGGCGGAGGCGGTGGGGGCGACGGAGGACGAAGGCGACCCCGAGGAGGTGCTCGGCCTGCTGGGAACGCTGGTGGAGCAGTCGCTGGTGACGGTCTACCCGGACGCGGGCGAACACGGAACCCGCTACGGGATGCTGGAGCCGGTCAGGCAGTACGCCCGCGAGAAGCTGGAGCAGAGCGGAGAGGCCGGGGGGACCGGGCGGCGGCACGCAGGGTTCTTCCTCGCGCTCGCCGAGAGGGCCGCCCCCGAGCTGTTGGGGCTCGGTCAGGTGGGGTGGCTCGACCGGCTGGAACGCGAAAGCGGCAACCTCGGGGCCGCCATTTCCCGGTCGCTGGAGGCCGGCGAGCCGGGGACCGCCGCCCGCTTCGGGCGGGCGCTGTTGACGTTCTGGTGGATCCGCGGGCACCACCGGGAGGGACGCCGCTGGATGGAGGCGGCGCTCGAAGGTCCGCTGCCGCCGGGCCTGCGGATCGCGGCCCTCCAGGTCGCCGGGCCGATGGCGTACGTGCAGGGCGACTACCCCGCCGCCGAAGCGCGCCACCGCGAGGCCCTCCTCCTCTCCCGACGGGAGGAGAACCCGGTCGGCGAGGGGTACGCGCGACTCGGCCTGGGGCTGGTGAGTATGAGCCGCTCGGACCACGAGGCGGCGACCTCGGAGATAGAAAGGGCCCTGGCGCTCTTCGAGCGTTGCGCCGAGGACTACCTGGCGTCGGCCTCGCGCGTGTGGCTCGGGATGGCGCTGCTCGCGCGGGGAGAGGGCGGGCGGGCGGAGCGGATGCTCGAAGAGGAACTGGCGTGGGCCCGCCGCGTGCAGAACCCTTCGCTGACCTACATCGTGCTCTACAACCTCGCCAAGTCGGCCCTGGCTCGCGGCGATCTTGTGGCGGCGACGAGCATGCTCGGGGAGGGAATCGGGTTGTCCGGACTAACAAAGGACCGGGCAAACCTGGCGCACTTCCTGCAGATGCTTTCGGCGGTGGAGGCCTTGCGGGGGGAGGCGGAGCGCTCGGCGGTCTTGATCGGGGCGGCGGAGGGCTCGGCGCAGGAGGTGGGGGCCGCCGTCTACAACTTCTATCGGCCGGACCCCTCCCTCCGGGAACGCGCCGTGGCAGAGGCGAGCGCCGCACTGGGGGTCGCGGTCTTCGAGGAAGCGCGGGCGCGGGGACGCGAGATGGGCTTCGAGCGAGCGGTCGGGTACGCGCTCGGGGGAGACCGGACGCGGGAGTAGCCCCCCTTCCCGCGCTCCCCGTACGGGAAACGAATCGCCGCGAGCACGCGGGGTGCCCCCTCCGAAAGGCGGACGATGGACGCCCTCCAGCGCCACTCCGGTGCCCAGACGGCGCATCCGGTAAGTAAGGCGCGGTTTTCGGCGTAACGCCTCCGGGACGGCCTGTCCTTATCTGTGCCAAGAACCCTTTTGGATTTGCGGTAGTGAATTTAGCGGATGCGCCACCGACGGACGATCCTGTCCGGATGCTACTCGCACTTCGGCCCGCTCGCGGAGGCTCCGGAGAACATCAGGCAGTTCGTGGAGCGAGTCGCCCGAGAGCTTGCATCAGACCAGGAGACGGACCGTGACCCGTAGCGAAGACCTGTCGTAGGATCGCTCGGATCGTTCCGAGGACTCCTCGCGTCGCCCGCAACCGTGGGTTAGTGTTTCACATCGAGTAATACTCGGACCCCAGGGAGGACGAAGTGTGAGGGCCCGAAAGAGGTCGCGGCCCCCGAGATCCGGGGGCAGGGCGTCGGCCTCGACCCGCTGGTATCCTGGGCCGCGTGGTGGGGCAGCGGCGCACCGGAGACAGAAGCCCGAAGGTCGAAGCACCATTCGGCGCGCGCCTGCGGAAACTGCGCGAGGCGCGAGGCTTCACGCAGGAGGAGCTGGCCTCGCGGGCGGGCCTCTCCCCCAACGCCGTCGGCGCTTTGGAGCGTGGCGCGAGGAAGCGACCCTACCCGCACACCGTGAGGGCCCTCGCCGACGCCCTGGGGCTCGACGACGAGGAGCGGGCTGCGCTCTGGGGCGCCGTGCCCGGGCGCGGCAAGGCGGCTCCGTCCGCCGCCGATGCCGTCCCGCCCGTCTCTGCGTCCGAGCTGCCGAGGCCCACCACCTCGTTACTGGGCCGGGAGGAACAGCTCGAGGAGGTGACGGGCCTGCTCGTGCGCGAAGGGGTGCGGCTCCTGACGTTAACGGGGGTCGGCGGCGTGGGCAAGACGCGCCTCGCCTTGGGGGTGGCGAGCCGCGCCGAGGGGCTCTTCGCGGATGGGGTGGCGTTCGTCGCCCTGGCCCCGCTCGGGGACCCCGCGCTCGTCGTCGGGACCATCGCGCGGGCGCTCGGCCTCAGGGAGGCACAGGAACGCCCAACACGCGAGGTTCTGCAAGATTACCTTCGGGAGAAGCATCTGCTGCTGGTGCTGGACAACCTCGAGCACGTACTAGGTGCCGCCCCCGAGGTCGCCGGCCTGTTGGAGGCCTGCCCCGGCCTCACGGTGCTGGCCACCAGCCGCGCGCCGCTGCGCTTGCGGGGCGAGCGGGAGGTCGCCGTCGCGCCGCTGGGTCTGCCCGACTCCTCCCGGGACCCCGAGGCCGTCGCGGGCTCCGCCTCCGGCCGGCTCTTCCTGGAGCGAGCACGGGCCTCCTCCCCCAGCTTCGACCTCACGCGGCACAACGCCGCCGACGTGGCGGCGATCTGCCGGCGCCTGGCGGGGCTGCCCCTGGCGCTGGAGCTCGCGGCGGCCAAGGCGCGTTTCCTGGACCCGGCCGCGCTGCTGGCGCGCCTCGACCGCGCGCTCTCCACCGCAGGGGCGCGCGACCTGCCCGAGCGCCAGAGGACGGTGCGCGCGGCGCTGGATTGGAGCCACGGCCTGCTCTCGGAGGCAGAACGGGCCCTGCTCCGGCGGCTCTCGGTGTTCGCCGGTGGCTTCACGCTTTCGGCCGCCGAGGCCCTGGGAACGGAGGACACGCTCGATTTGCTCGGGGGGCTGGTGGAGCAGTCGCTGGTGACGGTGGACCTGGAGGCGGGCGGCGAGGTCCGCTACGGGTTGCTCGAGCCGGTCAGGCAGTACGCCCGGGAGATGCTGGAGGAGGCTGGGGAATTCGGGGAGACGCGGGGGCGTCAGGCCGCGTTCTTTCTCGCGCTGGCCGAGGACGCGCTGGCGGAGATGCGGGGGCCCGAGCAGGTGGGGTGGCTGGAGCGCCTCGAACGCGAGAACGGCAACCTGCGCGCGGCCATGTTCTGGGCGCTCGCGCAGACCGATGGCGCCGGGCTGGCCGTGCGCCTGGGGTGGTCGCTGTGGGTGTTCTGGTGGCTTCGGGGCCACCAGGGAGAGGGACGCCGCTGGATGGAGGCGCTGCTGATGCGGGACCTGCCCCCGGGCCTGCGGGCGCGGGCGGCCCAGGTCGCCAACGCCATGGCCTACACGCAGGGCGACTTCGGGGCGTGCGAGGGGTACTCGCGGGAGGCCCTAAAGCTCTCCCGGCGGGTGGGGGACGAGCTTTGCGAGGCCTACGCCTTGTGCGGCCTGGGCTTGGAGGCGTTGGGGCGCGGCGGCTTCGCGGACGCGACGGCCCGCTTCGGGGAGGCCCGCCCGCTCTTCGCGCGCGCCGGCGAGGAGGGGATGCTCCCCATACTGCGCGTGTGGACGGGAACGGCGCTGCTCCTGGAAGGCCGCCGCGACGAGGCGATCCCCGTCTTCGAGGAAGGACTGTCGCTGGCGCGGGGGCAAGGCGACAGGCTGGGCACGTACAACGCGCTCTACAACCTCGCGCAGGTCGCGATGGGTGGCGGCGACCAAGAGCTCGCGGCCCGCATGTTCGAGGAGGGGATCGAGCTGTCCGAGCAGATGAAAGACCGGGCGAACCTGGCGTACTTCCTGGAGGGGCTGGCCCTGACGGCCGGTATGAGGGGGGATGTCGAGCGGGCGGCGACGCTGTCGGGCGCCTCGGAGGGGTTGCTGCAAGAGGCCGGCGCCCCCGTCTACAACTACTACGCGCCGGACCCCGCGTCTGGGGAGAAGGTTGCGGGCGAGGCCCGCGCCGTCCTCGGCGACGCCGCCTACGCGGAGGCCCGGGAGGCGGGACGGGCCATGACCTTCGAGGAGGCGGTCGCATACGCGCGCCCGGACGCCCAAACCCGGCGGAGGGCGCGGTCCTGAGCCCCGCCCCCCGCCCACCCTACGGGGGCTCTCTTCAGGATCCGCTTCGGGTCTTGACGTGGAAAGACCAGTGGGCGAACTGGTCGGTGCCGCAGCCCTCCCTGTCCTGCCAGTGCCCCTCGGTCACCAGGTAGTAGTCCCTGGACGGCCGGCCCACGCGGAACGCTGCATCCCAGGCCACCGTCTTGCCGTCCCTGACGACGCGCTCGAGGGTTCTGCTCAGAAGCCGCGCCTCGCCGACGGGCATCCCGTCCTTGTCCACCGACCGGTAGGCGGCGATCGCGAAGGAGTCGGGGCGCTGGGCCTTGAAGACCCGCACGCGCAGCTTTGCCCCCGCCGCCACGCTGTCCGTCTCGGGGAAGCGCGTCCTGTAGATGGTGCTCTCGTTGGCGCACAGGCCGCCGTCGGCGGGGTAGACCCAGTCGGACTCCTTCACCAAGGTGCCGGCCTGCAGCTCCCTTGCCCCCTTCTTGAGGACCGTGCCGGGCACCAGGTGGTCGTGGGCGCCGGCCGGACCGGAAGCGAGCAGGACCCCCACGAGCCCTGCCGCGATCGCCGCCAGCAAGACGGCCATAACGCTGCGCCCGCCCCTGGCCCCCAAAGACGCCGTGGTTCTCATCCTCTTCCTCCCTTGCTCGTCGCCGGCTTGTTGTGGAGGTCCGCCGCCGGTCGGCGGCGGACCTCGATCTGCCAAATTTTCCCTGGCTCGCCGCGGGCCCTAGTTGACGAACCTCTCGCAGTTCACGAAGGTGTCGATCTGCTCGGTGGGGCTCTTCTTGACCGCGTCGACGCCCGGGCCGCAGTCCACGGTGTCCGCCTTGCCGTCGCCCTCCGAGCCGATCAGGTCGGCCCCGGCGCCGCCGTACATCTTGTCGGAGCCGGGGCCGCCGTAGAGGGCGTCGTCGCCGTCGTCGCCGTGGAGCTTGTCGTCGCCCTCCCCGCCGTAGACGGCGCGCTCCTCGGCCCGGTCGTCGCCGGAGCCCCCGCGGGCGGTGTCGTCGCCCGCGCCGCCGTAGAGGGCGTCGTGGCCCCCGCCGCCGTAGAGGAAGTCGTCGCCCGCCTTGCCGATCAGGGCGTCGCCGCCACCCTTGCCGGAGATCGTGTCGGTCTTGGCCGTGCCCGTGAGCGTCTCGGCCCACGGGTGGCCCACGATGGTCGCCGCGAGGGCGGCGCCGGCAGAGAGGGCCACCATCAGCATCATGGCCGTGGCTATGGTCGTCATCTTTCTCATCCTCGTTTGCTCCTTTTGTCCGTTCCGTCTTCTTCGGTCTTCTCTTCGGTGTGCTTCCCCGCTCGCTCCTTAGGCGTCTCCCAACCCCACCCCCTTGCGGCCGGTCCGCCCGGGCCTCGCGGACCGGGACGCGAACCACCGCGGCAACAAGGCCCCGGTGGCCCGCCTCAACCTGCTGGGCCGGAACCCACGGTCGCAGTCACGGTCGCGGTTCGCGCGCAGCCGCCCTTCCAGTCGGGCGGCGTTCACCTCCCGCAGGAGCCGCTCGCGGCGCTCGCGCGCCAGGGACAGATCCAACTCCGTGAACATCCTCTTCCTCCTTCGCTCGGGGTATCCGTCTGCGGGAAGTCTGCCGCCGGGGGCGACGGACCACCACGCACAGCGCCCGCACGCCGCACGCACAGTCGGCGGTGTGCGGGCGGCGTGTGTGCGGCGTGCGGGCGCGGCTTGCCGGGCCGCGCCCGGTTGGTATGCTTCCTCCCGTGGAGAAGCGCGGGACCGAAAAGGGAGCGTCCGGGGCGTTCGCCGGGCGCCTGCGCGCCCTGAGGCGGGAGGCCGGGCTCACCCAGGAGGAGCTGGCGACGCGCGCGGGCCTCTCCCCGAACGCCGTCGGCGCCCTGGAGCGCGGCCAGAGGCGTCGACCCTACCCGCACACCGTGCGTTCCTTGGCGGAGGCCCTGGGGCTCGACGAAGCCGAGAGGGACAGTCTGTTCGCCGCCCTCCCCGGTCGCGACGGGGGCACCGACGTTCCTCCCCCCCCGCGACCCGCCGCGCTGCCGAGCCCCGCGACCCCCCTGGTCGGCCGCGAGGAGGATCTGGAGAGGGTAGCGGGGCTGCTGGCGCGGCCCGACGTGCGGCTAGTCACGCTCACGGGCCCGGGCGGGGTCGGCAAGACCCGGCTCGCGGTGGAGACGGCGAGGGAGGCCGCGGACCTCTTCCCGGACGGGACGGCCTTCGTCGAGCTGGCCCCCCTGGCCGACCCCGCCCTGGTCGTCCCGGCGGTGCTGCGCTCGCTGGGGGTGCTCGAGGCGGAGGGCCGGAGCCCCGTCGAAGCCCTGGTCTCGCACCTCGGAGACAAGGTTTTCCTGCTCGTGCTGGACAACTTCGAGCACGTCCTGGGGGCTGCCGCGGAGGTGGCGACATTGGTGGAGGCTTGTCCCGGCCTCTCGGTGCTCGTCACGAGCCGCGCCCCCCTGCGGGTACGCGGGGAGAACGAGTACCCGGTCGGCCCGCTGGCGCTGCCCGCCTCCACGCGTTCGCCGTCCGAAGAAGAGGTTCTTGAGTCCGCCTCCGGGGCGCTGTTCGTCGAGCGCGCCCGGGCGACCTCCCCGGTCTTCCGCCTCTCTTCGGGCAACGCGGAGGCGGTGGCGGCGATCTGCTGGCGCCTGGCGGGGCTGCCGCTCGCGCTGGAGCTGGCGGCGGCGAAGGCCAGGTTCTTGGACCCGGCGGCGCTCCTCTCGCGCCTGGACGGGGCCCTCTCCGTGGCTTGGGCGCGCGACCTGCCCGAGAGGCAGCTCACCATGGCGGCGACGCTCGACTGGAGCCACGGCCTTCTAGACGGGGACGAGCAGAGGCTTTTCGGGCGCCTCTCCGTCTTTTCCGGCACCTTCTCCCTGGAGGCGGCGGAGGCCGTCGGCGCGGAGGCCGTCGGCGCGGAGGCCGTCGGCGCGAACGCGGTGGGGGGGAGCGGGGACGTGGTCCTGCGGCTCGGCGCCCTGGTCGAGCAGTCGCTGGTCGTCACCTCCCCCGCCGGCGGTGGCCCGACGCGCTACGCGATGCTCGAGCCGGTCAGGCAGTACGCCCGCGGGAGGCTGGAGCGTAGCGGCGGGGTCGAGGAGGCCTCGCGCCGGCACGCCGATTACTTTCTGGCGCTGGCCGAGCGGGCCGCGTCCCGGATGTGGGGCCCCGAACAGGGGGAATGGTTCGACGCCCTGGAGGAGGAGAACGGCAACCTGCGCGCGGCAGCGACGTGGGCGCTCGCGCGGGGCGAGGCGGACGTCGGCGGGCGGTTCTGCTGGGCGTTGTGGCTGTTCTGGTGGGCCCGCGGCCACCACCGGGAGGGGCGTCGGCTCTCGGAGGCCGCGCTCGCCGGGACGCTTTCCCCCCGGGTGCGCGCCCGGGTGCTACCGGTCGCGGCGGCGATGGCCTATGTGCAAGGCGACCACGACACCGCCGAAGGGCGCTGGAAGGAAGGGGCCCGACTCTCCCGGCGGGAAGGAGATGCGATCGGAGCGGGCTACGCCGCGGCCGGCACGGGGCTGGCGCGGATGGTCCACGGCGATTTCGTAAGGGCACGGGCGTGCATGGAGGAGGCCCTCCCGTTTCTGGAGCGCCCCGACGGAGAGGACGCGCTTGCCTCGCTAGTCCACGTGTGGCTCGGGACGATAAAGCTGGCGCAAGGCGACACAACGGCCGCGGAGCGCGAGGTAGAGGCGGGTCTACGTTCCGCCCGGGGCAGGGGGGACCCGCTCTGCACCTACGTCGCGCTCTACAACCTGGCCCAGCTGGCGCTCGCCCGCGAAGACCTCGCGCTCGCCTCCCGCGCGCTCGGGGAAGGGATAGAGCTCTCCGGCCAGACCAAAGACCGGGCCAACCTGGCGCACTTCCTGGAGGCGCTCTCGGCGGTCGCGGCGCTGGGCGGGGAGCCGGGGCGCTCGGCGGTCCTGTCCGGCGCGGCCGAGGCCTCGCTCCGGGAGGTCGGGGCGCCCGTCTACAACTTCTACAACCCCGACCCCTCCCTCAAGGAGCACGCGGCGGCGACACGCGCCGCGTTGGGTGAGGAGGCCCTGGAGGACGGGCGGGAGCGCGGGAGGTCTATGGCCTTCGACGAGGCCGTCGAGTACGCGCTGGCCTCCGACATTTCCCCCGACGCTCCGGCACCCCGGTAAACAACGCCCCTCTGGCCGCGCTTCGCGGTCCGGGCCTCGGCAGGCATCGATCCGGAATGTCGCCCGCCGACAGGGATGTGCGTCCGCCGCGAGACCCCCGAGGCGGCCTTCGGGTACCGACCCGCGATACCGGCGCCGGACTTTCGACCCGGTCGACGGACGATCCTGTCCGGATACTACTCGGAGTCCAAACCGGGCCGGTTGAGCCGCAAGGCTTTCTTAGGCATCGGGGGGATGAGCGCGGCGGCGCTCATGCTCGGTAACGGGCCGCTGCAATCTCTGGGGGCGCGGGCGGCGTTGGGTCAAGAGGTGCCGCAGGCGACGGGCTACGGCCCGCTCGTCTTGAAGACCGACGGGGAGAACTCCCTGCGCCTGCCGGCGGCGTTCAACTTCCAGACCATCTCGCGTCGGGGCGACCCGCAGCGAGACGGCAACCCCACGCCCGGCATCTTCGACGCGATGGGCGCCTACCCCGACGCCGGGGGAGGTGTCAACCCTACGGGGGGTACGACCATCCTCATCCGCAACCACGAGAACCGTGAACGGCCGGGCGAGATCAAGGTCACGACCGGCCCTGCGTTCGAGTACGACGAGACGGCCTTCGGCGGCTGCACCAAGCTCGTGGTCCGGCAGACCCGGAGCAGGGACGCCCGGGGCCAGGAGGCCCGGGAATACGGGGTCGTCGACAGCTTCAACATCCTCGGCGGCACGTCCACCAACTGCGCCGGCGGCGAGCTGCCGTTCAAGAAGTGGATGACCTGCGAAGAGGTCGTCAAGCGCACGGGGACCGGGGAAGACAGCCTGAAGCACGGCTACAACTTCGAGGTCGACGCGATGAGCGACGGCCCGGTCAAGGCCGTGCCGATTCCGCAGATGGGCCGCTTCGTCCACGAGGCCACCGCGTGGCGCTCGGGCATCCTGTACCAGACCGAGGACCGCAGCCTCCAGGCCGATCCCATCCGCGGCACCATCGGGTCCAGCCTCTACCGCTACATTCCCGACGGGCGGGTCGGCCAGTCCGGCAGTCTCGCCGAGACGACGGGGCCGCTGGAGGCGCTCGCGATAAAAGGCCAGCCCCACTTCAACGCCGACGCCGTCGTTACCGTCGGCGTGCCCTTCCCCGTCGAGTGGGTGCCGGTTCCCGAGCCGGATCACGACGACGATACGGACAACCGTCGCGACCGGGTCCCCAACTTCACCCCGACCCGCATCCAGGCCCAGGACAACGGCGCCGCCTACTTCGACCGCCAGGGGAAGGCATCTGGGTTTCGGGCGTCGGGCAGGGCGCGAAGGTCTACTTCGACTGCACCACCGGGGGGCCGCAGAACCTCGGGCAGGTGTGGGAGCACGATCCGGGCCGCGAGGCGCTCACCCTGATCTACATCTCGACGGATCGCAACCAGCTGGAGAACCCGGACAACGTCACGATAGTTCCGCAGACGCAGGATATCTTCCTGTGCGAGGACGGCCCCGGCGAGCAGTTCATCCGCGGCGTGACGCAGGGCGGCGAGATCTACAACTTCGCCCAGACCGTCTCAAACGACACCGAGTTCTGCGGCGCCTGCTTCGACCCCGACGGCCAGACGCTCTACGTGAACCAGCAAGGCGAGCGCGGCGGCGGCATCGAAGGTCCTCCCGGAGGACAGGCTGTGACCTACGCGATCTACGGCCCCTTCGCGAAGCGGGAGGGCGACAACTCCAAGAACTTCGGCAACGGTCCGAGCGCCTAGCTTAGGCCGAACCGGAAATCCCGATCCGCCACCCGGCGGGGCTCGCTGAGGCGGGCCCCGCCGTCTTTTCGAGGCATCCGCCGGCTCCTTAGGGTTTCTCGGATTTAACCTAAAGTTTTCGGTTGGTTAACCTGCAAACGCGTGTCCCTCCCTATACTTTCCCCCCGTTGGAACGACCACGCGCAGAGGACCGAAAGCGCTCGCGCGATTTCGGTTGGAGGAGGGAATACGTCTTGAGCATCGGCGGCAACTGGGACAGGCGGGTCAGCAGGAGGAGTTTTCTGGGGGCGGGGGGACTCGGGGCGGCGGCCCTGCTGTTCGGCTCCGGGGAGGCGCTGGCGCAGCAGAGCGGGGGCCGGGCCGGCTACGGCCCGACGCAGTCGGACCCCAGGGGTATGCTGGACCTTCCCGAAGGCTTCAAATATCGTGTGATCTCGCGCGAGGGCTCGAAGCTCTCGGACGGCACGCCGGTCCCCGGCGACCACGACGGCATGGTTGCCATCGCCGGTAGGGGCGACAGAACCATCCTCGTTCGCAACCACGAGCTAAGGACGTCGGACGCGAACCCGCTGGAGGGCAGGAACCCCTACGACTCGACCCAGGTCGGCGGCACGACCGCCGTCGTCGTGGGGCCGGACCGGCGGGTGATCCGGTCCTACGTCACCTCCTCGGGGTCGGTCAACAACTGCGCGGGCGGCGGCACCCCCTGGGGCACCTGGCTGACCTGCGAGGAGGACCGCACGACCACGGGCGAGCAGGAGCACGGCTACGTCTTCGAGGTCGACCCCAGGGACCCCGAGAACGAGTTGTCCAGGACCCCGATCAGGGAGATGGGCCGGTTCTCCCACGAGGCCGTGGACATAGACCCAAGGACGGGGATCGCCTACCTCACCGAGGACGACTTCGAGGGCCTGATCGACGACGACGATCCGAACCTCGACACCCGCCGCAGCTACCTCTACCGCTTCCTGCCCAACAACCGCCGCGCCCGTCCGGGCGCTTTGCAGCAGGGCGGCACCCTGCAGGTCGCCAAGCTCGACGAGGCGCCGCGCGACGCGGACTTTATAGAGCAGGGCCAGCGGTTCACGATGCGCTGGATCACGGTGAACCCCGAGACCCCGCGCGACGACGCCCTGGCCATCGACGCCACCCGCTTTAACCGCCTGGAGGGCGCGTTCTTCAAGGGCGGGGCCTTCTGGTTCGACGACACGGCCGGCGGTGAGCGTCGCCTGGGCCAGATCTTCCGCTACCTCCCCTCGACAAACACCATCGAGCTCTTCTACGAGGGCACGGACGTGAACCGCCTCCAGAGCCCGGACAACATCACCGTCACCCCCTGGGGCGATCTGTGGGTTGCCGAGGACGGCGACTTCGGCAACAGGATCATCGGCTTCACCCCGGAGGGCCGCTCCTACGTCTTCGCGAACAACCGCGTCCCGTTCCAGAGCTCCCCCGGCGTCCCGGCCGGCGACCCCGGCGAGCGCTCGGAGTTCGCGGGCCCGACCTTCTCGCCCGACGGTCAGACGTTCTTCGTCAACATCCAGAGCCCCGGCATAACGTACGCGATCTGGGGCCCCTTCAAACGGCCCGACGCCGGCCGCCAGCGCCAGATGGCAACGGCCGAGCCCCCGAAGAGGCTGCGCCCGGAGGTCTCGGGCGAGCTCTCCGAGGCCGCAGAGCGTAACGGCATGAGCCAGCTCGAGGCCGCCGCCTACGACCGCCTCGGCGTCCCCCTGGCATAGGGACGCGCAAAACCAACCTCGCGGAACCAACGGGGCGTCCCTCCGAGTCGGAGGGACGCCCCGACGTCTGAAACGGCGGGACCCTGCGCAACCTTTTACGCAGAATTTACCCGCATGTAACCCGCGCTCCTTTGAGAATCAGTACGCTCTACCGCAGTTGTCCGACGGTCACCCGGAAGGGGGATGCGGGTGGGGCCCTCCAGACGCAAATTTCTGACGGGCTCGCGGCCGTGACCGGCGCGGGTGCCCTGGCCCCGGCCCCGGCCCCGGCCCCGGCGGGGGCGTTACTCCCCACCGAACGCCCGAGAGGAGCGATAGCATGACCCGGAACTATCGAGCAAGGTCCCTGGACGCAAGGCTACCCGCGGCGCTGCTCGTCGCCATCCTGGCCGCCTACGCGTCGCTGTTCGCGGTGCCGGGATATGCGACCGCGGCCCAGCCGGGTTCGGAGGCCCCGGACTGCGCCGCCGGCGTGGATTTCCTCGGGTTCTCAGACGCCCTCAACAAACGGACCTACGAGGGCACGAGCGTCGGCGGCCTCTCCGCCCTGGCCTACGGGGGACGCCACGGCACCTACTACAGCCTCGTGGACAATGGCCCGACCGCCGCCTCCGAGGCCCGCTTCTACACGCTGCGAATTCCGGTAAAAGAGCACCTCGGCACGCCCGAGATCCTGGACGTCACCACCCTGAGGAACGCTGACGGCCGGCCTCTCACCGCCTCCGACTTCGATGGCGAGGGCCTGGTGCTCACCCGCAGGGGCGACCTGCTCGCCTCCTCCGAGACGGAACCCTCGATCCGGCGCTTCGACCTCGACGGCAACCTCCTGGAGGAACTGCCCGTGCCCCAGAAGTTCGAGGTCGCGCCGGGGGGCGAAGGGCAACGTAACCAGACGTTCGAGAGCCTCTCGTTGAGCCCGAACGGGCGCAGCCTGTTTACCGCGAACGAGGGCTTCCTCCTCGCGGACGGGGAGACCGCCGATGGCGGCGACCGCATCCGCATCCTGCGCTACGAGGACCGCGACCCGGGAGGGTTCCGGCCGGTCGAGGAGTTCTTCTACCTCACCGAGCCGGGGCTGGGGGTCGTCGAGATCGTCGCGCTCTCGGAGGACGGGCTTCTGGTGCTGGAGCGGGGCTTCCGGTCCGGCGTCGGGAACACGGTGCGGGTCTTCCGCGTCTCCCTCGACGGCGCCGAGGACGTCTCCGACGAGCCGAGCCTCGCGGCGCCGGGCCTCGAGCCCGTGGAGAAGGAGTTGCTGGTGGACGTGGCGAACTGCCCGACGGGCGGCGCGACGACGCCGGGTACACAGCCGAACCCGCTGCTGGACAACTACGAGAGCCTGGCGCTCGGGCCCCGGCTGCCGGGCGGGAGGCGGACGCTGCTCTTGCAGAGCGACGACAACTTCAGCGCCGGCCAGGTGACGCGCGTGGTCGCGCTGGGCGTGGAGAACGGACAACTACGGACTGGGAGGTAAGGGATGAACAACGTGAGGTCGGGAATCTTCGCGATGGCGCTCGCGGCGGTCCTTGCGGCGGTGCTCGCCGCCGCGGTGCTCGCCGCCGCGCTGCTCATCGCCGGGCCGGCGTCGGCGGCCAAGAAGCCGGCGGAGGACGCGCCGGTGTTGAACGTCGGGCACAGGGGGGCGTCCGGGTACGCGCCGGAGCACACCATCCCGGCCTACGACCTCGCGCTGAAGATGGGCGCGGATTACATCGAGCAGGACCTCCAGCTCACCCGAGACGGCGTGCTCGTGGTGCTCCACGACGAGACGCTGAACAGGACGGCGCGCCCGACGGCCGAGTCCGCGCCGGGCGACTGCACCGGGCTCGTGCGCGAGAAGACGCTCGCCCAGATCAAGACGTGCGACGTCGGGACCTGGTTCAACCAGGCCTACCCGCAGTACGCGCAGCCCGAGTACGTGGGCTTGAGGATCCCGACGCTCGAAGAGGTCTTCCAGGAGTACCGCAAGAGCACCAACTACTACATAGAGACCAAGAGCCCCGAGTCCGCGCCGGGCATGGAGGAGGAGCTGCTGCGCCTCATGGACGAGTACGGGTTGACGAAGCCGGCTGCGGACAAGTGGCAGGTCCTGATCCAATCCTTCTCCCCCGCCAGCCTGCAGAAGGTCCACGCCCTCGACCCGTCCCTCCCCCTCATCCAGCTCTTCTCAGGCTCCGAGACGAGCGGGACGATACAGGCAAAGCTGGACGCGACCGCGTCCTACGCCGTAGGTATTGGCCCCTCGAAGTCCGACGTGGACAAACCCCTCGTGGACGCCGCCCACGCCCGCTGCCTGGACGTCCACCCCTACACCGTCAACGAAACGCCGGAGATGGAGAAGCTCATCTCCGTCGGCGTCGACGGCATGTTCACCAACTTCCCCGACCGGCTCGAAGAGGTGCTCGGCAAGGAGGCCGCGAAGGGCAAGACCGGCGCCCGCCTCGCCGCCCGGGCATCAGAGGCCTGCCTCGCCGGCGTGTAGGGGGAGACCCACGCTAACCCGCAGGGGAGCCCCGCCCGTCGAATCCACCCGGGCGGGGCCCCACGCTTGCCGGACGTTTGGCGCGGGTTTTGCCCGTATGAAACAACGGCGACGAGTCCTCTGGTAATTTATGATGGGTCGAGGAGCCGCCCGGTTTGGCAAAAGGTCGCAACGAAAAGTGGAGGTTCGACGTGTACGGTCTTCGTGTGCCCGCGGTCGTATCAGGTATCGTGCTGTCGTTGGCCGCGCTGCTCCTCTCGCTCGCGCCGGCGCTGGCGTCCCCGAGCGGCGTCGTGATCTCGGAGCTGCGCGCCCGCGGTCCGGCCGGCGGCAACGACGAGTTCGTTGAACTGCTCAACACCTCCACGAAAGACGTGGACATCTCGGGCTACAAGCTCCAGGGCTGCGCCTCCGCGTCCGGCGGCCCCTCGGACCGGGCCACGGTCCCGGCCGATACGGCCCTCAAGCCTGGCGACCACTACCTGTTCACCAACTCCGGGAGCGGCGGCTACTCCGGCGCCGTGCCGGGCGACCGGGCCTACTCGACCGGCTTCACCGACTTTCAGGCGTCCAACGCGAGCGGTGCCCGACTCGTGGATGCCTCGGGCGGCGTCATAGACGGCGTGGGCTCCCCGAACAGCCCCTGCCGCGAAGGGACCGGTATCACCACGCCGACCGCCAACGGCGACAGCTCTTTCGAGCGAAAGAGCGACGGCCGGCAGGACACCGACGACAACGCCGCGGACTTTGCAGGGCCGAAGGCGGGGGGGCCGCAGAACCTCTCCGGCGGTGGGGGCGAGCCCGGGCCTGAGATCACGAAGATACACGCCGTCCAGGGCCCCGGCGACGGGTCGCCCCTCGCGGGCCGGACCGTCACCGTCGAGGGCGTCGTCACGGGGATAGACGACGAGGTCGGGGCGGGCTTCGGCTCCGGCAACACCATCCGCCGCTTCCCCGAGGACGCCGGCATCTTCGTCCAGGAAGAGGCGGCCGACGCGGACGCCGACCCGGACACCTCCGAGGGCGTCTTTGTCGGCTTCGTCCGCGACCGCGCGGCCTACAAGCCCGGCGACGTGGTGCGCGTGAACGGCCGCGTGGGCGAGAAGTTCGGCCTGACCATGATCTCCGAGACCTTTGACCGGGAGCCCGAGGAGGTCGGCTCGGTCCCCGTGCCGGCGCCGGTCGAGATAGACGCCGCGCGGGCGGAGGCCCAGGACCCGGCCTCCCGTCCGTACTACGAGACCCTCGAAGGCATGCGCGCGCGCCTCGCCGTCGGCACCGCCAACTCCGGCGGCACCAACAAGTTCGGCGAGCTGTTCATGACGCCCGGCACCGATCGGGACCGCGTCTTCCGCACGGACACCGAACCCGCCCTCATCGCCACGGACGCCGACGCGGGGGCCGGCGACCCGGGCAACCCCTACCGCGACCCCGACGGCTCCACGACCGAGGTCGACGCCGACCTATTCGACACGGTTGAGGGCGTCGTTGGCCCGATGGGCTTCTCTTTCGAGAACTACCGCATCATGGTCCAGCCCGGCGACCTTCCGGCCGTGACCGATACGGGCGTCGCCTACCCCTACGAAGAACTCGAACCGGCCGAGAGCAGGCAGTTCCGCGTGGCCTCGTTCAACGTCGAGAACTACTTCCCCGTCGGTGGCGCGCTGGACGGCGGCAACGTCAGTCAAGACGAGTTCGACGAGAAGACGGCCCGCCTCACCGACGCGATAGACGACCGGCTGGAGCGCCCCGAGGTCGTCGCCGTCCAGGAAGTCTACGACCTCGCCACGCTGCGGACGCTCGCCGCCTCAGTCGGGGGCTACACGGCCCACCTCGAAGAGGGCAACGACTCCCGCGGCATAGACGTCGGTTTTCTGATCGAGGACGGGGTGAAGGTCGAGGGCGTTACGCAGTACGGCAAGGCCGCGACCGCGCCGGAAGGCCTCGACTGCTCCGACGTCCCCGGCGGGCTCTTCGACCGGCCGCCGCTCGCGGTGGAGGTCACCGCTCGGGGTTTCGGCGGGTTCACCGTCTTCTCCAACCACTTCGCCTCCAAGGCCGCCCCAGACGCGTGCCGCGAGGCGCAGGCCGCCTTCGTGCGCGACAGGGTCGCGGAGCTCGAAGACGCCGGCAAGCGCTCTATCGTCGCCGGGGACCTCAACGCCTTCGAGGACGAGTCGGCGCTCCGGACGCTCGAAGGCGGCACGACGACGCTGGACAACCTCTGGGACACGGCGCCCGAGCAGGGGCGCTACAGCTTCGCCTTCCAGGGGAGGCTGCAGACCCTCGACCACGTCCTCGTCACCCAGGGCCTCAAGAACAGGGCCGGCGACTTCCGCTACGCCCACTTCGACAACGACTACTTCGAGCGGGACGACCCCACGGACGGCCACCACGTCTCGGACCACGACCCGCCCGTCCTCACGCTCTCGAAGTAGCCAGATAGCTGGCCCGCCCGGGGGCGTCCGGGTGGGCCGATTCGTTTACGCAAAGTTGATGCACGTGAAACACTCTTTGAGCCGTAGGCTGCTATTCTATGCGGGGCGGGGCACCACCTGCCGCGTCGCGGAGGCCGGAAAAATCGGAGGGAGAAGATGGCAGGGATGCTGCGTTCGGCGCTTTTGCCGATCACGCTTGCGCTGGCTTTCATGCTTGCGTTCTTGACGATACTGGCTTCGGGCGCGGAGTCCAGGCCGAAGCCGGGCAAGCCGGTGCCCGAGGGCAGGATCGCGGACGTCCAGATCCTGGGCTTCAACGACTTCCACGGCTGGCTGCAATCCCCGCGGGCCATAGACGGCCGTCCCGTCGGCGGCGCCGAATACCTGGCCGCCTACCTCGACCGCGAGGAGCGGGAGAACCCCGCGGGCACCATCAGGCTGCACGCGGGCGACTCCGTCGGCGGCTCGCCCCTCATCTCCAGCTACTTCCACGACGAGCCTTCCGTCTACGCCATGAACGAGATGGGCCTCGACCTCGGCACCCTGGGCAACCACGAGTTCGACGAGGGTGGGGACGAGATGTTCCGCCTGCTCGACGGGGGGCAGCGCTCCGACGGCAAGCAGTTCAAGGACGGCCCCGACGGGGAGCCCGTCAACACCTCCGACGCGGGCTTTCCCGGCACGGACTTTCCGTACATAGCCGCCAACACCGTCGAGGCGGGCACGCAAAACCCCGTGCTGCCGCCGTACACCATCATCGAGCGCGACGACGCGAAGGTCGGCTTTATCGGGGTCGTGACGCCCGAGACCGAGCAGATCGTCGTCCCCGACGCCGTCGCCCCGTTCGACTTCCCCGACATGTCGGACACCGTCAACCGCTACGTGCCCGAGCTCAGGAAGAAGGGCGTTGAGGCAATTGTCGTGCTGGCCCACTCCGGTGGCGTCCAGTCGGGCGCTGCCGCAACGGGCGAGGTCGTCTCCGAGACCCAGCAGATGAACGGTGCCGTGGACGCGGTAATCGGCGGGCACAGCCACACCTTCATGAACACCCGGGTGGACGGCAAGCTGCTCGTGCAGGCCCTCAGCTTCGGCGCGGCCATAGACGACGTCGACCTCAGGATCGACCGGAAGACCAAGGACGTGGTCTCCTCCTCGGCCGAGGTCGTCACCACCTTTCAGGATGCCGTCCAGCCCGACCCCGAGGTCGACGCCCTCGTCGCCGGCTACGAGGAGCAGATAGCGCCCGTCGCCAACCGCGTCGTCGGGACCGCGGCCGAGAACGTCACCCGCACCGCGACACCCGCCGGCGAGAGCGCCCTCGGCGACCTGATCGCCGACGCCCAGCGGGGCTTCGCGGGCGCGGACTTCGCGTTCATGAACCCCGGCGGCATCAGGGCTGACATAGCCTCTGGCGAGGTGACCTACGGCGAGCTCTTCGCCGTCCAGCCCTTCGACAACCAGGTGGCGAGGATGGAACTCACCGGCGAGCAGGTCTACCGCGTCCTGGAACAGCAGTTCCAGACGGACAGCAACGGCAACCCGAGGACCCGCATCCTCCAGATAAGCGGCCTGGAGTTCTCCTACAATTCCCAGAACCCCGCCGGGTCGCGCATCACCTCCGTCACCCTGCCGGACGGGGCCCCGCTGGACCGAGGCGCCACCTACACCGTCGCGGCCAACAGCTTTATAGCGACAGGCGGCGACGGCTTTACGGTCTTCAAGGAGGGCCAGAACCCGACGACCCTGGGCAGCGACCTCGACGCCCTGGAAGACCACATCGACGGCCTGCCCTCGCCCTTCGAGGCCCCGGACCCGAGCACGGACCCGAGGATCATCAAAGAGGGGTAGGTTTCAGGCACCGCTTCTTCGGGCGCGTCTCTCGGGACGCGCCCTTTTTCGCGCCGGCGACTGTAGGCCCGGCACCTCGTGGTAGGGGCGTACGTGAGGATCGAACCACCCCGCCCCAAGGTCCCGGCTCGGCGACCACCTTGCATCCGAGAAGCCTTTCCTCGAGCCCGAAAACCCTGGCCTGATACCCGGCTTGCGGGAACATCAATCCCTCCTTGAGCCGCTAGGACAGGCCATCCCCCGCTCGCCGCCCCAGGATTAACCTGGGTTCTATCCGTCTGAAACAACGGTTGTTGGTTCGTTTTGCACCCTAGATTTGCAGGATTTTGGTAGCTGCGTTGGAGGGGTATCGGGTGTCTGGTTACGGGCTGCGTTCGGTTGGGGTTCTGGGTACGACCGGTGGGGCGTTTTGGGCACACACGGAGAGATGGGCGGTCGAGACCAGAGGATCAGCCGGGGAAGGTTTATCGGGATCGGGGGGATGGGTGCCGCGGCGCTCGCCCTCGGCGTCGGCGGGTTGACGAGCGGCCGGGCGGTGGCGCAACCCACGTTCTCGGGCTACCCGTTAGCCCTCGGCGTCGCCTTCGGGGATCCGGAGCCCGACGGCGCGGTGCTGTGGACGAGGCTCTCCACGAACCCGACAGCGGCGGACGGCTGGGGCGGCATCCCGAGGGACCATTCTTACGCGGTGCGCTACGAGGTCGCCCGGGACGAGAACTTCTCGAAGATAATCCAGCGTGGGACGGCTAAGGCGACGCCCGAGTTGGGGAACTCAGTCCACCCGGAGGTAGGGGATCTCTCGCCCGGGCGCGAGTACTTCTACCGCTTTGAGGTGGGCGGCGAGGTCAGCCCGGTGGGCGCACGAAGACGGCGCCCGCGCCGGGCGCGAAGCTGAGGAGCGGGCGCCCCAGGCCCGCGCCATCACGGAGCACACCGGGGACGTGAAAGAGCCGCAGGTCCTCGTCGGCGACCTGAACGCCGTGCCCGAGGCGCCGGAGTTCGCGCCCCTCTACGAGCGCTACAATGACGCCTGGCCCCTCGGCGGCGAGGGCCCCGGCTACACCATAGGTACACCATAGGTACACCATAGGTACACCATAGGTACACCATAGGCGCCGAGAACCCCGCCCGCCGCATCGATTACGTGTTCGTCACGCCGACGTGGCGGTGAGGGCCGCATCCGTTCCCAGTACCATCGCCTCCGACCACCTGCCGGTCGTCGCGGACCTGTCCGTGCCCGCAGCCCATGCGCAGGATAGCGACTAGGCAACGACAGTAACGGTGGTCGGGGCGAAGCCGGGGCAGAGTTACCCCGGCTTCGCCCCGGCCACATTTAACCCAGATTTTCGCGGCAGTTAACCCGCCGACGCATCCCTTTCCTTATAGTTGCTGGCGTGCGAGCCGGGTGTCGCCGCGTGGCGGCCGGAAGGGGAGAACCTTGAAGAGGAATCGTCTGCTGTTGGTCCTGATCGTGGTGGCCGTCACCGCCTCCGTTTCGGCCGCGGCCGGGGCGAAACCCTCGGGGGCCGGGAAGGGCGGTCCCTTCGACGTCGCCCTGATCGGGGACATCCCCTACAACGCCGTCCAGGAAGAACAGACCGCGAGGCTCTTCGACGAGCTCGACCGCGAGAAGCTCGCCTTTGTAGCCCACGACGGCGACGTCAAGAGCGGCTCCTCGGCCTGCACGGACGACGTCTACCAGAAGGAGCTGCGCCGGTTTGAGGCCTCGAAGAACCCGCTGGTCTACACGCCGGGCGACAACGAGTGGACGGACTGCCACCGCCCGCCGAACCCCACGCCCGAGGAGGCGGACCCGCTCGGCCGGCTGGACTACCTGCGCGGCGTCTTCTTCCCCGACGACGACTCGCTCGGGCGCAAGGAGATAGACCTTGAACGCCAGAACAAGGACTACCCGGAGAACGCCCGCTGGCAGCGGGGCGGCGTGACCTTCGCCACGCTCCACATCGTCGGCTCGAACAACAACCGCCCGACCACGCTGCCTGACGGTACGGTCGTCGGGAACGAGGAGGAGTACCGGGCGCGCAACGCCGCCAACCTCGAATGGCTGGCGCAGACCTTCGACGAGGCGGGGAAGAAAGGGAGCCCGGCCGTCATGCTCGTGATCCAGGCGAACCCCTTCGAGGAGGACACCGCCGAGCCCTCCGGCTTTTCGGAGTTCAAGAAGGCTCTTGAAGAAGAGGTCGTCGCCTTCGGCAAGCCCGTGGTCCTCGTCCACGGCGACAGCCACACGTTCCGGATAGACAAGCCGGCCATCTCCGGGGGACGTCCGCTGAACTTTACGCGGGTGGAGACCTTCGGAAGCCCGGACGTCCACTGGGTCCGGGCCACGGTGGACCGGCGCGATGAAGAGGTCTTCTCCTTCGAGCCGGAGATAATAGAAGAGAACTTCGCGCCGTAGTGCGGAGGGAGGGGAAGATGAAGCTGCAAAAAGGCCTGCTCTGCGTCGTGGCCGCCCTGATCCTGGGCACTTTAGGCCTGGCCCCGGCCCTCGCCGCCCCGAACGGCACCGCCTACCGGGATGAACTACCCCTTGGCAACCCGGGCCTGAAGGAGACCCGGACGACCGAAAGGATAACGCCCGGCGTCACGTACACCCGCATCGAGCGCGGCGAGGAGTCCGGGAGGGACTTCTACACGGTGGACGTGGCTTTTGGGGCGGACCGCGCCGCGTCGCAAGAGATCTCCGCCCGGCTCCGGGCCGACGGCTACAGGCCCCGCACCGAGAAGGTCGCGGACCGCGCCCCCGACGACCCGGCGGACGGCCCCTCAGGCTACCTGGTCCGCGTCGGAAAGTCCGCCACCCAGGCCGGGGCCGACGCCCTGCGGGCGAGGCTGACGGCCGACGGCTACGCCGGCACGCGCACCGTCTACACGGGCGAGGACGGGGGGAAGACGACGGGTCCGTGGGTCGTCCACGTCCTGAAGGTCGATCCCGACCGTTACGGTGGCACGCTAGGGCCCGAGCTCGCGACGGAGGTAGTGCCCGGGCGGGAGCTCTTGACGGGCATCTCGTCGCGCACGGGCGCGCTCGCGGCCGTAAACGGCGGCTACTTCGTGATCGGCCCAAACGACGGCACGCCGGGGGACCTGGCCGGTATCTCCGTGCTCGAAGGCGACCTCGTAAGCGAAGCGGTGGACGGCCGCACCAGCCTCGTCCTCCCGGAGGGCGACGGCGCGGGCGCGGACGTGGCGGCCCTCTCCGACGGGCTCTCCGTCCGGTCCTCCGATGGGGCGACGCGCCTCGTGGACGGCAAGAACCGCAAACCGGGCCTCATCCGGGGCTGCGGCGGCGAGGGCGGGGACGCGCCCACCGAAGCCCCCAAACACGACTTCACCTGCACGGATTCGTCTGAGTTGATCCTCTTCACCCCCCTCTTCGGTACGGGCACCGAGCCCGGCGAGGGCGCCGAGGCCGTACTGGACGCCTCGGGCCGCGTCACGGCGCTGCGCGAGGAGCGCGGCGGCCCGATCCCGGCGGGCGGCTCGGTACTCTCCGGCACCGGGGAAGGCGCCGGCTGGCTCCGCGCCCACGCCCGGCCCGGAGGGACGATCCGGCTCTCCGAGAGCATCTCCGGTGAGGGCGCGCGCGTCGGTGCCGGGACGGGCGTCGTCAACGGGGGGCCGCGGCTTCTCGAAGGCGGCGAGCCGGAGATAACCGCGTTCGCCGAGGGCTTCGTCTACCCCGAAAACCCCGAGTTCTACTACCGCTTCGGCGGGCGCCGCAACCCGCGCACGCTCGCCGGAACGACGCCGGGCGGCGACCTGCTCCTCGTCGCCGTGGACGGCAGGAGGCCCGGCTACAGCGTCGGTGCGAGCTTCGAGGAGAGCGCGGGCATCATGGAGGCCCTCGGCTCCGACGAGGCCGTGAACCTCGACGGCGGCGGCTCGACCGGGATGACGGTGGAGCGGAGGCTCGTCACCCGCCCCTCCGACGCGACGGGCGAGCGTCCGGTAGGCGACGCGGTGGTGCTCCTGCCGTAGAGGCTTGCCGGCGCGGCGCCTTTGGCACCGCCTTTGGCACCGCCTTTGGCACCGCCTTTGGCACCGCCTTTGGCGCCCTTTCGGTACGCCCCAGCCCTCGGCTTACGGGATCCCGGGGGGCGGGGCCACGTGGGTCTCCGCCAGGCCGAGCTGGCGCAGGAGTCCTGCTGTGTCGGCCTGGCCGGAGTGCTCGATCAGCTCGCCGTCCGAGAAGCGGTCCACGAACTCGGCGGTGAAGGTGGCCCGCCTCCCCGTAGGCGGGTACCACAAGACGCCTCCCCCGTCGGTGCCCGAGAGCGTCAGGCGCGTCGTGACGAGATCGCCCTCGGCCTCCTGCCGCTCTATCGAGACCGCGAGATCCGGGTAGCTCTTCCGGAGCGCCGAGAACACCCGCCCCATACCGGGCTTGCCGCGGACGCCGCGCTTGAGGTCGCGGAAATCCTCGGCGACCAACTCGTCGACGACGGAGGCGTCGCCCCGGCCGAGCCCTTCCTCGTAGAGCCGACGGGCCGCTTCGAGGTTCTCCTTCTCCCTGACGCGAGAGGCCTCGACGAGCGCGCTACCGCGGGCCCGGCGCAGGAACATCGCGCCGAGCAGGACCCAGAGCGGCGCCTCGAGGAGGCTCAGTTCCGCCGAGTACCAGCCGAGGAGGGAGGCCACGAGCCCGGGACCCGGCCCGAACATGGTGGCGGGATCCGGCGTAAAGAACAAGAACCGTATCGTCCCGATGGGCACGGAGAGGAGAAAGAGCGCGAAGAGCAGGCCCGCCAACCCCTTCTCGCGGGCCGCGAGGGCGAGGGCCGTAAAGATCAGAAGAACCGCGGAGGGCAGGGCCAGGACGGCGAGGGAAGCCGCGGCCTCAAGCGCCGGGAACGGGAACGCCGCGTAGCCCTGCCAGCTCGTCCCCCTGCTCCAGTAGACGGCGGAGGCGATGCCCACGCCCTCCGCCGTCAGCAGCAGCGCCAGCAGCGCGGCCCCCATCAGGGCCAGGCGACGTCCCGCCCCGCGAAGGGCGTTCCAGACCAGGTAGACCACGCCAAGCGACGACGACGCGACCAGCGCCTCCCCCAGGGCCCCCTGTACCTGCGCGAGCAACTGCGCCGTCGGGTCGACGTAGAAGGAGCCCCCGAAAGCGGCCCGCCGGAGCGTGCCCAAGAGGCCGATCCCGGCGCCCACAAAGGCCGCGACCGCCGCCCAGAAGAGCGGCCCGCGCAGAAGTCTTGCCCGCGAGTCCAGGGTGATGGACCTCCCGGTCCTCGCCATCTCCGTGGCTTCCATGCCGGCAGTCTACCGGAGCCTCCGGCCCCACGGGCGATCCCGGAGGTCGTGCGACCGCGGTCGCACGGGCCGTACGAAAGACGGTAAGCTAGAAGCCCGAAACGCTGGTGGGTCAAAAACCGGAGGTTCTCATGCAGCGCACCAAGTTCGTCCTCGACGAGAAGCGCATCCCCGAGTCCTGGTACAACCTCGTGCCGGACCTGCCGTTCGGGTTGGAGCCGCCCCTCAACCCGGCCACGAGGGAGCCGGTGGGGCCGGAGGCGTTCGCGCCGATCTTCCCGGAGGAGATCATCCGCCAGGAGGTCACGACGGACCCCTACGTCCCGATCCCCGAAGAGGTGAGGGAGACCTACGCCCTCTGGCGCCCTACCCCGCTGTTCAGGGCGCGTAGGCTCGAAAAGCTCCTGGATACCCCCGCCCACATCTACTACAAGTACGAGGGCGTGAGCCCGTCGGGCTCCCACAAGCCGAACACCGCCGTCCCCCAGGCCTTCTACAACAAGCAGGAGGGCGTCCGCCGCCTGACCACCGAGACCGGCGCCGGGCAGTGGGGCTCCTCTCTGGCCTTCGCCTGCGGCGCCCTGGGTCTCGAGTGCACGGTCTACATGGTCCGCGTCTCATACGGCCAGAAGCCCTACAGGCGCATCATGATGGAGACCTACGGAGCCGAGGTCCACCCGAGCCCGACGGACCTCACCCAGGCCGGCCGCGACATCCTGGCCGGGCACCCCGACTCCCCGGGCTCCCTCGGCATAGCCATCTCCGAGGCCGTCGAGGACGCCGCCAAGAACGACGACGCCAAGTACTCTTTGGGCAGCGTGCTCAACCACGTCCTGCTCCACCAGACCGTGATCGGCCAGGAGGCCCTCGAACAGATGGAGCTCGCCGGCGAGTACCCCGACGTGGTCGTCGGCTGCGTCGGCGGCGGCTCGAACTTCGGCGGCATGGCCTTCCCCTTTATCCGGGAGAACCTCAAGGGCAACAAGGACACCCGCATCATCGGCGTGGAACCCGCCTCCTGCCCGACCCTCACGAAGGGCCGCTACGTCTACGACTTCGGCGACACCGCCGGCACCACCCCGATGATGAAGATGTACACGCTCGGGCACTCCTTCGTGCCGAGCGGCATCCACGCCGGGGGCCTGCGCTACCACGGCGGCTCGCCCATAGTCTCCGCCCTCGTCCACGAAGGGCTCGTCGAGGCGCGGGCCTACGCCCAGAACCCGACCTTCGAGGCCGGCGTCATGTTCGCCCGCGCGGAGGGCATCGTCCCGGCGCCCGAGGTGACGCACGCCATAAAGGCGACCATCGACCTGGCCCTGGAGGCCAAAGAGGCCGGAGAGGAGAAGACCATCCTCTTCAACCTCTGCGGCCACGGCCACTTCGACTTCTCCGCCTACGAGCAGTACCTGGCCGGCAACCTCGTCAACCTGGAGCACTCCGACGAGGAGATAGAGGCGGCCGTGGCGGAGATACCGGGCTGAGAGCCGGGGCCCCGCGCTCCGGCCAGCGGACCACCCCGAGCGGGTAGGGCCCCCGCAACGGGAACCTGAAGGTCATCGCGCGATCTGAGGACCGCCGAAGGCCCGCGCGGCCAGACGTGCTACCATTACCTCAACGTATCGACGACCGTTGAGGTGTACTGATGACGAACGACCGCTGCGACCTGCTCTGTCTGGACGCCCCCCGCGCCGAGGCCATCCGCGAGAGGCTGCTCGGCGGGGAGGCGGCCTACGACGCCGCCGAGAGGGCGAAGGCGTTCTCGGACCCGACCCGCCTGACGCTGGCGGCGGCGCTGCGCGAGGCGGGCGAGGCCGGGCGGGGGCCCGGGCACGGCCCTTCGGTGGGCGGGGAGCTTTGCGTTTGCGACCTGGCTTGGATCTCCGGCCGCGCCCAAAACCTCGTCTCCCACCACATGCGCACGTTGCGCTCCCACGGCCTGGTCCGTTCCAGGCGGGACGGCAAGCTGGTTATGTACTCCCTGACCGACGAGGGCCTCTCGCTGCTCTCGGCCGTGCTGGGCGGGGCACCGGTGGCGAGGCCGGTGGGAACGCTGGCGTGAGCCGCCAGAAGAAGACGCTGCCGGTCCTGGGGCAGGCGCCCGCGCCGGAGCCGGAAACCCCGGACCCGGCGCGCGCCGGGGGAGGCGGCTGCGCGGACGATTGCTGCTCCGGCGTCGAGGCACCGGCCCGGGCGAACGCCGCGTCGCCGGAGGCGTGGCCGACGACGCGCGAGGCGAACCCGGAAGTGATCGAGCGGGCCTTTGCCGGTGGCGGCTTCGAGAGGACCGTCGTGCGCGTCGAGGGTATGGACTGCGCGAGCTGCGCGGCCACCGTGGAGAGGCGCGTCTTCGCCCTGCCAGGCGTGAGGCGGGCGACCGTGAACTTCGCCGCCGGACGGTTGGACCTCGAGCACGAGCCCGCCCTCGCGCTCGCGGAGATCGAGGAGGCCGTGAGGGGCGCCGGCTATCGCGTGGCGGAGACGGAGGAGGCCGAGAGGCCCCCGTTCTGGCGCACCCCGAGGGCGGTCTCCGTGCTCGCCTCGGCCCTCTTGTTCGCGTTAGGCCTCGCGCTCTCGCTTGGGTTCCCGGGCGCGCCGGAGGTGGCGCGGGTGGGGGCCTACGCCGCCGCCATCGCGGTCGGCGGGTTGCCGATCTTCCGGGCGGCGCTCTCGGGGCTGCGGGCCCGTCATTTGGACATGAACGTGCTGATGGGCGCGGCCACGCTGGGCGCGGTCGCGATCGGGCAGTGGGCCGAGGCGGCCTCGGTCGTGGTGCTCTTCGCCGCCGGTAACGCGTTGCAGGTGTACGCCATAGACCGGACCCGGGGCGCGGTGCGGGCGCTGGTGCGGCTCGCCCCGGACGAGGTCCTCGTCCAGAGGGGGAGCGCGGAGGTCGTCGTCCCGGTGGACGAGGTCGGCGTCGGGGATGCGGTGATCGTCAGGCCCGGGGAGAGGTTGGCGGTGGACGGCGAGGTCGTGGAAGGCACCTCGGCCGTGGACGAGTCGCCCGTGACGGGCGAGAGCGTGCCCGTGGAGAAAGGACAAGGCGACGCGGTCTTCTCGGGCACCCTCAACGGCCCGGGCGGGCTGGTCGTCAGGGCGACGAAGCGGGCCGGGGACTCGACGCTTCAAAAGATCATACGCCTGGTGGAGGAGGCGCAGGCCCGGAAGGCCCCCGCCGAGCAGTTCGTGGACCGCTTCTCGCGCGTCTACACGCCGATAGTGGTCGCCGCAGCCCTGCTGCTGGCCGTTGTGCCGCCGCTTTTGGGCGGCGGTTTCGGGGAGTGGTTCTACCGGGCGCTGGCGCTTCTCATCATCGCCTGCCCGTGCGCGCTCGTCATCTCGACGCCGGTCACGGTGGTCTCGGGGATAGGCGCCGCCTCCAGGCGCGGCATCCTCGTGAAGGGCGGGGCGGCGCTCGAAGCGGCCGGGCGCCTCAAGGCGCTCGCCTTCGACAAGACCGGCACCCTCACCGAGGGCCGGCCCGTGGTCTCGCGCGTGGTGGCGTTGAACGGGACGGGCGAAGCGGAGGCGGTGCGGCTCGCCGCGGCGCTCGAACGGCGCTCCGAGCACCCTTTGGCGCACGCGATCCTGACGGCCAGCACGGCCGGAGGCCACGGGGAAAACGGTTCCACCCTCCCGCCGGTCACGGGCTTCCGGTCGGTGGCGGGCAGGGGTGCCGAGGGCGAGGTCGGCGGCAAACGGTACCTGATCGGCAGCCCCCGCCTCTTCGACGAGAGGGGTATCTCGCTTGCGGACGCCGGGGGGGCGCTCGCGGCGGTCGAGGGGGCCGGCGAGACGCCGGTGATCTTGGGCGACGAGGGAGGCGCTGTGGCGGTCTTCGGGCTCGCGGACGCCGTGCGCCCGGACGCCGGGGCCACGATAGAGGCGCTGCGGAGCGCCGGGGTGGAAGAGCTCGTGATGCTCACCGGGGACGCGGAGGCCCCGGCCCGCAGGATCTCGGAGGAGCTCGGGATCTCCTACCGGGCGCGGCTCCTGCCCGAACAGAAGGTCCAGGCCGTCCGCGGGCTCGTCGCCGGGCACGGCTCGGCCGGCATGGTGGGCGACGGCGTCAACGACGCCCCGGCGCTCGCCGCCTCCTCGGTCGGCTTCGCCATGGGCGCGGCAGGGACGGACGTGGCGCTCGAGACCGCCGACGTAGCGCTCATGCAAGACGACCTGCCCAAGCTCGCCGAGGCCGTCAGGCTCTCGCGGTCCGCAGAGCGGATCATCCGCCAGAACGTGGCCGTCTCGATAGCCATAAAAGGCCTCTTCGTGCTCCTCGCCCCCTTCGGGTTGGTGGCGCTCTGGCTCGCGGTGCTGGCGGACATGGGCACCTCCATCGCCGTCACCCTCAACGGCCTGAGGCTGTTCCGCAAAGGGAATGCTTAAAGCGTAGACACCGCAGAGCAAGACCGGAGAGGAGCCCCGCCGGCGCGCAACCGCCGACCCTCACCCTACAGGCGCGTATGTGTGTAACCTGAAATGCTCTCCATATACTCATGCAATCCCAAGCATGGCGCACTTCGAGAATGCGCCGTTCGGCTCCTGGAGCCCGGGGACGTGCTGGCGTCCCCGTGGCGTCCCCGGGCGGCCGACGTGGGCGTAGCGGCGGGGAGGTGGGGCCAGAACCCCTGACAACCTTTGCGATTTAACCCGAAATTTTCGGTCGTTTAACACCGACGATCCGGCGGATCACTACACTTTGCGCGGATCGGCATTCCCGATTTCGCGGCCACGCAGTCTCAGAACGATGGAGCATCCATGAACAAGAACCCGCTAGACGAGTTTCACGTAGACCGCCTGGATTTCCTCAAGTATTCGCTGGCGACCAGCGTCGCGGTGTGGGCCGGCACCCAGGTCTCGGGCATCGACGAGGCGGAAGCGCAGGACCTCTTCGTCGGGGCCGCCCTAAACCCGGCCCGCTTCCCGCAGAGCGTCGCCTCCGGGGATCCGAGGCCCAACGGGATCGTGCTGTGGACCCGCGTAGCGTCGCAGGCGGGCGGCACCCTGCGGGTGGGCTACCGGGTCGCCCTCGACGACGGCAGGAGCGACGCGGAGGCCTTCGCCAACCCCGTCTTGAGCGGTGTTGCGGAGACGAGCGCGGCGCGAGACTACACGGTCAAGATCCAGCTTCAAAACGCGAAGCTCAAGCCCTTCAGGAAGTACCGCTACCGCTTCTACTTCGGGGGTTCGTTCAGCCGGACCGGCCGCTTCAAGACCCTACCAGCGCCGAACGCGGACGTGGGCCGGTTGCGCTTCGGCTACATCTCCTGCCAGGACTACACCAACGGCTACTACAACGCCCTCTACCACCTGGCCCGAGAAGAGGACCTCGATTTCATCGTCCATCTCGGCGACTACACCTACGAGACCGCGCCGCCGCCGGGCGAGAGCAACAGCTTCCAGGGCGGGGGCCCTGACGAGAGGCGCTTCCAGTTCCCCGATGGCGGCGCCGAAGAGCTTACCCTCAGTGACTACCGCTTCGGGTACAAGAAGTACAAATCCGACAGGAACCTGCAGGCGGTGCACGAGAAGTGCGCCATGATCATCATCTGGGACGACCACGAGTTCGCGAACGACGCCCACCAGACCTTCGCCCCGGACCAGGGCGGCAACCAGGACGGCAACAAGAAGAACCCCAGACGTCGGGAAGTGGCCAGCAGGGCGTGGGCCGAGTTCAACCCCGTCGGTGTCTACTTCAACGCCGCCAACGACCCGCTAAACGAGATCGTCATCTACCGCTCCTTCGCCTTCGGCAACCTCATGGAGCTGGTGATGACCGATCAGCGGCTCTACCGCGACCCGCCGCCCAACGGCAACCAGACCCAGAACCGCTACCTGACGCCAGGCACCGGAACACAGGGGGAAGAGGCCCCCGACCGCACCCTGCTCGGCGACGGCACCCCGGGGGCGGACGGGCTGCGCCGTCCGCCGCAGGTGGACTACTTCTTGCAGAAGATCACGCGCTCGCCCAGGAGGTGGAAGATCTGGGGCAACGAGGTCACCTTCATGCAGATGAAGGTGGCGAACACCGACGCGGAGTCCGCGACCGTCGACCCTATAACCTCCCTGGAGGAGCTCTTCCCGGGGATTGGGGACTCCCCTGCGGCCGGGTCCGTCGACAACCCGGAGGGCGTCTACGTCACCCTCGACCAGTGGGACGGCTTCCAGGCCGAGCGGCGCCGGATCACCCGCGAGATCCGGGACAACCGGGTCTTCCCCGGTGGCACCGAGAACTTCGTCACCATAACCGGCGACATCCACTCCTACATAGCGGGGTACATCAAGGAGGTCTACGACGACCGGACCTGCGCGGGGGAGAACCGGCCCGTCGGGGTGGAGCTCGTCTGCCCCTCCGTCACTTCCTCGAACCTCTCGGAGCTCGCGACGTTCGGCTTCGGGGCCGCTCCTGCCCCCGACGCCGGCCAGTTCGGCGCGCAGATCGTCGCCAACAACCCCCACGTAAAGTTCTTCAACTCCAACGAGCACGGCTACAACTTGATGGAAGTCACCAGGGAGTCCATCGTCTGCACCATGGTCGCCATCCGGGCCCCCATAACCCAGGAGAACCCGAACGCGAACGGGATCCGGGAGCCCGACCCCCGGCAGACCACCGCCGAGGTCCTCAAGAGGTTCAGGGTGCCGGCGGGAGAGACCCTGCTCATCGACGAGACGGGCCCGGTGCCGGTGCCACTACCGTGCGACGTGCCGGCGCCCGCGCCGGTGCCCGCGCCGGTGCCCGGACAGCCTTAGGGGACGGCCGTCCGTAGTAGCCAGAGATTCAATAAAGGAGGTAACTAACAAATGAGGAAAACTACGGTGCTGCTCGCGACCGCGGGGACGATGCTGCTGTTGGTGACGGGCATCGCGTTCGCCGCGACGACCATCAACTGTAAGGGCGGGACCTGCGTCGGCACAAACAACGAAGACAGGATGCGGGGCACCGGCGGCATCGACAGGATGTCCGGCCGCGGCGGCAACGACGTGATGACCGGCAGCTACAACGCCGACGTGATGTACGGTGGGGAGGGCCTCGACACCATCAACGGCGACTACGGCGCCGACAAGATATCCGGCAACGCCGGCAACGACAACCTCTCCGGCGGCCCCGTCGGCGACGAGATCTACGGTGGCTCCGGCACGGAGGTCGTCGAAGGCAACGCGGGGGACGACTTTATCAACGTGGCCGGCGACAACATAAAGGACTCCGTGAGCTGCGGCATCGGCAACGACACCGCCGTCGTCGACGGGGCCGACCTCGGACGCCAGAGCTTCGAGGACTTCGTGCGCCTCTCGAGCTGCGAGATCGTAACGGTCCGCTGAACCGCGGGCAGTCCCCGTCCCTGCGGGGGCCGCCCCTGCCTACCCTTGCGGGTTCCCGACGCCCAAAGAGCAGCGGTTGCCGGAGAGAGGGGCTATCTCGGAGCGGCGGAAGCCGTCCACGAACCGCCGGAGGCGCGGATCGTCGGCGCCGTCAAGTTCTAGCTGGACGCGCCAGGAGGTCGCGACCACCGGCGCCTCCTGGCCCGGGTAGGGGCTTACTATGACGTAGTCTTCGTCGCCGTAGGAGCGCAGCTTTTTCACCTGCGTGGCGGGCAGGTCCGGTCCGTGGGTGATCCAGACGACCCCGTGGTCCATGCTGTGAACCGCGTGCCGGTCTTTTATGGGCTTCTCGTAGGCGCCGCAGTTCTGCCACAGGGGGTCGTGGTCGCCGTTGGTCGGCGGCGTGCGGCCGTACTCGATGGGCTCCCCGGTGGTCCTGTTCGTGGTGGCCGGGTAGACCTCGATGCCCTCCGGCGGGTCCTCGGGCAGGGGGCGGGCCGGGTCCGGCTGCTTCCCGTCGGCCGGGAGCATGTTCTGGATCTCATCTGGGCTCACCCTGGCCTCCGCCAGCTCGGCGGCCTCGCCGGAGGACGCTTTCGCTGCGGTCGTCTCCTCGGGCGATGCTTTCGTCTTCCCCGGCTTGCCCTCCGAAGGCTTCGCCTCCTTCGCGGCCTCCCCTTGCGACCCCCCGCCCGGGTCCCCCTGCGCGCCGTCCGAGGCCTCCCCGCCGCAGGCAGTCGGGAGGAACGCGAAGACGCAGGCCAGGGCCAGGACGAGGAGCCCCCGCCGGCCGTCACCGCGCTTCGGTTGCGTACTTTCGATGCTCAAGGCCGGACCCTTCCGTCAAGTTCTCGTAAAGTTACCTACGGACCAGAACTTACTACGGATCTACCCACGGGCGCTGAAGGCGCGGCCATCCTCTAGTCCCCCGGACGCGCCCCGACCCGCCCGACGGCCCTTGCCGCGACCCCGGCCCCCCGCCGCAGCGCCTCCTCCGGCGATCCGCCGTCGAGCCAGGCGGCCAGAAAACCCGCGCAGAAAGCATCGCCGGCGCCCGTCGTGTCCTCGGCCCGGGCCGACGCCGCCGGTACCCGGAGCGGGTTCCCCGTGCCATCCGCGTACACGGCCCCTTCGGGACCGAGCTTGAGGGCGACGGCGGGGTAGTGCGACAGCAGCTTCTCCAGGATGAGGTCCGGGTCCCGCTCGCCGGTCAGGGTCTCCCCCTCCGCCAGGTTCGGGAAGAGGAGGTCCGCGCCGCGGGTCCACCCCAGGAAACGCTCCGGGCCGATGGACCCCAGCAGGGGCACAGACGAGGGGTCCACGGAGACGGTCATGCCGGCATCGCGGGCGAGGCGCAGCGCTTTCGCCGCGGCCTCCCGGCGGCTGCCGCCGGAGAACGTGTAGCCTGAGAGGTGGAGGTGCCCGCCGCCAAAGAGGTCTTCGGGCAGGTCGTTGGGGCCAAGGGCCTCGCCCGCGCCCCTGTCCGTGATCATGGTCCGCTCCCCCGCCCCGTCCACCAGCACGAAGACCTTGCCCGTCCGCAGCGAAGGGTCGTGGGCCAGGTGCGCCTCCACGCCCGCGCGTTCCATCTCCCCGTTAAGGAATTCGCCAAAGACGTCGTCCCCCACCCGGCCGACGAAGCGCGTCTCGACGCCCGAGGAGGCGAGCCAGGCCGCGGCGTTCGCGCCCGAGCCGCCCGCGGCGACCCGGATGGGGACGAAGGTGTCCGTCCCGAGCACGACCTCCCCGTCCGCCTTGGCGAGCAGGTCGTAGAGCAGGTCCCCGATCACCAGGACGCGCGGGTCCGCCAAGGATCAGGAGGTTCCGGCGAGCGCGACGGCGATTCGGGCGGCGAGCCCGGCGTTGCCCTGTATGATCCTCTTGTTGACCCGCAGGCTCTCACCCCCCGTCTCCGTCGCGAAACGGTCCAGCAAGAACGGCGTGACGTCCCCGCCCCGCACGCCCCGCCTCTCCATCTCTTCGAGGCCGGCCCGAAGGGCGCGGTCATGGAGGGCCGGGTCGAGCTGATCCCCCTCGGCAAGGGGGTTGGCGACGACGAGTCCGGGGTGGTCGGGTAGAAGATCCGCCGTCGCCAGGATCAGGCGCGCCGCCTCGCCCTCGTCCCCCACCGACCACGCGAGCGGGCTGCCCGAGTCGGCCAGGTAGAAACCGGGAAACCGCCTGGTGCGGAACCCGACGACGGGCACGCCGAGCGTCTCCAGGTACTCGAGGGTGGCGGGCACGTCGAGGATGGACTTCACGCCAGAGCAGACCACCGCGACCGGAGTCCGGGCGAGGGCGGCGAGGTCAGCCGAGACGTCCCAGCTCTCCCGGGCCCCCCGGTGCACGCCCCCGAGGCCCCCGGTCGCGAAGAGCCTTATCCCCGCGATCGCCGCCAGGTGCGCCGTGGCGGCCACGGTCGTCGCCCCGTGCAGGCCCTTGGCGGCTGCAACGGGAAGATCCCTCGCCGAGAGCTTCTCGACGCCGTCTGAGGTCGCCATGAGCTTTAGCTCAGCCCCGTCCAGCCCGACCTTCGGGGTGCCGCCCACGACGCCGATCGTGGCGGGGACGGCGCCCCCCTCGCGGACGAGGCGTTCGGACTCGCGGGCCACCTCCAGGTTATCCGGGTGGGGGAGGCCGTGCGAGATCAGGGTGGACTCCAGCGCCACCACGGGCCCCCCCCTTTCGAGGGCCTCCGCCACCTCGGGCCGAATGGCCAGGCTCAAGCGGCGGGTTTTATGCAGCGCTCGTCGTTGTTGCGAGGGCTGTTGACGAAGCGGCTGACGGGGAACGTCTCGAGGTCGTCGCCGGGGTAGGGGCGCAGCAGGGAGGCGAGCTCCTCCCTCTCGGCCTCCGGGTCGAGCCAGGCGTCGCGCTCTTCGGCGGGCAGGATCACGGGCATCCTCTCGTGCACCTCCCCGACGAGCTCGTTTGCGGAGGTCGTGAGGATGGTGCAAGAGCGGATCTCACCGTCGTTCCAGCTCTCCCAGAGCCCGGCGAAGGCGAAGGGGCGCCCGTCGTTCATGTGGATGTAGTAGGGCTGCTTGCCGCCCTCCTCGCGCTTCCACTCGTAGAAGCCGTCGGCCGGTATCAGGCACCGGCGACGGCGGAACGCGCCGCGGAAAGAGGGCTTCTCCGGGGCGGTCTCGCTGCGGGCGTTTATCATGCGCGCCCCGATCCCCGGGTCGTCCGCCCACGAGGGCACGAGCCCCCACCGGAGCATCTCCAGCCGCCTGCCTCCGTTCTCGGCCAGTATCGCCGCGACCTCCTGCGTCGGGGCGACGTTGAAGTTGGCCGTGGGCTCCCCCCTGACCTCGTCCAGGTCGAACTCCGCGGCCAGCCTGTCCACGGGGACCGTCAAGGTGTACCTACCGCACATGAACCTCACCCCTTCGGGGGCTTTCGGCGTCGGCCAAAGCCGGGGGCCGACCGTCGAAAGCCGATAGCCAACAGCCCCTTTATTCTACCGGGTCACCCGGCTTCTCCCATCGGCCGGTCGCCGCGTCAGCTCGGGGGCCTTCGCCTGGAGTCTTCGAGCAGGCGGACGACCTCTTCGTCGGGGGTCTGCTCGAAATCGCGGTACCAGAAGCCGATGGCCCCGAGGTCAGACGGGCACTTCAGGCAGACCACATCGTCCACCTCCGTCCGGAACAGTTCCGCCGTCTGGGCGGCGCAGACGGGGACGGCCAGCACGATGCGTTCCGGTCCCCTGAGACGCAGCGCCTCGACGGCGGCCCTGGCCGTGACGCCGGTTGCGAGGCCATCGTCTACGAGGATGGCGGTGCGGCCGGAGACGTCGGCCTCCGAGAGGTCCCCCCTGAAGTGCAGGAGGCGCCGCTCCACCTCGGCGGTCTCCAGGTGCGTGATCCGGTCGAGGTACTCCTCGGGGATGCCGAGCCGCCGGACCGCCCCTTCGTTCAGGACGCGCACGCCCGGCGCGACGGCCCCGATCCCGTACTCGGGCTGGTCCGGGGCGCCCAGCTTGCGGGCCACGATCACGTCGAGCGGGGCGTCGAGGGCGAGCGCGACCTCGTACCCGACGGGCACCCCTCCCCTCGGAAGCGCGAACACGACGGGGCGTCGGTCGCGGTGCTGGATCAGGCGTGTGGCCAGCTTCTCTCCGGCGTCCCTCCGGTCCCTGAAGGGCGGACCCGCGCCGATCATCCCGGCCAACCTCCTCACCTGGGCCTTACCGGAGGCTCTTCCAGAAGGGGGCCAGGGCCGAGCGGGCCTCCTCCACGGGCCGCACGCCGCCTGCGTATTCCCATTCGGGGGCGTCCTCGTACGCCCCGCGCACGGTCGCGGCTACGCTCTGGGTAAGGGCGCCGAGGTCGTAGCCGCCCTCCAGCACGAAAGCCGGCGGGGGCGCCCCAACCTCGCGGGCCGCGGCGCAGATCAGGGCGGCAAACCGCCCGAAAGAGCCGGCCTCGAGCCCCATGCCCCCGAGCGGGTCCGCCGCGTGGGCGTCGTAGCCGGCGGAGACGACCACTAGCCCCGGATCGAACTCCCGTAGCATCGGGACGAGAACCCCGGCAAACACCGCCGCGTAGACGTCCTCCCCCGATCGCGCCGGAAGCGGCACGTTGGCCGTGAACCCCCGTCCCTCCCCCTCTCCGGTCTCGCCGACCCGCCCGGTGCCGGGGTAGAAGGGACTCCGGTGGGTCGAGAGGTAGAGCACCGCTCCGTCGGCGTAGAAGACGTCCTGGGTGCCGTTGCCGTGGTGGACGTCCCAGTCCAAGACCGCCACCCTCTCGACCCCGAGCGAGCGGGCGTACGCGGCGGCCACCGCGGCGTGGTTGAGTAGGCAGAAGCCCATCGCATAGCCGGCGCCCGCGTGGTGCCCCGGCGGCCGGATGGCGGCCAGGGACGGCTCCCCGCCCAGGGCGCTCTCCACCGCCCCGCAGGCGGCCCCGCTCGCGAGCGCCGCGGCCTCGAAGGAGCCGGGGCCCATCGCCGTGTCAGGATCCAGGTAGCCCCCACCGGCGTCGGAGAGGCCCCTCAAGCGGTCCAGGTAAGCCGGCTCGTGGACGGCGAGGATCTCCTCCCCCCCTGCCGGCCGGCAGGGGGGCCACTCGACCGGCGTCCCGCCGCGCTCCGCCTCCTCCACGCCCGCGACGGCCGCCGGGAACCGCTCCGGGTTCTCGACACCGGAGAGGTCGTTCACGTGGCGCTCCAGCGCCGGGTCGCTGTAGACGTGCAAGCTTCACGCTCCAGGTTCTCGTCTCCGCTACTGCACCCATTATCCGGCGGGAGGCCCACCGGTGACAAGGCCGCGCCAGAGACGGCCGACGCAGGGCGCCGGGTCACCCCTTCTCCAAAAAGTTCCTTGAAGCCTCGCCGATCCCTGATACCATCCCGGCCTTGTAAGTGGTTGTAAGCGAATATGGAGGGGGATCTCCTTGCGAAAGTTTGTTGTTGCCCTGTTCTCGTGCGCCGTGTTGTCTGCGGTGTTCCTGGTGAACGCGCCCTCGGAGGCGTCCGCGCAGACGGTCTCCGGCGAGGCGGCCGTCGCCGAAGCGCAGGCCTACATCGGTACCCCTTACGGGTCCGGCGGCCTGGACTGCTCTGGCTTCACCTCCGCCGTCTACGCCAACCTCGGCGTCTACCTGCCCGACGACCCGATCGCCCAGTACGGCTACGGCTACCCCTCCGCGGGCGCGGCCGGCGACCTGGTCTTCTTCGACGAGGCCGGCTACGGCATCTCGCACGTCGGCATCGCCACCGGCTACGGCACGGTAATCCACGCCTCGACCTACTACGGGATTATTACCGAGACCCCAATCTCGCAGATCCCCGGCTACGTCGGCGCGGTGGACGTAGCCTAGAGGCTTCAGGCTTCGGGCCTTAGCCTGTAGCTTGCCAGAGAGGGGTCGGGGGTTTGCCCCGGCCCTTTTCGTTGCCCGATCTCTGTTCGGAGATCGGGCCCCGCGTCACAGGCTCTCGACGCCGGGAACCTCGACCGTTCGTTGCCGGGTTTGAAACCTGACCGCGCGGCCGTCCCTCTACCCTGGGGTCGGGTGCCTACGCGCGATCGGGAGGAGACGCTACACCACTTCCAAGCTTCTCAATATCTACGCCGTCTACGAGCTGGATCGCCGTCTGAAGGCGGCAGGATCTAGTACCGGCATCGCACCCATAACCGTCAACGCCTTCGACCCCGGTGCGATGCC
>CADCVH010000041.1 GCA_902806085.1 uncultured Rubrobacteraceae bacterium | reverse complement strand
TTCGCCACCGCGCCGGCGTCCCCGGTGGTAAGCGTGCTGACGGCCCCTCCGGCCCCGCCGGGGGGACCGCCTCCTCCGCCGGGAGGACCGTCGTCGAACCCCTGGGCGCCGGTTTCGGCGGCGCCGCCCGAGCCGGGGGCGACGGTGATGAGGTTCGGGCCAAGCTCGTTTAGTTGACCGCCGATCTGGCCCTGGACCCCGTTGCCCAGGGAGGTGATCAGGATGACCGCAGCAACGCCGATGACGATGCCGAGCATGGTCAGAGACGAGCGCGCCCAGTGGCCCAGCAGTGCGGAGAAGGCCATCCGGGCGGTCTGCAGGGCGCGCGTCATCGCGCCACCCCCGTCGTATCCTTGGCGGTCCTGTCGTCAATGACCCGGCCGTCCTTCAGCTCGACGGACCAGTCCCCCCGGTCGGCGACCGACGGGTCGTGGGTGACCACGACGATCGTCGCGCCGGAGGCCTTGAGCTCGTCGAAGAGCTCGAGGATGCCCTCCCCGGACTTCGTGTCCAGGTTTCCCGTCGGCTCGTCGGCGAGCACCAGGGCCGGCCCGTTGACGAGCGCCCGCGCTATGGCGACCCGCTGCATCTGGCCGCCCGATAGCTCCGGGGGCTTGTGGCGCGTCCGCCCGGAGAGGCCCACCCTCTCGAGCGCCTCTTGCGCGCGCCTCCTGCGCTCGGCCCCCCGCACCCCGGCGTACACCAGCGGCAGCTCCACGTTCGAGAGCGCCGTCTGGCGGGGCAGCAGGTTGTAGCTCTGGAAGACGAAGCCGATCAACTCCCGCCGCGCCCGCGCCAGCTCCCCGCCCTTAAGGTGAGACGCGTCGCGGCCGTTCAGCGAGTAGCTCCCGGAGGTGGGCGTGTCGAGGAGGCCGAGGAGGCCCATCAGGGTGCTCTTGCCGGAGCCGGAGGTCCCGACCACCGAGACCCACTCGCCCTGCTCGACGTCGAGGTTCATACCGACGAGGGCCTCCACCCTGCTCTCGCCCTTCCCGAAGACCTTGGTGAGGCCCCGCGTCTCTATGACTCGCATTCTCTGGCCCTTCTCTCTGGTGTGGTTCCGGCCGGTCGCCAGGGCGGTCGCCAGGGCGGTCGCCAGGGCGGTCCGGACGTGTCGCTTATCTCGCCCGTTCCCGTAAGGAGGGGGCCCACCGTCAAACTACACGAGGGGCGTGGCAGGGGCGTGGCGGGGAGCGTGGCATGCCACGCTCCCCGCCCGTAAAGCCCTCCGTCCGGCGAGGGAGCGTCCGCCCGGCAAGACCGCCCCCCAGCCAGCCCGCGGCGTTCTCGGACGCCTCCACGCCGGCTTTTCGATCGCGTCGCCGCGCCGCCACCCGATCGGTGTCTCGGTCACATGCCGGCCAACCCCCCCGGGCGGGTCACGATGGCCATCCGTTGACGCCGACGTGGTTGTGGGGCAGGGCGGCCTGGTGGTCGATGATGGCAGCCTCCGCCGTTGCCGGCACGCGCGCGGCGACACGCCCGTCCGGGCGGACGAGGACGAGCTCGTCGCCGTTCGGGATGCAGGAGCGGGCAGCCTCGCCGGTTGCGTCGCGGAGTTCGGCTCCTTCGGCGGTCCCGACCCGGTGGACGCGCGCCAGGGAGC
>CADCVH010000040.1 GCA_902806085.1 uncultured Rubrobacteraceae bacterium | reverse complement strand
CGGCGATGATCTTGGCCCGCCTCTCCCTCTCGCTCTCGGCCTGGCGCGCCATCGCCCGCTGCATCTGCTGCGGGATCTCCACGTCCTTGACCTCCACCACGCTCACCTTGATGCCCCACGGCTCGGTCTGCTCGTCGATGATCTTCTGCAGCTCGGCGTTTATCTCGTCGCGGTTGGTGAGGAGGCCGTCGAGGTCCTTCTGGCCCAGCACGCTGCGCAAGGTGGTCTGGCTGATCTGGCTCGTCGCCAGCACGTAGTTTTCGACCTCCACCACGCTTTTGTTCGGGTCGACCACCCTGAAGTAGATGACGGCGGTCACGCGGGCGGGCACGTTGTCGCGGGTGATGACGTCCTGGGGAGGCACGTCCATCGTCACGGTCCTAAGGTCCACCTTCACCATGCGGTTGATCCCCGGGACAAGTAAGATGAGCCCCGGCCCTCTCGCCCCCTGTACCCGGCCCAGGCGGAACACGACGCCCCGCTCGTACTCCTTGAGGATCTTCACCGCGCTCGTCAGCAAGAAAAATGCGACGACCACGACCGCGACCAGGACGATCGCACCGCCCCCGAACCCCACCGCCTGCACGGCCACCAAACCCAAACCCTCTGCCATTAGAGCCTCCTCGTATAGACCGACGGATCCCCGTCGATCGCGCTTTCGCGACCTCGCCCACCACGGGACATTCGCGACGACGGCTTCCATTGTCCGGCCACGACCCCAAAGATGCGGTGCCGCCGAGCACTTAGTGCCACCAAGCACCACGACCGACCGGGAACGCCCGGGCCTCCGGGGCGGCGCTCGGCGGCTTGCCGGGCTCCACGACCCGCCCCTCCGGTCTCCTTCCCCGCCCCAGAACCTCTGCTCGTCTCAGCGCGAACGGTGGCCGGTTTTGTGCTCCCGGGCACTAAGGATTCCGAAGCACCGTGCCGCGCGGCATCCGCTGATATAAGTGCCGGTGTTACGAAGAGCAGCCGGAAGAAGGGGCGTGTCATGAAAGCCGACCAGACGGTCTCCGAGATGGTGGAGGAGATCCTTTCGAGGCAAGCGCGCAAACGCGCGGACCGGGCCGGGGTGCCCTTCGAGGAAGCCCTGGCGGCCGTGACCGCCACCGAGGCGGGCGCGAGGCTGAGGGAGTTGGGCGAGGGGGGCGACCGGCACGAGGAGGCGCGGGCCTGGCAGGCCAACCTCGCCCTGGAACGCGCCCGCCGGCGTGCCGACGATCTGGGTTGGCGATGGACCCCGGGGGGGCCCGCCCCGCTTCGGGGATCGTCGCCCGAGCCGGGTCCCGTGACGGCGGGCCCGGCGTGACCTCCGAGGAGGCCTTCGTGGGGGCGCGCGTGAGGGTCTGCGAAGATCACCGCTCGGCGCACTGGCGGGGAGAGGAAGGCACGGTCAGGGCGAGGTGGGGCGACCCGCAATACGTGGCCGTGGACGTCCTGCTGGACGACGGGATCTCTCAGTTGTTCTGGCACCACGAGCTGAGGCACGCTGGCGATGGGGACCAAAACGGCAACGGGAGCGCCCCATAGCGGGGGGACGCTCCTGTCCCGCTCGCGCGGGGCCCGACGGGGTGCGCTGGGACACGGCGTGTCCCCCGACACCGACTCCCCGGGTGGCCCTTGGTACACTAGGATCAACAGGACGGCGATCCCTTGAGGTCGCTTGATATCCGTTGGCGCCACGAGAACGCCTCGCGGTAACGCCTCTTCGAGTCGCCACTTCCAGGGCTTGGCCCCGCAAAACGGGGGATACCGGGTGCGAAGGGTGAAGGAGGCGCCTCTCGTGGGCGAGAAAAACGAATCGGACGGGCGCGGCGCGGCGGGACGGCCCCGATGCGAGATCGCCCACCCGCGCCAGGGCGCGTCCGCGCCCTGCGCGCGACCCGGAAAGGAGACCGTGGACGGCCTCCTCCTGTGCGAGGAACACGCCCTGGAGACGAGGCTGGAGGGGCAGATAGACTGCTGGGACGGGGTGCTCTTCCACGTCGACCTGTGGTCGAGGGAGGCAAGCCGCCAGAACAGGACACAGATCGTGGGGCTCCTGAACGCCGAGCGGGCAAAGGCGACGTCCGCCGTGGATCGGGCCCGCTCGGACCTGGACAGGCTCAGGAAACGGACGTCTCGCGAAAGCGGGCCGCCGCCTACGACGAGGGGCCCTCCCCTTCCTCCTCCAGGAGGCGCCCCGCGGCCCGCTCGAGCGCGCCGACGTCTTCGACGTAGATGGTGCGCCGCCTGATCTGCACGGCGCCCTCGTCCTGCAGCCTCCCGAAGGCCCTGGTCACCGCCTCCCGGTTGGTCCCGATCATGGTGCCGAGGTGCTGGTGGGTGTAGCTGGTCGGTATGCGGATCTCCCCGGGTATCTGAACCCCCTCCTTCGCGACCAAGAAGAGGACGAGGCTCGCGAGCCTCGCGGGCACCTCCTTTAGCGTCACGTCCTCCATGCGGGTCTCGTAGTAGCGCAGCCGCTCGGAGAGGAGGCCCAGCATCCGAACGCCCACCATGGGCTTCTCCAGGATCAGGCGCTCGACTTCGGCGCGGTCCATGGCGAGCACGACGGAGGGCTCGGTGGCCTCGGCGTAGGCGTCGCGCAAGCGGTGGGCGGTAAAGGCTACTTCCCCGAAGATCGTCCCCGCGTCCACCACCTCCAGGGTGAACTCGTGCGAGCCCTCCATCTTGTAGAGACGCACCCTGCCCTTCGTGAGGACGAAGAGCTTGCCGTCGGATTGCCCGGGGGCGTAGAATACCTGCCCCGCACCGAGGTTGATCTCCGCGTTGCGCCGGAGGAGGCCCCTCAGTAACGCCCTTATCTCCTCCTTGTCGAGCGACTCGAAGACGTCCACCCCGCAGAGCAGCTCTATGTGGTCTTCCTCGTTCACCGCGGGCATCCCCCCGGGCCATCCCGGTCCGCCCGGACCGTGCCCCGCCGCCAGTCGGCCATTGTAGTCGGAAGGGCGGACCGCACGAGGCACGCGGCGTTCGCCGGCGGCGTCGGAAGCGGAGAAGGTCTACTCACGGTCCGAACCCGAACGAAGAACTCGCTTCGGCGAGGAGCGGCATCATTTTTAAGGTCGTTGCCATTTACCCGTCCACTATCGTAACCCCAACACCGCCCAGGCTACCGTCCAAGCGTGACGGGAGCGTGACGGGGGCGTTGCGCGGTTGACCCCACGACCGCGATCAAGGCGGCAGACGCTTCGGGGCAACTGTTCGCCGCCTCCGCCGGCAACGACCTGGTCAGCACCGGCACCCTGGCGCACCACCCCCGACCTACGCGGTGCCAAACGTGGTCCCGGGCGCCGTGGCACGCGGAGCGCGCGTCCGCATCAGGAGTTCGACAGAACCCACGATTTTTGGCGAGGTCTCTCCTGGCCGCCGGCCGGCCGCCAACTTGCCCCGGGGGCCAGCTATGCAGGCACTACGCCTCTGGGCATGGCCGCCGGTGGCGGCGTCCCCTCGCGCCTGCCGCCTCCGCTTGTCGTCTGCGCGACGGCGGCATGCCGACCTCTATCGAGCCGTATGTATCGGGGAGTGTTTGCCCCCCGCGGTGGACCTGCTCGCGCAGGCGGCGAGCGGGCACGGCCTGGCACCGTCGCAGACGGCGTTCATCGGTCACCCCGCGTGGGTGTCTGCAGAGGGGCGGGCGTGGGCGTCGAGGAGGTCGAGCCACACCTCGCTGAGGGTGGGGAAGCTGGGCACCGCGTGGCGGATGCGCTCCAAGGGGACGTGGCCTACGATGGCCATCGTCGCGGCGTGGACCATGTCGGCCACGTCCTGCCCGACGAAGGTGGCGCCGACCAGGGTCTGGGTGTCCTCGTCGATGATGAGGCCGGCCCGGCCGGCATAGCCCTTGGCGTGGAGCATGGCTCCCGGAACCGCACCGAGGTCAGCTTCCACGGCGCTGACGCGCAGCCCGCGCCGGGTGGCCTCCTGATGGGTGAGGCCCACGGTGGCCACCTCGGGGTCGGTGAACAGGACCTGGGGGACGGCGCCCCCGTCGGCCTCGGCGGTGTACCGCGGCTCTTGGCCGCTGCTGCGGGCCAGGATGGCGTCGGCGGCCACCCGCCCCTGGTACTTGCCCTGGTGGGTCAGCAGCGCGTGGCCGTTGACGTCACCGATGGCGTACACGCCGGGGGCTTGGAGGACTTGCATGGTGGCGTCCACCTGGAGGTAGGCGCCGGGCCGGGCGCCGATGGTGTCCAGCCCGAGGTCGTCGGTGGACGCGCGCCGTCCGGTGGCCACCAGCAGCTCGTCGGCGACCACGCTGGAGCCATCGTTGAGGTGGGCCTCCACCTCGCCGCCGGGAGCCGCGCGCCGGACCCGCTCCACGTGCACCCCGAAGCGCACCCGCACCCCCGCTTCCCGCAGCCCGGCGAGCACCAGGTCACCGACGAAAGGCTCCAGCTTGGGCAGCAGGTTCCGACCGCGGCTGAGCACGACGACCCGCTCGCTGCCCAAGGACCGCCACGCCTGAGCCATCTCCAGGCCGACAGGGCCGCTGCCCAGCACGAGCAGGCGACGCGGCGCGGCGTGGACGGACGTCGCTTCCCGGTTGGTCCACGGACGTGCCTCGGCCAGACCCGGCACCGGCGGAAGGGCGGGCGGGGCGCCTGTCGCGAGCACCACCGCGTGGTTGGCGCGCAAGTCGACCCGCGCCCCGGCGGAGGTGGAAACGCTGACGCCCGCTGGGCCGGTGAGTCGGCCACGACCCCGCACGACGTGCACCCCCAGTGACCCGAGGCCCCGGACGATCCGGCTGTCGTCGTGGTGGTCCGCGACCTCGTCTCGGCGGGCCAGCGCCGCAGCGGTGTCGGGGTGGCCGGTCACGGCCTCCCGGGCCCCCGGGACGCGCAGGGCTCCCAGGCGGGCGTGACCGGGACGCAGCAAGGCCTTGCTCGGGATGCAGGCCCAGTAGTGGCACTCGCCGCCAACCAGCTCGGCCTCGATGAGCGCGACCGAGAGGCCGCCGGCCCGCAACCGCCTGGCCGTCGCTGAGCCAACGGGACCTGCCCCGATCACGATGACGTCGTGGGTCCCGGTGTTGGTGGGATGCTGGAAAGCGGCCTGCGTCTGCATCAGGCGGGCTCCTCGTCATAGGTAAGGGCTGTCGTGGGCTTACTTCACTCCGGTGGACACTCTGTCGCTACGCTACCGCAACCACTTTCGTTGTAGCCGCCTCCTAGTCGATAGGGTTCGCATAGCACAGCGAAAAGTGCCGTCTCGTCCGGTTGTGGAACCCCTCGACGTACTCGAAGATCGTCACCCTCGCCGGCTCTCGGGTGGAAAAGCGGTGGCCGTCCGCCAACTCCGCCGTCAAAGTCGAAACGAACGACTCCTACACCAGGCGTTGTCCAGGGCGCTCCCGGTACGGCCCATCGAAGGCATGACGTCGGCCTCTTCCTCGGGCTCCGCCGGCCGTCCGGAGCCCCCCGAAACGGCGCCCATTTTACGATTTATAAGCTTGTTCGGCGCCGCGAGGATCGCTCTTGGGCGCCTCGGCCCCAAAGGGATCGGGGATCCCCACGGCCGGACCGCCCGCGGCACCGTCCCGATGCTCGTCGACGCGGTCGCGGCCCTACCACGTGCCCGTAGGCAAGCCGCCGGAGCAGACCCCGCCGTAGAAGCGTTACGTATTCCTGTACCGTCGCAAACTCGGCCAACAATGGCGCACCGTATGGCAGCAGCGAGGCGTGGCAGAAACCGCGAAAGTTGCCGGGTCCCCCGGCTGGCCGGAAAGCCCTGGACGTGGCATGCCTCAAAACTGGGCCACGAATGGCGCAACGGGGGCTGACGGTAACAAACCGTCATCGATGCACGTTACCCCTGCGTGCGCCAACCAACGACGACGGATGGCTCGACCCTCGGAAGTGGACCCGGACTCGGGAACCCGAACGCCGCGGGCCTTGTACCATCGGTGATGGTACCGACGCGCAGGAGATTTCGGATGGGATCGTCCACACCTTTCTCCACGCCCTCGCTGCTAGCGGCCCTGTGCGCGGCGGTCTTCGCCGCTGGATGTGCCGGGCCGATCGTCGGGGGCGGGGAGGCCGCGTGCGCCGCCCGCGCCCCCCGGATCGAGGCGAGCCCGGCGCGGGCGGCCCCGAATGGGGCGTTCGATCTCCACGGGGAGGGCTTCTTCGGCGACTTCGTCTGCAACGACACGGCCCCCCCCGGTCAGTCCGGACCCTCGGGCGGCCGTCCCACCGGGGGCATCCGCGTCGGGTTCTTGCAGGGCGAAAGGGCTTGGACCCTGGCGACCGTCGGCAGCGACGAGGACCTCTCCTCCGACGCCGAGGGGCTTAGGGTCCCGGCCGGGGCGCGGCCCGGGCGGGCAACGGTGAGGGCCACGGGCGGCTCCTCGGGACCGGCGAAGACGCCCTTCCTGGTGCTCGGGGACGACGGCGGGGACGCGGTCTCGGGGGACTGGGAGGGCTGGATCGCCACCGACACCCGGGGCGACGTCCGGGCGAGCCTGGGCTTCGAGCTCGACCTCGAACTATCCGGCTCGGACGTGTTGGGAACCATGACCCTGCCGCCGGGGAAGGACGCCGCGCCGGTCCGCCTCGCCGTCGTCCCCGGCGGCCTCCGCGGGGACCGGCTCGCCTTCTCGGCCAGCAACGCCGAAGCGGGGGCGCGGACAGACTTCGAGGGCACCGCGGGCTCCGGGAAGATAGAAGAGGCGGCGGAGGTGGGCTCCTCCGGCGGCCGTGGCGGCCGGTCGTCGAGCACGAGGGGCACCCTGAAGGCCGAGAGGGGCCGGGACGTCGTGCCCGGGGACTGGTGAGGCCCCGCGGGGAACCACCCCCGGGGGACCACCCCGCGGACCACCCGCGGGGAGCAGAGCCACCCCTCCGTGCGCGTCCCGGTTGATCCGTTTCTGCCAGGCCCCGCTGCAGCCGGGCGGTGCGCCATTCGTGGCCTAGTTTGTACCGTCGATGGAGGAAAGCAGTTCTACGGCGTCGTGGCCGCGGACGTCACGAGGAACCTTCGGACCACCCGTGTTGTATATGGGGTGAGGCATACGGGATGAGGATCGACCGGTCGTCATACCGTCAGGGGCCCACCGAGGCTCCGGGAGGGGCGCAAAGAAGGGGGACGGGATGGGAAAGACGGTCTTGCTGGCCGCGGCGGTCGTCGCGGGGCTCGTCCTGGGCGGGTGCGCCCAGGGCGCGGGCTCGGCGGGGGATCCGCCCGTAAGAAACCCCGACGCGCCCGCCCGAGCCGACCGGACGGCCCCGGTCAGGTCCCCGGGGGAGGCCGCGGAGGGGCCCACCGAAGGGAAGCGCACGCGCTGCGAGGGAGGGACTATGGTGGATCACGCCTTCGACGTCACCGACGACCGCAACCTCGTCAGGTTGAGTACCAGACGGTTCCGCCCCTCCGCCTCGAGGGAGTAGCCCGGGGGCAGCCCCATCGCCGGCTCGTTCGAAACCCCGTCGCGTCGCACGCGGCAGAACTTACCCGCCGCGGCCCGCGGAGGGGTTCTGGCCGGGGCCACGGTGGAGGTGCAGGTCACCTCGATCGAAGGGTCAGACGACCTCAGATCGAGGTTCAACGCTCCGCGGCTCGCGGCCGGGCGAGGAAGCCTCGGGATCCGCGAGGAAGTCGGCGCCGTAACCGAACCCGTACGCTACCGTCACCCGCGCTCAACGCGGGGGCTTTCCGGCCTCCGCCCGCCATGGGACACCCCAGGCTCGGGCTTCTGAGCGAGACTCTCCGAAAACCCTCAAACGCGAGTTAAACGCGTGCTCGCGCTCACCAGGAGGGATCGCTCTCCACCAGCGCTCCCGCGGCCATTTTATGAAGCGGCGGGGAGAAGTAGAACCCTTGGCCTAGGTCGCACCCCAGTTCCCGTAGGCGCGTCAGCTGTGCGGCGGTCTCGACCCCTTCCGCCGTGACCACCATTCCCAGCGTGTGGGCGAGTTCGACGATCAGCCGCACGATGGCCGTGTCGGCGTCGCTGATGGCGATGCCGTCGACGAACGACTTGTCGATCTTGAGGGCGTTCGCCGGTAACTCTTTAAGGTAGTTCAAGGACGAGTAGCCTTTGCCAAAGTCGTCGATCGCTACTTGCACGCCGAGGTCCGCCACGCTCCTGAGCATCTCGATCGTGTGTTGCTCGTCTTCCATGATCATGCTTTCCGTCACCTCTAGCTGCAGGCAGCAGGCTTCCAGGTCGGCTTTTCGCAGGGCTTGGGTTACGTCGGCGATCAGGTCGGTTCCCCGCAACTGCCTCACGGAGAGATTGACGCACATCCTCAACGCGGGGGGGGACGCCTGCCGCTCGCGCCACTGGCGCGCTTGGCGGCAAGCCTCCTCCAGCACCCATTTCCCGATGGGCACAATGAGGCCGGTCTCTTCGGCGACCTGGATGAACCCCGAGGGCGTCACGAGGCCACGCTCCGAGCTTCCCCAGCGCACGAGGGCTTCCATCTCCGCTATCTTGCCCGTGCTCAGCCTGACCTTGGGCTGGAAATGGATCCTGAACTCGCCCCTCTCGACGGCCCGCCTCAGGTCCTCCTCGAGCTTCAACCGGCCCAACGCCCAGGCGTGCATACCCGCCTGGAACACCTTGTAGCTTCCCTTCTCCCTCTTGGCCCGGTACATGGCCACGTCCGCGTCGCGCAGGAGGTCGTCCGGTCGTCCTTGGGCAAGACCGCCGAGGGCTATGCCGATGCTCGCGGAGACGCCGATCTTGTGCCCGCCTAGATGAAAAGGCGCCCCCAGCTCCCCGAGGATGCGCTCGGCGGCGTGGACGGCGTCGCCCGCTTCCGCAACGTCCTCGAGCAGCACCGTGAACTCGTCCCCGCCCAGGCGCGCGGCGGTGTCCCCGGGGCGGAGGCACCCGCGTATGCGTTGGCCCGCCTGCACCAGGAGCTCGTCGCCGAGTTCGTGACCCAGGGAATCGTTCACGACCTTGAAGTTGTCCAGGTCCATGAACAGCAAGGCGACGCGCTTTCGCTCCCGTCCCGCGCGGCCCAAGGCCTGACCCAGGCGATCCACAAAAAGGGCGCGGTTCGGCAGATCGGTCAGCGGATCGTGCATAGCCCGGTAGTGGCTTGCCCGGTAGGCACGATCCGAGCTGTCGGCGAACAGGTACGAGATGACGGCCACGATCGCGAGGATGAGCAGCGAGAGGGAGTTGATGCCGAGGGCTACGGCGATACCGATCATGGCGGCGGCCACCGCGAAGCCGGCCCAGGACGCGAGCAGGGAGCTGGCGACGAGTATCGGCAGGGGCAGCGTGATGAACGTGGCCTCCAACCCTTCGTCGATCAAGAGGAACGATCCCGCGGCGGTCAGCACCACGGTGCACAGGCCGGCGACGGAGACGAAGCCGAAGCGGTTCAGGAAGTAGAGCGCCGAGAGGAGGAGAAGGAAGAGGAGGTTTACCACGTCGTACCGGGAGGTACCCTGCAGGACGTTGAAGACGCCAACGATGATCACGCTGGCGGCCATTCCCAGGAGCATCACTGCCAAGACGCGCCCCTTACGCCGAAGGTCGGGGTCGTGGCTCTTTATCCCCAGAAGCGTGTTCACCTCCCGGCCCCGTCCTCGTCACCGAACGTGTCGGCGTAGAGGCCCAACGCGGCCAGGATCGTGCTCCGTACGACCACGGTGGGCGCGTACAGCGCTTTGGAGATCCACAACTCCGGGTAGCTTTCCTGAAACGGGCGCTCGGTGGCAAGCAAGTAACGGGCGGCACGGCGCAGGGGCTCGCGGGGCAAGGGGCGCACGGCGCGGTGGTACTCGAGCAGGGCGAGCAGGGCGAGCGCGGTCTCCTCCGCCGTGGGCGTGTGCTGGCCCCATCCTCCGTCGTCGCGCTGCGTGGCGAGGAACCAGTGCGCCGTGGCCCCCATTTCCTCCGGAACGTGGGGCGAAAGCGTCATCAGGGCCCTACCGGTCGGGTAGTACGGGGAGGCGTGCCACTTGTCGCTCCAATGGGAGCCGTGGCGGCGGGCGCCGAGAACGTAGCGTAGTATCTTGTCTCGTGCTCGGGCCCGATCCTTTTTTGGCAGCGTGCCCACGGCCTCCAAGATGTGCAAGTTGGCGCTGATCGAGGGGTCGCGCTCGTGGCGCAGGACCGCAAAATGGTCGTCGCGCTCGTAAGCGAGCAGGCTCGAGCCGTCGACCGCGTATCCCGCGCGCCGAAGTGCCAGGAGCACCATAGCGGTGTCGTCCGACTCCGGGAGCCCCACCGAAGCCCAGCCCACCCCTTCCGGTTTCCACCGCTCCAACAGGTACTCGTGGATAGGCCTCAACAAAGCGGCGCGATTGTCCAACAGGTTGCCGTGGTGCAGGTAGTAGAGCGCCCACGCCCTAAGAAAAATGTCGGAGGGGGCAATGGTCGGCAGGCCGTCGTACCGCCCGATAAGGTCGTCGAGGTAGGCGGTGCTGCGCGGGTACCGGGAGCGCCAACCGGGAGCCCGGCCCAGGAAAAAGGCCGTTGCCGACGGCGAAGTCGCCATCGACCCGTCGTCCAACAGCAGGTCGGCCACGCCGCGCGCGTCGACCTCCCCGGCGAAGGCCTCCAGGGAGAACAGGGCGCTCGTGTGGGTCTCGAAGATCTGCCGTCCCGGCAACAAGCCCAGTTTCCTCGCGCGTTCTTTCTCGTAGTGGCGAAGCTGCGCGTAGGGAAGGTCGAGGCCCAGCTGCCGACCCTCGGACAGCAACGTCGGCAAAATCATCTCGAACCCCACCGTCCGATTGGGCTCGCGGTCGAGCTCGCCGGCGTGCTGCCAGAGGTAGCGCTCGCCGTCGGACCGCTGCGCGTGGTCCTGCTGCCGGTTACCCAGGCGGGCGAGCAGCAGTACGACGGCCAGGGTAGTCACGATCCGGTCGTGGGCGTAAGGGAGCTGCCCGCCCCAGCTGCCGTCCGGCCTCTGCCGGCTCATCAGGCGGCGGAACACGTCGGGGTACGCGAGCGTCCCGTCCGGGTTCGTGAGCCGTGCGGCCCAGCACGTGTCGTAGTCGGTCGACTGTATCGGGCGCGGATCGTCCATCCGGAGGATCTCGCCCACCGCGAAGTCCAAGTAAGCGGAGAGGCGCACCTTAGTCCTCGCCCGCCCGCCGCCTCGGCCCCAAAGGGCGGCGCGCGCTGCGGGCGGCCCGAGCATAGGTTGAGGTCAACCGGATCATCCCGCCTTCCCATCGTCACCGTGCATCACGAAGCGGGTTCCGGTCCGGAACCCGCGCCGTCGCATTATACTTGCTCCGTTGGGTTGTAGCGGCTGTTTCCTTCGGCCATAATTCGGCCCACCTATGGTGTTCTCCGGCCACAGCACGTTCCTACGCGGCGGGCCCTCCTAGCTTGGGCGCGCCGTCCACGCCCCAGCCCCCCGGGTTGCCGGAGTGGCTTCGTTGGCCCGTCGGGGAGGTGGCAAGGTGGATCTCCGCCCGCCAAGAACCCGTCGTGATGGGGTGGCCCTACAACGGGACGCGCCGCTGGTACCTCCTCCGGCGACGCCGGGACCCGGACGCGCGGGACTACCTCACGACCCTCATCCGCCGGCAGGCCGAGCAGTACCGCATGGTCTTCGCTCACGGGGTCAGCGCCGTGCTGGCGCCCAGCTTCGGGGCCGAAACCCTAAAACGTGGCCCCGCGTACACGGAGTACGCCCTCGGCGGCCTGTTGCAGCTGGCCGACGACGCGGTCTACCGGGAGATGTTCGCCGGCGGGGTCAGGCTCCGTTTCTACGGCGATTACGAGGCCGCGCTCGGCGCCCCGCGCTACCGCCGCGTGTTGGACGCGTGCCGGGAGATTACCGAGGCCACCGCCTCGGGAGACGGCCCGCTACTGTTAGTAGGGCTGTTCGCCGACGATCCGTACCCGACGATCGCCCGCTTGAGCGTCGAGTTCTTCGAGCGGGAGGGACGTACGCCCGGCCGGCGAGAGCTGGTGGAGGCCTACTACGGGGTCCCCGTCCCCGACCTGAGCCTGTACGTGGGGTTCGCCCAGCCCGAGATGTTCGACGTCCCCCTGGTCGCGACGGGGCTGGAGCACCTGTACGTCACCCTAAACCCCTCCCCGGACCTGGGGGAGGAGCAACTACGCCGCGTACTCCACGACCACTTGGTGGCAAGGCGGACACCGCCGGTCGACTACGGGACCCTTACCCGGGAGGCGAAAACGGGCCTCGCCGGGTACTACGAGCGCGTGGCGGGCGAGACCCTGGGGATCGGCCGCGTGGACCCGTCGACGGGACTGTGGCTACCGGTATTGCCGCGGCCGGCCGAAAGCGGAGAGTGAGGGAAGGCGTACCGGTTTGGTCCCATCACGGATGCGTCCCCTCGTCCCCCGTTCGTGTCCGGGACCCCGCGACGCGGCAAGGTGCTTTCGTCGACCCCGCGCGGGGCCGTTACCCTTCGTATACGAGCCGATCTCTCCCCCGCTCCTTCGCCTGGTAGAGGGCCCCGTCGGTCCTGGCGAAGAGCGCCCGGGCGGTTTCCCGCCCGGCGTGCCGGCACGCCCCCACGCTCAGGGTGAGGCGCACCCCGCCGCCGTGCGGCAGGCGCGCCGGGTGCTCGCGCACCGCCCGGCGAATGCGCTCGAGCGCTTCGCTTTCCTCGAGTCCCCCCCGCACCCCCCACAGCACCAACATGAACTCGTCGCCGCCCCACCTCCCCAGCCAGTCGCCCTCGCGGACGTTGCCCTCCAACACGGCGGCGACGTGCTTCAGGCAGGCGTCCCCCGCTGGGTGGCCGTGGCCATCGTTGAGGGACTTGAAGCCGTCGATATCGAGCAGCGCGAGCGTCAACGCACCGCCGCCGCGAGCCGCCCTCGCCACGTCCTCGGCCAACCGCTCCTCGCAGGCCCTGCGGTTGTGGACCCCCGTCAGGTGGTCCCTCCTGGAGAGCTCTTCGAGCGCGCCGACGGCCCGATCCAGGCGCTCGAACTGGTCTATGGAGTGCTGAACGTCCGCCATGAGCTCGCCGGCCCGGTCGGGGAAACCGGTCGGCAGATCGGGCACCCTGCCTTCTCGCAGATAGCCGCGCAGGGACCGGGAGGCCAGGGAGATCGGCGCCAAGAGCGCGTACAGGGCGAACAGCGTCGCAGCGCTGCCGACGAGGGTGGCGACGGTAACGGCCGCCAGGAGGCGCAGCGAAGCGTCCATGCCAAGCGGCAGGCTAAGCAAGAGCCACAGCGCCAGACCCAAGAGCGGCACGTCCTTGCGCATCGCCTTCTTATAGGCCGCGAGCCCGTAGTAGCCCTTGACCTTCTCGAAGTATCCCTCGTCGAAGTTGCGGTTGGCCGCCCGGCCGCTCTTCCCCTCGGTGCATTTGCGCTTCAGCGGGCAGCGTTGCAGGTCTCGGGGTCGGCCACGTAGCGGGTGAGCCTCACAGCTTCTTCCGGGCGCCTGTGTTGCGCGGGATCTGCCCGGCCGGGCAGACGTAGACGTCCCGGTCGCCGTCGTAGGAGAAGTCGTCCTTGCAAAACAGGGTCCTCTTGACCCGGGTGTAATCGATGACCGGCATGTAGGCGCGGATGCCGGCCTGCTCGATGGCCTTCACGTTGGGGATGGTGCCGTAGACGGAGTCCCCGGTCACGTGGTGGGGCTTCAGTCCCCAGCGGAAGGCCGTGCGCCAGAGGAGGTCGAGCATCGGCTGGCTGTCCTTGACGTCGGCCTTGGTTACGAGGGCGGTTAGGATCACCCGGGCCTTGCCGCCTTCCACGACGTAGTGGGCCTTGTAGCCCATGCGGGCGGAGCCCCTGAGCTGCCCGATAGGGCAGGCGTCCGGATCGGTGCGGTTCACCACCTGGTCGCTCATTTTGTTCGGGTTGGGGGTGCGGGACTCGGTCCCGTGCCTCCCCGCGCTGGAGACGAAGCCCTTATGGGCGGCGTTCGCGGCTACGAGGTCCCCATCGTCCGCACCGGGCAAGCCCGCGTCGGCACCACCGCCATTATATCCATGCCCTCCGATCATGGATATAATGGCGGTGTCCTGGAAAAGGCAAACCCGCCGCGAGGCGGGGGCGCAAAGCCGCGGGCCTCTCCCAACGGTGAGGCGGCCGGGCCGCCGTAGGGAGCCCTCAGTGAGACAATATTATTACTCTTCCGACAGGTCGCAGCCCGCTTATTCTGACACCGAAACGAGAGGCGAAGGCACGGCCGGCAGGCGGTTACGGGCGTGGCACGTATACCTACTGGTAGGCCTCCTCGCCACCGGCGTGTACTTCTTCCTCCCGTCGCAATCCGCGCAAGAGGCCCTTCGTCCCCTCTTCAACGTTGCCGCGCTGGCGGCGTTCGTGCTCGGCCTCCTCATACACCGGCCGAAGCGTCCGCTACCCTGGTACTTGTTCACCCTCGGCATGCTGCTGTTCGTCCTCGGCATCGTGGTCTTCGTCTACTACGAAATCACCCGGGGACGGGAGGCCCCGTCCCCGTCGTTGGCCGACCTGTTCTTTGTCGCCAGCTACCCTTGCGCGGCCGCAGCCCTGCTGCTGATTCAGGGTCGGAGGCTCGCCCGCGATAGGGCCAGTACGATAGACCCCATAATCGTCGCCGTGGCCGTGGGGATGCTCGCTTGGGTCTTCCTGATGCGCCCGGCCTTGGCCGTTTCGTCGTACTCCTTGGCCGAGCGGCTGGTCTTCGTGGCCTACCCGCTGATGGACGTGCTGTTGCTCGCGGTGGTGGTGCGGATGTTGCTCGTGGTCGGCAGACGCCCGTTCGCCTATTACCCCCTGGTCGCGGGCCTGTTTTGCACCCTGCTTTACGATGCCGCCTACAGCCTGGCTACGCTGAAGGGCTCCTACGAGACCGGAAGCCCGATCGACGCCCTGGAGATGCTCTTTTTGGTGCTGTTCGGGACCGCCGCGTTGCACCCTTCGATGGCGGACCTCTCCGACGGGATCGTGCTCGATCCTCAGACGAAGCTCACGCGGCGGCGTCTCGCGTTGCTCGCAGCGGCCTCCCTAATGGCGCCCGGGTTGCTCGCGCTCCAGGCGGCGCGAGGGAAGGACTTGAGCATCACCGTAATCGTGGGGGGCTCGGCGGTGCTGTTCTTACTTGTTCTGGCCCGTATGGCAGGCATCATACGAACTCGCGAGCAGGCCATCGATCGCGAAAGGCTCCTGAGGAAAACCTCGGCCAGGCTCGTGGCCGCCCCGAATCGGGAGGGTGTCTTCAGGGTGGCCCTAGACGCAACCCAGGACCTCATGGGGGAAGGATCGAGGTCCTGGGCGTGCCTGGCCACGGGCTCCCTGGAGAGAGTGACCGTCGTGGCCGCGACCGGCGATCGGGCGGACGAATTTTTGGGGGCCCAGGTCTACCTCGACGAGTACCCCAAAGACGTACGCGCGGGCCTCCTCGAAGGACGCGCCGTCGACCCGGAACAGTTCAAAATCGCCGACGGCTCGAAGGCCGAGGCTTTGGGCTTCGACCCCGCAGCGCGGAAGGTCTTCTTTGCCCCGCTGCTAGCCCAGGCCCGGCTCCGGGGCGTGATCTTCGTGCTCACGGATTCCGCCCTGACGGAGGATGGCAAGGCGACGCTGGAGGCCCTCGGCAGGGAGGTCACGCTCGCGTTGGAGAGCGTGACCTTCACAGAGGAGGTGCACCGGCGCCAGAGCGAAGAGCGTTTCCGCGCCCTGATCCAGAACTCTTCGGATGTCGTCGCTATCGTAGGGGCCGACGGCGTCATCCGCTACGTGAGCCCCGTGGTCGAGCGTGTCCTCGGCTACAAGCCCGAAAGTAGTCTAGGCCGCAGCGCCTTCCAGCCGCCCATGATTCATCCCGACGACGCAGACAGGGTACGGGATGTGTTGGTGGGGATTACGGGAAGCTCCGGCGCCGAGGCCACGGTCGACTTCCGTTTGCGCCACGCCGACGGCAGGTGGGTACAAGTGGAGGCGACCGCCAAAAACCTGCTCGCCGATCCGAGCATCGGCGGCATCGTCGTCAACTACCGCGACATCACCCGGCGCAGGACCCTCGAAGAGCGACTGAGGCACCAAGCGTTCCACGATCCTTTGACTGAGCTGCCCAATCGCGCCTTGTTCATGAACCGGCTCGGACACGCCCTGGCGCGCGCGGAGCGTAGCAACAAAGCGGCGGCCGTGCTCTTTCTGGATTTGGACAACTTTAAGCTCGTAAACGATTCTTTGGGACACGAAGTCGGAGATATGCTCCTGGTCTCTGTGGCGGAACGGCTCCAAGCGTGTCTGCGGGCCGAAGACACCGCCGCGCGCTTCGGCGGGGACGAGTTTACAGTCCTACTTGAGGATGTGACGGACGCGAACGACGCGGTGCAGGTAGCCAACAACATCACGCGGGCGCTTTTGGCGCCCGTTGTCCTGGAATCCCGCGAGGTATTCGTTACCACGAGCATCGGCATCGTCCTGGGCACCTCCGGCCACGAGCGCCCCACCGACCTCTTGCGCAACGCGGACGTGGCACTGTATCGGGCCAAGGCCAACGGCAAGGCCACCCACGAAGTGTTCGACGCCCTCATGAGCATTCAGGCCCTGGAACGCCTGGACCTCGAGGCGGACCTCAGGCGGGCCATCGAGCGAAGGGAGTTCGTGGTCCACTATCAGCCCCAGCTAGAGCTCCAGACGGGCAGTATCGCTGGGTGGGAGGCCCTGGTGCGCTGGATGCACCCCGAGCGCGGTCCGATACCCCCAAGGGCGTTCCTCTCGGTGGCGGAGGAGACGGGTCTGATCTTCCAGATCGGAAGCCTGGTGCTCGAAGAAGCCTGTCGGCAAGCCAAAGAGTGGCACGATCTACACCTCGGCGCCGATGCACCTTTGAAGATAAGCGTGAACATTTCGGCGAGGCAACTGCAGCGCGCGGACGAACTCGTCCGTGACGTAGTCCGGGTCCTCGAGGAGACCCAACTGGCCCCTGACAGGCTGGTGCTGGAGATCACCGAGAGCATGCTGATGGGTGACGCCGAGTACAACGTGGACGTGCTAGGGAAGCTCAAAGCTCTGGGAATAGGGATCGCCGTGGACGACTTCGGTACCGGTTACTCGAACCTCGGCTACCTCAGGCGTTTCCCCGTGGACCTGCTGAAGGTGGACAAATCTTTCGTCGACGGGTTGGAAGACAATCCCGAAGACACGGCGATCGTAAGGGCGATAGTCGATCTCGCCCACGCCCTGGGTATGCAGCCGGTTGCCGAGGGCATCGAGACGACGGGCCAAGCGAGCCAATTGAGATACTTGGAGTGCGAGCTGGGGCAAGGATACTACTTCTCCGAGCCGCTACCGGCGACCGAGGCAAGTGCCCTACTCCTCACCTCTCCTGGCACACATAGTCGAGGCGGTGCTGCGTGAAAAGAGGCTCACCGTGGCGGTCGGAGAGGCGGGAACAGCGTAGGATCGTCCAACTCGATGAGAGGACGACTCAAGGGATATCCACACGTCCGGTTACCGAACAAGACGCCCTGCACGAGGCCCGCACCGGCCCCCGGCCTCCCTTCTCCGCGGGCGGTTTTCAGCCTGCCACCCTGGTCGAACTTTTGAGCTGGCGGGCCTCCCACCAACCCGACCGGGTGGCCTACACTTTCCTGGGCGCCGAAGAAACGGAAGAAGACTCCGTAACCTACGGAGAACTGGACCGGCGGGCCCGGTCAGTCGCTTCTCGGCTGCAAAGCATGGGCCTCTCGGGAGGGGAGCGCGTCCTCTTGCCGTACCCCGTAGGTCTGGGCTACGTCGCCGCTTTTCTCGGCTGCTTGTACGCGGGTGTGGTCGCCGTGCCCGCCTACCCGCCCCGTCCCAATCGACCCGCATCACGTCTCCGGGCCATCGTGGCGGATTCGCAGGCGACGACGGTGCTCACCACCAGCCACGTCCTGTCAGACCAGAAGCGCCGGCTTGCGCACGCCCCGGAGATGGGGACGCTGCGATGGTTGACCACCGACGACGGCAAAGATCAGGCGAGAGGATGGGACCGTCCCGAGGCGGGTGGGGAAACCCTGGCTTACCTGCAGTACACCTCGGGTTCCACGGCCACGCCCAAGGGGGTAATGGTCACCCACGCCAACCTGCTGCACAACCTCGCCATGATCTATACCGGGGTTGGCTACACCCCGGATAGCCAGATAGTGAGCTGGCTGCCCCCCTACCACGACATGGGCATGATCGGGGTGGTGTTACAGGCCCTATACGGCGGTTTTCCGGCGGCGCTCATGACGCCGGTTTCCTTTGCACAGCGTCCCCTCGGTTGGCTGCGGGCCATCTCCCGCTTGGGTGCGGACAGCGGCGGCGCGCCCAATTTCGCCTACGATCTTCTGGCCCGCAGGGTGACCCCCCGGGAACGAACGACCCTCGACCTCAGCGGCTGGAAGGTGGCTTTCAACGGCGCCGAGCCCATCCAACAGCAGACCCTGGAGCGGTTCGCGGCGGCCTTCGCGCCCTGCGGGTTTCGCCGAGAAGCGTTCTACGCGATGTACGGGCTGGCGGAGGCGACCGCGCTCGTCTCCGGCGGTTCGAAGACGGCGCCGCCCCTGGTGCTCCCCTTCAAAGGGTCGGAGCTTGAGCGCGATAGAGTGGTGGAGGCGGTTGCCGGCCATGAGGACGCCAGGACGCTGGTAGGCTGCGGTCGGGTTCTGTCGGACCAGAAGGCCGCCGTGGTCGATCCCCAGACTCTGACCCGCTGCCAGCCCGATCGAGTAGGTGAGGTGTGGATTTCGGGGCCCAGCGTTGCCCAAGGGTACTGGGGCCGGCCCGAGGAGACGAAGCACGATTTTCGGGCGCGCCTGGCTGATACGGGAGAGGGCCCTTTTCTGCGTACCGGCGACCTGGGCTTCCTGCGACACGGAGAGCTGTTCGTGACGGGGCGCCTCAAAGACCTCATCATCGTTCGGGGGCGCAACCATTACCCTCAGGACATAGAGCAGACGGCGGAGCAGAGCCACGCAGCCCTGCGCCCGGGCGGTTGCGCGGCGTTCTCGGTGCAGGCCGACGAAGGTGAACAACTCGTAGTCGTCCAAGAGCTGGAACGCGGCTACGTGAGGGGCGTGGACCTGGACGACGTGGCCGCGGCCGTGCGTCACGCGGTCGCGGAGCACCACGAGACAGAAGTCCATGTCGTCGCCCTCGTGAGGACCGGAAGTATCCCCAAAACCAGCAGCGGCAAGATCCGGCGACGGGCCACCAGGGCCGCCTATCTGGAGAATAATCTGCCGGTCGTGAGGACGGACCTGTTACCGAACGTTGTGGACGGGCAAGACGCCGTGTCGGCGGCCGCGGACCCCGAGGAGTCTGCGGCAAGCAGCTACAAGGCCGATCGCGTACTCTCCGTCGTCAGCGACTTTGTTCTGCGGAGGGGGCACCCGGAGCCGGCGCTGCTTTCCGACTCCCTGCAAGGGGATTTGGGTCTCGATTCGCTGGCCGTCGCCGAGCTGTTGACCGAGGTGGAGACCGCCTTCGACGTACGCTTGGGAGATTCGGGCGTCGCCGACTTACGGACCGTGGAAGATGTCCGCGGTGTGGTGCACATAGCCCGTCAATCGGGCGCGCAGAGTTCGCCGGAGTCCGCCGGGCTCGCCGGGCTGCAGGACCGGATTTTCCGGCAGGTTCCTCAGCTCGGCGCCGTCGTGAGCGAACAGGACGGCCGGAACGTCAAGATCGGGGGGCGCTGGTACTCCGATTTCGCGTCCGCGAACTACCTCGGGCTGGATTTGCACCCAGAGGTTCTCGCTTCGATCCCCGACGCGATAAGGCGTTGGGGCGCGCATCCGAGTTGGTCGCGCGCCGTGGCTTCCCCGCAGATCTACGCGGACCTGGAGCAGGCGATCGCGCGGTTTGTCGGCGTCCCGGACGTGCTGGTGTTTCCGACGATCACCCTGCTCCACAGCGGCGTCTTGCCCGTCCTCGCGGGCGCCGACGGCGTTATCCTTCTTGACCGGGCCGCCCACACTTCCATGCAGGAGGCCGCCCAGCTCGCCAAATCCCGGGGTACGGCCGTGGACTGGTTCGACCACAACGACCCCTACGATCTGGAACGGCGATTGGAACTCCACGGGGAGCGCCCCCGGAAGATAATAGCCGTAGACGGCGTCTACTCGATGTCCGGCGCCTACCCCCCGCTCCCCGAGTTCGCGCGGCTGTCACGCAAGCACGACGCGAGGATGTACGTGGACGACGCCCACGGTCTTGGCGTGATCGGCGAGAACCCCACGCCGGAGAACCCCTACGGAAACCGGGGCAACGGCATCGTTCGCCACCTCGGCCTGCGCTACGGGGAGGAGATCGTCTACGTCGGCGGAATGTCGAAGGCGTTCTCCTCGATGGCCGCCTTCGTCAGCTGCGCGAACGGGGCCGAGAGGCAACAGCTAGCCATGGCCTCGACCGCGGTCTTCTCCGGGCCTTGCCCCACGGCTAGCCTGGCGAGCGCCCTGACGGGACTGAGGATCTCGCAGGGCGACGAGGGGTCGGACATCCGCCGGCGCCTGCTGAGCCTGACCCGAGGCCTGGTGACGGGCGCCCGCGCGTTGGGTTTTGCCGTGGACAACAACGAGTCGTTCCCGCTTGTTAGCGTGAAGATCGGCTACGTACCCGAGGTTGTCAAAGCTTGCAAAATTCTCTGGGGGCACGGCATCTTGATCACACCCGCGCTGTTTCCCGCGGTGCCGTTAGACCGCGGCGCACTGCGCTTCACGGTCACCGCAGCCAACACCGAAGAGCAGGTGCGGCTGGCCATAGAAGCGCTTCGGATGGTGCGCGACGAGTTGTTCCCGCGCGAGCAAGCCCCCCCGCGCGCCGTCCCGCCGGCGCGGTAGAGGCCCAAGACCCCCGTACCGTGTCGGTAATGGGAGACTGGAGCGGTTTCCATAATGGCCGGGCCTGCGGGTCGCCGTACCAGCAGCACGAGCGGGTCGACCGATCTTATAGCGGTAGTCAATGGAGTTGACCCACCCCCGCGAGGCTCGCCTCTAAGCATAGCTCCGGAAGGGTACGAGGCTCCTGGGACGCTCCTCCACGACGCGAAAACGCGCAGGGGGTCCAATATCGTTGCATGACGCTCTAAGCGCCCCCGCCGAGCACCCCTCGCTTCTTCGTCCCGCCCGACGGTATCCAGCGCCTTTTTGCGAGTGTCAAGCCGAGCTCCTCTCGTGCGGCTCCGCCCATGGTCGCGATGGAGACCCCCACCCCTCGCTTCTGTGCCCCCACGGCGCCCCCCTGTCTATTCGAGCGTGAGGGGGATGTGCCGCTTTCGCCCCGTGGAGACCCCCGGCACGAGGTCCTACCCCTCCGCGGGCGCGCGAGTCGGCGTGGCCGAGGGGCGGTTCCCGCCTCCCGACGACGGCGGTTCCGCCCGCCCGCGTCCCCCTCGGGCGACCTCGTAGCGGGCCTTCCCCCCCTCCTTAGCCCGGTACATGGCCGCGTCCGCGGCCCGAAGCAGGTCCTCGGGCTCGGCCCCATCGGGACCGCCCACGGCAACCCCGACGCTAGCCGACACCGACAAGCGGCGCCCGTCGAGGTCGAAGGGCTCCCCCAGCTCTTGGGCGACCCGCTGCGCGACCCGCTCGGCGCCGGCCTCCGCGTCGCCGCCCTCCCCGGCATCCCCCAGGTCCTCCAGCAGCACGACGAACTCGTCCCCGCCCAGGCGCGCGGCGGTGTCCGAGGGCCTCAGCACCCCCCCGAGGCGCCCGGCGACCGCGGCCAGGAGTTCGTCCCCCGTCCCGTGGCCGAAAGAGTCGTTAACGGGCTTGAAGTCGTCGAGGTCTACGAAAAGCACGGCGACCTTCTCCCCCTTGCGCCTCGCCCGGCTCACGGCGTGCCCGAGGCGGTCCATGAAAAGCGTGCGGTTTGGCAGCCCGGTTAGGGGGTCGTGCAGCGCCAGGTGCTCCAGGCGTTGCTCGAGCGCCTTGCGCTCGGTGACGTCCGTGATGACGCCCTGCCAGTAGAGGAGCTCGCCGGGGTCCCCCCCCTCTCCCTCGCCCCGCACCACCACCGCCTCCTCGCGCACCCACACCGCCGAGCCGTTCTTGGCCAGGAGGCGGTACTCCTCCGTGAACGACCCCTCCCCCCCCGACTCGAATCGCCCGTCGGCGGTCAGCACCCGCTCCCGGTCGTCGGGGTGGAGGCGCTTGGGCCACAGCTTCTCCTCGATCCACTCCTCGGGGGAGTATCCGAGCACGCCCTCTATCTGGGGGCTGACGTAGAGCGGCTCGTCCCCCGAGCCGCTGGCGGGATCCACGTGGCGATCGACGTAGGTGACGGCCGGGATCTGCTCGACGAGCGTGCGGTAGAGGAGTTCGGCTTTCCTCAGCCTCTCCTCGGCCTCCTTGCGCCCCGTCACATCGGACAGGACCCCGTGCCAGAACAGGGGCTCGCCCTCCCCGTCGCGTACCAAGACGGCCTCGTCGCGCACCCACACCACCCGGCCGTCCTTCGCTATCTGGCGGTACTCCATCCTGAACGGCTCGCCGGTCTCGTCGGTGCGCCTGTTTTCGGCCAGCACCCGCTCCCGGTCGTCGGGGTGGAGGACCCTCACCCAGTGGTCGGGGTCGCGGGTTGCCTCCTCGGGGTCGTAGCCCAGCAGCGTCTCGAACCTGGGGCTCATGTAGCCGACGGCCCCCGTGTTGGCGTCCTCGGTGTAGGCGACGACCGGGATCTGCTCGACGAGGGCGCGGTAGCGGGCCTCCGCCTCCTCCAGGGCCTTGGCCGCCTCCTCGCGCTCGGTGACGTCGTAGACGAGGCCCTCCAGGAACTCGGCCTGGCCCTCCTCATCGTAGACGCCCCGCCCGAACTCCTCGACGTGCCTGGTCTCCCCGTCCCTGCGCACGATGGAGTAGCCTAGCTTGTAGCGCTCGCGGGCGGACAGGGCGGCCTGGACTTCCCCCCACACCCTCTCGCGGTCCCCCTCGACAATGAGCCCGCCGTATTCGATCTCGCCAGCGACGAACTCCTCCGGGGCATGGCCGGTGAGCTCCAGGGCGTACTCGCTGCAGAAGTTCATGGGCCAGCCGGGCTCGTTGAGGCAGCGGTAAACGTAGGCGGGGGCGTTGGCGAGCAGCGTGGCGTAGCGCCGCTCGCTCTCGCGCAGCGCCTCCTCGGTGAGCCTGCGCCCGGTAACGTCCGCCATCGCGCCGGCCATGCGCACCGCCCGGCCCGCGTTCGCGTCGCGCACCACGTGGCCCCGGTCCGCCACGCGCGCGTAGGAGCCGTCCGCGCGGCGAAAGCGGTACTCGTCCGACCACGTCTCCCCCCCGCCGGGGGCGAGCGCCGCCTCAAGGCCCGAGAGCACCCGCCCCCTGTCCTCGGGGTGGATGCGCTCCTCCCACCACGCTCCTTCGGCGCCCTCGTGTTGGGGGTAACCGAACAGCGCCTCCGTCGCCCCGGCCCACCGCTGTCTGCCGGTCAGCAAGTCGTTGTCCCAGATGGCCTCGTTCGTCGCCCTGGCGACGAGCCGGAAGCGCTCCTCGCTCGATCGCAGCGCCTCGCCCCGCTCCTCAAGCGCCGCCACGGCGGCCCCCAGCCGCTCGGTGCGCTCCGCCACCCGCCGCTCGAGGTCTCTATTGAGCCTTCGGACGTCCTCCTTGGCGGCCTGCTCGCGCGCCAGGGCGCCCAGGACCTCCAATCTTCCCACCACCGCCCTGGCGAACGCCTGAAGGACCGCCATGTCCCTGTCGGAGAATTCCCGGGGACCGGTGTCCAAGAGGCACAGGGAGCCGATGGTGTGGCCATCGGAGGTGGTCAGGGGCGTCCCCGCGTAGAAGCGGATACCGTAGCGCACCCGGAAATGCTGGTCTTCGAAGCGCTCGGTAGAAAGGAAGTCCTCCACGACGAGCGGCGCCTCGGCCTCGACCACGTACTGGCACATGCTGCGCCCGCGGGGGTCCTGGCGCGCCTCGGCGAGCTCTCGGGGCAGACCCCCCGACCATGCCCTGAAGTACTGGGCGTCCTCGGTGATCAGGTTCGCCATGCAAAGCCCCACGCCGAACGCCCCGCGGGCGTCGTCGACGAGCTCTTGGAGGACGCGGTCGGCTTCGGGGCGCACGGCGCCTAGGCGCCCGAGCTCCGCCAGGCGCGCCGCCTCCCGTCTCTCCCCCCCTAGTTCACCTTCGGGCAAAGGAACCCCCGTTTCTTTCCGCCCTACGATCGGGCCCTGCGCTGACGGCCCGGCCAAGTTTTACCCTACGACGACCGTTCTTGAGACGGCTCACGCGGCCGGTCCTCTCGCTCACGTCTCGGAGAAGGTCGGGACCGTGGTCATCGCGACATTGTGCCCGCACAGCCAATAAGCATGCAAGATCCTGGATGCGAATTTCGCAGAAGGGGCGGTCCACGACGTCTGCGGATGGCCGGGGGCCGAACGCCGGGCCTGGGGGCAGTTACGCGCCCTCCGGCGCCGCTTCCAGCACGATCCGCCCCACGTCCACCCCGACGAGCACCCTCCGTCTTGCGGCCCAACTCTCGCGGTGGCCGGCATCCTCGGAGACGGCCGGGTCGAACCACACGCCGCTCCTGCCGTCCTCGCGACGCTCCACCACCCCCTCGTAGGGGGGGGCCGTTGGCCTCTCGGGCGTCTCGCTTCTGCGTCCGCCGCGCCGAACGGCCGGCTGCGCCGGATGTCCCTCTTGGAGCGGAAGGACTGGACGGAGCCGGCCGAGGTGCCCAAGACCTCCGCGATCCAGGCGTCGTCCTTGCCCTCGGAGACCCACCTTCGTATGCTTTTCTCGTGCGCCCGCAAAGAGTTCCTGCGCTTGACGGCCATGCGCGGCGTCGCCCTCCCTTTGCGCTCGAAGCCCCATCCTACAGTTACAGCCCCGCCCCGCCGGCACGGCCGTCCCGGCGTCCCCTCCCATCCGTCCTGTGCCGCCCGGTGTCGCCATGGGCCAATCCTCGTCATAAACCCTGGGTTCTGGCGTCTTTTGGTGAGGCAGCTTGGATCGGGTATCCCTGGTGCGCATAGCCGGCCCGGGTGCGTCGGGCCCGACGGAGTGGCACCATTCTCCCCATGTGGGATAAGTTGTCCGAACCCTGGCAAGGGTGCGTGGAACTGGCGTGGGAGGCCTACCGGGCCGGCTCCCTGCCCATCGGTGCGGTCGTCGCCGACGCCGAAGGCCGCGTTCTGGCGGTCGGCCGCAACAGGATCCAAGAACGCTCGGGGCCGCCCGGCGCCGTCTTTGGCCGCAAGCTCGCCCACGCCGAGCTCAACGCCCTGCTCTCCCTCAAAAGCGAAGAGGACCCGCGCGCCCTCGTGCTCTTCACCACCACGGAGCCGTGTCCCTTGTGCGCGGGTGCCGCGCGCATGGCGGACGTGGGCGGGCTCAGGTATGCCTCTAGGGAGCCGTGGGCGGGGTCCGCGGCGATGTTCGAGACGGCGCCGTACCTGCGGCGAGGCAACCCGGTAGTGGTGGGGCCGGGGCCCGGGCGCCGCTAAGACCAGCGCCGCGGGTTGGCCGCCAAGAGTTCCGCGGCCGCCTCGGCCGGGAGCGGTTCGGAGAACAGGTAGCCCTGGGCGACGTCGCAGCCCATGGCGCGCAACCGGCGCAGTTGCTCCCCCGTCTCGACCCCCTCGGCGGTCGCCTGCAGGCCCAGCCCGCGGGCGAGGTCGACCATGTTGGACACGATGGTCTCGTCTTTGGGGTCGTCCCCGAGCCCGGCGACGAACGAGCCGTCGATCTTTAGGTGGTCCACGGGAAAGCGCTTGAGGTAGGAGAGCGAGGAGTAGCCCGTGCCGAAATCGTCGACCGACAGCTTCACCCCGAGGCCCTTGAGCAGCCCGAGCCTGCCGACGGTGGTCCCCGCGTCGCCCATCGCCACGCCCTCCGTGATCTCGAGGTCGAGCGTCCCGTGCTCCAGCCCGGTGTCCTTCAGAATCCCGGCGACCTCTCCTATCAGCCCTTCGTGCCGGAACTGCCTGGCCGAGAGGTTCACGCCCACCTCCAAGGGGCGGCCCCCGGGGCGGCGCGTCTGCCACCCGCGCGTTTTTCGGCAGGCCTCCTCGAGCACCCACCGGCCGAGGGGGACGATCAGCCCCGTCTCCTCGGCAAGCGCCACGAACTCTTCGGGAAAGAGGAGCCCGCGCTCGGGGTGCTCCCAGCGCAAGAGCGCCTCCGTCCCGACGATCTCGCCGGTCTCGAGCGAGACCTTGGGCTGGTAGTGGACCGCGAACTCCTGAGCGGGGTCGGCGGCGGCCCGCCTCAAGTCGCCCTCCAGCCTCAGCCGTTCGAGCGCCCGCGCGTTCATCGCCTCCTCGAAGACCTCATGGCGGGCTTTGCCACGCTCCTTGGCCCGGTACATCGCCAGGTCCGCCTCCCTGAGCAGGTCCCCCGGGTCCCCTCGGGCGGGGTCGCCGAAGGCGACCCCGATGCTGGCCGTGACAGACACCTCGTGCCCCTCGAGGACGAAGGAACGCCGCAGCCCCCCGGCGATCCGCCCGGCCACGCGCGGCGCCTCCCCACGGCCGTCGTCCTCGAGCAGGACGACGAACTCGTCCCCGCCCAGGCGCGCCACCGTGTCCCCGGGGCGCAGGCAGGCCCGCAGGCGCCCGGCCACCGAGACCAGCAGCCGGTCGCCGGCCTCGTGCCCCAAAGAGTCGTTCACGACCTTGAACTCGTCCAGGTCCAAGAACAGCACCGCCACCTCCCCCCCGCGGCGGGCGGCGCGTGCGAGGGCGTGCCCCGCGCGGTCGAGGAACAGGGCCCGGTTGGGCAGTCCCGTCAGGTGGTCGTGGAACGCCTGGCGCTCCAGGCGCTGCTCCAGGCGCTGCCGCTCCGTGACGTCGTTCATCACCCCGACGAAAGCCGTGAGGCGGCCCTCGTCGTCGCGCACCGGTGAGACGGAGAGCCGGTTCCAGAAGGGGGTGCCGTCCCTGCGGTAATTGCGCAAGACCCCCGACCACTCCCGCCCCTCCCCCACCGCCGAGCGCAGCCCTCGCAGGCCCGGCTGGTCCCTGGCGGGGCCCTGCAGCACGCGGCAGCTGCGGCCGACCATCTCGTCCACCGGGTAGCCCGTGATGCGCTCGAAGCCGCGGTTGGCGTAGACCACCGGGTTCTCGGGGCGGGCGGGGTCGGTGATGAGTATGCCCTCGCCGCTCTCGGCGATGGCCTGGTCCCTCAGGCGCAGCGCCTCCTCGGCCCGTTTGCGCGCGGTGACGTCACGCAGCACCACGAGACGGCCCGCCGCCGGCCGGCCGGTCCCGAAGGGCGAGAGCGCCACCTCGTAGTCGCGCCGGTCGGCGCCCTCGCCCATGGACATCTCCCCGGCGCCCGCCCCGGCCGGGCCGTCGTGGGCGAGGATCGCTTCCCCGAGGGGGGCGATCCGGGAGGCGCCCCGGCCGACGACCTCGGAGGCCCGGCCGCCCAGGATGCGCGACGCGGCCGGGTTGAGGTCCACGACGACGTCCCGGTCGTCCAGCACGACCACGCCGTCGTCCATGCCCTCGACGACGGCGTCGCGGGCCACCGGCAGGACGTCGAGCAGGCGCAGGCGGAAGAGGGCCCAGGCGAACAGCGCGCCCGTCACCGGGAACGTGACCGCGCTGGGGTTCAGGTGCGCCAGCGGGCTCAGCCCCGCGATGTAGAGCGCGTTGCCGCCCCAAGTCACGAGCGCGCCGGCGAGCAGGGCGGCGCCACGCTTGCGGTAGACGCGCGACGAACGGACGAACCCGCGCGCGAGCAGGACGGTCCCCGCGAGGACCAAAAGGTAGGAGTAGGCCGCGTTGACCCAGAACCACGCGCCGCCGTCCACCTCGATCGCCGGGAACGGGCCGGAGGCGTCGAGCCTCGTCGAATCCCACACCAGCCCGTGCGCCCCGTTGGTCCAGGTCAGCCCCACCGTGAGCAGCGGCACGAGGGAAAGGAGCGCCAGGTTGCGGGGGGTTAGCAGCCGCTTGCCCGACCCCGTGTAGTTGAGGGCGAACGCCAGCCACGCGAGCGGCAACGCGGCCAGGCCGAGGTACCCGACCTTCGCCCAGAGCACCTTGGCAGGTAGGTCGGCAGCGCCCATCTCCAGGGCGTAGGCGAGCTTCCACTGGCAGCCCGCCAGCATCAGCAGCGCGAACGGGGTCGCCCCGGGCGTGGCGCGACGCCGGAAGGCGAAGAACGAAAGAGCGGCCAGGACCGCCGCGGAGGCGAGCGGCAGGAGGGCGTAGGAGGTGTACTGGAAGCTCATGCTTCCCCCAGTGTACCCGGCGCGTCGCCCCTTCTACCCCCGTCGATTCCCCCGACCGCCCAAGGCAAAAAGGTGGTCTTATCCCGACGTGCGTGACGGTACCGTCCCGTGCGGCTTCTCCGTACCCGACGAACCTTCGCACCCGAAGGCCGTGCAAGGCCCGGTAGCTCGCCGACGCCCACTACCTCCTGCCGTTGTCGCAACGTTAGCGGAAGCATCCCCGCTCCACGGACGGACCCGCACCGCTCCACGCCCGTTAACGGCGTTTCGACGACGAGTTTACGGCCCTGAAACGCGGCCGCGGCCGCCCATTGCTAGCCTTACCCCCCGTAGTAGGCGTGACGAGGGAGGGTGTCTTGGGCATAGGCGGCAACCGGGACAGGCGGGTCAGCCGGAGGGGGTTCGTCAAGATACCCCCCTATCGGTAGCCAGATCGGCAACCCGCGGCCCCCCGAACAGGCGCCCGAAAACACCTCGACACCGTGCCAGATAATCGCTCTGACCCCCTCGTTTCGTTAGAAACCGCACAAGCACGCCGTTCTGCTTCCCGGCAGGATGCCAGATAGGAGCGTTTATATCGAGAATCGGGACATATCTTGTACGAGACTAGCGCCTACCTGCTGGACGGCCGAGTCGAACAGGATCCGAGGAGGGGATTCTCCTTAGTCGTGCACCGCATAGAAGATTTGAACACCGCACTCGAAAGGGCGCAGGAGCAGACCCGCGTCCTCTCCCGTCCCAAGAAGACGCGCAGGGCCGGTTAGCGCCGGTCGCCTCACCCCGCCTGTCGGGCACAAACATCGCTGGCGCGATGGATCGCGACGCCCGCGTCTCAGAAACGAGCCCTACAGACGGGATGAGAAGGCCGAAACGGCACAGTGTGCTGTAGACCTTACGGTGCAGCGCCAAGAGCGAGGGATCCCGCGCTCGGGATTCCAGGAAGGAGTAGCGGCCATGTCGTCCCAGCCCCGCACCACTATCGGCGTGGACATAGGAGATCGGTACAACCACCTGTGCCTGATCGACACCGAGTCCGGCGATATCGTCGAGGAGTCCCGCATCAACACCAACCCGGCCGACTTCGAGAGGCGCTTCTCGGCCGCCGAGCCGATGCGCGTTGCGATCGAGGATCGAGGCGGGCACCCACTCCCCGTGGATCAGCAGGCTTTTGGAGGAACGCGGCCACCAAGTCCTGGTCGCCAACGCCCGCAAGCTCAGGCTCATTTACGGCGAGGGCAGGAAGACGGATAGGTTGGACGTGGAGAACCTCGCCCGCCTCGCAAGGCTCGATCCGAAATTGCTTTCGCCGCTGAGGCACCGTGGCGAGACTTCCCAGGCTCATCTGGCCCTGATACGGTCGCGCGACGCCCCGATCCGCTCCAGGACGCAGCTCGTCAACCACGTGCGCGGCTCGGTCGAGTCCTTCGGCAAGAGGCTGCCTAAGTGCTCGGCGTCAAGCTTCCACAAGAGGGCCGCCGGGCGCTTGCCGGAAGCCCTCGTCCCGACGCTCGGGCCCATCCTGGAGACGATCACCAGCCTTACCGCCCGGATCCGTGCGTACGATCGTGAGCTCGAAGCTCTCACGGAGGAGTTCTACCCGGAGACGCGGCTGCTGAAGCAGGTGCCGGGCGTCGGCATGCTGACCGCCCTGGCGTTCGTGCTGACCGTCGAAGACCCGGCGCGCTTCGCGGGCGGCCGCGCGGTGGGCGCGTGCCTCGGGCTCGTCCCCGGCAGGGACCAGTCGGGGGATTCCGACCCCCAGAGGCGCATCCCCAAGCTGGGCGACCGGATGCTCAGGAGATTGCTGGTCGGAAGCGCCCAATACCTGCTTGGGCCCTTCGGTGAGGATTCCGACCTCCGCAGGCATGGCGAAAAGCTCGCGGCCCACGGCGGCAAGAGCGCCAAGAAGCGTGCCGTGGTGGCGGTGGCGCGAAAGCTCTCGGTGTTGCAGCATCGCCTCTGGGTGACAGGAGAGGCGTACGATCCGCTGCGCAACGCCGGGCTGCTCCCTCAAGGAGAGCGGTTGCAAGGGGCGTGACCCCGAAGGAGCCTCGCCAGTAGGCTTCGAGCGGGACCACGCGCTGACCGCCGCGCGACCCCGACGCCCGTGATCGCCCCGCCGAGGGGCAACGGCGACTGCGCTAAGTGGGCTGGCCCCAAATTTACCGGAGGCCGTCCACGGGGCGGCTATCCGGCCGCGATCTCCCGGAGCGCGGGGTGGTCACGCAGCTTCTCCAGCCCGAGCCGCACCCGCCCCTTTAGCGTGCCCAAAGGCAGGCCCAGGCGCTCGGACGCCTCCGCGTGCGTCAGGCCGGAGAGGTGGACCAGCGCGAGGGCCTCGCGCTGCTCGCGGGGGATGTCGCGGAGGGCTTCGCGCAACCGATCCTTTTGGTGGCTGCCCCAGGCTCGGGCGAAGGCCTCGCTGGGTTGGCTCCTCGGGGCTTCGGCCTCGGCCGCCTCCCGCGTTCTGCGCCGGCTCGCCTCGGAGCGCAGCCGGTCGATGCCGCGGTTGTGGACCACGGAGAGGATCCAGGTCCTCACGCTGCCCCTGTGGGCCCGGTAGGTGCCCGCCGAGCGCCAGGCCTTGAGGAACGCGTCCTGGGCGAGGTCCTCGGCCGCACCCTTCTCGCCCGTCATCCTGAGGGCGAGGGAGTAGGCGGCGCGGGAGTGGCGGTCGTAGAGGGTGGCGAAGGCCCCGGCGTCGCCCGCCCCCACGAGCGGCATCAGCTCCTCGTCGGCGAGGGACGCGTGGAGCCCCCCCTTGCCCGCGGCGGCCCGCGTTCTGTGTGCCATAGGCTCCTCCTTCGGCGGCCCGGCCGCCTCTCCCACCTAGTAGAGAGACCCGTGGGCTTTGCGCCCCCGCCTCGCGGCGGGTTTGCCCTTTCGTGGACGCGACAAGCATACACCACGCCGGATACCCCGGACCGTGGGCACGCTTACCGGCAGACGGGGTCCCGGCCCGCCCCCGGGTCCTGGGTGATCCGGCTCCCTTCTGCCAACGTAACGTATGAACCGGGACCAGGTCCCGGCCAGGTGGAGGCTTCGAAGCCCGCCCCAGAAGCAGAGCACGGGCGCCCGGGGGCGGGCCGAGCCAGTGGCGCAACCGGCCACCGGGGGTCGCGAACGCGATCCTCGCGGCCGGTTTTTTGTTGCCCGGGGCAGGCGAGCGGAGGGGGTGCGCACCGGGCTAGCTCACGAGGGGCACGGGAGGCAGGGCGGCCGGGATCCCGGCCGCGCCGAGGATGGACGAGAGGAGCAACACCATGACCGAAGGAAACACCGAAGGAACCCGCGCCGACGCGCGCACGGGCGCGCGGGCCGCGCAGGGGGGGCCGCTCTCCCGCAAGAGGTTCCTGGCGGGGACCGCCGCGGCGGTGGCCGGCGGCGCGCTGGTGGCCGTCCCGGGGGTGGCCCGGGCGCACACCACCCCCGAGCCGCCGAGGGACATAGACGTGCTCAACTACGCGCTGACCCTCGAGCACCTGGAGTACGCCTTCTACCGCGACGGTCTCGATAAGTTCGGCGAAAGGCGGTTCGAGAACGCCGACGTCTTCGACGGCCTGGGCCGCTACCTGCGCCGCAACGCCCACGAGAACTTCGTGCGCATCCGCGAGCACGAGGAGACCCACGTCGAGACCCTCGAGTCGGTGATAAAGAGCCTTGGTGGCAAGCCAGTGCCAGAAGCCACGTACAATTTCGAGAAGACCGCGTTCGCGAGCGTCGCGAAGTTCGTACAAGTCGCACAGTTCCTGGAGAACACGGGGGTTTCGGCCTACGACGGGGCCATAGCCCACATCGAGGCCGCCAAGCTCCTGACGGCGTCGGCGACGATAGCCACGGTGGAGGCGCGCCACGCCGCCTACCTCAACCTCCTAAACCGCGACGTCCCGTTCCCGAAGGCCTTCGACGAGCCGGCGGCACCTCGGGCGATCTGCAGGGCGGTCATGGCCGAGAACGGCGGGTTCATAGTCTCGGCTCCAAGGCCCTACGGCCCCTACAAGAGCCTCGACGCCCTGTGCGCCAAGCTACCCACCACCGTAACGCCCTCCTCCTAGGGACTCCCGGGAGGCGTACGGAAGAGCGGGGGCCGGGGCATCGTAGCCCCGGCTCCTTTGTGCACCCGAACTTCTCAGAACCCCCCTCAAACCGAAGTTCCGGGGATGATCCTTCCACGCACTAGGGTGATTAGGCCCTCCGGGCTCATCGGTTCGGGAGCGGCTGCCAGGACGGATCGAGTTCCGGCACGGTCGGGGTGTCGGTCACGTTCCGCTCCCGCGCACCGTCGGCCCTCATCACGAAGACGTCGTTGCCTCCGAAGGGTCCCGGGCCGTTTTTGCCGAGGAGGCAGGTTGTGGAACGCGCGTTCTCGTGGCCGGGACAAAACCGCAGGATGAGCAAGGACCACGAGCGGCCGCCGGAGAGCTCAGGAGCCCCCGCCTACGCCGCCATGAGCCGCCCGATGGCCGGGCGTTTGGCCCGCTCCTGAGACTTTTCGGACAGTGTCCTTCCGCGCACTCGGGTGAGTAAGGGATTGGCCGCTTGCCCTGGGTACTGGTGGTGCCCTGGGCGGCCCTTTCGGAAAGGGGTAGGACCCCCCATGAGCCAGCTCTGGAAGATCCTCTCCACGACCGCCGCGGGGGCCCCGGAGGTGCGGGTCGGGATCGTGACCGGCTTGGCGCTCGGGCTTTGCCCCGCCCTGAGCGGCGCGGTCGGCGTGTCCGGCGGCCTTGCGGGGGTGACGCTCGTGGTCGCCCTCGGCGGGCGGCTGCGGGAGCTGACCTACCGCGGCCGAAGGCCCGCCAAGCGCCGCGAGCGCGTGGAGCGGGCGTGGGAGCGCTACGGGATACCGGGCGTGGCGTCGCGGGCACCGCCGCTCGCGGGGCCGATCTTGGCAACGCTCCTGGCGCCGGCCCTCGGCGCCCCCGCCCGTCCCCTGCCGCTGCGGGTGCTCGCCGGCGTGGTGCTCCGGGGGGCCGTACCCACCGGAGCGGCGGCTGCGGGCTTCTGCGTTTTCGGCCTCTAGCCGACCCCGGAGAGCCCCCTCGGCCCGAAGCCCCGAGGAAGGCCTTTCCCGTGTGGCCGGACGGGCGACGGACGGGGGTCAGGCCCCCAGCCTCCGCCCGGCCCGAGCCTCCTCCCTAAGCGCCAGCATCGCCCCCTCGGCGCCCGCCCGCTCGGGGCCGCCGACCCCGCACCCAAGGCACCTGGCGCGCCTGCCGCCGCCCCCCACCTTCTCGACCACGATGGGGTAGTGGTGGTCGCACCGCCAGATCTCGGGCTTCTCTCGGGCCATCGCCGCGCTCCTCGGTAGGTGGGCCGTCGCTTGCGGGTACGCTAGCGGGTCGGCGGCCGCCCCGTATCACCAAAATGGGCCAGTTTTCGTAAACTGCTCGGCGCGAGGTTCCGGGAACAACCCTTCCGAAACTGTTTGGAAAAGCGATCGGGGTAGGTCGATGACGTACGCTCCCGAGCATGGAAAAGTGCTATTCGAGCGATCTATCCGATGGTGAGTGGGAGTGTCTGGAGCCCCATGTCCCAGGTCCCAACAAGCGAGGGTGACCGAGAAGGTCACGATCGCGTGGGCGCGGGAAAGGCACGGGGCGGGCAAGGACGCGTAGCGGTACCATTGCGGGCAGCCTGTTGAAAAATGGGCCCCTAACGCCAGGTCAAGGGCTCGCGCGAGTCGAATACCTCCTCCGAGAACCGTTCGTTGCAGAAGATCTCCTCGACCTCCAGCGCGTCGAAGTCCTCGCCATCAAGCGTCGACGCCAGGCGGAGCACGACGCCCCGCTCCGCGTCCACGACCACCTGATCGAACGGGCGGGCAAGATGCCCCGCGGCTCCTTCAAGGGCTTGGCGGACAGCCTAGCAGTCGACATGAGCGGCGACCCGACGCCGATCCGGGCGATCCTCGGTCGCCCGTCCCGATCCTACCGCCAGGCGGTGAAGCGCGCACTGGGTTGATCGCCTCCTCCGTCTCCGGCCCCGGTCGGGTCGAGGCTAGCATGGCCGGTGCAGGGAGCGAGCGGCTCTCGCCCCCGCGTCACGACCGCGTCAACCTGCGACACCGACTCACTAATCCATCTACGCGTGGCTGTCGCACCGTTGGCGGGAGATTGCTCACCTCCCGACCGCAGAACACGCCAGAGCCAAACCGCGCAACGCCCGCGCGGGGCGACGACCGGCAGAACGCCCGGGCCGGACCGACCCACGATGCCCGCGATACGTGGCCGGAGCCGGCCCGAAGATCGGGTTCCTACGATACCCTTCCGCACTCGCTGTTGGGTTTCCGGATCCGTGCCGTATGCTGCGCTCAGACGATGCCCAACCGTAGGGGGCACCACGGCGAACGGGGACGGCCCCGCGCTCGGGGGGCGTTCGACGGTCGGTCCGGTGGTTGTGGCGATGGCGCGGGAGACGGCATGGGGTTCATCTCGGAAGACGTGAGGTCGGCGGACTCGCCCTTCGTCGACACGATCTGGCGCACCCGTAGCGGGCGCGCCGGCGCCTTCACTTCGGAGGCCGCCTGTAAATGGGAGATGGTGGTCGCGACCTCAGGCGGCGAGACGGTGGTCGCCGCGCGAGGACCGGAAACCGGGGCGTCCGAGGCCGATTACCCCGCGGACGCCGAGTTCTTCGGCATCGTCTTCAAGCTCGGCGCGTTCATGTCCCATCTCCCCGTGAAGACTCTTCGGGACAGGCGGGACGCGACCCTCCCCGAGGCGTCGGGCCGCTCGTTCTGGCTTCACGGCTCCGCGTGGCCTCTTCCGACCTTCGAGAACGCCGACGCCTTCGTCGAGAGGCTCGTCCGCCGGGGGGTCCTGGTGCGCGATCCCGTGGTCCAGGCGGCGATTGACGGACACGAGCCCGACGTGTCGGCGTGTTCCCTGCAGTACCGCTTCTTGCGCGCGACCGGGTTGACCCGGAAGACGATCCGGCAGATCGAACGCGCCCGCGGCGCCGTCCCGCTGCTCGAGCGGGGGACGACCATCTCGGACGCCGCCCTCGATCTTTGGTACTTCGATCAGGCGCACCTGACCAACTCGCTGAGGCGTCTCCTCGGAAAGACGCCCGCGGAGATCGCCCAGGGGACCCCGGTCGGATAGCCTGCGTTTTTTTCCAAGAGATGGCCGTCTTGCGCCCTAAGATTGCGGTAGAGACGGCGAACGACGGAAGAAGACCATCGTGCGGAGACTGGTCGTCACCGAGTTTATGTCGCTGGACGGCGTCGTGGAGGGCCCGGCCCGGACCTTGCCCTACTGGAACGACGAGATCGCGGGGTTCAAGGGCGAGGAGACCGCGGCCAGCGACGCCTTGCTCCTTGGGCGCGTTACCTACGAGGGGTTCGCGGCGGCTTGGCCGCACAAGACCGCGGAGGAAGGGGCGGACTACTTCAACAACGTGCGCAAGCACGTGGTCTCAGGCACCCTCGAAGGGCCCCTGGAGTGGAACAACTCGACGCTCATCAAGGCAGATCTCGCCGAGGAGATCCCCAACCTCAAGCGCCAGGACGGCGAGGACATCACGGTCCACGGCAGCGCCGCGCTCGTGCGATCGCTCATGCAAAACGACCTCGTGGACCGCTACCGGCTCCTCGTCTACCCGCTGGTCGTGGGCGAAGGCAAGCGCCTGTTCGAAAGGGGCATCCCCGCGACGTTGAAGCTCGTGGAATCGCGGTCGTTCGGCTCGGGCGTCGTGGCGCTCGTCTACGAACCGGACCGCCAATAAACACCGCCACCCGGACAACAAGAACGGGCCCGCCCGGCTCCGGCCACGTATCGCAGGCATGGTGGGTCGGTCCGGCCCGGGCGTTCTGCCGGTCGTCGCCCCGCGCGGGCGTTGCGCGGTTTGGCTCTGGCGCGTTCTGGGGTCACGGTACCCAAACGGATATTCTGTACGGCAAGCCTTACGATGTAAGTCAGGCGGGCAGTAGGGCGCAACTTTCGACGGCTACCTTGGCGACCCGTCGGGCTTGAGGTGCCGGTAGAGCGTCGAGCGCGACACCCCCACCGCCTCGCACACCTCGCCCGCGGGTATCTCCCGGTTCTTAAGCATCTTGGAAGCCAGAGCCAGCTTTCTCTCGTCCATGACCGGCTTGCGCCCGCCCTTGCGCCCCTTGTCTTCGCCGGCCCAAACGTGCCCCGCCCGGCATCGAGGTCGTCTAGTTCCCGGTAGAGCGTCGCATCGGACGGGACCGGCACGTTGCCCTCACCGTACTCCTCCACCAAAATCTGCAAGGCCCGGCGGAGCACACGTTACTTGGAGAATTGGCACTCGTTATGGCCCCTCCCAAGACCACTCCGATCCTGCGGCGAGGAGCAAACTAACGCCTCTAGTTGACACATGCTACGATCATTACTACGAATCACTCCGGAGTGGGTCCTAAGTAACGTGAGATACTACGGATTGCGGTGAGAACCTACGAAGGCGCTACCCGACGAGTTCGAAGATCTTGAACATCGGCAGGTACATGGCGACGATGATGCCGCCTACGATGCTGCCTACGACCACGATCATGATCGGCTCTATTATCGAGGTGAGCGCCTTGACGGTCGCGTCAACCTCGGATTCGTAGAATTCCGCTATCTTGGCGAGCATGCCGTCCATGTCCCCGGTCTCGTCGCCGACGGCTACCATGCGCGTCACCATCGGCGGGAAGACGGGCTCGTCCTCCAGGGGCTTGTGGATGGGGATGCCCTCCCGGATCGCGTCCCTGCTTTTGAGGAGGGCGCTCTCCATCACCCAGTTGCCCGAGGAGGCGGCCGTGATCTCGATGGCCTGCAGGATCGGCACGCCCGCAGCACTCAGCGTGCCAAGGGTCCTGGCGAAGCGGGCGAGGGCGACCTTGCGTATCACGTCCCCCACCCTGAACGGTATCCCGAGCGAGGCCAGGCCCCAGATTCTGCGCCCGTTCTCGGTCTTCTTCCAGCGCAGGAAGCCCAGCACCCCGCCTATGAGCGCCGCGTAGATCAGCACCCCGAAGATGCCGGTAAGGACGTTGGAGAGGCCCATCGCCACCCGGGTCGGCAGGGGGAGCGTCCCGCCGAGGTCCTCGAACATCGTGGCGAAGACCGGCACGATGAAGATGAGCATGAACGAGGCGGCGAGGACCGCCAGCACGAGCACCACGGTGGGATAGGCCATCGCGCTCTTGACCTTGCGCACGAGCTCCTGGTCTCCTTCGAGCTGGGCCGCGATCCTCAGGAGCACCTCGTCGAGGATGCCGCCGATCTCGCCGGCCCTCACCATCTCGACGTAGAGCTTGGTGAAGACCTTGGGGTGCTTCTCCAGGGCCTCGGAGAGGGCGAGCCCGGCCTCCACGTCCTTGCGGACTAGCACGACGACCTCCTTGAGCTTCGGGTTGTCCGTCTGCTCGGAGAGGACGTAGAGGGCACGCACTATCGGAAGGCCGGCGTCGATCATGGTAGAGAACTGGCGCGTGAACACGACGAGGTCCACCAGCCTGACCTTCTTGAACGGCTCGAAGATATCCCTCTGGCCGACGCCCTGCTCCTTGATGTCGATGACCAGGAGCCCCTGCTGGCGCAGCTCCGCGGCTATCGCCGTGGTGTCCGCGCCCTCCAGGCTGTCCTGGAGTATCTCGCCCTGCCGGGTGCGCGCCTTGTAGGTAAAAGTTGCCACCCGAAACCCTACCTCGCCGCCGGCGCGTGGCCGCCGCTGCCCGTCGAGGAGCCGCCCGCGAGGCGTCCCAACTCTTCGGGGTTGCTCGACCGTTTCCCGGCCTCCTCGCGCGAGATCCGGTTCCGGCGGACCAGCTCGACGAGGGCCGCCTCCATGGTCTGCATCCCAAACTTGCCGCCGGTCTGCATGGCCGAGTAGATCTGGTGGTTCTTTCCCTCGCGGATGAGGTTCCTCACGCCCGGCGTCGGGACGAGGATCTCGCACGCCACCGCCCGTCCCTCGCCGTCGCGGCGGGGTATAAGGGTCTGGGTGATGATGCCCTGAAGGGCGTTGGCGAGCTGCGCCCTGATCTGGTGCTGCTGGTGCGGCGGGAAGACGTCGATGATGCGGTCCACCGTCTGGGGCGCGTCCTGGGTGTGGAGGGTCCCGAAGACGAGGTGGCCGGTCTCGGCTGCGGTCACGGCAAGCGAGATGGTCTCGAGGTCGCGCATCTCGCCGACGAGGATCACATCCGGGTCCTGGCGGAGGACGTGTTTGAGGGCCTGGGCGAAGCCGTGGGTGTCCTGCTCTACCTCGCGCTGGTTGACGATGCACCTCTTGTGGGTGTGCAGGAACTCTATGGGGTCCTCGACGCTCATGATGTGCTCGCTCCTGGTCTCGTTGATCCTGTCGATCATGGCCGCCAGCGTGGTGGACTTGCCGCTTCCCGTGGGCCCCGTGACGAGCACGAGGCCGCGCGGCCGCCCGGTCATGTCCTCGACCGCCCTGGGCAATCCGAGCTCTGGCAGGCCCCTGATCTCGTGCGGGATGGCCCTGAAGGCGGCCCCGAGGCAGCCGCGTTGGAAGTAAACGTTGACCCTGAAGCGCGCAGCGCGCGGGAGGGCGTAGGCGAAGTCGAGCTCCCACTCGTTCTCCAGGCGCTGACGCTGGTCGCCTGAGAGGATGTCGTAGATAAGCTCCCGCGTGGCGGTTGCGGTGAGGGGCTCGTAGTCGAGCGGCTTCACCTCGCCGCTCACGCGCACCATCGGCGGCAGCCCCGCCGTCACGTGGAGGTCGCTCGCCCCCTCCCTCACGGTGTCGAACAAATAGTCGTTTAGCCCCGTCCTGATCATCGTCTCTCCATACGCGCGAAGGTTCTTGAGGCCTTGAGGAAACCCGGCCTAGACCACGGTCCTCAGGACCTCCTCTACGGTCGTGATGCCCGCGGCGGCCTTTCTCAGGCCGTCCTCCCGGAGCCGCACCATCCCCGAAACCTCGGCGGCCCGGCCGATCTCCTCCGAGGAGGCGCGCCGGAGGACGAGCTCCCTTATCTCGTCGGTGAGCACCATCATCTCGTAGATCCCGATCCTCCCCCGGTAACCCGTGCCCGAACACCGTTCGCAGCCGACCGTCTCGTGAAAATTGCGCCCGCCCTCCGGAGGCCGGCCGGACGGGAAGCCGATCGCCGAGAGGGCCCCTTCGTCCAACTCGATGGGCCGCTTGCACCGCCCGCAGAGCCTGCGGGCGAGGCGCTGGGCTATGACGCAGTCGACGGCCGACGACGTGAGGAAGGGCTCGACGCCCATGTCGATCAGGCGCGTCACCGCCGCCGGGGCGTTGTTGGTGTGCAAGGTGGCGAGGACCAGGTGCCCGGTGAGGGCGGCCTCAACGCTTGTCTTGGCGGTCTCCCGGTCGCGGATCTCGCCTATCATCACGACGTCGGGGTCGGCCCTGAGGATGCTTCTGAGGCCCGAGGCGAACG
>CADCVH010000039.1 GCA_902806085.1 uncultured Rubrobacteraceae bacterium | reverse complement strand
GACGGGGACAACGGGGGCGTCGCGAGGGCGCGGCGCAAGGGGCCGGGGGGGCTCCGGGGTGGTGGGATCGAAGCCGGCGCGGAAGGCCGGGTGCCCCGCCGCTTTCCCGTTTTACGGCGCGGCCAGTCCGCCGGGCGGCGTTTCCGCCACCCTAGGCACCGCGCGGGCGTTGCGAGGTTTTTGGCGAGGTCTCCTAGTGTGAACCCGAAGCCATCGACAACGCTTCGACGCCTGGCTGTAGCGGGAGGAGGGGGCAACGCACGACCTGAGGAAAATCGCCCGCTAAGAGCGTGTTACAAAACCGGATTGCTGGCCGGTGACGACCCTTGGCCGTACGTGCCCTACCCGTTTGTGGCCTTTCGTGTCGATCCGTTCGCCTTCGCCATCAACTCCTTGAGCCGCGCCAGGTCCTCCGCGGTCGAGGCTACGTGCACGAGTACCCTCAGGTCGGGGTCGGCCGGAGAATGGAGCGTGGTGTGCTCCAGGACCAGGCGCCCCACCCCCTCGTGGACGAGCCTCTTTCTCCCGTCCCACTCGCCCACGACGTCGTGGCGGGGCCACCACTCCCGGAACTCCGCGCTTTCGCGCTTCAGGTCTTCCACCAACTCCACGAACCTGGGGTCGCCGGGGCTTTCGGCGAGGTCGGCGCGCAGGCGAGCCAGCACGGTCTGCGCCGTGGGTTCCCAGTCCTCGTAGAGCCCGCGCAGCGCGGGGTCGACGAACAGGCGCCAGACGACGTTGCGCTCGTGCGGCGGCGGCATCGGGGAGGAGAGCGAGAACGTCGCGTCCGCCGCCGCGTTCCAGTAGGCGAGGTCCCCGTGCGCCGTGATGGCGTAGGCCGGGCTGTTGCCCAGGTCGTCCAGCACCCGCCGCAGGGTGGGACTCGCCGTGCCGCGCGGGGCCGGGACGTCCCGCGGCGGCGGTTTCCCGGCGAGCACGAAGAGGTGGCGCGTCTCCTGGGCGGAGAGCTTCAACGCCCCGGCGATGCCCCCGAGGACCTCGGCGGAGGGCCCGACGTCTCGCCCCTGCTCCAGCGAGGTGTACCAGGAGACGCTGACGTTGGCCATCAGGGCCACCTCCTCCCGCCTCAAGCCCGGGGTGCGCCGCCTGCCGTCGCCCCACGGCAGCTTCGCGTCGGCCGGTGAGAGGCGTTCCCGGCGCGTCCTCAAGAACTGCGCCAGCTCTTCCCGCCGACGGGTCTCGCCCGTCCCGTCCAGCCTGACACTCGTGCTCATAGGATAAACCGCCCCTGGCAACGCGCTCGCGGATGCGTGATCCTCTAGAGCGTAGCACCCGTCGGGGCAAGCGCCCGCGAACGGGAGGCGCGAAGACAAAAAGAACGCAGGAGGACCACGATGGAAGAGGGCACGAACAGGGTGGCGCTCGTCACAGGCGCGAACAAGGGCATAGGCCGCGAGATAGCGCGCCAGCTAGGAAAGCTTGGCATGACGGTCCTCGTCGGGGCCCGGGACGAGGGCCGGGGCGAGGAGGCCGCCCGGGAGCTCGGAGGAGAAGGCATCGACGCGCGCTTCGTGCGCCTCGACGTCACCGATCAGGAGACGGTGGACGCCGCGGCGCGGAGCATCGACGGGGAGTTCGGCCGGCTCGACGTCCTGGTGAACAACGCCGGCATCCCGGCGGGCGGCGGCTGGGCAACAACGCCCCTGCGCGCCACCGAGTACACGGCGGACCTCGTGCGGGCCGTCTACGAGGTCAACGTCCTCGGCGCGGTCGCCGTCACCCACGCCATGATCCCCCTGCTGCGCCGCTCGCCCTCGGCGCGGGTGGTGAACATGTCCAGCGAGCTCGGGTCGCTGGCGGCCTTGTCGGACCCCGGCGCCGTCGAGGAGTTGGACCCCTCGCTGCAGATCGCGGGGGGCCTGGGCCTGCTCGCCTACAACTCTTCCAAGGCCGCCCTGGACGCCATCACGCTGATGTACGCCGGCGAGCTTGGCGGCGAGGGCGTCCTGGTCAACGCCGCAAGCCCCGGCTACACGGCCACCGACCTCAACGGCCACACGGGGCCACTGACCGTCGAGGAGGCCGCCACCGTGCCGGTGAAGGCGGCGACGCTGCCCGACGACGGTCCGACGGGCAGGTTCCTCTCCCGGTACGGCGAGGCTCCCTGGTGAGGCGGGTGCCATCAAAACGGAGGAGACGCTCTGCTGCGCCTCGCTGGGGGTCACGGTACCATGCGGGAATTTTGCACGCTAAGCGGTGCGGCTCGTCGAACTCTACAACCGCTGCGTCCTACCAGTAGATCGCCACTATTTCCGAATCCAGGTAACGCTCCTTAGTGTCCGCCGCCGCGGGGCCATCTCCGCGGCGCGGGTCGTCGGACGTGGGGAGGGCGGCCGGAGTTTCGCTAGGTGCCGCGGGCAACGCGGGTTGCCCGAAGGCGTCCAGTCCGGACTCCTGAAGCGCGACGCCGCGGCATTCGGCCTCAGCATCGGGGTCCTCGGCCCAGCTGAACCGACCGCGCAGGAACGAGGCGACCTCGCCGAACGCCCGTTGTCTCCCCGGGGCGGTGTCCAGGGAGGCGCCGTTATCCTCGGCAACGGGCTCCAACTCCCGGAGATCCGCCGCGGCCAGCTCGTGGCCGTGGTGGGCGGCCAGGCGCTCCGCGTAGGCGACCAGGGCCCGCCGGCCGAGCCGCCTCTGCAGTTCTGCGCCCGAGTCGGTCTCGGCGGCGCCTTCGGAGATGGCGGCGATCATCTCCGGGCCGAAGCCGTTGAGCTGCCTCGCCAGGTCCGGCGCCACCGGCTCGATCACGTGGGCCAGCTTGACCGCGGTCCAGGTGTCTCGTACGCCGTCTGCCCCACCCTGACGAGCACCCGGAAACGCGCGCCCGAGAAGAGGACGCGACTGAGATCCTTCCAGAACAGTCCCTGCTCGGCCACGCCGACCACGTACAGCGGTCGCGCCGCGGGCCGCTCGGTCCCGGCGAGCTGGTCGAGGAGCCTCCGGTGCACTATCCACTCCCGGCCCTCGATATGGACCACCTCGTAGTCCACGACGCGGCCTCGGACCGGGACCAGCCCTACGAGCAACCCTTCGAGGACGCGACCGATGGCCTAGAGCCTGGCGGCTCCGCGGTCCACCGCGCACGCGGGCGACGAGGCTCAAGCCACTTATCCCGTCGACCGTGCTCCTGGCGTCAGGACGGCTCGGGCGATCCGCCGCCCCGTTCCTCGGCTCCTGCCCCGTCGTTGTCTCCCAGGTAACGGTACAGGGTGGAGCGGCCCACCCCGAGCATCGAGCAGATCTCCTCCACCGAGTGCTCCCCCTCGCTCTTCAGCCTCCGCGCCAGCTTCGCCCTGTTCTCGTCGAGCGCCCGCGGCCTCCCGCCGTGCCGGCCCCTCGCCCTCGCCGACTCCAGGCCGGCCATCGTCCTCTCGCGGATGATCTCCCGCTCGAACTCGGCGAGCGCCCCGAAGACGTGGAAGATCAGCCTGCCGCCTGCCGTCGTGGTGTCGAGCGACTCCTTGAGGCTGCGGAAGCCCACGCCCCGACCCTCCAGCTCCCCCACCAGGTCGATCAGCTCCCGCAGCGACCTCCCCAGCCGGTCGAGCCGTGCCACAACCAGAACGTCGCCTTCCCGGCACCAATCGAAGGCCTCCCGCAGGGCGCCACGCTCGGCCTCGCGGCTGCTTATCTTCTCCTCGAAGACCCTCTCGCAGCCGTCGGCCAAAAGCGCGTCGCGCTGGGGCTCCAGCTTCTGGTCCTGCCTCGACACCCTCGCGTAGCCGATCCTCATGGGATGAATTGCCCCGAAAACGCTTCGCATATCAAGTACCGGGATTCTTCAATCGGTACGGAGTTCCGGGACACGGTGGGGAAGTTGCGGGACGCCTTATCGGGACCCTGACGTTGCGTCCCCTTATCGGGGGGGGGGCCGTTATAGAGATCGGGCAGGCCGTCCTTACTCGGCCGCCCCCGGCACCGGTCGTCGGGCGGCGGGCGGCCTCGCCTTCACGAAGCCGAGGTCCGGTGCGGGGGGTGGTACCCCTCTTGGCCGTTTGCGTTACCTGCGGGGTAATCGACGCCGCGAGCCCCGGCTCGTAGCATGGCCGCGTGGCCCCGAGAGGGAAGGTCCGGAAGGGAAGGAGAAGGACATGACCGAGACCAACACGAACACGGGGACGAAGATCGGGGGGGTGGCCGACCGCTACGTCGCGGCCTGGAACGAGCCCGACGCCGACGCCCGGCGCCGGGCCGTCGCCGAGCTGTGGACCGAGGACGGCGCGTACACAGATCCCCTGGCCGCCGTCGAGGGGCACGAGGCCATCGCGACGGTGATCGCCAGGGCTCGCGAGATGTTCCCGGGGCACGTCTTCGGGTTGATCGGCGACCCGGACGCCCACCACGACGTGGTGCGGTTCGGGTGGGAGCTGGTGCCCGAGGGGGGCGGCGAGGCTGTGGTGGTCGGCTTCGACGTCGCGGTCGTCGCCGAAGACGGGTGCCTGCGCAACGTCTACGGGTTCCTGGACAAGGTTCCCACCGGCTGACGAGCCCACCGTAAGGACGATCCGTGACTTGCCGTAAAGAAAGGATGCGCCGATGCCGTTTGTCGAAATCGGGGATGGCACGAGGTTGTTCTACAAGGATTGGGGCGCGGGGAAACCGGTGCTGTTCGTGCACGGGTGGTGCCTGGGCGCCGACATGTGGGAGTACCAAATGGCGCCGCTCGTCGACGAGGGCCTCAGGTGCGTGGCCTACGACGCGCGCGGCAGCGGCCGTTCGGACCAGCCCGGGCACGGCTACGACTTCGACACGCTCGCCGACGACCTGGCGGCCGTGATCGGGCACCTCGACCTGCGCGACGTCACCCTGGTGGGGCACTCCATGGGCGGCGCGCAGATCGTCCGTTACCTCTCCCGCCACGGCTCGGGCCGCGTCGCCCGGGTCGCGCTCGTCAGCACGACGCCGCCGTTCTCGCCCAAGACGGAGGACAACCCGGACGGCGCGGACGAGAGCGTCTTGGCCGGGATGGTCGCGGCGATCTACGACGACCGCGCGCGCTGGGCGACCGCCATCGCGGGCCCGTGGTTCGGCGACGGGCTGCCCGGCGTGTCCGTCTCCCCCGGGTTGATGGGGTGGGCGGTCGGGCTGTTCTTGAAGGCGCCTATCAAGGCCGCCGTCGACATGCAACGCGCGTCCTTCGCCACCGACCTTCGGGGCGACGTCCGTGCGGTCGCGACGCCCACCCTGATCGTGCACGGCGACTCGGACGTGATGGCCCCCTTCGAGGTTTCGGGCCGCAAGATCGCCGAGGCCATCCCGCACGCCGACCTGCGCGTGTACGAAAACGCGTCGCACGGCCTCTTCTTCAGCCACAAGGATCGGCTCAACGCCGACCTCCTCTCGTTCGTCGAAGCTCGGCAACGTCTCGGCGCCGCTAACGTCTCGGCGACGCCAGCGGCGACGCAACGCTACCCCGGTCGGATCGAAAGGAGCCCCCGATGACGACGCAACGAACTCGGGCCGGCCTCGGTCGGTTCGTCGGCGAGGAGAACGGCGGTCTGCTGCGCCTGGCCCTGAAGCTCGACGCCGCGGCCTCCGGCGCCTTAGGCGCGCTGCTCGTAGCCGCGGGTTCCGTGCTCGACGATCTGCTTGGTCTCCCGCTCGCCCTGCTCCTGCCGGTGGGACTGTTCCTGCTCGCCTACGCGGCGTTCGTCTGGGTCGTCGGAACACGACCCCGAATCAGCAAGACGGCCACGTGGGCGGCGGTGGCGGCCAACCTCGTCTGGGTCGCCGACAGCGTCGCGCTCGTGGCGACCGGTTGGTTCCCGCTCACCGCCTTGGGCGCCGCGTTCGTCCTCGCCCAGGCCGCCGCGGTATTCCTCTTCGCCGGCCTGCAGTTCCTCGGCCTGCGCCGTGCCCGCCGCGCAGCGCGGCCGACGGCGGGGTGAGGACCGTTACCCCCAAGTTCCCAGCGCCGCGGCCCGCACCGCTCACCGGCGGCGGGCCGCGGTGGGCCGGCCGCCGACCACTCGGGGTGCCCGGAGGAGCGGGCAACGCGTGCGCTAAGCTGGGCGCGATGGGGGAAGCCGCGTGACGACGACAGGACGACAGCACCGGCGGCCGGTCGGCGAGCTGTTGCGCAGGTGGCGGGATCGACGCCGCCTGAGCCAGCTCGAGCTCGCCCTCGAGTCGGGGATCTCCGCCAGGCACCTCAGCTTCGTGGAGAACGGTAGATCCGCCCCGAGCCGCGAGACGGTGCTGCGCCTCGCCGAGGAGCTGGACCTCCCCCTGCGCGAGCGCAACGACCTGCTCCTCGCGGCCGGCTACGCCCCCGTCTATTCGGAGGCCTCGCTCGACTCCCCGGAGATGGCGTCCGTGCGCGCCGCCGTGCGCCAAGTCTTACGAGGGCACGAGCCCTACCCGGCCGTCGCGGTGGATCGGGGCTGGAACCTCGTCGACGCTAACTCGGGCGTCGCTTTGCTCACCGAAGGGGTGGCCGAGGAGCTGCTAGCGCCCCCGGCCAACGTGCTCAGGGCGAGCCTGCACCCCGACGGGATGGCGCCCAGGATCTCGAACGTGGGCGAGTGGCGGGCCCACCTGCTCGGGCGCCTCCGCCGCCAGGTCGCCCTGACCGCCGACCCCGCCCTGTCCCGCCTCCTCACCGAGCTTCGCGCCTACCCTGGCGGCGGGTCCGAGCCGGAGGTCGAGGTTCCCGGCCCCGGCGACATCGTCGTGCCGCTGCGCCTCCGTGACGGAGGCCGGGAGCTCTCCTTCTTCAGCACCGTGACGACCTTCGGAACGCCCCTAGACGTCACCGTCTCGGAGCTCGCCATCGAGTCGTTCTTCCCAGCCGACCCCGAGACGGCGTCCGTGCTCCGCGAACGACCGGGCCGGGGTTTCGCCAGCGGTACAGGTGGGGGCGGCCGGCGCCCGTAGGCCCGGCGCGGAGGCGAGTCCGGTTCCGGCGACGAGGACGGCGAGCCGATACCACCCGCGCAATGGGGCGCTCGGTGCGTCGGAAAGGGCCCGGAAGACGAGGGGGGTAGGACAGGAGGAGCCGGATGCCGACTCGTGCGTTGCTCTCGGAGGGCCAGCGCGCCCGTTTCTCGGCGCTGCCGGACATGGATCGGCGGGACCTGGTCCGCCACCACACCCTTTCGGAGGCCGACCTGGCCTCCGTGGGCGCCCGCCGCGGCGCCGCCAATCGCCTAGGCTTCGCCGTCCAGCTCTGCCTCCTCAGGTACCCGGGCAGGCCCCTAACGGGTGAAGACACCGTCTGTACGGTACCGGTTCGGTGTCTTTACCCGCAATATCTCTTCTTCAAGCGTCGCGAGGCTGTCCGACACCTGTCCGTCTCGACGGACCCGGCTCCCGAGCCGCTCGAGGAGTGCGAGCGGCACCGACCGCGCGAAGGCGCTCGAAAGGGCCGAGTCCCGAGCGGTCGGCCGCCCCCGTCCCGGGAAGGTGCGCAGGGCCGGTTAGCCACGTCCGCGAGCAAGGCAGCGAGCCTCCGGGCATCCCGGTCCTCTTCCCCAAGTTCTGATCCGCTTGCGGACGAGATTCAGCTACGAGGGCGGATGCCGTCTACCAGAACGTCCGCGTAGCGTTCGATCTCATCCAAATCGCCGTCGCCCACCCGCACCGCGTACACGATGCCGCACGACAGGCGCCTGATGTCGTCGGCCCCGATCCCCGGCCTAATGGCCCCCGCTTCGCGGGCACGCTCCAGCAAACGGCCCACGGCTTCCAAGAGGTCGCCCCGCAACCGCGACGTCTCGGCGCGGGCACTCCCGGAGGACCGCAACACGGCCGCGAGGCCGACGTCCTCGATCTGGCTGCGCACCCCGTAACGCAGCAGTCGCTCCAAACCGGCCCCAGGGTTGTCGTCGTCGGCCGCCTTCCGCGCCTCGACGACGAGGCGCTCGAAGCCGCCCATCGCCAGGGACTCCAGAAGCGCCTCCCTGCTCGGGAAGTGCCGGTAGACGGTGCCGACCCCCACCCCCGCATCCCGGGCGATGGTGTTCATGGGCAACTCCGCGTCCCCCGCCGCGAGCCGCTCGCGCGCCACCTCGAGCACCCTGGCACGGTTGCGCGCCGCGTCAGCCCGGAGGTCGTCTGAGAGAGAGGTCTGCGATTTCATCGCCCGATTGTACCAAACGGACGCCGCATCCTATCGGATACGTCATCCGTTTGTGCTATCATGATCGCAAACGGATGACGTATCCGTATGGCAAACGGGAGGAGCGGCATGGCGCTAGAGAAAACGGTGCGCGCGGACACCACCGGGGGAGCATCATGACGTCCGATTCTCTCTCCGCCGGCGCGCGGGGCAACCCGGAGGAGGCCACGCCGGGTGCCGCGAGCGTCCTTGCGCCCGATCCCCCGTACCTCTGGCGTGGCCCGCTCGCCGTGGCGGTGGACGAGGGGCAGGGTCCGCTGGTCGTATTGCTGCACGGTTTCCCCGAGCTGCCCGGCTCCTGGCACAACCAGGTCGGGCCGCTCGTCGAAGCGGGCTACCGGGTCGTCGTGCCCTACCTGCGCGGCTACGGGTACTCCCCGATCTTGGCAGATCCGGCCTTCTCCGCCGCCGACCGGCTTGCCGGCGACGTCGTCGGCGTCATCGACGCTTGCGGCGAGCAGCAGGCGGTCGTGGTGGGGCACGACCAGGGGGCCGACGTCGCGTGGGCGCTGGCGCGGCTGCATCCGGAACGTCTTCGCGGGGTGGTCGGCGTCTCGGTCCCCTTCGTGCCCCGCCGGGACAGGCCGCCCTACGAACTGCTGCGCGAGGCGTCCGGCGACCGCTTCAACTACGTGCTGTACTTCCAGGAACCCGGCGTGGCCGAGGCTGAGCTCAACCCCAACGTGGAGCGGTTTCTGGCGTCGATGTACGGGGCGACCTCCGGCACCCCGACGCCGGGGGCCTTCCCCGATCTGCCCGCGGCGACCGGGACCGTGCTGCAACTGCTGCCCGAGCCGGACGCGCTCCCCGCGTTCGTGGACCCGGCGATCTTCGCGGAGTCGGTCGGGATGTACACCCGCACCCGGTTTTACGGGCGGGCTCAACGTCTACCGAGTCTACGACCTGAACTGGACCACGCTGCCGCACCTTTCCGGGCGGACCGTGGACGTCCCAGCCGCCTTCGTCGCGGGCGAGCGCGATCTGGCGCTGGCCATCGTGCCGCCGGTGTTCATGACGCCGCGGTACGTCACCGATCTGCGGACGTACCGGCTGATCCCCGGCGTCGGCCACTGGGTGCAGCAGGAAGCGCCCGAGGCGACGACGGATACCCTGCTCGCGTTCCTACAAGGGCTGGACGCGAGATGAGTCGGGGCATCTCGAGGCAGCGGGCCGTCGGTCCGGCGACCGAACGCCGGCGGCCGCGCGAGCGTGGCGCGGGCGTAAGCGTGGGAAAGAGTTACGGATGCCAGTTTCTGGCGAGGAGGTTGCGATGAACGAGAAGATGGTCTTCGAAAAACCCGGCCGGGCGCTGGAGGTCGTGGAGGAGCCGGAGCCCGTCCCCTCGGCCGGGCAGGCGAAGGTGCGGATCCTGGCCGCGGGGGTCGCCTTCAACGACGTCCTCCTGCGCCGGGGCGTCGGCGTGCGGGCCTCGGCCTTCCCGCTCACGCCCGGCTTCGACTTCGTCGGCGTCGTCGAGGAGCTGGGGGCCGGGAGCACGAGGTACGCCGTCGGCGACCGGGTCGGCGGGCTTCCCGGCAGGGGCGGCTATCAGCGGTTCGTCTGCCTCCCCGAAGAAGACCTCATCCCGGTCCCCCAAGACCTCCCGCCGGAGGAGGCCGTTAGCATCGTCCTCAACTACACGACGGCCTACCAGCTGCTGACCAGGGCGGCCCAGCTGGCCTCGGGGGACGCGGCGCTGTTCCACGGGGCGGCGGGGGGCGTCGGGACCGCCATGCTGCAGCTGGCACAGGTTCTGAGCATCAGGATGTACGGCACGGCGAGCGGCGGCGGGAAGGCGGACCTGATCCGGGAGCTGGGGGGCGTCCCGATCGACTACAGGCGGACCGACTTCGTCCGGGAGCTCGGGGCCCTGGAGCCGGGCGGGGTCCGGGCGGTGATCGATCCCATCGGGGGCCGCCAGCTGTCGAGGTCCTACCGGGCGGTGGCGAAGGACGGAACGCTGGTCCTCGCCGGCGCCGCGTCGGCCGCCCAGGGCAAAGGAGACCCGAGGCTCGCGCTCGCGGCGACGGTCGCCAGGTTCCTCCTGCTGAAGCTCAGGCCCGGCCCCAAACGCGTCGTGTCGTACGCCATCGAGTCGGCCAGGAAGAGGAACCCCGAGCACTTCCGCGAGGACGTCCAGGGGCTCTTCGCGCTGCTCGGGGACGGAAAGATAAGGCCGCGCATCGCCGAGGTTATGCCCCTGGGCGAGGCCGGGCGGGCGCTCGAATTGCTCGAAGGGGGGAAGGTGACGGGCAAGATCGTCCTGCGCCCTTGATGGCCGCTCCCAAGCGCATCGGCGCCGGCGCGCGTCGGGGGCGATCGCGTCGGTTGTGGGTGGTGATCGGCGGCGCGGTCGGCGTGCTTGCACTCGCCGTCTTCGGGCTGTACCTGCGGTTCTTGTACGCCCCCGCGCCGCCGGACCCCCCGCTGGACGCCTCGGTCGTAGACGGAAGGATCGCCATCGACGGCAGGGAAAGGACCTACACGGCGGTCATCCCGCGCGACCTCCCCGCCTCGGCGCCGCTGCTCTTCGTCTTCCACGGCTCGAACCAGGACCCTCGGGCCATCCGCGAAGCGAGCGGCTACGGCTTCGACGCGCTCGCCGTGGAAGAGGGCTTCGTGGTCGTCTACCCCGAAGGGTACGGGGGCAACTGGCACGACTGCCGGACGGCCGCCGATTACCCGGCCCGCAAAGAGAACATAGACGACAACGGCCTGGTCCGGGCGCTCATAGCCCGCTTCCGCGACGCTCACGGGATCGACGCCTCCAGGGTTTTCGCCGCCGGGTACTCCAACGGCGGCCAGATGGTGTTCCGCCTCGCCTCCGAGATGCCCGACCGGTTCGCGGGCCTGGCGGCTATAGCCGCCACCCAGCCGACCCCGGACAACTTCGCGTGCGACGCTTCGGGTCATCCGGTCCCCATGCTGCTGATGAACGGCACGGCCGACCCCATCGTTCCCTACGACGGCGGCGTGATCAGCCTGTTCGGCTTCCGGCCCCGCGGCACCGCGCTCTCCGCGTCGGAGACGGCCCGCCATTTCGCGCGCGTCAACGGGATAACCGCGCCGCCGACGGCGGGCTACCCGGAGCACCGCGCGTCCTCCGGCCGGACCTCGGTAACGGTCGTCCGCTACGCCCAGGAGGGCAAAAGCCCCGTCGTGCACTACACCGTCGTGGGCGGGGGCCACGTCGTGCCCAACCCGAACCACGCCGCCCCCCGGCTCCTCGGGCGGGCCACCCGCGACGTCGACGCGCCCGTCGAGATCTGGGAATTCTTCGCGAAACTGCCCGGCAGGCCATCGTCCGAGACCGCGGATGCGGAGTAGGGGTCATCGCACGAAAGAAGCTGTTGGCGAATTCAGATGGGGGTCTTGAAACGGCATCCTCGAGTCGTATTCGGGGCCGGATCGATGCGGTTTCGCCCCGTTCGGGCGTACCTACGAATTCGCCGACGTCATCATGAAACCGGGGAAACCTTACGGCAAGTAAACGACCATTGCCTCCGGCTACGCGACGATGACCGCCGGGGAGATTTCGGTCCGCCCTTCCGGGCTGGTGCCGGGTGCCGGCCCGACCTCCCCATACCGGGAAACTCGCAAGGGAACAACCCTTCCGTTACGAGTCTTCCGGCCGAATCCTGATCCCCGAACCCGAAAACGGACGAATGGGGCACGAGAACTCGTAACGGAAAAAGTTCGCGGGCCGCGTTACCGAAGCTCCTATGCCGGTCAAGGGACCGGAAGCGGTGCCGTCGGGACCACCGTTGAGACGAGGATCTTGTAGAGCTCGCGGGCTATGTGCCTCTTCAGGCACCGCATCGTCTCCCTCCTGCTCTTGC
>CADCVH010000038.1 GCA_902806085.1 uncultured Rubrobacteraceae bacterium | reverse complement strand
CCTGACGCGCAGGCAAGACCTCAACGCATTCCTGTCCGTCTTGTTTCGGGCGGTGCAGGAGTACGGCCCGCCCGAGGCGTTCGTCACCGACTCCGGCTCGATCTTCTTGGCGAACAGGGCGTGGGCCATCTACGGGGCACCCGGCATCCGCAAGCTGGTGATCGAGAACGGCCAGCCCTGGCAAAGCTATCTCGAAACCGCCCGGAACGTCCAGGAGCACCACGCCCACCGGCACCGAAAGCAAGGCAGGCGTTCTCCCTCCGAGATTCTCTCGTGGGTCAAGACGCCGCGCTTCAAGGAGGAAGACCTCGCCGCGGGCGTTCTTTTCTGCTCGCTATACGCGCACCCTCGACGGCCTCGGCTACCTCGTCCTCCAGCGCTTCAGGCTCTACGCCGAGGAAGGGCTCGCCGGGACGGAGGTCGCCGTGTGGGTTCAAGAGGACAGCCTGACCGTCTAGTACGGCGGGGAGGCGCTCTCCCGCTACGAGGTCGAATGTGCCCCGCCGCCGGCGTCGGCGCGGTCGGCAGGTTGCGGAGGGTGAAGGCCCACGCGCTTTTCGAGACCTCCGTCGTCGTGCCCCAGCTCAGGCTCTTCGACCTCGGCGAAGCGCTCGGCGAAGAGGGGTGGGCGAAGTTCCTCAAGCTCGACGAGTACGCGCCCCGGCGGTCCCGGCGTCCCGACTTATTACAGCAAACCCTTTTCCCCTACACGGAGGCCATCTAGGCGCCGTGACCGGCGGTGCAGGCGAAGCAGCGCTTACCCCGAGTCGACGAGACGGGTATGTACTCCTCCGGGCCTCCGAGGGGGGATGCGCGACGCGGCAAAGGAGCGTTTTGTTAACCATCTTCGAGCAACGGGGCGGCGGGTAGTGCCACACGGGGTCCACCGGACCGAGCGGCTGCGCCTGGTCCCGATCGGCGCGCGGCACGCCCCGGAGCTCCGGGAGCTCCACCAGGACGGGGGCATCGCCCGGTGGTACCCCTTGAGCGAGGAGGAGGCGCTGCGGTTCGCCGAAAGGATGGAGCGCTCGTGGCGGGACCACGGGCTCGGCAAGTGGCTGGCTTACGAGGAGTCGACCGGCGCGCTCGTCGGGCGGGGAGGGCCGTCCTGGGCCGTCGTCGAGGGCGCCGAGCGCGCGGAGATCGGCTGGGCGTTCCGGCGGGCGGTTTGGGGGCGCGGTTACGCCACCGAGATCGGGCGCTTCGGTCTCGACTACGCCTTCTCGGTTGTGGGCGTCGAGGAGGTCGTCTCCTTCACCGAGGTGCATAACGCCCGCTCGCGCGCGGTCATGGAACGCCTGGGGATGCGCCACGTCGGGCGGATCTTGCGACCGGGGTTCATCGAAGGATCGGACGTTGTGCGCGAGGCCGCGCCCTTCGCGCTCTACCGGATCGTCCGCCCCGCCCACAACGGCCCCTAGTGGCGCAGCCGCGCGCGGCCCTGCAAAGCCCGGCGACCGGCAGATGAGCAAAATCTCCCGCCAACGGTGTGACAGCCATGCGTAGATGGATTAGTGAGTCGGTGTCCTCAGAGCGTCCTCGAAGGGATCTGTCGGCGGAGCGGCCGGCTCACGGGCCGGCGCCCGCCGCGGCGGCCTCCCGCAGCCGCTCCGCGTCGCGCGCCGGCGGCGCGCCGAAGAGCCTCTTGTACTCGCGGTTGAACTGCGAGGCGTCGCCGTAGCCCACGCGGTGGCCGGCGCCCGCGGCGTCGAGGTGCTCGCCGAGCATAAGATTCCGGGCCTCCTGGAGGCGCATCCGCTTCTGGAACTGCAGGGGGCTCATCGCGGTGACCGCCTTGAAGTGGTGGTGGAAGCCCGAGACGCTCATCCCCAGTTCTCGCGCTATGTCCTCGATTCGGAGCGGCCGGTCGAAGTCCCTGCGGAGCCGCTCCAGGGCCCCGGCGATGCGGTGGGCGTGGCCGCCCAGGACCGCGATCTGGCGCAGCCTTCCGCCCTGCTCCCCCTCGAGGAGCCGGAAGACGATCTCCCGGGTTATGAGCGGCCGGAGGAAGCGCGCCTGCTCGGCGGGGGCGTCCAGGAGCCTCACGAGCCGCACCACGGCGTCCAGAAGGCCCGCGCCCAGCGGGCCCACGTCGAAGGCCCTCACGGTGGTCCGGTCTCCGGGCGCGGGGTGTCCGGCCTCGACCATGACCGAGCCCACGAGGGCGGGGTCCAGCCCGAGGACGACGCCCAGGTACGGCCGCTCCTCCGTATCCTCCGTGACCCGGATCGCGGTGGGCAACGAGGCGGCGGTGACGAGGCAGCGCTCGGCGTCGTAGCGGTAGCTCTCGTCGCCCAGCAGGACCTCCTTTTCGCCCTGCGCGATCAAGCAAAACGCGGGCGAGGAGACGCCGTGGTCCTTCGGGGTGGGCGCGGACCGGCGGTGCAGCCGGAGCCCCCCGGGCGCCTCGAGTCCCCGTCCCGGCGGACGGCCCGAGCCACACGCCAGGCCAGCTCCTCGCGGCCGGCTTGCGCCACGCGGACCTCGCGTTCTGACTGCGGATGGTTCATCGAACCCATCGTAACCCCTTACCTCGTTCGCGCAACGCCCATCTCCGAAGATTTGCAGGATGGTACAAGACTCCTGGACGATCATCATACCGGCCCAAGCCCCAGCGCCCCTACAATGGACGCCAGGCAGAGGGGGTCGCCCCCGATCCTCAAGATCGGCTCGGATTTTCGCCCAAGAGGGGGACCAGTGTTGGCAAGACGAGAAACCCGCCCCTGCCGACGACAACCACCGGAAACAGGAGGTAATCCACACCATGCGCGCAACCGTCATGTACGAGGCCGGCGACGTCCGCGTCGAGGAAGTACCCGACGCCGCGATTGCCGAGCCGACCGACGCCCTGATCCGCGTCACCCGCGCCTGCGTCTGCGGCAGCGACCTCCACCCGTACCACCAGATGGAGCCAAGCGAGACCGGCACCCGCATGGGCCACGAGGCCATAGGCGTCGTCGAGGACGTCGGATCGCGGGTCACGAAGATCAGGAAGGGCGACCTGGTCGTCATGCCGTTCGCCTACTCCGACGGCACCTGCGAGTTCTGCCGGGAGGGGCTTACGACGGCGTGCGTGCACGTCGGGTTCTTCGGCAACGAAGGCACCGACGGGGCGCAGGCCGAGGCGGTGCGCGTCCCCTACGCCGACGGGACGCTCTTCGCGCTGCCGGTCGGCGAGGACGACGCGCTCATGCCGTCGCTGCTGACCCTCTCGGACGTGATGGGCACCGGCCACCACGCGGCCGTGGTCGCCGGGGCCGGCCCCGGCAAGAGCGTGGCCGTGGTGGGCGACGGGGCGGTCGGCCTGTGCGGGGTGATAGCCGCCAAGCGTCTGGGCGCCGAGCAGATCATCATCATGGGCCGCCACGAAGACCGGACCGCGCTGGCGAGGGCGTTCGGGGCTACGGACGTGGTGAGCGAGCGGGGCGAGGAGGCCGTAGAGCGCGTGCGCGGGCTCACCGGCGGCTTCGGCGTCCACTCGGTGCTCGAGTGCGTAGGCTACGCCCAGGCGATGGAGACGGCCATCGGCGTCGCCCGCCCGGGCGGGGCGGTAGGCCGCGTCGGCGTACCCCAGGAAGAGACGATCCCCGCCTCGCTGCCGGCGTTCTTCGGCAACGTCGCCGTGGGCGGCGGGCCCGCCCCGGTGCGGGCGTACATCGAGGAGCTCTTGCCGGACGTCTTGGAGGGCCGCATCGAGCCAGGCCGGGTCCTCGACCGGGTCGTCGGCCTGGATGGGGTGCCCGAGGGCTACAGGGCGATGGACGACCGGGAGGCGATCAAGGTCATGGTGAGGCCATGAGCGCCACTGAGACTGGCGTGGTCTGCTCCGGTCCCTTGACGACCCGCCCAGGGGGCGCATGAACCCGACCTACGACTTCCGCGATCGAGCCGCCGTCGTCACCGGCGCCGGCTCCGGCATGGGGCTCGCCACGGCGCGGGCATTCGCCGAGTCCGGTGCCGCCGTCGTGCTCGCCGACCGCGACGAGCAGACGCTCCAAACCGCGACGGACGGGCTGACCTCCGCGGGCCACCGGGCGCTCGGCGTCGCCTGCGACGTGTCCGACGAGGGGCAGGTCGCCGCGCTCGTGGAACGCGCCGTGGGGAGCTTCGGCCGGCTCGACTTTGCGTTCAACAACGCCGGCATCTAAGCCCCGCCGACCGACGCCGCCGACGAACCGGCCGAGCTGTTCGACCGCGTGAACGCCGTCAACCTGCGCGGCGTCTGGGCGTGCATGAAGCACGAGCTGCGGCCAATGCGCGAGCAAGGCAGCGGCGCCATCGTCAACTGCTCCTCGCTCGGCGGCCTGGTCGGGCTCCCTGGCCGCGCCGCCTACCACGCCTCCAAGCACGGCGTCGTCGGCCTCACCAGGAGCGCCGCGCTGGAGTACGCGCCCTGCGGCGTCCGCATCAACGCGATCTGCCCGGGAACCATCGAGACCCCGATGGTCGAGGACACGATCGCCAAGGGCGAGCTCGACGAGGCCGAGGCCGTGCTCTGGCTCTGCAGCCCGGCGGCCGGCTTCGTGCTCGGCGTCGCGCTCCCCGTCGACGGCGGCTACACCGCCCGCTGAACCCCCGACAGAGGAGGACCATGACCACAGCGAACCTTTTTACCCCTCGGTGGTGGCGTCGGCCGCGCCGCCGCCACCCGCTCGCGCTCGCGCTCGCGCTCCTGGCGGCCGTCCCGCTCTCGGCTTGCGGTGGGGCAGACGAGGACGGCGACGGGGCCACCGGCGCTCCCGGGGAGAGCACCCCGGATCCGTCGCCGAGTCCGAGCCAGACCTCGGGCGACCAGGACGCCGACTCCTCGGAGGGCGCGCCGATCAGGATCATCTTCGGCGGTACGGGGCTCGCCGCCCGGCTGCACGACAACGCCACGGCGTGCGATCTCGCCTCTCAGCTGCCGCTGACGCTCACCTTCGGCGACCCCAACAACGTGGAGAAGACCGCCCCGCTCCCCCGCGAGCTGTCGCTCGAGGGCGCGCCCGAGGGGCACGACCCCGCCGCCGGAGACATCGGCTACTACTCCCCGGGTGGCGACCTCGTCTTCTACTACGACAGCGAGGCCCCGTTCTTCAACGGCATCGAACCTTCTACGAGGTTGGGTGAATAAGGGCACGAAGAGGGGCCGGGATCCTACCTGGGCCCCGGCCCTCTGACTATTTCACGCGGTCTCCTAAAGGCCTGGGGCCTACGGGAAGCCCACGATCGACCGCTCGGTGGCGTCGGTGACCTTGGTGTCGGTGCCCGTCCCCCCGTCGAGAGAGTCGTTGCCTTTGACGCCGTCCTTGGACTTGACCGTGTCGTTGCCGTCCCCGCCCTTTAGGGTGTCGGCACCACCGCTGCCTATGACGGTGTCGTTGCCCAACTCGCCTTGTTCGGTGTCGCTGCCGCCCCCGCCGGTGAGGCTGTTGTTCGCGGTCGATCCGGTAAGGGTGTCGGCCTTGGAAGAGCCGAGCAGGTTCTCGACGTCCAAGAAGGTGTCGGACCCTTCCCCCGTGGCCGAGTTCGCAGCCAGCGAGGCGACAACCGCGGTAAGGGAGGCGGAGTAGGAGGCGGTGTCGGTCCCAAGCCCGCCGTCGAGAGTATCGTTGCCAACGCCACCGAGGAGCGTGTCGTTGCCGCCCTCGCCCTTGAGGGTGTCGTTGCCGCCGAGGCCCTTCACGGTGTCGTTGCCCCCGCCCGCACAGATGACGTCGTCGCCGGAGGTGCCCGAGATGGTCTCGGCGTTGGCGGTGCCGGTCTTGGTGCAGTCGGAGGTTCTGAAGGTGGCCGTGTAGGTGGCGGCGGTGGCGGGTGCGACGATGTTGTGGGTCTGCGCCCCGCCATTGGACCAGGAGGCGAACTGGTGGATCGCCCCGGACAGCGTCTGCGGTGAGATCGCGCTTACGGAGTTGGTCGAGCCCACTATCACCGTCTGGGAAAAGGGCGCCGTTGCCTGCGTGCTTCCCACCGCCAGCTTCAGCCCCGTGGGGTTGGTCTGGAAGCTGAGCGCCACGGTCCTCGGGTCGAGCCGCACGCTCTTCGTGTCGGTGAGCCCCCCGGCGTCGGTGGCCACCAGGCGCAACTCCAGATAGGCAGGGTACTCGTGGTCGGGGGCGACGAACGACCCTTGGGCGACGCCTGCGAAGTCCCGCACCGGGTGCTCGTGGCACGCGTTCGCCGGGCAGTGGTGCATTATCAGCGACCAGGTGAGCCTCGAAGGGGCCAGCGTGCCGTCCTGTTGGTCCGATGCGGAGCCGGAGAAGGAGATCGTGTCTCCTACCTTCCACGTTGTGCTTGTTAGCGGCGTGCTTATGGTAGCGGCGGGCGGGGTGTTGCCCGAGCTTATCGTGAGCGGCTCGTCCAGGGTGTCTGATGCTCCCTGGCCATCGCTAACCCTGAGGCCTACCTGGTAGCTACCGTTCTGGTAGGTATGGCTAGGCTTTGCGGCCGCGGAGTCGTCGTAGGCGCCGTCCCCGTCGAGGTCCCAAGCGTACGAGAGGGCATCGCCGTCCGCGTCGCCTGAGGCGGTGCCGTCGAAGGCGACCGTAAGCGGAGCTGCTCCGCTGGTGGGGTTGGCCGTCGCCCGGGCCACGGGGGGCTGGTTGGCGGCGGAGTGCTTGATGCGCCGTACCGTCCCGCCGTCCAGGTCGGCGTAGAAGAGGTCGCCCCCCGGGCCTATCTCCAGGTCGACCGGGCCCGTCGCCCCCGTTAGGAAGGTGCGGGTCTTCGTCGGGTCGGGCAGCCCGTTCGTGCCCCTCTCCATAGCCCAGATGCACTTGCGGGAGTAGTCGGTGAAGAACAGGGCGCCGTCGTAGTTGTCCGGGTAGGCCCCGCCCCCGTAGAAGGCCAGGCCGGCAACCGAGGAACTGCCCGTCCCGCACCCCGTCTGCGCCGCGTGGGCGTAGGCGTGGTAAGGGGCGTCGACGGCCCCCGCCCCGGCGGCGTAGAGGTCCTCGCAGACGCCGAGGTTCGCGCCGTCGTAGCCCGACTGCCTGCCCGTGCCCTCGTAGCAGGGCCAACCGAAGTTCTCCGCCGCCGAATCGGCGGGGGCGGCTATACGGTTTATCTCCTCCCACGTGCCCCAGCCCACGTCGCCCAGCCACACCTCGCTCGTGCCGGGCCGGATGGCCAAGCGGAACGGGTTGCGCAGCCCCTGGGCGACGATGCGCCTGGCGTTGGGGTCGGCGCTGCCGATGAGGGGGTTGCCCGCCATGGCGGCGCCCGTCGCGGGGTCCACGCGCAGGACCGTTCCGTCGAGGCCGACCGGGTCGCCGCCGGCGCGCAGGTCCTGGCTTCGCAGCGCCCCCCCTTCGGCCGTCGGCGGCGTCAAGGTCGCCCCCGCGCCGCCGGGCGGGTCGCCGCAGGGGTTGAGGGGGGCACCGTCCTGGCCGTAGTCGGCGAAGTTGAAGCTCGCCCCGTCCCCGCCGCTCACGTAGAGTGCCCCGTCGGCGCCGAAGGCGAGGTCACCGACCGAGTGGGAAGGGTACTGCTGGCACCAGTCCTCGATCAGGACCTGCTCGGAACCAGTCATAGTGTTGCCCGAGGCGGTCAGCTTCGAGAGGCGCCCGCTGACCACGCAGCCGTCGGCGGTGGGACCGGGCGGGGTGGGGCACGGGTCGGAGGAGGCGCCGGGCGTGCCCCAGCGCGGGGCGGTGCCCCCGATCGCGGCGTCGTGGGAGTAGAGGACGTAGACGTGGGGGTCGGTGGGGAAGTTCGGGGCGAGGGCTAACCCGAGCAGGCCCCTGTCCCAGAAGTTGTGGACGTTGGTGCGCAGGTCGGCGAAGGTGGTGGGAGTGGTGTCAGAGACATTATCGAATACCTTGATCAGGCCGCTCTTCTCGGCCACGAAGACCCGACCGTCTTGGGAGAACTCGATGTTGGTGGGGTTGGTGAGACCGCTCAGGGCTACCTCCTCCTGGAAGCCAGAGGGCAACGTGGCCACGGCGTCGGCCGAATTGGCAGCCAAGAGCACCAAGACTGTGGCGGTCAAAGTTGCCGTTAACATCGCTGCCCATACCCTCAACCGTCGCGGGGTTCTTGCCCTCGTCATAGGATCCACCTTTCGACCGAGGCTAGCTCTTGCCTTCCCTAAAGCAAAACCGGCCACCCGTACCGCGGTAGCCGGTTGCACCACTGGCTCCCCACGCCCCGGTGCCCAGATCTAAAGAGCGAAGTTCTTAGCCTCTACCCAGAGGGTAGCGAGTTTTCGTTTGGGGCAGCTTAGCAGCCTTGATACTTTGTCCACATCCCTCAAATGGACTAGACGCGAAAATGTCTCGGCGAAGTTCGGAGAACTTCGACCTTGCACGCGCTCGTGCGAACAAGGATAAGAGGAGAGGGCCGGAGCGTTACAAGTCCCGGCCCTCTCTTCTTACGTCGGTGGTGGGTGCCCGCCCTTCGCCAGCTTTTCTTCTCTCCGCCCCCAAGAGGTTGCCCGTGGCCCCGCCCACCGTGTCCGTGACCCCGCTTACCGTCCCGACGAGCCGGAGCTTGGGCCCGGTGACCTCGCCGCCGGTGGCGTAGAGGTTGGCCCGCACTCCCGCCGGGACGGGCCCCACCACCTCGGGCTCGGCCAGCGTCACGGCGTAGGAGAAGACGTGCTCAAGCTCGTAGTCGAACACGTTGGCTCCTCCTTCCCGACGCACTCTAGGCGCGCCGTTCTTTCCCAACGGCCCCATTCTGCGTCCGGACGGGGCCCGTCGTAAAGATCGTGCTGCTCTCCAACTCCCAACGTTTTGGATAGGTCGCTCATGGACCCCCGCAAAGTCGCCGAACTCATCTGCCACTCCGCGATAGACTGCTGCAAGGTGGCCCCATCCCCGCTGCCGTTGGCTCTGCCACTCTCTGCCCGGGCGTAGAGCGGAATGCTCGGGTCGCCGTCCTTCTCCGGCACCTCGTCCGTGGGGGCGACGCGGGCGAGTCCGGGGATGTCCTCGGAGGCGCGGTGGGCGCCCACGATGCGCCGGATGTGGTCGCCGGGCAGGAAGCTCCGTGCCCGCTCGCGGGTCACGTCATTCGCGGGGGCTCACGAGAAAGCGAATGACCCAGCGATTGCGAAAGATCTTGGGTTGACAAAAGGAGGCAGAACATAATGCAGAGAAGCCACGGGGGCGCCGACAGGCTGATGGCCTCGGGGGTAGACCTCGGAGATTTCGATCGCGCCATGGCGAGTGCCTCGGAGGACGAACAGAGCGCGGAAGCGGTGCGTGTCAGCCTGGCCAACGACTTTACCGGACCCGGTAGATTCGGAAAAATGTTCCCTGCTCTGGCTCCTTTCAGGCCGTCGGATAGTGCGCTCGAGGAGCTCGGCCTGGCGATGAGAGAGGCCGAGCCCCCGGATCCGACCCCGGATCCGACCCTCGACGATTCGGAGATCCCCGCGGGCGTAACTTACCTGGGCCAGTTTATCGACCACGACATCACGCGCGACCCGACGCGGGGTTTGCCGCCGCTCGGCCTGGACCCGACGGCGCTTGAGAACGCTCGGACGCCGACTCTGGATCTGGACTCTCTGTACAGAAACGGGCCGGTGGAGAACCCGGAGCTCTACGAACCGGGCGTCGATCCGGACCGGGCCGTATTCAGGATAGGGAGAACGGTCTTTACGAACTTCGCCCCCAACATCCCAGGCGGACTACCCAACGATCTACCGAGAAAGGATAATAGAGAGGCGATCCTCGGCGACGACCGGAACGACGAAAACCTGCTCGTCGCTCAGACCCACCTCGCTTTCCTCAAGTTCCACAACAAGGTAACGGAGACCCTGCCCCAAGGGGACGATGGCGGTTCCGACGCGACGCCGTTCGACAAGGCGAGGAGGCTGGTGACGTGGCACTACCAGTGGATAGTGCTAAACGATTTTCTCCCCCGGTTCCTGGACACCGGCATCCTCGACGACATCAGGACGAACGGCAGGCGGTTCTACACGTTCACCGGCCGTCCGTTCATGCCCGTCGAGTTCTCTGTCGCGGGCTACCGCCTCGGGCACAGCATGGTCAGGGAGGCCTACGACCACAACCGGGTCTTCGCGCCTACGCGACTTGACCTGCTGTTCCACTTCACGGGTAGGGGCGGCCTGGGAGGCCAGGCCGTGCTGCCCAGCAACTGGATAATCGACTGGCGCAGGTTCCACGAGGTCGGCGGCCCCGGGCTCTTGAACTTCACCCGCAGGTTGGATACTACGATTGTGCCCGCGCTTCATACGCTACCGGGAATCGATCCTGGCCAACCGGTATCGCTGGCCGTAAGGAATTTGCTGCGCGGCAGCAGGGTGGGCCTGCCCTCCGGGCAAGACGTCGCGCAAGCGATCGGCGCTACGGTCCTCTCTTCGGACGAGATAGCAGGTGGTGATGACGGCGAGGTCCTGCGCCGGCATGGTCTTCACGAAAGCACCCCCCTCTGGTACTACGTCCTCAAGGAGGCGGAGCTGCAAGGTGGGGGCAAGCGGCTCGGAGGGGTTGGGAGCCGGATCGTCGGCGAGGTGTTCGTAGGGTTGCTCGAGGAGGACCCGGACTCCTTTTTGTCGTGCCAGCCGGATTGGGAACCCACCTTACCCTCCGCCACCTCCGGGGATTTCACGATGGTCGACCTCCTCAAGTTCGTCGACGACATAAATCCCATAGAGCGGTTCTATGCACCTGCCGAGCCGCCCAGCACAGGTCGCATGCACGTCTACACGGTCCAGGCCGCAGACACGCTCACCAGCATCGCCCAAGACTTCGGCACCTCGGTCGAGGCTATCGCGCAAGCTAACAGCCTCCTGTACATCAACGTCACCTTCGAGGGGCAGGTGCTATGCGTACCCGACAGCCCCGCCCTGCCCGTGCCGAGGGTGCACTCCTATACGGTCCGGGCCGGAGATACCCTTGCAGGAATCGCGGAGGCTTCTGGCACCTCGGTAGATGAGATCGTACGGATCAATGGCACCGAGAACCCTGAGATCATCTCTGAGGGGGAGATATTGTGCGTGCCCCTGGACCCTGATGGCTCGCCTGTAACGGAGGTCTACATAGTGGAGCCTGGGGACGCTTTGGGTGAGATCGCGGAGCGCTTCGGTTCCACGGCGAAGGAAATCGTGCGGATCAACCAGGTCCCTAATCCCGATCGCATCTTCGTGGGACAGAGGTTGATGATCCCACGAAGGTAGGCTCCTATATCCGTTCGTAACTGAGCCGGATCCCATCTCCGATGGCGACGCGACACCATATCCGGCGGCCCTGTAATCCCACTCTGTCCCCTGCGAACGGGGCGAGCGTAACTCGGGTAGGAGATCGAAAAACGGGGAGTGGTCACCGCAACCTAGAAACAAATCGGGCTACCAACTCCAGCACGCGTTCTACACGGGAGTCCGGTAACCTCTTCCGAGATTCCTGGTACCTTTCCCCGTCCGGGCAGGCGCCCCACAGCCCCGCGCCCCGATCCTCGGCTGCTCGCGCAGCCGCTCGAACTCGCGGCGGTGCTCGTGAGAGAAGTCGGTGGTACGGGTCAGCCCGAGCCGGGGTATAGATAGTCCTACGCTTTAAGCACGCCGTTGGGATAGGCTTCCAGCGGTGCCCCGGCGATCCGGAAGAGCGCCTCTATCCGACGTGCCCCCGCAACAAGGACTCGCTCTCACGCATCCGGGCCCGCACCCTACGCCTAATCCGCGCCGCCCGCCGCCGCCACGAATCGTAGGACTCCGCCTTGTTCCCGTCCGCTCCTCGACAGCCGTCCCTTGGGGTAGGCGGGGCGCCCCGTTCGCGGGTCCTGTGGTGTACGGCGTACCTCCTCTCGAGCTCGTTTTGGAGGTCGCGGCCTATGCGTTCCAGCGCCTCGCGCCACAGCCGGACTACCGGTTCGGACCGCAAGAACCGGCGCTCGTCCTCGTTGGCTTTGTTCCTGAGCTCTCGAGCGACCAAGGCCACGAACCTAGCCTCGTTTTGGTACACGATCGGGTAGGACCCGGTTTCTGTGGGCATGCCCAACCTCCGGGGTCTGCGTGCCTGGGCAACGTCGCCCGGGAGGCTACCGCCCCGGCGTGACCGGGGCGTGACGGGCACGTGATGACGGGGGAAAACGGGGGCGTGATGACGGGGACAACGGGGGCG
>CADCVH010000037.1 GCA_902806085.1 uncultured Rubrobacteraceae bacterium | reverse complement strand
CTAGGTAGGGGCGGTGGGGTTCGAACCCACAATCCTTCTCAGGAACCGGATTTTAAGTCCGGCGCGTATGCCGATTCCGCCACGCCCCCGCGCTTCTTGTTCCGCCAAGTGTCGGTAGTGCTATGACAGTTGGGACAGAGAAGAACCACGTTCTCCCTGGTGTAGCCCCCGCCCGCGCACTTCCGGTGCATCTCCAACATTATCGGCTCGCCAAGCCATTCGTCGAGCCTACAGACCTGGCAAACGTTACCACGTTCCTCGATTAGCCTCAAACGAACCGCACTCTTGCCACCGGGGAAGCTCCTCCTCTTTCTGAGCGTGGCCGCGTGCTCGTATGCCACGCGTTCGCCGACCGGGATGTGCCTCACCCAACCGCAGACCGTTCGCCACGGCACCCCGATTTGATCGGCTATGGTCCTGTATCCACAACCGGCCTTACGCAACTTGATGGCCCTGGCATACTCGGCTTCCCTGTTCTTGTACGGACCGCGCATCTACAACGGTTATCGTACAGAACACCGGAACCTTGAATCCTCTGCCTCTGCCGTTGGGCTACGCCCCCACGTGCGCCGCGAAGCCTGCCGCCGAGATAGCAGTCGGGTTTTCTATTCTTCCGCGACCTGGCTGCAACAGCCCCCTTCGGGATACGGCCGCTCCAGCCGCCCCAACGTCCATTCGGCCACGGGGTTCGGGATGGCCCCGGCGAGTTGGAGGGCCGTAAACGCGTGCAGGCACTTCACGTTCCCCCCATCCCGCACCCCCGCCACCCGCGTCCCGTAGAGGGCGCGGTGCTCCTCGTGTATCGCCTCCACCGCCTCCTCGCCGACGGCGTCCCCCGCCTCCCGCACCCCGCCCGTGGACTCCACCCTGGAGATCGCGGCAACCAGGCTGGGGCAGGTCACCCAGAGGCTAGTGGGCATGTTACGCGCCCGCTCGTTCTCGATAACGCTCGGCAGGCCGAACGGGCACCGCGCCGCCACCCGGAAAGGTTTGGGCCCGCGCCCGAGCTGCCGCGCCACCGCGTCGCGGTCGTTCAAGGCTCTAGGCTTTGAGGTTCTAGGCTTTGAGGTTCTAGGCTTTGAGGGGTGAGGTCGCGAACAGGCGCGGCCTTCGCAGAGTGGCTCCCCGGCGCCGCCCGGCGTACGCTTCTTTCAGACTCTGGTTCCCGCATGCGCCCCCTCCTGCGCCTCAGACCCGATACCTGGAACCTGGCGCCTCAAAACCTCAAAACCTACTCGACTATATAAACCTTCTCGCCCGGCTTTATCATCCCGTAGCGTTCGCGGGCGACCCTTTCTATGCCGGCGGGGGTGTTGAGGTCCTCTATGAGACGCTGCTGGGCCGTGTTGTGCAGCCTGGTTTCGTGGAGGCTTTTTTCGAGGGCGGCGACGTCGGCGCGGCCGTCCACGATGCTTTCCAGGGGGGAGATGTAGGAAGCCAGGAGGAGGCCGACGAACGCGGCGTAGAGAAGCACCGCTACGGGCCTGAATCTCCGGGGCACGCTCATCGGCCCGGCCTCAACCTCCCCCTCAGGTGTCTTCTCCCACGGTCACGACCTCCACGATGTTGGTGGAACCGGGCAGAGAGCCCGCCCTGCCGCCGGTGAGGATCACCTCGTCCCCGTCCTCCAGGTGGCCCGCCTCCCTGGCGGCCTTGATGGTCTCGGTGAAGCGGTCGTCCAGGGAGCCCGCCTGCTCGCCTAAGATGGAGGTTACACCCCAGACCAGCGCGAGCATCCTCACCGTGTGCTCGACTGGGCTTACCGCGAGGATCTTGTTCGGCGGCCTGAACCGCGCGACCCTTATGCACGAGAGCCCGGTCTGGGTCGAGGTCAGTATGGCCTCCGTCTCGAGGTCCTCGGCGAGCTCGCAGGCGGCGTGGGTGACGGCGTCGTAGCGGTCCCCCCGGCCCCAGGAGGCCGACGACGGGATGTCGCGACCGTAGTTGATGGCGCCCTCGGCGGCGCGGCAGATCCTCTCCATCTCCTGAACGCTCTGCACCGCGTAGCGCCCGACCGCCGTCTCCCCGGAGAGCATCACCGCGTCCGTCCTGTCGAAGATGGCGTTCGCCACGTCCGATACCTCCGCGCGCGTGGGCCTCGGGTTCCGGATCATGGAGTCGAGCATCTGCGTAGCCACGATGACCGGCTTGCCCAGGCGGCGGCAGCGCGCGACCATCCGCTTCTGCTCTATCGGCACCCGCTCGGCCGATAGCTCGACGGCCAGGTCCCCGCGGGCGACCATGATGCCGTCTGAGGCCTGCATGATGTCCTCGATGTTCTCTATGGCCTCGTGCTTCTCTATCTTGGAGATCACGGGCGCGTTCCCGCCGAACTCCCGTATCCGCTCCTTGACCTCCCGCACCTCGTCCCCGGTCCTCACGAACGAGACCGCGACCCAGTCGGGCTGCACCTCCTCCATCCCGAACCGCAAATCCTCGATGTCCTTGGGCGTGAGTCCCTTTATGGAGAGGTTCGAGTCCGGGAAGTTCAGGCCCTTGTGGGAGGAGACCGGGCCGCCTTCCAGGACCTCGCAGACGACGTCCGTGCCCTCGATGCTCTCCACGCGCAGGCCGATGAGCCCGTCGTCTATGAGCAGCCGGTGGCCGGTGCGCACGTCTTCGGCGAGCGCGTCGTAGGAGGTGGAGAGCCTGCTCGCGTCGCCGACGAAGTCCCCCGCGGCTATCGTCACCCTGTTCCCCGCGACGAGCTCCGTGCCCCCCTCGACCTCGCCGGTCCTTATCTTCGGCCCCTGGATGTCCTGCAGGATGGCGACGGTGCGGCCGAGCTCCCGCGCCGTATCCCTGACGATGTTGGCGTTCTTGAGGTGCATGTTGTGGTCGCCGTGGCTGAAGTTGAACCTCGTCACGTCCACCCCGGCCCGCACGAGCGACGCTATGTTCTCCTCGGAGGAGGTGGCGGGCCCCAAAGTGGCGACTATCTTTGTCTTGCGGGCGGCCATCCTAGCCCACTACCCTCGGGTTGAACGCCGCGCGACCGGGGTAGACGCCCGATTCGCCCAGGGCCTCCTCGATGCGCAAGAGCTGGTTGTACTTGGCGACCCTATCGGTGCGGGCGGGGGCGCCGGTCTTGATCTGCCCGGCGTTCACCGCCACGGCCAGGTCGGATATAGTCGCGTCCTCGGTCTCCCCGCTGCGGTGGCTGATCATCGTCTTGTACCCGGCCTTGTGCGCGAGCTCTATCGTCTCGAAGGTCTCGGTGAGGGTGCCTATCTGGTTGACCTTCACCAGGATGGAGTTCCCCACGCCCTCCCGAATACCCCGGGCCAGGATCTCCTTGTTCGTCACGAACAGATCGTCCCCGACGAGCTGCACCCTGTCCCCGAGCCTCTCGGTTATGGCGGCCCAACCGGTCCAGTCGTCCTCCCCGAGCCCGTCCTCGATGCTCAAGATGGGGTACTGGTCGCACAACCCGGCGTAGTAGTCCACCATGTCCCCGCTAGAGAGAGAGCGGCCCTCGCCGGCGAGCTCGTAGAGGCCGTCCTTGTAGAACTCGGAGGCGGCCGGGTCGAGGGCGAAGCCGATCTGATCCCCCAAAGAGTACCCGCTCCGCTCCACGGCCTCCGCGATGAGCGCGAGCGCCGCCCCGTTGCTCTCGAGGTCCGGCGCGAACCCGCCCTCGTCCCCGATGCCCCCGGAGAGGCCGCGCTCCCCGAGCAGCTTCTTCAAGCCCTGGTAGATCTCGGCCACCGAGCGCAGCGCCTCGTCGAAGCGGTCGAAGCCGAACGGGACGACCATGAACTCCTGGAAGTCCACGTTGTTGTCCGCGTGCGCCCCGCCGTTCATGATGTTCGCGCAAGGCACCGGCAGCACGTGCGCGCCCGCCCCGCCGAGGTAGCGGTAGAGGGGGAGCGCCGAGGCCTCCGCCGCCGCCTTCGCAGCCGCAAGGGAGACGCCGAGGATGGCGTTGGCGCCGAGGCGGCCCTTGTTCGGGGTGCCGTCTGCCTCGATCATGGCGAGGTCGAGGGTCCGCTGGTCGGCCGCGTCAAGGCCGATAACTACCTGCGCGAGCTCCGTGTCCACGTTGTCCGCGGCGTTCAGGACGCCCTTGCCGCCGTAGCGCCCCTTGTCCCCGTCCCTGAGCTCCACGGCCTCGTTCGCCCCGGTAGAGGCCCCCGACGGGACCGACGCGCGTCCCACGAAGCCGCTCACCGTGGCGAGCTCGACCTCGACCGTTGGGTTTCCCCGTGAGTCCAGGATCTCCCTTCCATGGACCGCGACGATCTCCGTCATCATCCTCCCGAATATAGGTTTGAGGTTCTAGGTTTTGGGCTCTAGGCTACAGGTCCCATCGCCAAACACTGTACTGATGTTCGCAAATAGTTACCCATCCGCGCCGATTCTTACCAGCGGAACACTTTTTGCCAACCATTTTCCGCGTAACTCTACGCGCTAACAAGGCGCGGCGCCAGTGAACAAGCCGATTTTCGGGCCATCGCCGCTCCCCGAAACGACTACCTTGAGCCTTGTACCTGAAGCCTAAAGCCTGCCCGCTACCCCTGGCTGGCGGGCTTATAGCTGGGCAGGTACTTCACGTCGCGCTGCTCTTTCTGGTCTTCGATCCACTTGGTGAACTCTTCTTCCTGCTGGGTGGCGGCGAGCTGGTCGGTGATCTGGGCCTCCACGTCTCCGAGGGGCTGGGTCTGCTCTTCCCGGATCTCCGTGACCTCGATGAGGTGGTACCCGAACTCGGTCTCTACGGGGCCGACGATCTCGCCCCGGTCGGCGGCGAAGGCGGCCTCCTCGAAGGGGGGCACGGTCTCGCCCTTGCCCAGACAGCCGAGGTCCCCGCCCTTCTCGGCGCTGCCGGGGTCCTGGGAGTTCTCCCTGGCCAGGTCGGCGAAGTTTCCGCCGTCCTGGAGCTTGTCCTTGACCTCCTCGGCCTTCTTCTCCTGGTCCTTGGTGAAGAGGATGTGCCTCATGCAACGCTGGGCCGGCTGGGTGAACTGGGCGTCCTTATTGTCGTCGTAGAACTTCCGGACCTCCTCCTCGGAGGGTTCGGCGTCGCCCGCGATCCTCTCCTGAACCTGCTGCACGGGGAGGTTCTCCCGGATGTCCTGGCGCAGCTGCTGCTCGGAGATCTGGTTCTGCTCCAGCGCCTGGTCGAAGGCCTCCTGATTGCCCAGGTCCTGGCCCGAGGCCCTGGCCTGCTCCCCGACCTGCTGCTTGATGGCATCGAGCTCCTGGTCGACCTCTTTGTCCGAGACCGTGAGGCCCTCTTCCTGGGCGTAGGTCTTGGCGATCTCGATGCCCACCAGCTGCGGCATGACCTGCCGCACGGCCGTCTCGTACTCCGGAGAATTCGGGTCGAGCTCCCCGAGCCCGCTCTGCTGGGCGAACTGCTGCAGCTCGCCCTCGGTCACCTCACCACCCTCGTAGGTGGCCACCTTCTTGGCCCCCGAGTCGGAGTTCGCGACCGGGTCGGCCGGCTGGCAGCCCGCGAGAACGGCGAAGACCAACGCGCACAGGACAAAGGATGCCCTCAAGGATAGATGCTTGCTCAAAGCGACGGGAACCTCGCTGTCGGGATAGCTTTCTCTGAACCGCGCCGGATTATATCAGCACGCCGCTTTGCAGCACGGCGTCGTTGGCGCCTTTCGGCACGCTTCGGCCCACGGCCCACGCTTTCGGCACGCCCTCTTCGAGGACTTTCGGCTCTCTGGTGGACGGGCCCCGCCGGGCGCAGAGTTCCGGCCACCACCCGAAGCGGTGTTGCCCGAAGCGGTGTTGCCCGTAGCGGTGTTGCCCGTAGCGGCGCCCGGCGCGCACCCGGGCCGAAAGCCGAAAGGCCGAAAGCGGAGCCCACAGGGCGTGTTAAAAAGCCGCCAAGCGGCGTGCTGACGAGCGTGGGCGAGGCCGGAGCTTGCCGAAAAGGAAGCGCGCTGCCTACTCGCTCAGGTCCAAGGCGCGGAGGGTCGCCTCGGCGAGCTCGAGCGGCCCCATCTCCGAGTCGCGGACGGTGACCCGGCCCTCCCTGCCGCCGAGGGTGCCGCCGGTGTTCTTTCTGATGCGGGCGGACTGGACGGGGTCCGCCGTCAGGCCGGAGACCGAGAGCGTGCCCGAGCGGAAGGTCACGGAGGTCGCCCCGATCCCGCGCGCCAGGAGCTTTGCGCGGGAGATTCCCAGCAGGTTCAGGGCGGGCTCGGGCAACTGGCCGAAGCGGTCGGTCAGCTCTTCGGCGAGGTCGTCCACCTCGGCCAGGGAGGACGTTCCGGAGGCGCGGCGGTAGAGGTCCACGCGTTCGATCTCGTCCATCACGTACTCGGGCGGCAGGTACGCGTCGAGCGAGAGCTCCACGATGACGGGCCTCTGCTCCTGGCGCTCCTGGCCCTCCCCTTTGGCCTGGGCGACGGCCTCTTCGAGGAGCTGGAGGTACATCTCGAAGCCCACGGCCGCTATGTGGCCCGACTGCTCGGCGCCCAGCAGGTTTCCTGCGCCCCTGATCTCGAGGTCCCGCATGGCGATGGCGAAGCCGCTGCCGAGCTCCGTGAAGTCCATCAGGGCCTCCAGGCGCTTCTGGGACTCGACGGTGGCCCCTAGGGGTGCGAAGAGGTAGGCGTAGCCCTGCTGGCTGGAGCGCCCGATCCTGCCCCGCAGCTGGTAGAGCTGCGCCAGCCCCATCGCGTCGGCCCGGTCCACGATGAGCGTGTTGGCGCTCGCCACGTCCAGGCCGCTCTCCACGATGGTCGTCGTCACGAGCACGTCCGACCGGCCGTCGAGAAAGTGCCGCATCACGCCTTCGAGCGCCCTCTCCGGCATCTGCCCGTGGGCCGTGACGAACGTCGCCCCGGGCACCAGCGAGCGAAGCCTCTCGGCCACCTCGTCTATGCTCTCGACCCGGTTGTGGACAAAAAAGGTCTGCCCGCCCCGCGCCACCTCCCGCTCCATGGCCCGCCGGACGAGGTCCTCGTCGTAAGGGCCGACGTGCGTCTGGATGCTGCGCCTCCCGGCGGGCGGGGTCTCTATGACGCTTATGTCCCGCAGGGAGGCGAGGCCCATCTGCATGGTGCGCGGGATCGGGGTAGCCGTCAGCGTGACGACGTCGACGCTGGCCTTGAACTCCTTGAGCCGCTCCTTGTGCTTGACCCCGAAGCGCTGCTCCTCGTCCACGATGATGAGCCCGAGGTCCTTTGGCGAGACCTCCGCCCCGAGCAACGCGTGGGTGCCTATGAGCACGTCCACCTCGCCCTCGGCGAAGGCCTTCAAGATGCGCCGCCTGTCGGCTGGCTTGGTGAAGCGCGAGAGGCTCTCCACCCTGACGGCGAAGGAGCCCAGGCGGTGGTTGAAGGTCCGCTCGTGCTGCTGGACCAGGATCGTGGTCGGCGCGAGCATCATGGTCTGCTTGCCCGCGAGCGTTGCCTTGAACGCGGCCCGCACCGCAACCTCGGTCTTGCCGAAGCCCACGTCCCCGCACACCAGCCGGTCGGTCGGGTGGGGCCTCTGCATGTCCGTCTTGACGGCGGCGATGGCCGCCTCCTGGTCCGGGGTCTCCTGGTAGGGGAAGCTCTCCTCGAGCTCGCGCTCCCACTCGGCGTCGGGCGGGAAGGCGAAGCCGGGCGCCGCCGCCCGCTGGGCGTAGAGGCGCAAGAGTTCGCCGGCCAGGGCCTTCACGCGCTTGCGGACCCTGTCGGTCACCTGGGCCCAGGTCGAGCCGCCGAGCTTGTCCAGCCGGGCGCCCTCGCCGCCGACGTACTTGTGCAGGAGCTCCATCTGTTCGTAGGGTACGAAGAGCGTGTCCTCGCCCCTGTAGGTCACCTGCATGTAGTCCCGGGTCGCCCCGAGGACCTCCTTGGCGACGAGCCCCTCGAACCGCCCGATGCCCTGCGTCGCGTGGACGACGAGGTCCCCCACCTTCAGGTCGGCGAAAGAAGAGACGACCCGCCCCGGGCGGCGCTTCGCCTCGCGCCTCCGCCCGAGCAGCGCGTCCCGCCGCACCACGGCGACCCCGTCCGCCGGGTAGGTGAAGCCCTCCTCGACGGGGCCGGGCACCGCGTAGAGGCCCGGGGGCAGGGACGGGTCCACGCGCTCGGCCTCGCGCATCGTGCGGTTGATCTCCCCGAACGCGTAGACGGTCCTCCTCGCTTCCCCTCCCGACTCGCAGGCCAAAAAGACCGCGAGCCCGCCGTCGACGAGCGTGTCCAGCCTGCGGGCCGCCTCCCGAAGCGTGTTCGCGAACGCCGCCACCGGCGGCGCCTCTACGGCCTCCCCCTCCTCGCCCAACGAGAACTCCACGTCGGGCCCGGGCAACGCCTCGTCGTACATCCCGCCGACGAGGTCCTCGAGGCCCTCCGGTAACCCCTCCTGCGACCCCTCGCGCCACACCTCGAACCCGCCCGGCAGGAGATCCGCCGTCGAGACGGGATCGAGGCCAAGGAGCAGCCGGTCTAGCCCAGGCACGCGGGCGCCGAGGCGGGCCTCCTCTGGGTAGCCGGCCGCCGCCGCGAGGCCCGCGAGGTCCCCCTCGCGGGCGGCGTAGACGGTCACGCCTTCGAGCTCCCGGACGACGCGCTGGGTGGCGAGCGAGACGGCGCGGACGCTCTCGACCTCGTCGCCCCACCACTCAACCCGCACGGGCGAGCGCCGGGTGCTCGGGAAGACGTCCACGATCCCACCCCGCACCGCAAACTCCCCCGGGCGCGAGGCCCGGTCCACCCTCTCGTAGCCGAGGCCCACGAGCCTCTCAAGCGTCTCGTCGAGCTCGATCTCCGTCCCACCCGACAACCCGAGCGGCTCGTGGAGCAGCGTCTTCTCCATAAAGGCCAGCGGCCCCGCCACCACGAGCCGGGCCGAAGGGAAAGACCTCAAAGCCCGCTGCCGCCGCCCGACCCGCGTCACGGCCGGCTCGAACACGTCCCCGAACACGACGCCGCGGGAGGGAAGATGCACCACGGGCCCATCCGCGAAGACCGCGGCCTCCCGCGCGTAGCGCTCCGCCGCCTCCTCGCTCGCCGCGAGCAGCAACACCGGAGGCCCGGCGGTCGCGGCAAGATAGGAACGCACCCTGCGCGGGGCGCGCAAGATCCTCGTCTGCGTCTTCTCGCTCACCGGAGGATTCTACCCGCTACCGGCCGAAATCAACGCGACGAAAGCCACCCCGCGGGCACTTTCTGGCCCCCGTGGCGCGTGCGCCAAAACGCGGCCCCGCATGATTCGCATACGAAACAAGAGATAATTCTAGAGCGTCGAGGACAAAGTCCGTGGAGGGTCCCATACGGGACACGGAGGAGCCGGAGCTCGGGCCAAGCGAGGCGCCCGGGCCCCTGGCTCTGATGGCTTCGGGGCCTCCTGGATGGACTTTGGCCTCGTCATCTACGCCCTCTACGGCTACCGCAGGAGCAGGCCGGCGCAGGAGCCAACGACCGGCGGCTCTGAGAGAATGGGCCGTCGTTGCGGGCGGACGCGGGAGGCGGATCGATGGGGATGCTCGAGGAGTTGAACGGCCGCAGCGAGGGCGCGCTGCCGGGGCTTATCGGGCTTGAGGTTGTGGGCGTGGAGGAGGGCCGCATCTCCAGCCGGCTGAGGCTGAGGGAGGAGCTTCTGGCCCCGAACGGCTACCTGCACGCGGCGACGGTCGTGGCGCTCGCGGACACCTCCTGCGGCTACGGCACGTTCGTGGGCCTCCCGGAAGGGGCCACGGGCTTCACCACTATAGAGCTGAAGAGCAACTTTCTCGGCACGGCCCGCGAGGGGACCATCGGGTGCGAGGCGCGTCTCGTCCACGGCGGGCGCAACACGCAGGTGTGGGACGCCACCGTTACGGGCCCGGAGAAGGCCATCGCGCTCTTTCGCTGCACGCAGATGATCCTGTACCCCCGTTAGCGGGCCGGGACTTTCTCGGCCCTACCGAAGCCTATTCCGGTGATGAGGACGACGCTGCAGAGGATGACGGCGAGCCCGGCGATCGTTCCGGGGCCGACCGGCTCGTCGAGAAAGAGGACGCCGAAGATCAGGCCGAAGACCGGCACGATGAGCGTGACGGTCGAGGTCGCCGTCGGCCCGGCGCTGGCGATGAGGTAGAAGAACAGCAGGTACGCGACGGCGGTGGAGAGGACCGCGAGCGCCAGCACGCAGAGCGCAGCCGCGACCGACGGCCGCCCGACCGGCAGGTCTATTACGGCGACGGGGAGCATGACGGCGGCGGCGGCCGTCTGCTGGCCCACGGCGAGGGTCAGCGGCGGGACGCCGGCGAAGGTCCGCTTGGTAAAGACCCCGCCGACCCCGTAGCACAGGGAGGCCCCGAGCACCGCCGCGACGGAGAGCAAGACCACCGGGGTCAGGGGCAGCGGGTCCCAGCCCACCAGCACCGCCACCCCGAAGATGCCGAGCAGCACGCCCCCGATCTTCTTCGGCGTCAGCGACTCCCCCAGCCAGACGGCGGCGACGAGGGCCGTGAACAGCACGGTGGTCGAGTTTAGGATGGCGGCGAGGGAGGCGGTCAAATGGACCTCGGAGGCCGAGATCAGGGCGAACGGCACCGCCGTGTTGGCGATCCCCACGAACAGCAGCGGGGCCCACAGCCCCCGCAGCTTCAGCGCCCGCCGCGCGGCCACGGCGAAGAGCGCGAGAACGAGCGCCGCCAGCCCCACGCGAACCCCCACCAAAACGAAGGGCCCGAGCACCGGCACGGCCACCCGGATAAACAGGAACGAGGCGCCCCAGAGCGCGCCGAGCGAGATCAGCGCCGCGAAGTCTTTGGCTGTCAAGCCGTCCCGTCAGGGACGGTGCCCAGCACGCGTCGCTCGTGCTCCAGCAGCCGCTCCTTGAGGTGCAACCCGCCGTTGAAGCCGCCGAGCGAGCCGTCCGCCGCTATCACCCGGTGGCAGGGCACGACCAGGGGGAGCCGGTTGGTGGCGTTTGCCCGGCCGACGGCGCGGGCGGCGCCGGGGCTGCCGAGCCTGTCCGCTATCTCCCCGTAGGAGCGCGTCTCGCCGTAAGGTATGCGCGTGAGCTCCAGCCACACCGCCTTCTGCCACTCGGACCCGACGAACGCGAGCGGCAGCCCGAACTCCCGCCGCTCGCCGGCGTAATACTCCCGCAACTCCTCGCGCGGGCGGGCTGTCTTCTCCTCGTCGCGCAGGACCTGGAAGCCCTCGTACTCCAGCGCTTCTTCCATATCGGGCCCGCCGTCGCTCTCGACGAAATGGAGCGCGGCGAGCGCCCCCTCCTCGTCCACCGCGAAGGCCAACTCTCCGGCCGGCGACCCGACCCTGTCCACGTAAACGTTCATGCGACCGTCTCCTCTCGACGTTCTCTGTTCCCGGTGGGCGCGTCTTCGAGGCCAGCCCAGAGGTGGTGCACGGCGTAGGACCGCCAGGGACGCCAGCGCTCCGCCAGCGCCTCGACGCCATGCGGATCGTCCGGTTCGCCGAGCCGGGTGAGCGCCTTACGAACCCCGAGATCCGTGGGCAGGAAGGCGTCAGGGTCCCCGAGCGAGCGCATGGCGACGTAGGAGGCCGTCCAGGGGCCTATTCCCTTCAGCGACAGGAGCCGCCGCCTCTCCTCGTCGCGGTCCGCGCCGGGATCCAGCGTGATCTCCCCCCGCTCAAGCGCCCGCGCCAGCCCCACCAGAGCCCCGTACCGGGCCGCCGTCAGGCCCACCTCGCCGGGCTCCAGCCCGGCCACCGCCGCGGGTTCGGGGAACAGGTGCGTGAGGGGACCGTCCGCCTCGACGAGCGTCTGCGGCAACGGCTCTCCGCGACGGACCACGAGCCTGCCTGCGAGGGTCCTGCCACCGGCCACCGAGACCTGCTGGCCGAGCACGGCCCGCACGGCGAGCTCCGGCCCGTCCGCGCTACCGGGGGCGCGCAGGCCGGGTCGGCGGGCGACGAGCGGGGCGAGCGCGGCGTCCGAGGCAAGCGCCTCCGCGACGGCCGCGGGGTCCGCGTCGAGGTCCAGGAGCCGCCTGCAGCGCTGAACGGCGGCCCCTAAGTCCCGAAGGTCTTCGAGCCGCAGTACACACCGGACGCGCCCCTCGCCCGCCGAGAGCGCGACGGTTGCCGCCCCGCGCGGCAGCCGCAGGGTCCGTCGGTAGACGCCGCCTTCGTACGCCTCGATGCCCGGGACAGCCCGTTCGCCGAGGAACTTCAGCAAGCTTCCGGCATCGAAGGGTTCGCGGAACGGAAGGCGAAGGTGGATACCGCCCCCCTCCGCGCCCTCCGGTGCCCCGGCGCGCCTCCCCGCCCGGCGGAGTTCGCCCGGCGTCGCGGCGAAGACGGCCCGCACGGTCTCGTTGAACTGCCGGATGCTGGAGAAGCCGGCGGCGAAAGCCACCTCAGTGACGGGCAGGCCGGTCGCCTCCAGCAACAGGCGCGCCGTGTGCGCCCGCCGGGTGCGCGCCAGGGCGAGCGGCCCCGCGCCGAGCTCGGCGACGAGGAGGCGGTGCAGGTGACGCTCCGTGTAGCCCAGGCGGCGGGCCAGGCCGGAGACGCCCTCCCGGTCCACGACGCCGTCGGAGATCAGGCGCATCGCCCTGGCGGCGACGTCGGCCCGCACGTCCCACTCGGGGGAGCCGGGCACGGCGTCCGGCAGACACCGTTTGCAAGCCCGGAAGCCGGCGTACTGGGCGGCGCCGGCGGTCGGGTAGAAGCGCACGTTCGCCCTCTTGGGCGTGACGGCCGGGCAACTCGGGCGGCAGTAGATCCCGGTAGAAGTCACCGCGACGATGAACCACCCGTCGAACCGCTCGTCGCGGCTGCTGACCGCCCTGTACCTGCTGTCGAAGTCTCTGATCATGAACCCGATTGTCCCACCCCCACGCCCCTATTTCTGGCGGAAATCGGACATCCACGTGCGACGGCCTTCGGGATCATGACGACAACGCCTTGCGCATGGAGTAGCCGGGCCGCTCGTAGCCCATACGGTCCTCGTAGAAGCGGAGCGCGGCGTCGCGCTCCCTGCCGCAGGCCAGGGCCACGAAGCCGCACCCCTCCTCGCGGGCCACCTCCTCGACGTGCCGCAGCAGCCTCTCGCCGTGCCCCTTCGAGCGGGCGCCGTCGGCCACGGAGAGGTCGTAGACGTAGAAGTGGCGGCCGTAGTAGAGGTTGGTGAGCCTCTGGACGCCGGCGACGGCGACGAGGACGCCCTCCCCGCGCACCGCGAACATCCTGTAGCCCGCGGCGCGCATCTCGGGTATGAGCTCCCGGTAGCGCCGTTCGTCCAGGTCGTGGTGGAGTTCGCGGATCACCGGGAACGCCTCCTCAAACTCCGCGTCGTACTGTAGCTCTGTTACCTGCACGGCACCTCCCGGCAATCTCGTTTCTGGCGTAGCTCGGACGTCCATGCCGGCTGCGGTCCGGCGCGTTGGGTACGCGGCCCCGCGACGTGGGCCCTCCACCCGGTCAACCGAAGGCCCGGGCCAGCGCGGCGGTGAGGGCGGCGAGGAAGACGGCGACGAGCACCGGCGCCCGCAGGAGGAGGGCGACGGCCGCCACCCCGACGCCGAGGGCCTTCTCGTCCAGGACGAGCGCCCCGTCTTCGCCGAAGGTCTCGGTGACCACGAGGGCGGCGAGGAGCGCAGGCGCGAGCAGCGAGATCACGGCCGTCGCCCGCGGCGGGAGCTCCCTCCCCCCGACGAGCACGGGCCCGGAGGCCTTGATGGCCGCGTTTGCCAGCGCGACGGCGAGGATCGTGAGCCAGAGCGTCGTCAAAGGGTCCTCCTCAAGCCTAGAAGCGCCGCCGCGCAGGCGGCTATGACGGGCACGCCAGGGGGTGCTACGGGAACGAGCAGGAGCGCCACCGCCGCGGCGAGGAGCGCCACCGTGACCGCGGATCCGGCGCCCCGAAGCTCGTCCACGAGCAGGACCAGGAAGAACGCGGGGAAGATGGCGTCGAGCCCCAGCCTCTCCGGGTCCCCGACGAGGTCCCCGCCGAGCACGCCGAGGGCCGTGCCCCCGATCCAGGCGGCCACCTGCGGGATCGTGGCGCCGATCATGAACTCGCGGTCGAACCGGCCCCCGCCCCGGCTGGCTAGGGCCCACGAGGCGTCGATCACGGCCTGGCCCTCGAAGGCGCGCCTCAACGGACCGCCCTTGAGGTAGGGCGCGACCGCCACGCCCATCGGCCCGAAGCGGGCGTTCAGGAGCACGGCGGCGACGATGGCCGCGAACGGCCCCCCGCCTGAGCCCAGGACCGCCGCGACCGCGAACTGGGCCGAGCCCGAGCAGATAAGGACGGAAGAGCCGACGGCGGCCACCGCCCCCCAACCCAGAGAACGGGCGAGCACCCCGAAGGAGACGCCCAGAACGAGCGTCGCCAGCACGAACGGAACAGCGGCCCGGGCCCCGGCGTAGTACCGGCCCAGGCGCTCCTTCCCCTCCCCCTCGCCGGTCTTAGATCTCCTGTTCAAGGAATCCTCTTCCGAACCGCTCTCCGTTCCTCGCCGCCGGGCGGCCTACGGCCCGACCACGACCTCGTAGTGTTCGACCGTCGGTTCGAAGCCGAGCAGGAACTCTTCGTCTTCGGGGTAGTACCTGGCCCTCTCCGGGTCGGACCCGGCGAACTTCTCTATCTTCTCCGCGGACTCCCAAAACGACACGGTCAGGAAGTGCGCCCGGTCTCCCTCGATCCTGCGGAGGACGTACACGCCCCGGGCCTCCGTCGCCCGGTAGTCCGGCACGCCGGTTTCGTTGAGGTAGTCCAGGTACTCGTCGGACTTCTCGGCGGCGGTCACGCCGTGCCAGATCCTCGCGATCATGCATCCCTCCAGGCGTTCGTCTTGCTTGTCGAAAAGCCTCCGCGCGGCCGGAAGCCAACCCGTCCCCGACCGCGCCGGGCGGGGCCTTCCCCGCCATTGCCCTTAACGGGGGACCCTGTAGAGAGGCAACGCCGCCTTCGTGCCCCAGATATGCAGCAGCGCGCGCCAGAAGCCGACGCGCCCTTCTCCACCCTCCGGCGGCACGGGCGACCTCCACCCGCCCCCGACCCGCCCGTATCCGGCGGCTTTCGGGTAGTTCCCGCCCGGCACCGAGGCCGCCAGGACCTCCGAGGCCCCAAGCTCTTGGGCCAGCCCGACGGCCCCGGAGTACAGCGCCAACGCCGTCCGCCGCTCGCCGGCCCAGGGGTCAACGACCAGAAGCCCCAGGAGGAGCCGCTTGGACTCCGTCCTGTAGCGCACGGCGCCAAGGAGCCTTCCGCCCTTCTCCGCGACGATGAACCGCTCCTCGAAAGCGACCCACCGCGGCATCCCGTTGAGCTGCAAAAGGTCCGCGACCGCGGGCTCATCCTCGACCAACCCCCAGCGCGCCGAGATCCCAGCGTCTCCCCGCTCTTCCGCCCGGCGCGACCCCACCTGCCGGGCCAGACGAAGCCCCTCGGCCTCCCGAAGAAGCTCCCGCCGCCGCCCCCTCGCCAACTCGAGATCCATCATCCCGTACACCGCTCACCTCCGGGCAAACCGCTTGCTGTATAATTGCCCTATTCGACTAGGACAATTATAAGTGACATACTGTCATAGGACAATAGGATAATTTATGGATCTGCAGATAAATTTGAAGAGTCACGTGCCGGTACACGTGCAGTTGGGGCAGCAGATAAAGCACCTGATCCTGGCCGGCAACTTCGAGGTTGGCGGGCGGTTGCCGAGCATCCGGGCGATGGCGGGATTCTTGCGGATCAACCGCAACACGGTGGCCCGGGTGTTCACGGACCTTGAGCGCGAGGGGTTCGTGGAGAGCCGCCGGGGGAGCGGATACTACGTTTTGGAGCCGCCGGTCGACGCTGTGGAGATGCGAGGCGAGGTGCTCGACCGGGTGATGGACCTTGCGGTGGCGCAGGGGTTTCCCGTGGAGGAGCTCGCCTACGCGTTGCTGGCCCGGGCGGGCACGGAGCCGCCGGAGAAGACGAACATCCTGTTCGTGGAGTGCACGCGGGCGGAGCTCGAGCAGTTCTCCGACGAGCTCGAGCAGCAGCTACCCGTGGTCGTGGAGCGGGTCTTGCTAGAGGACCTCGCACAGAGGGTGTCCTCGGGCGAAGAGCTGCCCTGGCGCCTCGCGGTCACCACCTTCTTCCACGTCCACGAGGTGCAGGAGCTCGTGGAGCCTTTGGGCTTGGAGACGGTGGCGCTTTTGGCCGAGGCGAACCTGGAGAGCCTGCGCCGCCTGACCGAACTTCCGGCCGGCACCGCCGTGGGGATCGTGGGCTGGGGCCAGACGTGCATGGAGAACCTCTCCCGCTCCCTCGAAGGCGCCGGCCTCGACCACCTCGACTTCGTCCAGGCCTACGTGGATAAGGACGCCGAGGAGGCGATGCGGATATTAGAAAACGTCCCGACTGTGGTCTGCGCCAGCATCACGGCGCGCAAGCTGCGGGAGCTCGGCGCCCCGGACGACCTCGAGATCATCGAAGAAGACCGCACCCTGGACAAGGGCGGCATCGAGATGCTCGGCCGCATGCTCCGCCAGAACCCCTCGTAGGGGCGGTTCGCGAACCGCCCCTACGCGTCGCCGCGTACGTTGAACCGGTTCATCGCCGACTCGGCGCCCTCCGCCAGGACGGCTTCGACGGCGTCGGCGGCGCGCGGCAGGGCCTCTTTCACGGCGGGGTCCATCCGGCCGAGGACGAAGTCCGTCACGGTAATTCGGGCGCCCTCGGGTGGGCGGCCTATGCCGACGCGCACGCGGACGAAGTCGGGGCCGACGTTCTGGATGGTGGAGCGCAGCCCGTTGTGGCCGCCCGCGCCGCCGCCCACCTTCACACGGACGGTGCCGGGGTCGAGGTCCAGGTCGTCGTGGACGAGGATGAGGTTCTCGGCGCGGTGGCCGGCGAGGGCGGAGCCCGAGAGGTTCATGAACGTCGTCGGCTTCATCAGGGTGACGTTCTTCGGGCCCACGGAGACGTCGGCGGCCTCGGCCTTCTTCTTCCGCCGCCACGAGCCGCCGTGGCGGCGGGCAAGCTCCTCGACCACCAGGTAGCCGGCGTTGTGGCGGGTGCGCTCGTAGGAGCGGCCGGGGTTGCCCAGGCCGACGACGGCGGGGGACCCGGAAGGCTCCTCCCCGCTCTTGCGCTCGAAAAAGGAGCGGGCGAGCCTCAGGTTACCCGTTCTCCCCTTCGTTGGTTTCTTCGGCGGGAACCTCGTCACCCTCGGCGGCCTCCTCGCCCTCGGTCTCCCCGGCGGCGGCAATATCCTCGTCGGACTCTTCCTCGACGATGCCGGCGGCCTCCATCTCCTCGTCCGTGATCTCCGTCGGCGCGGTAACCGTCGCGGCGATCTCCTCGGGATCGGAGAGAAGGACGACGCCCTCGGGTAGCCTCAGGTCGCCGAGCGTCAGGTTCTCGTTCATGCCGAGGGGGGTGACGTCGAGCGTGATCTCCTGCGGTATGTCGCCCGGCAGGGTCTCGACCTGGATCTCGTACGCGACCTGCTGCAGCACGCCGCCCTCCTCGGACCCGGCCGCCTCGCCGACGACCGCCAGCGGGACGGTGACCTCGATCTTCTCGCGCATGTTCACCGGCGCGAAGTCCACGTGGACCAGCAGCCCCGAGACCGGGTCGCGGTGGGCGTCCACCACGCGGGCCGTAGCACTCCCGGAGCCGAGGTCGATGTCGTAGAGGGCGTTGTCGCCGAAGTGGGTGAGGGTGTAGTCAAGTGTCCTCGTCTCGACCGCAAGGGACGTGCTGTCCCCGTCGCCGTAGAGGATCGCCGGGAGCATCCCGGAGGCCCGGAGACGCCGGGCGGCGTTCTTGCCCCGCTCGTCGCGCTCTCTGGCCTGCAAAGTAACGTTGTCCGCCATCTCTTTCTCCTGACCTCTCTCAGAAAAGTTGGTTCTCGCCCATGAAGACCTCGCTCACGGACTCGTCCATAAAGACGTTCTTTATCGTGCTTGCGAGGATCGGGGCGATAGTAAGCGTCTTGATCTTAGACCGCGGCTGGTCGCTCTTCAAGGGAAGCGTGTCCGTCACCACGACCTCTTTTATCAGGGAACCCTCGATCTTGCGGTACGCCTCCCCCGAGAACTCGCCGTGCGTCGCCGCCGCCCAGACCTCCGTCGCGCCCTCTTTCTCCAGGCGCTCGGCGGCGTTCACCAGCGTCCCGCCCGTGGCGATGATGTCGTCGATCATGACGACGCGCTTGCCCGCGACGTCGCCGATGACGTGCGTCACCTCCGAGCGGTCCGGCCTGTCGCGCAGCTTGTTCACGATGGCCCACGGCAGGCGCAGGTGCCCGGCGAGCTGCTTGGCGACCTTGACCTCGCCCGTGTCGGGGGCAACGACGACGGCGTCGTCGGCGTCCTTGAAGCCCTGTTCCACGAAGTAGTCGACGAACGTGTGCATCGCCGTGAGGTGGTCCACGGGGAAGGTGAAGTAGCCCTCGATCTGGCCCGTGTGCAGGTCCATCGTCATGACGCGCTCCGCACCCGCCGCCTGGACCATGTTGGCGACCAGCCTGGCCGTTATGGGCTCGCGCGGCTTGGTCTTGCGGTCCTGGCGGGAGTAGGCGTACCAGGGGATGACGGCGACGATCCGCTTGGCGGACGCCCTCTTGGCAGCGTCTATCATGATCAGGAGCTGCATCAGGTTCTCGTTGACGGGCTCGCAAAGGGACTGGATTATAAAGATGTCGGCCCCGCGCACGCTCTCCAGGTACCTCGCGTAGAGCTCGCCGCCGGGGAACTTGACGAGTTCCACCCCGCTGAGGCCCATGTCGAGCCGGTCGGCTATCTTCTCGGCGAGCTCGGGGTAACCCTGGCCGCTGACGATCATCAGCCGCTTCTCCGTGGTCTGCGTCAGGTGGCCGTCCTCCATCACCGCGCTAGTCCCCCTTCTCGTCGTTCATCGCCCTCTTTCTCCGGCTCTGCGGTGATTCCTTTATCGCGCGCGCCGGCGCCCCGACGGCGAGCCTGCCGGCCGGGACGTCCTTGCTGACGACGCTCCCGGCCCCGGTGTAGGAGTCCGCGCCAATTGTAACCGGCGCGATAAGGTTGGTGTTTACGCCGGTAAAGGCCCCGTCCCCTATGTTCGTCCGGCTCTTGTTCTCCCCGTCGTAGTTGGCCGTGATGGTCCCCGCCCCGAGGTTCGCCCCCTCCCCTATCTCCGCGTCCCCGACATAAGAGAGGTGCGGCACCTTGCTCCCCTTGCCGACCCGCGTGTTCTTGACCTCGCAGTAAGCCCCGACCTTCGCCCCGGCCTCGAGCACCGTCCCCGGACGCAAAAACGAGTAAGGGCCGACGGTGACCCCCTCGCCCACGACCGCGCCCCGCCCGACGGAGTGCTCGACCTGGGCGCCGTCCCCGACCTTCGTATCCAGCAGGTCGGCGGAGGGCCCGATCACGCAGTCCGAGCCTATCTCCGTCCCGCCGCGCAGGAAGCTGCCGGGCAGGATCACCGTGTCGCGCCCGATCTCGACGGAGGCCTCGATGTGGGTGCTCGCCGGGTCCCTGACCGTCACCCCGTCCCTCATGTGCGCGTCGAGGATCCTGCGGCGCAGGATCTCCTCCGCCCTCGCGAGCTGCGCCCGGTCGTTGACGAGGTTCGCCTCCTCCGGGTTCTTCAGCCTGTAGGTGACGGCCCGGCTCCTGCGCCCTATGGTCTCGAGCACGTCCGTCAGGTACAACTCCCCCTGGTCGTTGCCGGACTCGAGGCCCGCTATGGCGGCCCGGATCTCCGAGAGTTCGAAGGCGTAGAGCCCCAGGTTGACGAGCCGGTTCTCCCGCTCGGACCCGCTCGCGTCGCGCTCCTCGACGATCCTGACAACCCCGGCCTCCTCCACTACCCGCCCGAGCCCGCTGGGGTCCTCGAGCTTCGCCACGAGCACCGTCGCCCCCACCCCCGCGAAACGGTGCCGCTCCAGAAGCTCATCGAGAGTCCGGTCCGAGACGAGCGGCCCGTCGCCGTTGACGACGAGCAACACGCCGTCCTCCTGCCCCTCCAGGGCCTCAAGCGCGACCCGCACCGCGTCCCCCGTGCCCCGCTGCTCCCTCTGCAAGACGGGCGTGGCGTCGGGGGGCAGGACCGCCTCGACCAGCTCGGCCTGGTGGCCCACCACGACGAAGAGCCCCTCCGGCAGGAGGGGCCTGGTTGCCTCTATAACGTAGTTGACCATCGGCACGCCGCAGAGGGTGTGCAGCACCTTCGCCCGGTTGGACTTCATCCGGGTCCCCCTGCCGGCCGCCAGGACCACGGCGAAGATGGGCGAGATCTCGGGCATATGTCCTGCAAACTCCTTACTCTAGCCTCTCGTCGCGCACCCGCGGCTGGGGCGGCAGGATTCGAACCTGCGATCCCGGGACCAAAACCCGGTGCCTTGCCTCTTGGCCACGCCCCAAAAACCGCAACGCTTCGCGACGCTGGGATTATACCGGAGCCCCTATTGCCCGTCAGATCCCGGAAGGCCCCAAAGCCGCCGGATGACGGGCCCACGCCCGAACCGCCCGCGCGTACCCCGCTGGCAGGGCGAGGCTCCCCAACTCGTCGAGCCCGAAGAATGCCGCGCCCGCGTGCTCAGCGCTATACGCCATCCGGGCAAAGTCCTGCACAAAGCAACCGTAGGCCAGCACCAGCGCGCGCGATCCCGGCAAGACCTCGAAGACCCACGCGTCGAGCAACGGCCCCACCCCGACCTTCGGGTTGAGTTCTTCCAAGACTTCGCGGGCCACGCACTCTCGAGGGGTCTCGCCCGCCTCCAGCCTGCCGCCCGGGAGCTCCCACTCCGCGCGTTCGTTGCGGAGCAAGACGGCCCTTCCGCGGTCGAGGAGCACGCCCTTCACCGAGACGGGGAACCGGTACTCCGGGCTAGATCTCCTCGGACCCGCGGGACACGGGCGCGTAGACCCCGACGAAGGGGGCGCCGACCCTCTCCCTCGCCCACTCGGCCGCCGCTTCGTCGCGGAACAGCCCGTAGACGGCGCTCCCGCTGCCGGTCATCGAAGTACCGAGCGCGCCCGCCTCGAGCAGCCTCTCCTCTAGTTCCGCCACCTCCGGCAGTTCCGCTTTCGTGAACGGCGCGAGGTCGTTCCCGAGAGATCCGGCCAGCGCGGCGAGGTCCCCGGATCTCAGCGCCCCCAGGACCCGGTCGGCGGAGCCTCCGCCCCGGACGGGGTCCGCGTCGAACGCCCGGTACACCTTGCCGGTGTCGGCCCCCCGGCGCGGCTTCGCGACCAGCAACCGGTGGTCCGGCGGCGCAGGGGTGGTGGTCAACCTTTCCCCGACGCCCTCCCCGAGCGCGGTCCCCCCGCCGAAGCAGAAGGGTACGTCGGCCCCGATCCTCATACCTGCGGCCCTCAGCTCCCCGGCGGAGAGGCCGAGGCCGAAGAGCTCGTCCAGGCCGCGCAGCACCGCCGCCGCGTCCGACGAACCCCCGCCGAGGCCGGCGCCGGCCGGGACGTTCTTGCGCAGCGTCACCCTGGCCGGCAGCTCCGCGCCGCTGAGCTCGCCGAGCAGCCTCCACGCCAGGTAGGCCGTGTTCTGCTCCCGCGGCCCGAGCCCCGGGTTCTCCGGCTCGACGCGCAGCTCGAACCCGCCGCCGATGCGCTCCACCGTCACCACGTCGGCGAGCGAGACGCTCTGCATGACGGTTCGGATATCGTGGTACCCGTCCGCACGCACCCCGACCACGTCCAAAGCATAATTGACCTTGGCGTAGGCCTTGAGCCGGACCTCGCGCCTCACAGCGCCCACGAGAGCGCCCGGTAGAGTGCTATGAAATCCTCCGGCGACAGCTCCTCGGCGCGCGCGTCCGGACCGTGGCCGAGAGAGGTTAGGGCCCGCGGCGCCCCCGCGCGGGCGGGCTCCGGAAGGTTATTGACGAGCCGCTTGCGGCGGCTCCTGAACGCGCCGAGCACCAGGCCCTTGACCCGGTCGTAGTCCTTCGGGGGCTCTCTGCGCTCCATCTCCACGACGGCCGAGTGTACCCGGGGAGGCGGGTCGAACACCGTGGGCGGGACTTTGTGCAGGATCTTCACCCCCGCGAGAAGGCTTACGAGGATCGCGTAGGAGCCATAGTCTTTCGTCCCGCGCCCGGCCGCCATCCGGCGGGCCACCTCCAACTGGACCATGAACCTCAAGGTCTCGAGGTTCTCCATCTGCTCCAGCAGCATCAGCACGAGCGGCGACGCGACGTTGTACGGGAGGTTGGCGACCATCTTGTTCGGCACGGGGTCGAGGGTCGCGTAGTCGAAGCGGAGGGCGTCGCCCTCGTGGACGCGGACGTTGCCCGCGGACCTCACGGTCTCCCGCAACGCGGGCAACACGTCGGGGTCCAGCTCGACGGCGTGGACCAGCCTCGCCCTCTCGGCCAGGAAGCCCGTCAAGAAGCCGCGCCCCGGGCCGATCTCGAGCACCACGTCCTCCCGCGTCGCGGCGGAGGCGACTATCCTGGCCGTGTTCGGGTCTTTGAGGAAATGCTGGCCGAGCTTCTTCTTGGGCCTGCCGGGACCGGGCACCCCGGCTCACGCATCCTTCGGCGCCGCGCGGAGGCCGGGCGGCCCGCGCCGGCCTCCCTGGTTGGCCCGGGCGCTCACGCGGTCCTCCCGTTCACACTTCGAGCGGCAAGCCGTAGAAGGTGCGGGCGTTGCGGGTGGTGAGGGTGGCGAACTCGTCGCTCTCCAACCCGAGGCGCTCGGCGACGAAGGCGGCCGTGTGGGCGACGTTCTTGGGCGCGTTTTTCGTGCCGCGCACGGGCTGGGGGCTCAGGTAGGGTGCGTCCGTCTCGACGAGGATGCGGTCTCGGTTTATGAGGCGGAGCACTTTGGCCGTCTCGTTGTTCTTGTAGGTGATGTTCCCGGCGAGGCCGACGTAGTAGCCGCGCTCGGTGGCCTCGCGGACCTCGCGGTCGCCGCCCTCGAAGCAGTGGAGGACGACGGGGACGCGGGCGCTTCCCAGGTAGGCCATCGTATCGGCGAAGGCCTGCCTGGAGTGGATCACGAGCGGCAGCCGCGCGTCGTTGGCCAGCGAGATCGCGTCCTCGAAAAGCGCCCGCTGCACGTCCTCGGACCACTCGGAACGGTAGTAGTCCAAGCCCACCTCGCCGAGCGCCACGATCCCGGGAGACTCGACGAGCTCCGCCAACGCCTCAAGGTCGGTCGCCGCGTAGGTCCCGGCGTTGTGCGGGTGAATACCTGCCGTCGAGTACACGTTCGGGAGCGCGGCCGCGAGCTCCGCCCCGCGCCGCGAGTCCTCGACCTCGGTCCCGACGTTGACGACCGCCCCGACCCCGGCCTCCGCGGCCTCCCTCATCGCGTCCTCCGGCGATACCTCGAGCCGCAGAAGGTGAGTGTGCGAGTCCACCAGCATGCCGCCCATCCCCTCTCCCCCGACAGACATCAGCGGCCCGCATTATACAGAGGGCGGCAAACCCGCGACGCTAGAGAGGTCTCGCCGTAAGGCCCACCAACTCCCCGCCCGCGTACTCGCAACGGTACTCCATCGGCGCGTTTCCTTCGAGGATACCCGGCAGAAAACGCGGGATGTTGCTGACGACGGCCCCGTTGCCGGGGTCGCATACCCAGTCCAGGGGCCTCCGGGAAAGCGGCCCCTCGCGGGTACGTCGCGCCTCTTCCCAGGCCATCCCGCGCGGCAGGTCCGCGACGAACGCGTACATCCCGGTGCTTGGGCCGGTGGGGTCCACCCCGCAGGCCCACCTCACCACGCCGCCGAACCGGACCCCTCCCGAGCTTCGCAGGTCCATACCGGCCTCCTCCAATACCTCACGCCTCACGCAGTCGAGCGGCGTCTCGCCGGGGGAGATCTTGCCCCCGACCCCGTTTCACAGCCCGGCATTCGGCGGCCTGCTTCTGAGGAGCATCAGGACGGAGCCCCCGCACCGGACGAAGCAGATGGTGTAGGGGATCTCCAACCCGCTAACCCCTCGTGACCCGGTCGTAGACCTCGCCCTTCTTGAACCCCGCCTCCCTGGCCGCCCGCGCCGCCGCCCGCGAGGGGCTCTCGCCTCCGGCCACGTACCCCCGCGCCCTCTCCACGGCGTCTTCCAGGCTCCCGGTGGCGGCGGCCGTTCCGCCGCGCACGACTAGCACGATCTCCCCCTTCGTCCCCCCAGAGAAATGCGCAGCCGCCGCCACGGCCGTTCCGCGGTAGACCTCCTCGTGCAGCTTGGTCAGCTCCCGGCAGACGGCCACCGGGACCTCCGCCGGCAACTCCGCCAGCGTCTTACCGATCCTGTGGGGGGACTCGTAGATCACGAAGGTGGACCCTTCTTCGGCGATCCGGGCCAGAAGCTCCCCCCGCTCCCGTCCCTTGCGCGGGAGAAAACCGAGGAAAACGAAAGCGTCCGACGGCAGCCCGGAGACCGCGAGCGCCGTGACGAGCGCCGAAGGGCCGGGCAGGACCTCTACCTCCACGCCCGCCTCGATGCACGCGGAGACGAGGCGGTATCCGGGGTCGGAGACGAGCGGGGTCCCGGCGTCGGAGACGAGGGCGAGGCGCTCCCTCCCGGCCCGTTCGGCGAGCTCAGCCGCGAGGCGTTCCTCGTTGTGCTCGTGGTAAGCGAGGAGGGTTTGCTCAATGCCGTAGTGGGCTAGCAGGCGTCCGGTGCGGCGGGTGTCCTCGCAGGCGACGAGGTCGGCCTCGCGCAGGTAGCGCAGCGCGCGCAGGGTGATGTCCTCGAGGTTGCCTATGGGGGTGGGTACGAGCGCCAGGGGCACGGGCTAGTCGCCGAGCGCGTACTGGCCGTCGGCGTTCCGGGCGAGGGCGGCGGCGCCGAGGACGCCGGACGCCGGCCCCAGGGTGGCGGCCTGCACCTCGACCAGGTCGCGCGACGGGGGGCGGGCCCGGAGGCGCAACTCGCGGCGGGCCGGGGCCAGGATCAGGTCCCCCGCCTCCATCGCCCCGCCCCCTACGGCGGCCACCTCGGGGTTGAAGATGTTGACGAAGCCCGCGAGGCCTATACCGAGCCACCTCCCCGTCTCTTCGAGCACGGATAACGCCACCCCGTCCCCGTCCCGCGCGAGCTCGGTGACGTCCTCCCCGAGCACCTTGCGCCGCGCGGCCAGGCGACCGAGCGCGGAGCCCGGGTTCTCGACGGCCGCCTCCCTCGCGCGGCGGCCTATGGCGGTGCCGGAGGCGAGGGCTTCGAGGCAGCCGCGGTTGCCGCAGGCGCAGCGGGGCCCGGTGGCGTGTACGGTGACGTGGCCGAGCTCGCCGCCCGAGCCCTGGGCGCCGCGCAGGAGCACGCCGTGCGAGATGACGCCGCCCCCGATCCCCGTCCCGAGGGTGAGAAAGATCAGATGGTCCACCTCGCTGCCGGCCCCGAACCGGAACTCCCCCCACGCCGCCGCGTTCGCGTCGTTCTCGATAATGAGCGGGAGCCCGATCTCCGGCCCTATCTTCTCCTTGAGCGGGATGCCCTCGATCGCCCGCAGGTTCGGCGAAAAAACGACCCTGTCCTCCGGGGCCAGGACGAAGCCGGGCACGGCGAGGCACACCCCGTCGACCTCGTTGCCGTCCCGGACCTCCCCTATGGCCCGGACTATCACCTCGACGAGCTTCTCCGGCGAGTGCGGCGTCGGGTGGCGGGCCTCCGCGAGGATCTCGCCCGCCGGGGAGACGACGCCGGCGGCGATCTTGGTCCCCCCCACGTCAACCCCGACGGCGTTCAAACCCTCACCCCACGTCTAGTATCTCTAGCTCCGCCTGCCCCGAGTACCGGCTGCGCGATACGGTGTACGCCGCGTCGAACGGCCCCTCCGGCAAACCGTCGGCGTCGCCGGCCATCCTGGCCTTCACGCCGCCCGCGAGGCTCACGAGGTTCATGCCCTCCCAGAGCTGCCTCATGCCCCCGATCCGCAAGCCCTCGCTCGCGAAGACGGGCCTGTGGTTGCCGCTCCCGAAGGGTGCCAACTTCTCGTGCCAGTCGAGAAGGCCGTTATGCACCTTGCCCAGCTCTATCTCCGCGTCCACCTCGAGCGCCGGCACGAAGACCTCAGGGTCCTCGGTTTGCTGCGCCCGCACCGCCTCGTTCAGGCCCGCGACGAACTCGTCGAACCTCCCCGGCCTTACGGAGAGCCCGGCGGCCTTGCGGTGGCCGCCCCAGTCCCCCATCAGGTGCCTGACGGAGTACAGGGCGCCGTAGAGGTCCACGTCCGTCTCCCCCGCCCGGGCGGAGCCGCCGTAGGACCCGTCCGCCCTCCTGTGCAGGATCGCCGCCGGCCTCCCCGTCGCCCCCGCAACGCGGCCCGCGACGAGACCCGCGAGCCCGCCGCTCTCGTCGGTGACGACCACCTTGAAGTCCTGATCCGGGTCGACCTCCTCCATCGCCCGCTCGACGGCGTAGCGGGTCCGGCGCTGGCGCTCGGAGTTCAGCTGGTTGAGCTCCCAGGCGATGCGGTTCGCCTCTTTGGGGTCTTTCGTAAGCAGGAGGTCGAGGGCGGGGCGGGGGTTCTTGATCCTGCCGATGGAGTTGAGCCTGGGCCCGAGCTTCCACCCGAGGTCCTCCTCGTTGAGCTCCCCGCGCACCCCCGCCACCTTCACGAGCGCCTCGATGCCTGGCCTGGCGATGCCCCCCGCGAGCCCCCGGTTTATGTGCCTGAGGCCCATCATCGCCAGCGCCCGGTTGTCCCCGACGAGCGGCGCTATGTCCACGACGGTCCCCACGGAGACGAGGTCAAGCAGTCGTCCCAGCCTCTTCTTGCCCTCCGCGTCCCCGAGCTCGCGGGCGACGGCCCAGGCGAACTTCCAGGCCACCCCCACCCCGGCCAAAGGGTCTTCCGGGTCCCAGAGCTTCGGGTCGAGGACGGCGACGGCCGAGTCGGGTGGGTCCTCGGGCGGGATGTGGTGGTCCGTCACGACTACCTCCATCCCGAGGTCGTTCGCCAGTGCCACCTCCCGCCGGTTGGAGATGCCGCAGTCAGCCGTGACGAGCAGGTCCACACCCTCCGCGAACAGATCGCGCACGTAGGGCTCCCGCAGGCTGTAGCCCGTCTGCCGGGTCGGGAGGGCGACGACCACGTTCTCTGTGTAGTTCGAGAGCGCCAGGTACAGCACGGCCGCCGAGGTCAGGCCGTCCGTGTCGTAGTCGCCGAAGACCCCGATGCGCTCGCCGGCCTTGATGGCCTTAGCAACCCGACGGGCCCCAACCCCCCACGGGTCCTCCTCCGGCGTCCCGATGGACTTCAGGGAAGGGGCGAGAAAAGCGGACGCGCCCTCGGGCGGCACGCCCCGATTCGCTAGAACGCGGGCGCAGAGGCGGTCGACCTCCGCCGTCCGCGCGAGATCCTCCACCACCCCCTCGTCCGGCTCAAGAAACCGCCAGCGCGCCAATCAGCCCTCCGCCAATAAGAAAACCCGACCCCGAATCATCGTCATTATACAGAGAGAAGATTAGTTCCCAGCTCTACACCAGGGGGCTCAAGGAGGCCAGGACGCGTTCGACGACCTTCGCCGGTAGGGGGCGGCGCTCCCATTCTTCGAGGGTGATCTCGCGCGCGTTCGTCTTGTCGAGCTCGAACATCCTCTCCATTTGGTCGGCGAGGTCCTCGCTGTAGACCTCGAGGTTCGTCTCGTAGTTGCCGAGCAGGCTGTAGCGGTCGATGTTCGCCGTGCCAACCGTGGACCATACGCCGTCTATCGTCGCGGTCTTTGAGTGGATCATGATGTGCTTGTACAGGAAGATCCTGACGCCCGCCTCCAGAAGCTCCCAGAAGTGGCGCCGCGCCAGCCAGTCCGCCGTGACGTGGTTGGAGTTCTCGGGCACGAGTATCTGCACGTCCACCCCCCTCTTCGCCGCGTCCACGAGGCCGGCGCGCATGGCCCTGTCGGGGATAAAGTAGGCGTGGGTGAGGTAGACGTGTTTGTTGGCCCGGTCTATCGCCTCGATGTACACCGTCCGGATGGGAAACATCCTCATGTACGGGTCGTTCCTGTGAAACCTGGTGGCCGGGCTCCAGGCCCGCTCCCCGCCGGCCTCAAGCTCCGGGAGGCCCGGGGTACGGTGGTCGTTCCAGAAGTCCACGATGTCGTTCTCGATCTCGCGGGCGTCGGGCCCATCGATGCGGATATGGGTGTCCCGCCAGCCCTCCGCGTACAGCGAGCCGATATTGTAGCCGCCGACGTAGCCGATCTCCCCGTCCACGCTCATGATGTGCTTGTGGTACCGGAAGATGTTGCGCGGGTTGACGAGGTTCTCCGGCCCCCAGATGGGCCTGAAGTGGAGCGTGTTTATCTCTTCGGGGAAGTCCTTGAACTCCGACGAGACGAAGACGTTGGCGAGGCCGTCGAAGATCACGCACACGTTGACCCCCTCGCGGGCCTTCTCGGCGAGCGCCTCCACGAAGCGCCTCCCGACCTCGTCCCCCTTCCAGATGAAGGTGCCGACGTAGACGTTCTTCTTCGCGTTGCGGATGTCTTCTATCATGGCGTCGTAGAGCTGGACGCCGTACGGGTAGAGCTTGAGCCTGTCGCCCCCCTCCAGCGAGACCTCCGGCTGGTCCTCCCAGGGGAAACCGCCCTGGGGGCCCGCCCGGTACTTGCGCAACTGCCCCATCGCCACCAGCACGGCGACGATGGCCGCCTGGGCCGCCGTCAGGGCCAGGAAGAGCCTGAGCCCGATCCTCCGCAACTCGGAGAAGGTCCGTCCCAAAGAGAGATCCATGCGGCCGATTATAGCGGCGCGTTCTCCCGCCGCTTACGCTAGCGGCGCCTGAAGCGGGAGACGAAGGACTTCGCCTCCTCGGTGGCGCGGCGTTGGATCTCCTCCATCTCGGCCTGCCCGACCTTCTGCCCGCCGCGCTCGAAGTACAGCATCGTGGACCGGCCCATCGCCACCGTGCCCGCGTACCCGATGGCCGCCCCCGCGACCCAACCCCCAACCGGGACGACCTTCACGACCTGCCGCGTCAGAGCCCGCAACCCGAACCCCGCGGCCAGCACCCCGACAAGCTCCCGGGCCCGCTGCAGCGACAACTCCTCCCCGTAGGCGGCGGCCAGGTGAAGGACCATCCTCGCCTGGTTCGCCGTCATCACAGGCATGTCCGCGCCCGGGACGGGCAAGAGCCCCACCACCGCGTTCTGGCGGGCGTTCTTGCGGATGATCTCCTCGCCCGCCGCCCGCCGGATGGCCGGGTACGCCTTCGCCAGCGGCACCAGGTACTCCTCGTCAAGCGCCTTCACGAGTCGCGGCGCGAGCTCGTCGGCCGTCGCCGCCCCCGGGGGCGGCAGCGGTATCTCGCCCGGGGCCTCCACGGCCTTGCCGGAGAGGGAGAGCGTGTCGTCCGAGACGGTCAGGATCACCTCGGCCTTCCTCATGTTCCGCTGCGCCCCCAGAAGGTCGGCGAGCTCCCCCGTTCGGAAGGAATCCCCCACCACCGCGAGCGTCGCCCGCTCCCGGCTCGCCTTGCGCGTCTCGTTGAATACCTTGTAAAGGTTCCTCAAGCCCATCATAAGCGCGTCCTCCTCCGTGGCCCAACGGGCGGGGTCCCCGCGGGGACCCCAAATTGATTAATGACCTTTTTAAGTTATATTACGTGTGGGCTACGGAAGGGTTTCAACCTCAAATCTCCGGAGAGAGTTTTCTTGCAGCCACAACGCGATCTGCGGGACATAGAGGAGATACAGGAGCTTTTCGAAGCCGGCCGGGAGACCGGTACCCTGGAGTCCAACGAGGTGCTCGAACTGCTCCAGGAAGTGGACCTCTCGACCGACGAGATACAACAGGTCTACGGCCTTCTCCGGGAACACGGCGTCGAGGTGGTGGACGCGGGCTTCCTCACCGAGACGCTGCAAGAGGATGAAGATGCCCAGCTTGTCGAAGAGGTACTGGAGGGCGACCTGAAGAGCCGCTACACCGGCGATGCCGTCCAGATGTACCTCGACGAGATCGGAAAAACGCCACTCCTGACCAAGGCGCAAGAAGTCTACCTCGCCCGGCGCATAGAGCGCGGGGACCGGCGGGCCAAGGCGCACCTTACCAAGGCTAACCTCAGGCTCGTCGTCTCCATAGCCAAGAAATACGCGGGCAGGGGCGTCTCCCTGCTGGACCTGATCCAGGAGGGGAACATAGGCCTCATGCGGGCTGTCGAGAAGTTCAACCACCGCAAGGGCTTCAAGTTCTCGACGTACGCCACGTGGTGGATAAGGCAGGCCGTGACCCGCGCCATCGCGGACAAGGGCCGCACCATCCGGGTGCCCGTCCACATGGTCGAGAAGATAAACAAGTACTACCGCGTCCAGCGCAGCCTCGCCTCCCAGCTCAACCGCGACCCGACCGACGAAGAGGTCGGCACCATCATGGAGGTCGACGCCGAGGAGATCGTGCGCATCCGCCGCGTCTCCCGCCGCTCCATCTCCCTGGAGACCCCCGTCGGCGAGGACCACTCCTCGGAGCTCGGCGACTTTATAGCCGATGAGGACTCCGAATCCCCCCACGACCTCGCCAAATCCTCGCTTCTAAAAGCGCGGATGCGCGAGGCCCTTAGCACCCTCCCCGAACGCGAGCGCATGGTGCTGGAGTACCGCTTCGGCCTGACCGGCGGCCAGCCCAAGACCCTCGAAGAGGTCGGCGAACGCTTCGACGTAACCCGCGAGCGAATACGCCAGATCCAGCTCACCGCCCTGGCCAAGATAAAGAGCAGCCCCCACGCCGCGGGGCTGCGGGACCTGCTGGATTAAGCTTCGGGTTTTCGGGATCGGGCCGCGTGGCCCTTTTGTTTCACCCGAAAAAGGGTACGCGAGGGTCGAGGGGCCCGGGTGGCTTGGCATCCGCACGGAAAGGTTCGAAGAGTCCGTGCGGTTCTTCCGTGGGGTGATGGGCCTGGGGGCGTCCCGCACGGAGCGCGACGTGGTCGGCTTCGTGTTTTCCGACGGCACCGGGATGGAGATCTGGCGTGCCGAGAACGAGTTCCACTCCTTCTTCGGCGCCGGGCCCATCGTGGGCTTCCGGGTGGGCGACGGGGAAGCGGCACGCGCCAGCATGGAGGCTACGGCGTAGGGTTTCCGGGCCCGGTCCAACGCCCGGACGGCAACGTCTACGAGATCAGCGGTCGCCGCCGAAACGGCCGGGGGTTACGAGCCTTCCGCGGGGGGCGTGCTACTCTTCCCCCCCGGGGCCCCGCTCGCCGGGCCTGGTTTCGTCGCTGCCCTCACCCTCCGGACGGTTCTCGTTGCGTCTGGTGGCCTGTCCGGAGATCACGGCGAATATTATGATCCCGAGGATCGCCAACGGGACCAGTAGTATCAGGGATACGATGGCGATGCTCACTTGACGCCCTTTCTCGCGCGTATAGAGGCAGCGGGGCCGAAGTCCCGACTGCCCCCATACTACCTTAGATGGGCTTTGCGGTTGCGGTGTTTTCATGCACCACGGGCTCACACGCCCGTCGGCCGGCGGCCCCAAAAGCCGAAGGTCATTGAGGTCTTCCTCGCACGAGGTGCCCCTCCGGGTGGGCCCGGACTAACGGGCGGGGAGCTCTTCGAAGGCGGAGCGTAGCTGCGCGTCCCTCTCGAAGGCCTTTTCCCGGGAGAGCTTCCGAAGGTCGGTTGGCGAGACGGGCTCGTCCCCCTCTTCCTGGGTGACCTTCACGTCGGGTTCGATGCCGGTCTCCCGGATAAAGTCCCCGTCGGGCGTCAGCCACTCGGCGACGCCGAGCAGGATGGAGGAGCCGTCGTCCAGCTCGAACTCGGAGAGGACGGTCCCCGTTCCGACGGTGGTCTGCCCCACGACGGTGGCGCGGTCGTTATCCCTGAGGGCGCCGGCGACGATCTCGGAGCTCGACGCCGATCCGTAGTTGACGAGCACGACCAGCGGCGCGTCGGTCAGGCCCGGCTCGCCCTCGACCTCGACGGGCTCGCGCCCGCCGGAGGCGTCTTTTCGGACGTAGGCGATGCTGTCCGGCTCCAGGAAGAAGCCCGCCACCTCGACCGCCTGGTCCAACCTACCACCCGGGTTGTCCCGAAGGTCGAGCACGAAGCGCCTGGCGCCAGCGGCCTCCGCCTCCTCGAAGGCCTTCCGAAGCTCCTTCGCGGCGTCGTCGGAGAAGGACGACAGGAGAACGTGGGCCACGTCGGTGCCGGGGATACGGGCCCAGGTGACGACGGACGAGTCTATCTCCTCGCGCCGCAGGTCGAAGGCCCGCTCGTCGCCGTCCCGCGAGACGGTCAACTCCACGCTCGTCCCCTCCGTCCCCTTGACCTTCGAGACGATCCCCGAGATCTCCTCGCCGCGCACGCTCTCGCCGTCCACGCCGACCACCACGTCCCCCGATTCGACGCCGGCCTCCTCCGCCGGCGAGCCCTCTATGGGGGCCGTGACGACCACGTCGTCCCCGCGGGCCTCCAACTGGATCCCGATGCCGACGTAGGTCCCGGAGAGCCCCTCCTGGTTCTGCTCGCGCTCCTCCGGGGTCAGAAAGCGCGTGTGGCCCTTGTCGCCCAGGGTGTCCAGCATCCCCTCGATGGCCCCGTACGTCAACTTCTCGGGGTCGATGGCCCCCTGGTCCACGTAATCGTCCCGAACGACGTCGAGCGCCTCGGCGTAGAGATCCAGGCTCTCCCGGTCCCTCTCCCCCAGAGCCGCCGGGCTCTGAGACCGTCCCGCGTAGAACGCCAAGGCCGCGGTCGCCACCAGAATCCCGGCAAACACCAGCAAGCGCAAGACCCCACCGCGCTGCCAACCCCTCTTATCGGCGCTCTTCCACACGGGAAGATTGTACTATCGAGCGGTCGGCCCGCTGCGGCTTCTCCTACCTTTGTCAGCACGGCGCTTCGCGGCCCTCGGCACGTCCCCTAAGGGGGTCCCCTACAGGGGGTGTCCCCTACAGGGGGGGTCCCCTACAGGAACTTCCGGCACGCGGCCTGACGGCCGCTTTCGGCTTCCCTGGTGGTTACGTCACCCCGAGCCGGACGAACTCCTGCAAGAGGCGACGCGTGCAGACACACGCGTGCTGCCGGGCCGGTCCAGCTCAGGCGGAAGCTGAAAGCGGAAGCTGAAGACTGTAGCGTGCCGAGAGGCGCCGAAGGCCCCGTGCCACGACGCTATTCCACCCGGTATGGGGTGCTCGTGGCGGCCTCTTCGATCCTCTGCCCCTCCTTTACCGGGAAAAAGCAGGCCGCGAGGTGGTTCTCGCCGTCTTGGGGGGTGCCCTGCAATTCGAGGGGCGGGGTGTTCTTCTTGCAGTAATCCTGGGCCCGGGGGCAGCGGGTGTGGAAGGGGCAGCCGCTCGGCGGGTTGGCCGGGCTGGGCACGTCGCCGGTGAGGACGACGCGCTGGCGCTCGCGTTCCTTGCGAGGGTCCGGGACCGGGATGGCCGAGAGGAGCGAGGCGGTGTAGGGGTGGCGGGGGTTGGCGTAGAGGTCCTTGCGGTCGGCGACCTCCACGATCTTGCCGAGGTACATCACCGCGACCCGATCGGAGATGTGCTTCACCACCGAGAGGTCGTGGGCGATAAAGACGTAGGTGAGGTCGAACTCTTTCTGCAGGTCCTCAAGCAGGTTCACGACCTGCGCCTGGATCGAGACGTCGAGCGCCGAGACCGGCTCGTCGCAGATGATGAGGCGCGGGTTGAGGGCGATGGCCCTCGCCACCCCTATCCTCTGGCGCTGGCCGCCGGAGAACTCGTGCGGGTAGCGGTTGTAGTGCTCGGGGGAGAGGCCGACGACCTCCAGGAGCTCCTGCACCCGCTTCTTGCGCTCGGAGCCCTCGCTCACGTGGTGCGTTTTGAGCGGCTCGGCGATGATGTTGCCTACGCTCATGCGGGGGTTCAGCGAGGCGTAGGGGTCCTGGAAGATTATCTGCATGTTGCGCCGCACGCCGAGCATCCGCTTGCGGTCGTAGCCCAGGATGTCCTCGCCCTCGAAGAGGACCTCGCCCTCCGTCGGCTCCAGCAGGCGCAGGACGAGCCGCGCTAGCGTGCTCTTGCCGCACCCGGACTCGCCGACGAGGCCTAGAGTTTCGCCCTTGCGGATCTCGAGGTTTACCCCGTCCACCGCCTTGACGTGCCCGACCGTGCGCCTCAAGACGCCCGCCTTTATCGGGAAGTGCATCTTCAGGTTCTTGAGCTCCAGCAGGTTCTCGCCGGCGTGGCCGTCGAGGCTCCCGTTCTGGCCGTTTCCGGTGGCCGCCTCGCTCAACTTCCGACCCCCAGTTCCTGGTCCACGCGGCTCTTGCTCGCCTCTATCTCCTCGACCGAGAGGATGCACGCCGCCTCGTGGCCCGGCTTCTTCTCTTCGAGGGCGGGGTCCACCTCCCTGCACTCGCCCTTGGCGAAGGGGCAGCGGGGGTGGAAGTTGCAACCGTCCGGAAGGAAGATCAGGCTGGGCGGCGTACCCTTGATCGGCAACAGCCTGACCTCGCCCGCCGTGTCCAGGCGCGGCAGGGAGCGCAGCAGGCTCCACGAGTACGGCATCAGGGGGTCGTAGAAGACGTCGTCGGTGGTGGCCCGCTCGACGGCGCGGCCGGCGTACATCACCATCACCTTGTCGGCGAGCTGGGATACGACGCCCAAGTCGTGCGTGATCATCACTATCGCGGTGCCGTACTTCTCCTGCAAACCCACCATGAGCTCGAGGATCTGGGCCTGGATGGTCACGTCGAGCGCCGTCGTCGGCTCGTCCGCTATCAGGACCTTCGGGTTGCAGGACAACGCCATCGCGATCATGGCCCGCTGGCGCATCCCGCCGGAGAACTGGTGCGGGTACTCCTTGGCCCTGCGCTCGGGGTTGGCGATGCCGACGTCCTTCAGAACCTGGACGGTCTTCTGCACCGCCTCGGACTTCGAGACGTCCTGGTGGATGCGGATGGCCTCGCGGATCTGGTTTCCGACGGTGAAGACGGGGTTGAGGCTCGTCATGGGGTCCTGGAAGATCATGGCGATGTCGTTGCCCCGGATCTGCTGCATCCTCTTCTCCGGCACCGTGAGCAAGTTCTGTCCCTCGAAGAGGATCTCACCCTCCGGGTACGAGGCGGGCGGCTTCGGGTTGAGCTGCATGACCGAGAGCGCCGTCACGCTCTTGCCGCTCCCCGACTCCCCGACGATACCTAAAGTCTCCCCCGGCTCGAGCGAGTACGAGACCCCGTCAACCGCCTTTACGACCCCGTCCTGGGTCGTAAAGTGGGTTTTGAGGTTGTTTACCTCCAGCATCGCCATCGGATTACTCCTCCATCCCCGAAAGAACCTCGCGGACCAGACTACAGCAGCGGCGGCGCCCCGGCCAGCGCGCGCCCCTCACCCCTTGCCCCTCATAAACTCCAGCACCGCCCGGTCCACGCGACCGCGCGCCTGTCCCCTCTCCTCGAAGTTCTCCGTCCCGATAAAGACGGTCAGGGCCCTGTGGAGCGACTCTTCGTCCGGGTCGTCCTCCCGCAAGTATCCCAGTTTCCGCAAAGAGGCTACGATAGACTCCCGCACGTCGCCGTCTATGGCGACCACGTCGTCGGGGGCGGTCTCGCCGAAGTACAGGGTGTGGAGATCCCGGACGCGGATGAGCTCTTTTACGGGGTCGGGGTGGTCGTCCACGCGCAGGTCGATGACCCTGTCGTTGTCCCCGCCGTACCCGCCGCCCTCCCTCACGACGAGCAACGCCGCGGACTGCCGACCCCGCGAATCCCCGCCCGCCTCCTGCCCCGCGTCGAGCGCCGCCAGGAGCCGCGCCGCCAGGTCGCCGTCGGTTCCTTCGTAGGTCTTCGCCATCGCTTCGACGGTTTCCCGCCCGACGAGGATGTTGCCCTGGGCGGCGTAGTGCTCGCCCGTCACGCCGCCGGCCCAGTCGAAGCATTCGGAGCCCGTGTAGGTCGCCGCCCGGCCCCGCGCGTCCACGACGCCCAGTTGCCGGTGCTCCCGGCCCTCGTCGGCCGAGATCAGGACTTCCACCGTCTCCTCCGCGGTCCGCCCCTCGGCCATCAGTTCCAGGCCGCGGGGACCGTAGTTGAAGTTCGCCATCGCCTGGGTGGCGACGGCGCCCACGCCGGCCCGCGCCCACGGCACGACCGCGCCGACGGCGAGGAACTTGGACTGGACGGCGACGCCCAAAGACTCCGTCTCCGGGTCGAAAGCCGCGATGGAGAAGGTGGCGACGATCTCTCTCAAGAGGTGTGCTCGCTCTCTAGTCGTAGGTTCTGGGGTCTAGGGCCTCGCGGACGCCGTCGCCGAGGAGGTTGAAGCCGAGGACGGCGAAGAAGATCGCCATGCCGGGGAAGAACGCCATCCACCAGGCCGTCGTCAGGTACGACTGGGCCTGGAAGAGCATCGATCCCCAACTCGGCTGGCCCGGCTCCGCGCCGAGGCCGAGGAAAGACAAAGTCGCCTCCGCGATGATGGCGTAGCCGACGGCGAGGGTCGTCTGGACCAGGAGCGGCGGCAGGGAGTTCGGGAGGACGTGGCGGAGCATGATGCCTACGTGCCCGGTGCCTATTGCCCTGGCGGCGTCCACGTAGTCTAGGGAGCGTACGGTGAGGACCTGGGCGCGCGTGATCCTGACGAACGCCGGTATGAAACCTATGCCGATGGCGATCATGGCGTAGCCCAGGCCGCCGCCAAGGATCGCCGCTATCACGAGGGCCAGGATCAAGAACGGGAAGGCTTGCAGGCTGTCCACGACGCGCATCACGATCCACTCGTCCCAGATCCCGCGAAAGTACCCGGCCGTCAGGCCGACCGGCACTCCTATAAGCAGCGCGATCCCGACGGAGATCAGGGAAGAGATCAGCGAGATCCTGGCCCCGAAGACCACCCGCGAGAAGACGTCGCCCCCCAAAGAGTCCGTCCCCATCAGCCCGCCCACCCCCGGCGGCTGCAGCGTGAGGGCGTAGTCCTGCGCCTGGGGGTCGGAGGGCGCTATCAGGGGCGCGAGGGCGGCCGTGAGCAGCATGATCCCGACGATGACCAGCCCCACGAGGGCCAGCCTGTTGCGCTTGAAGCGGCGCCAGAAGCCCGCCAGCCGCCGCTCGCGCGGCCGTATCGTCTGCGTCTGGGAGCCCTCGGCGGTGACCGCTTCGCTCATCCTCTACCCCCTGCTGCTCGCGGAGATGCGCGGGTCTATGAACGCGTAGAGCGTGTCGACAAGCACGTTCACGAGCACCACGATCAGGGTGATGGTCAGCACCGCGCCCTGCACGGTCGTGAAGTCGCGCTGCTCTATCGAGTCGACGACCAGGCGCCCGAGGCCGGGGAGCTGGAAGACCGTCTCCGTCACCACGAGCCCGCCGAGCAGGCCGGCGATCTGGAGCCCGCTCGCGGTCACGAACGGCACCAGCGCGTTCCTGACCGCGTGACGGATCACCACGACCCGCCTGCTGAGCCCCTTGGAGAAAGCGGTCCGCACGTAGTCAGAGCCGAGCTCCTCGAGCAAGCTGCTCCGGAGCATCCGGGTAAGCTCCGCCGACTCGCGCAAGCCCGTGGCGAAGACCGGCAGGATCATTGCCGTGATGTTCGCGACGGGGTTCTGGAAAAACGGCTCGTAGCCGGAGGCCGGCAGCCAGCCGAGGCTGACCGCAAAGATTATGATAAACATCATCCCGAGCCAGAAGTGAGGGATGGAGATGCCGCCGAGCGCGATACCCGTGCTCACGTAATCCACCCACGTCCCCCGCCTGCTCGCCGACAAGATGCCGGCTATCACGGCTATCGTCAGGCTAACCAGGAAGGTCCCGATGGCGAGCTCTATCGTCACGGGCAACCGTTGCAGGATGATGGTCGAGACCGGCTCGTCGTCTATGAGGGACTCGCCGAGGTCGCCCCGCAGGACGCCCCCGAGCCAGTCCAGGTACTGGGCCGGGATGGGGTCGTTCAGGTTCAGGCGGTTGCGCATCTGCTCCTTGGCCTGCTCCGTGGCCTCCGGGCCGAGGATGACCGTCGCCGGGTCGCCCGGTATCAGGTTGATCATGGAGAAGCAGATGACGCTGACGATGAACAGGATCGGCAACGTCAACAGCAGCCGCCTGACCAGAAACGCCACGCCCGTCCCCCCTCTCGCTACTGCTTGCTCACGTCCGCGAGCCTCAGGATGCCGTCCGGATAGGCAGTGAAGCCCTTAACGTTGGACTGCATGGCGAAGTCCGTGGTCGTGTTGGAGTGGTAGAGGTAGACGTAGGGGACCTCCTCGTGCAGGATCTCCATGGTCTGCGTGTAGAGCTCCTTGCGCCGGCCTTCGTCGCTCGTCGTGCGTGCCTCGTTCAACAACTCGTCGACCTCCGGGTTGCTGTAGCCGGAGTCGTTGAAGTCGCCGTCGGTGGTCATGAAGTCGTAGATGTTCAGGTCGGGGTCGACCCTGCCGCTCCAACCCAGGTGAAGCGCCTCGAAGTCCCCGCTGGACGAATCTTCGAGAAGCGTCCCGAACTCGAGCTGCTCGAGCTTGACGTCTATGCCGGCGGGCTTGAGGTTGTTCTGGATGACTTGGCCCATCTGCTGGCTCGCGGGCGAGGGGTCCGTCTTGTAGGTGAACGAGAACCCGCCCGGCTTGCCCGCCCCTTCGAGAAGCTTCTTCGCCTCCTCGACGCTGCGCTCCGGGTACGAATCGCTCTCCTGGCTGTAGGCGAAGGACTGCTCGGAGAACGGCGAGTTCGCCGGCGTGCCGCCGACGTTCCGGAGCACCGCCTTGACGATGGCCTCGCGGTCCACGAGCCGGTAGACCGCCCGCCGGAGTTGCACGTCGTCGAAGGGGGGTTGGCGGGTGTTGAGGTAGAAGCCCTGGTAGCCGAGGCCCGGCACCTGGGAGACCTTGTAGTCGCCGCCCTCCTGCAGGCTCTTGAAGTTGACGAAGGGTATGGAGTCGATCATGTCGAGCTCGCCGCTCTGCAAATTCTGGTACTGGACGTTCTCGTCGTCGATGCCGTTGTAGACGATCTCGTCGAGCTTGGGCTGGCCGTCCTTCCAGTAATTCGGGTTCTTCTTGACGGTGATGCGGTCGCCGCGTACCCGCTCGACGAACTCGAACGGCCCCGTGCCGACCGGTTTTTTGGAGACGCGCCCCCCGCTCTCCTCTACCGCCTTGGGGGAGACCATGATCCCGGCCCGGTCCGTCAGCACGGTCAAAAACGGCGCGAACGGCCGCTTGAGCGTGACGCGCACCGTGGACTCGTCAACCGCCTCCACGGACTCGACGGGCTCTATCTCGGTGCTCCTTACGGAGTCCTTTTTTTGGTAGCGCTCCAGGTTGAACTTCACGGCCTCCGCGTCGAACGGCTCGCCGTCGTGGAACTTCACGCCCTGGCGGAGGTTGAAGGTGTACTCCCTTCCGTCGTCGGAGACCTCGTAGCTCTCGGCGAGCATCGGCACGACCTCGCCGTTCTCGTCGATGTCCACGAGCCTGTCGTAGATACTCGCCATGACCTGCCGGTCCACGTAGGCACTCGACAGGTTGGGGTCGAGCTCCGGCGGCTCCGCCTCCAACCCGACCTCGAGCGTCCCCGGAGGCGTGTTCGACTCCGTACCCCCTCCCCCTCCCCCGCCGCCGCAAGCCGCGGCCAGGGAAAACACGACTGCCAACAACACGACCGCCCCGACACGCATAAGCTTCATCGTCCCCCCGACATCTCCCTATTGGGTCTAAAATCCTTGATGACCTGTTCCCTACGCGCAACGTAGCATCCGCCCGAATCCGGGTCAACCCTCTATCCGTATACGTCTGCCACACGCAAAATGTACGAGAAGCCCCCGGGTCCGGCATCGGCCCGAAGGCCAGCACCCGCACTCTGCCACCAGACGATAATCAGCCGTCGGTACAACGAGCTTCCGAGAAGGCCCCGCGCGCTCGATCATCCCCGACGCGACGGCGGCCTAAGGCCCGAAACCCGATCCTCAGTCGATGCAGTGGCAGGCGGCGACCCAGTGCTCGGGGCTCACCTCGCGCCAGACGGGCTCCTCGTGGGCGCAGGCCTCGGTGGCGTAGGGGCAGCGGGTGCGGAAGCGGCACCCCGAGGGCGGGTTCACGGGGCTAGGGACGTCGCCTTCCAGCACGATGCGCTCCCGCTCCATCTCCACGTCCGGGTCGGGGACGGGGACGGCAGAGAGCAGGGCCTGGGTGTATGGATGCATCGGGTTGGCGTAGAGCTCGTCGCTCGGGGCCATCTCGACCATCACGCCGAGGTACATCACGCCCACGCGGTCGCTTATGTACTTCACCACGGAGAGGTCGTGGGAGATGAACAGGTAGGTGAGGTCCCGCTCCCTCTGGAGCCGCTTCATCAGGTTGATGACCTGGGCCTGGATGGAGACGTCCAGGGCCGAGACGGGCTCGTCGGCCACGATAAAGTCCGGGTCCACGGCCAGGGCGCGGGCTACGCCGATCCTCTGGCGCTGCCCGCCAGAGAACTCGTGCGGGTAGCGGTTGGCGTGCTCCTTGTTCAGGCCCACCGTCTCGAGGAGCTCGTGCACCGCGTCCTGGCGCTCCTTCCTGCTCTCGGCGAGGCCGTGGATGTCGATGCCCTCGGCGACGATGTCGCCGACGACCATGCGCGGGTTCAGGGACGCCTGGGGGTCCTGGAAGACCATCTGCATCTTCCGGTTCAGGATCCTGGCCTCTTCGCCCTTCGCCTGGTGGATGTCCCTGCCGCCGTAGACGACCTGGCCGCCGGAGGGCTCGTAGAGCCTCACGAGGGTCCTGCCGACCGTGGACTTGCCGCACCCCGACTCGCCGACCAGGCCGAACGTCTCGCCCTTCTTTATCTCGAGCGAGATCCCATCGACCGCCTTGAGCGCCGTCCCCCGCCCGACCTGGAAGTGCTTCTTGAGGTCCTTGACCTGAAGCAGCGCCTGCCCGTTGGGGGCGCCGTTCTCCGCACCGCGCGTCATCGTTCACCCCTAACCCGCACGGGAGGCTCCACGTTGGGGGCCATCGGGTGGTGCAGCCAGCAGGCCGCCCGGTGTTCCCCCGAAAAGGCCGTGTACTGCGGCATCTCGTCGCCGCAGACCTTCATCGCGTAAGGGCAGCGGGCGGT
>CADCVH010000036.1 GCA_902806085.1 uncultured Rubrobacteraceae bacterium | reverse complement strand
CCCGCTCTTCTACGACACAGACAAGACCATGATGCTCTTCTCCGACGCCAAGCAGGGCCTCCAGGAAGTCGTCGAGGCCGTCAAGAACAGCTGAAAACATACGGGGCCGGGAGAGAGTTCTCTCTCGGCTCCGCCTTTCGAGACCCGCTCAGCCGGTGGCGGTGTGGGATCCTTATCCCGCTCTCGCTGTCCGATAGGTATGGTCAGCCCTTCGACGTCCGTACCCTGGACACCGATCCTGCCGATCTGGGCGATCCTGCCGGAGCCGAGGTTGACCCTGTAAAACATCGAGTTCATCATCGGCTGCAGGGCGGCGTAGCCGTCCTCACCGGCGGGAGAGGTAGCCGCGGGTGAAGATATCGAACCCGGCGAACCTCTTCACGTTCCTTCCGAGCATGCCCTCGGTAACGAGCGTCCCGTCGTTGGGCGGGGGTCTAGCTCGGATATATCGTTGGTGGCCGGGTAGATGTGGTAGAGCTCTGTGGCGCCCCCGAAGCCTTCCGGCCGGGAGTTCCTGTAGGCCACAGTCGTTGTCTATGGAGGCGGTGTTGGAGCAAGGCACGCGGCAAAGCGCCGGAAAGTGTCGAGCGGTAGGTGTCTACGCTTGCCGAGAGCGGGCCACACACGTACGAGGCCCGCTAAGGAGACGTCGGCATGGTCGTCTTCGACGGGTTGTCTGATCTCCAGGAGGGCCAGGGGTACCAGCTGTGGGTGGGCCACGGCGGCGAGATGGAGAGCGAGGAGACTTTCGTGCCGACGGACGCCGATCGAAGCTCCTACCACAAGTTGCTCTCCCCCGGGGCTTCGCCGAGTACGACTACGTGGGGATCTCGAAGGTCCCGGAAGGCGGCACCGAGGAGTCGCCGCCTGCCTCGGACCCCGACCGGGTGGTATAGACCAAACTCTAGCGCCACCACCCGGCGGGGGAGATGATCACCGCAAGGGGCTCACGGTATCTATTACCTGCTCGGTGATCCCACCGGCGAGGGTGGCCCTGTCGGGTTCGACCGGTCTTGTCCCTTGAGGGTTGGGTCCGCTCGGCGACCCGCTGGCCGGCGCGCTCGTAGACGCGGCGGCCGCTGGCGCGTCGGTAGCCGGCGCGGGGCTCGATGGCGCGGGGCTGGATGGCGCGGGGCTGGATGGCGCGGAGCTGGATGGCGCGGGGCTGGATGGCGCGGGGCTCACCGAAGCGGGGCTCACCGAAGCGGGGGCGGCGGAAGCGGAGGCGGCGGAAGCGGGGGTGGAGGCGGTGGAAGCTGAGGCGGTGTTGGAAGAAGATGGCGTCATTGGGACGAGCTCCACGTCGCCGAAGGGGGAGGATGCCTGCGACGACGCGTCCTGATCGTCTTTCTCGCCTTCGTCCTTGCTCTCCTCGTCGCTCCTGGGCGCTTCAGGTTCGTCGTCCTCTGGCCGGTCTTCCTTGTTGCCGGACGCACTGGCTCCGTCGTTCTCTACGCCGTCGTCCCCGTCTTGCAGGTTTCCTGTGAGGGCTATCTCGGAGGGTGCTGCTTCGGGCGTTGAGGGCTCGCGCACCTGGGATACGGGCGATTCGTCGCCCTGGGCGACGGCGGCGACGAGGGTCATCACCGCGAGGAGGGAGATCAGGATCACACCAATGCCGAGGAACAACCGGTCGAAACCGCCGGCCCAAGCCGGCGCGGCCTCGTACTCGTCGTCTTCGCCCGGGGTTCCCCCGAGCGTCGCGAGCTGAGCGGGGACGTCGGGTTCGGCCGGCCGGACCAGCCGGGCCTTGAGCTGCCGGGAGAGGGCCGCCCCGTCCAGGCCGAGAAAGTCCGCGTAGGTCTTGAGGGAG
>CADCVH010000035.1 GCA_902806085.1 uncultured Rubrobacteraceae bacterium | reverse complement strand
ACACGACGTGGCTGCGCCTCGCCCACCGGATCGACCCGGCCAACGGCGAGCACGAGTTCCGCGCCGCCACCAGCCGCGACGGGGAGAACTTCGTCTGGGGCGGCACCTGGACCCTGCCGGCCGGGACGGAGCCAGAGATCGGCCTGCTCTCGCTCGGCAGGAACCCGAACGATTCGGCCGCGACCTCCCGGTTCGACTACTTCAGGGTGTACACGCCGTAGAGGGAGGGGCGCCCGAGCGGACGGCCCGGACGGCGCCGCGGAACCGTCGTGCCCCGGCCCGACGAACGGGGTGTTCCCCCGCGACCGGGCCGGCGTCTCCGACCCGCGGATTCGACTAAAGGAGCCATGTGGAAGTTTTGAGTGTTCTGGGACGGGAGCCGGCCATGTACGTCGGCGGCACCTGGGTGACGGCGGACGAGAGGCGGCCCGTCATCAACCCCGCGGACGAATCGACGGTCGCCGAGGCGCCGGAGGCCGGCGCCGAGCACGCGGAGATGGCGCTCGAGGCGGCCCGGAGCGCCCAGCGGGCGTGGGCCCGGAGGAGCGGCGTCGAGCGCGGGGCGGCCCTGCGGGCGGTGGCGGACGGCATCCGGGCGCGGACGGAGGACCTCGCCCGGCTCGTCGTGGCCGAGCAGGGGAAGACGATCACCGAGGCGCGCGGCGAGGTCGGGGCCGCCGCCGGCTTCTTCGACTTTTTCGCGGGCTTCGACCGCGCCCAGGTAGGCGCGATGTTCGCCCCGGACGAGCGGGGCGAGCACCTCTTCATAAAGAACGTCCCCTACGGCGTGGTCGTCGGCATCATCCCCTGGAACTACCCGGCGGCGAGCTTCGCCCGCAAGGTGGCGCCGGCGATCATGGCCGGCAACGCCATCGTCCTCAAACCCCACGAGGAGACCCCGCTCACGGCGCTCGCCATCGCCGGGATCATCGACGAGGTCGGGATCCCGGGCGGCGTCGTCAACGTCGTTACCGGCGGGGGCCGTACCGCCGGCGACGCGCTGGTGCGGAGCCCGCTGACGCAGATGGTCACCGTCACGGGCTCGGTGCGGGCGGGACGTGAGATCCTCGCCGCCGCCGCCGAGAACATCACCCCCGTCTCGCTAGAACTCGGAGGCAAGGCGCCGTTCATCGTCCTCGACGACGCCGACCTCGACGTCGCCGTGCAGAACGCGGTGAACGCCCGCTTCTGGAACTGCGGCCAGGTCTGCACCTGCAACGAGCGCACCTACGTCCATAGCGGCCTCTACGACGAGTTCGTCGAACGCTTTGTCAAGGCGGCGGGCGCGATCAAGATGGGCGACCCGATGCGCGAGGACGTGCAGATGGGGCCGAAGGCTAACGGCCCCGAGTTGGAGAAGGTGGAGGCGATGGTAGGTGCCGCCGTCGATCAAGGGGCTACCGTGGCGCTCGGCGGCAAGCGGCCGGAGGGCGAGCCCTTCGAGAGAGGCTACTGGTACGAGCCAACGGTGCTCACCGGGGTGAGCAACGAGATGGAGATCGTGCAGGATGAGGTGTTCGGCCCGGTCCTCCCGATACAGCCCTTCGAAGACTTCGATGAGGCGGTAAACCTCGCCAACGACTCGCGGTACGGCCTGACCGCGTACGTCTTCACCTTGGACTTGCGCAGGGCGATGCGGGCGATCGACGACATAGACTTTGGCGAGGTCTACATCAACAAGATCGGCCCGGAGCAGCTCCAGGGCTTCCACCAGGGGTACCGGCTTTCGGGCATGGGCGGCGACGACGGGCAGTACGGCTACGAGCGCTACTTCCACCGAAAGACGGTCTACCTCCGCTACGGGGATGACGTCGTGGACGAGCATCCGGCGAACCTGTGACGCCGCAGACGACCCGCTGCGGGGCCCGGTGAGGCGCAAGCATCCCGTCAGGAGACGTATCCTTCAACACGCCGGGCTGGCGGCCGATGCCGCGCCCGGAGGCCAAGATCCGGTGGACAGGGGAAGCTCGAGAAGCGAGAGAGACGCGCGGAGAAGCTTTTGGCGGCCCTGATCTCCCTGAACGCGCACGAGGCGAGGACGGCGGCGGCGGTCTTCGAGCGCCTCTTCCCAGCCGACGCGTCCGGACCCGGTGCCGACCGGATCGGCGTTCTCGAATTCCTGGACCTGGCCCTGGCCGGCGCGTATCACGAAAAGGTGGAAGCCTACCGGGTCGGCCTGGCGGCGCTCGACCGCGCGGCCAGGCACCGCCACGGCGCCCGCTTCGCCGACTGTGACGCCGCCCGGCAGGACGCCCTGCTGGCCGATCTCGAAGAGGGCACGCTCCCTGACTTCCGCGTCCCGCCCCAGGGCGCCTTCTTCGACATGCTCCGCGCGCACCTGCAGGAGGGCCTCTTCGCCGACCCCGCCCACGGCGGCAACCGCGACAAGTCTGGATGGAGGCTGCTCGGGCACACGGGGGTGTGCCTGGAGAACACCGCCGAGGAGAACCTCTCCGAGGAGCCCGTGACCAAAGGAGGCGAGATCCTGTCTCTGGCCGACGTGGGTTACTCCCTGGACGGCGCCCCGCGCGAGCCCACTGAGATCCCCGGCTACGACCCCCAGCGCGGCGCCCATCCTCCCGAGGGGCCAGCCGATGTCGTGCTGGTGGGGGTGGGGGCGGCCGGCGCCATGACGGCCCGCATCCTGTCCCGAGCGGGGCTGCGCGTGGTCGGGCTGGAGGCCGGGCCTTGGCGCACCGGGCGAGACTTCGTGCCCGACGAGCTCGGCTCCGCCTACTACTGCCGGGGTGGAATGGGACCGAAGTTCCTGAGCGAGGTGCCACGCTGGCGGATCAAAGAGGACGAGTCCACCCGCGAGGCCAACTTCACGCTCGGGCGCATGATGAACGGCGTCGGCGGGTCGGTCATCCACTGGGGCGGCGCCCTGCGCCGCAACCACCCCCACCACTTCAGGTACCTCACCCACGTGCGCGAGAGCTTCGGAGAGGACGCGCTGCCCGAGGGTCACACCCTGGTAGATTGGCCCGTCGGCTACGACGACTTGGAGCCGTACTACACGCAAGTAGAGTACGAGATCGGCGTCGCGGGCGACGGCGAGGCAAACCCCTTCGTCCCGCGCAGCAAGCCCTACCCCATGCGGCCCGTGCGTCCTTTCCGCATGGGCGAGACCTTCCGCAGGGCAACGGAAGCCATGGGCCTGCACCCGTACCCCACGCCGGTGGCCGTCAACAGCGAGCCCTACAACGGGTACCCGGCCACAGGCTACTGCGCCTGGAGCGGCGGCTTCGGCCCGTTCAACGACGAGCGGTGGCACCCCGCGCTCACGTGGGTCCCCGAGGCCCTCTCGACCGGCGACTTCGACCTCCGCACCCACTGCCGGGTCGTCCGCGTCCTGACCGACCGCGACGGGCACGCGAGCGGGGTCGAGTACGTGGACGCCAACGGGGAGGCGCGGGTGCAGGAGGCGCGCACCGTGATCCTCTGCGGGTACACCTTCGAGAACGTGCGGCTCCTGTTCCTCTCGGGGGGCGGCCGGCACCCCGAGGGCCTGGGCAACAACACGGGCCAGGTCGGCAAGCACTTCATGACCAAGATGTGGGCCGACGTCCACGGATACTTTCCCGACACCGTCTTCAACGCCCACACCGGGCCCGCGGCGCAGATGTGGAGCCTCGACGACTTCGAGGCCGCCGATTTCGACTCGGCCTCTCACGGCTTTATCGGCGGGGCGACGCCCAACGTGGAGAACCAGCGGTTGCCCATCCAGATCAGCCGCGAGGCCCTGCCGTCTGACGTCCGCCGGTGGGGTTCGGAGTACAAGGACCACCTCCTCAGGTGGCAGCACCAGGCCGCGGTCCGCCTGCAGCCGGACAACCTCTCCTACCGGGCCAACTTTCTCGACCTCGACCCACGCTACCGCGACAGGAGCGGGCTCGGGCTGCCCGTCGTGCGCGTCACCTACGACATGCAGGAGAACGAGCACCGCGCGGCCGAGTTCATGGAGACGAAGTCCGAGGAGATCCTGCGCGAGATGGGGGCCGCGAAGGTGTGGCGCGGAAACCGCTTCGGCGGCGTGCTGAGCAGCCACGACCAGGGCGGCTGCCGCATGGGCGAAGACCCGGCCGGGTCCGTGGTCGACCCCGACCTGCGCGTCCACGACACGCCGGGGCTCTACGTCTACGGCACGTCGGTCTTTCCCACATGCCACGGCGTCAACCCGACGCTCACGATGTTCGCCCTCTGCTACCGGGCCGCCGAGCGCCTTGCCGGGCGCCTGAGCCGGGGAGAAGAGTAGCGCTTGCCGGAGACGCCCCACCCCATGCCACAGCTAGACATCCACCGGAAGAGGAGACCCGTATGAAAATAGAGAGCGTAGAGACCGCCTACTACCGTCTGCCGCTGGAGCCGATGGGTGATGCGGGGCACGGCGCCATAGACACGGAGGAGTTGATCACGCTGACCCTCCGCGCCGAGGGTTTGACGGGCAACGGCTACACCTACACCATCGGCCGCGGCGGGCGCGCCATAAAAACCCTCATCGACCACGACCTCGCGCCGCTTGTCACGGGCGAGGACGCCGACGACATCGAGGGCCTGTGGGACCTCATGTGGCGGCGACTCCTCTACGTCGGCCGCGGGGGCCTGGCGTCCTTCGCGATCGCAGCCGTGGACGTCGCCCTATGGGACCTGCGCGGCGAGAAGGAGGGTAGGCCGCTCTACGCCCTGATCGGGGCGGAGCCGCGCGAGATACCCGCATACGGCTCCGGCGTCGACCTCCCAAAGCCCCTCGACGACCTGCTCGAGCAGGTGGAGGGCTTCATGGAGAGGGGCCTCCCAGGCGTCAAGGTGAAGATCGGCCGTCCCGACTTCGAGGAGGACGTGCAGAGGGTCGCCGCCGTCCGCGAGCTCGTTGGCGACGGCGTCGACCTGATGCTCGACGCGAACATGGTCTGGAACGCCGAGGATGCCTTGGAGCACGGTCGGCGCCTGGAGACCTTCGACCCGTTCTGGTACGAGGAGCCGACGATTCCGGAGGACGTCCCGGCCCACGCCCGTATGGTCACGGAGCTCACGGTGCCCATAGCGGTAGGCGAGAGCCTCCACTCCCCCTACGAGTTCCAGCGCTACGCCGACGAGAAAGCCGTCGAGGTCCTGCAGATAGACCCCATCACGAACGGGGGCATCACCGCCTCGCTGAAGGCGCTTAGGACGGCCGATGAGGCCGGCCTGCAGACGAGCAGCCACTACACCGACGAGCTGAGCGCCCACCTGCTGTGCGCCTCGAACAGCCCGGTCTACCTAGAGAAGCACGCCTTCGCCCTCGACCCCTACCTGCAGGAGCCCCAGAAGGTAGAGAACGGCAAGGTCCGCCCGACGGAGACGCCGGGCACGGGGCTGCGCTTCGACGAGTCCGCCCTCGAACCCCACCGCGCCGGGTAGCGCGGCGCGGAAAGGCCGACGGAGACGCTGGTCAGGCGGACCTTGCAGTCTTAGACGCGGGTGTCCGCGACGATCACCCGCTGGTCCGCCTCGACGGGGCGCCGGTTCGTCGAGGCCTCGGCGATGTTCGGCTTCGTAAGACCCGCCTTGGGGTGGATTCCGTGGACGCCAAGGAAGAGGACGTCGGCGTCGCTGGGGTTCTCGAGGGTCGTGCCAGCGTAGGGCCCAACGAGGGTGTCTGAGGGGTCCGGTAGCTGCCGCCGGAGAGCGTGATCTGGTTCCACCCGTTCCCATGCAAGGCGAGCGCGATGTTGGTCAAGTTGGTGACGAGCGTGGGGTCCTGCGGCTCCCCCCGCAGCCTGGTCGCGACCGTTCCGGGTTGTCGCCCCGACGCTGAAAGCCGCCGTGTCGACGGCCTCGATCATCTCCGGCGCCTTCCTGGCTATGGCCTGCTTCTCGGGATGGTTGAGGCCGCGCCCCTGCACGAAGTGGGGCTCGACCGTTGCCTGGCCGTCGGCGGCCCCTATGGGACCCGCCCTGCACCTTGCGCAAAAGGTTGCGCGACGAGAGCGCGTTGAGCGCCCGCCTGATCGTCATATCCGAGACGTCGAAATACTCGGAGAGCCACGCCTCCGACACGCTCTCCAACCGCCCCAGCTCATCCAGAACGGCCCGAGTCCGCTGCTCTGCTAGCAAGCTTCTGCTCCTCTTCTGACCCTCCCGGACCGTTCTAGTCACCACGCCCGCGTACGTTCCTCCCCTCGAAAAAAGGGACAATGCATACCGAGATCAAATGTCCACCGAAGGCCTCATGAAGTGACCTGATGGTGGCCCAATCGCTTTGACGCATGCTCGACGATGTGTTTTAGTGTGGATAGGAGGAACACGTGTTACGAGTGGGCACGGGTAAAGGGGTGGGTTTGCGGGCAGGGGGCGAGGGGCCTGGGGGACATTCGTATGGTCATGCTTGACCTCGTCGTGCACGTAGCGCCGGCGGACCATGCGGGAGGGGTCGGTTTGTAAGAACGCCGGACGTAGAGGCGGGGTCGTGGGCCGCGGACGCCATCCAAAGCGTCGTAGAGGAATGGTCGGGGGTCATCCCTGGGCCGTCGAGGTAGTGAGCGAGGAGAGACTGGTGCAAGCGAGCAGGTTACGCGGGGATCGCACTTCCGGGCGGGGCGGCACTTGGGTGGCGACGCTGGCGGTGGCCGTGCTGACGGCCTTCGCGCTGTTGGCCGTCGCTATCGAGAGTCCGGTCGGCGCGCAGACGAGCGATACCGGGTACCAGAAAAAGAACTCGCCGCTCGACACGCCCTGGACGGCCAAGGTCGGCCCAAAGAACGCCCTGCCAGAGTATCCCAGGCCGCAGATGAAGCGCGAGCGGTGGCAGAACCTCAACGGCGTCTGGCAGTTCAATGGGGCGTCCGAAGGCGAGGATCCCCCGTTTGGGCGGGAGCTCCCTGAGCGCGTGCTGGTGCCCTACCCCATAGAGTCCGCGCTCTCCGGCATCAAGCGCCACGAGGATAGGATGTTCTACCGCCGCACGTTCACCGTCCCTGATGAGTGGAACGTGGGGAGCGGGAAGCGCCTCAAGCTGCACTTCGGGGCCGTGGACTACGAGACCACCGTCTGGGTCAACGGCCAGCAGGTCGGCGCGCACAAGGGCGGCTACGACGAGTTCACCTTCGACGTGACCAACGAGCTAAAGAACAGGGGCAAGCAGGAGATCGTGGTCGGCGTCACCGACCTCACCGACCGGGGCAACAGGCCCTTCGAGCGCCCCTACCGCGGGAGCAGCCAGCCGACGGGCAAGCAGACGCTGCGGCCCGGGGGCATCTTCTACACGGCGGCCTCCGGCATCTGGCAGACCGTCTGGATGGAGCCCGTCTCCGAGGCGAACATAACCGAGCTGGACATGACGCCGGACATCGACGACGAGTCGCTCGCCGTCACCGTCAACGCCGAGAATGCAGAGGGTAACACCGTAAAGGTGACCGCCATCAACCCGAAGACCGGCGACCGGGTCGGCTCCGTCAAAGGCGTCCCCAACACGGAGCTCAGGCTCCCGGTGCCGACCCCGAAGCTCTGGAGCCCGAAGAATCCCTACCTCTACGACATGAGGGTCCGGTTGCTGGATGGCCGCAGAGCCGTCGACTCCGTGGGCAGCTACTTCGGGATGCGCGAGGTTGGGGTCGCGGAGGGCTCAGACGGCAAGCCCCGCATGATGCTAAACGGCAAGTTCGTCGCTAACATGGGGACCCTGGACCAGGGCTACTGGCCGGATGGTGTCTACACGGCGCCCACGGACGCTGGGCTCAAGTTCGACCTCGTGCAGCACAAGAAGCTCGGCTACAACATGGTCCGCAAGCACATAAAGGTGGAGCCGGATCGGTGGTTCTACCACGCGGACAAGCTCGGCCTGCTCGTCTGGCAGGATATGCCCTCCTTCTCGCCCGTCTACGACCCGAACCCGGCCGATCAGGCGCAGTTCGAGGAGGAGCTCCGCCAGATAGTCGACGAGCACGACCACATCACCTCCGTCACGACGTGGGTGCCCTACAACGAGGGCTGGGGCGAGATCGACCAGCCGACCACCGCCCGTGTGGCCGAGATGGTCAAGGAGCAGGACCCGAGCCGGATGGTCAACGCCCACAGCGGCGTCAACTGCTGCGAGTCCCAGGGCGACTCGGGCGCAGGCGACATATATGACCAGCACAACTACCAGGACCCGCCGCTGCCCGTGCCTTTCGACGACAGGGCTACGGTGGCCGGCGAGTACGGCGGCGTGGCGCTCAGGATGCCCGAGCACGAGTACGACCCGAGCATCTCCTTCGCGCCGTACGGTGCCGAGCCCACGCCCGAGCGCCTCACCGAGCGCTACGAGGAGTTGCAGGACAAGATGAAGCAGGGCGTGGCTAGCTGCGGGGTTTCAGCGGGCGTCTACACCGAGATCACGGACCTCGAAGGCGAGGTCAACGGCATGTGGACCTACGACCGTCAGGTGTTCAAGCCGGGCGAGGACAACCGCGACCGCATAGTCGCCGCCAATGAGGGCGTCATCGCCGCCTCCAAGACGGCCAGCTTCCGCGATCTCGATCTGCCACCGGGCACCGAAGGTCCCAACGGTGTCCTCTACTACCCGTTCAGCGAGGGTGGCGATGCCACCACCACCGAAGACGAGGGCGACGACGCCACGGACACCGACGGCACGCTCGTAAACGGTCCCACGTGGACCACCGGCTCGCCTAACTCTCCAACCCCCGACAGCGGCTTGCACTTCGACGGTCAGGACGACTTCGTGGATGCCGGGGCCCCGGTCGTCGACACCGCGGGCAACTACACCGTCACGGCCTGGGTCCGCTTCGACGACCTGGACGGCTACCAGACCGTCGTCAGCCAGAACTCCACGAACCCCGCGAGCGCGTTCTTCCTGCAGTACCACGACGGTAACGATCGCCTGCAGTTCGCCTTCCCGCAGGGCGCCGTGAGAAGCGACGCTCCCCCGGTAGCCGGGCAGTGGTACCACATGGTAGGCGTGCGCGACGCCGAGGAGGGGACCTACAAGCTCTACGTCGACGGCGTCCTGCAGGACACGACGGGCCAGTGCCTTGTCGACGGGTCCACCGGCAACCTCGTGGTCGGCCGCGCACAGTTCAACAACATCCCCGTGGACTTCACGGACGGCAACATCGACCAGGTACACGCGTACGACAGGGCGCTCACCGACGAAGAGGTCTCGCAGCTCTTCGCGTCGGGCCGGTAGGACCACAGAGGACCACCGATACGGGGGCGGGCAACGGTACCGCCCCCGCAACCAGACAGGGTAGGATGCACCGAGGGAGGAGCATGGGGCAGATGAACCATCCGATCGACGGGGAAGGATGGGCTTCCGGGCTCGACAGGGCCACCTTCTTGAAACTGCTCGGCGCGGCGGGCCTCGGGGCCGCGGCGGGGGCCAGTGTCTTGCCGGAAGGGGCGGGCGCCGCGGTGCGGACCAACCTCGCGCCCGAGGACTTCGTGTTCACACGCAAGGAGCAGTTCCGGCCGTTCGCGGTGCTGGCCGAGAACTTCGTCGAGCTCAGCGACGGCTTCGGCACGGACACGTCCGCGAACTACACGGTCCTTGCCCCTCCCCCCGAGCGCAATGCAGGCACCGTCGAGATCGGCGCTGGGGAGGCCGTGATCGGCGGCGAGGAGCACTACACGGTCCTCCAGTCCGATACAGGGCAGGAGGCCCCGTTCGCCGCGGTCATAGTGGACGTCAAGTCGCTCGTGGGTCCGGGCTCAGGACCGGAGGACAGCGTCTTCACCGGTCTGTATAAGGACCCGGACAACTTCGTCCACGCCTTCTACAACAACCGCAGCAAGATCGCCGGCTTCGACGTGGTCTCCAACGGCCAGACCTTTGGCCTCGGAGTGGAACGGGCCGATCTGCAGGCGCCGTTCAGGTTCGCCTTTGTCGCGAACGAGAACGAGGTGACGGCGCTGGTCAGTACCGGCAGGAACGACGAGGGGTGGCAGCCTCTCGTCAAGAGGAACGTCCAGGACGCTCGCAGAGACGGCCAGCCGGTGCTCGACCTGCGCGACACGCAGACCCTGGCCGAGTACAAGAACGGGTTCGGCGCCCGGGCCAACGAGGGCGGGACCATAGTGTTCGACCGGGTGCGGGCCGGGTACTACGGCGAGGCCGGCGTGCGCGACCCGCACGTGGTGCAGTACGCCAACGGAAAGCCGTACATCAAGAACAACAAGCTCTACTTCACGCTAACCAACGCGGGCCTCGGCTTCTTCGAGAAGGCGCACTGGGGCGTGTGGACGATGGACCTATCGGACTACTCCAAGATAGAGCAGGTCGGCAACATCTTCTGGCGCAACGCGAACAACCCCAACGACGGAGATCCGGGCGACCCCAACAAGGTGCTAGGACACAGCGCCGGGCAGATCATCCGCGACGAGGAATTCGACGGCGGTAGGGGTCGCTGGATCGTCGTCGTCAGCTCGTGGGGCGACTTCGGCCCGCAGGGGGGCGACGGGGCCTTGGCGTCGGGCACGGTGACGCCCAACCCGGCCAACCCGCCCGTGGACATCCTGTACGCCACGGAGTCCGATTCCACTGAGGAGCTGCCCCTCACGACGAACATCCTCAGGGGCGTGCACGTCCTGACGGGAAGAAAGCACCCGGTAAACGCCCTCCCCTTCCCGACCGAGGGCAAGTGGGACCCGGGCCTGACGCGCATCGACGGCGTCTGGTACCTCGTCTACGTCATCGCCCTCGACCTCTTCACCGACTTTCAGCCGGCCCTCGCCAGGAGCCTCCCCGGCGCGGACCACACCCAGCTGTCCTTCGTGGGTACAGACGAGGAGCGGAACGCCACGGAGGGACCGATCATCCAGAAGCTCGGGGGGAAGTGGCGCGTCTTCGCCAGCAACGGCGACGATACCCAGCCTACGAACTTGCGGGGCAAGTACCCGATCTACGACCTCAACATGGACTTCCGCGGCCACCTCGACGCCCCGCACCCGACGAACATACCGCACCCCATGATCGTGCCCCTTAGAGTCCCCAGGCGCAGGCGGACGAAGTACGTCATGCTCACGTTCAACGGGGCCCAGTACTACGAGGACCGCCTCGGCTACGGCACGCACGGCGACTTTTTCGTCTTCGAGGCCACCCAGAGGGTGCGCGGGTACGAGTTCTAACCCCGGCCTGGAAGGTGGAGAGAGGCAAGGTCCGCCCGACGGAGACGCCGGGCACGGGGCCGCGCTTCGACGGGGTCCGCCATTGACGCTGACGACAACATAAGTCAAAAGCGCACGCTAAACGTGTTTGACTTGTGTTGAACATTGTGTTTTAGTGCGCGAAGGGTAGGGCGATATTCGATAAGTATTGGGGCGTGGGCGGCTTAAGGGAAGGGGCTATCTGGCACATTTTTCATGTGCATAAAGATATAAAAAGAGATTTCGCACTAGTGGGCAGCCGGCGGTGAGGCTTGGCGCCGATCCGAACTGTTGTAGGGAAGGGGACGAAGGGAAGGTCTGTCGACCAATTCGATGATCACAGGACGCGGGCGAACGATCGAAGGTTACACGGGAAGGCAAGATCCCGCGGGCGGGCACCAGACAAAGAGGAGCGCGACAAACATGGACCACCGAAGGAATAGCGCGGACGTTGAGCAGGAGGCCATGGGAATTCTCGACCGGAAGGACTTCCTGAAGTTGGCCGGGGCGGCAGGATTGGGTGCCGCGGCCGGGGCGGGCCTGCTACAGGCGGAGGCCGGGGCGGCGGTGAGGACGGACCTGGAGCCCGGGGAATTCAAGTTCACGATCCGGGAGCGGTTCCGGCCGTTCCACCTCTTGGCGGAGAACTTTGTCCGGCTCGACGACAGCTTCAACAGCGCTCTAGGGGACAAATACACGAAGCTCCGCCCGGGTCCCGCTGAAGAAGACGATGGCTCCGTCTCGGCTGGAGGCGGCAAGCTGCGTTTCACCGGAGAGAACGACTACTACACCATCCTGAAGTCCAACACTGGGCAGAGAGCGCCCTTCGCGACCGTGATCGTAAACGTCGCGTCGCTTCCCGAGGACGGCACCGTCTACGCCGGGCTGTACAGAGACGAGAACAACTTCGTCCACGCCTACTACGACAGGGACCGCAACGTCGTTGGCATTGAGGCCCGCGTCAACGGGGTGACCTACTTAGGACCCGGTTCCCCGTTCGGCGAAGACCAGGTGGATCCGGAAGAATTTAGAGGGTCGTTCAGGTTCGCCTTCGTGGTAAACGAGAACAGGGTCATTGCGCTGGTTGGCGATAACAACATGGACATCGGCAACTTCAGGCCCCTCATAGAGAGGGACGTGTTCTTCGAAACCGGTATCCGGCAAGGGCGAGCGGATGGTGACCTAGACCTGCGCCGTGATGACGTGCTCCAAACGTACAAGAACGGTTTCGGCGCGCGCTCCGACCCCGGGGGCGGGACCATAGTGTTCGACCGGGTGCGGGCCG
>CADCVH010000034.1 GCA_902806085.1 uncultured Rubrobacteraceae bacterium | reverse complement strand
GTCATAGCACTACCGACACTTGGCGGAACAAGAAGCGCGGGGGCGTGGCGGAATCGGCATACGCGCCGGACTTAAAATCCGGTTCCTGAGAAGGATTGTGGGTTCGAACCCCACCGCCCCTACCTAGAAAAGTCACGGTCTCCGGTACTTGGGGGAGCTTCTTGGTCGGTTTGGGGAATCCGTTGGATGGCGTGCCGGACCTCGTTCGGCCGGGCACGGTGTTCCTGTCTTATCGGGGTTCGGAGTCGCACGGGACGACGTTGCCGCCGGAGGACGAGTTCGGGACGGATGATGTGGACCTGATGGGGGCCTTCGTCCACCCGCTGGAGCACTACCTCGGGTTCGGCCGGAGGGCCACGCTCGGGCGATGGGTGGGCGAGTACGACATCGTCGAGTACGAGCTTGGGAAGTTTTTCTCCCTCTTGCTCAAGAGCAACCCGAACGTGATCTCCCTGCTCTGGCTGCCCCCGAAGAGCGTCTTCGTCTCCTCACCCGCCCACGAGCGGCTGGTCGAGAACCGCAGCCTCTTGGCGTCAAAGGCCGTCTACCGCTCGTTCTGCGGCTACGCCAACGGCCAACTCCGGCGCATGACCCGGCTGGCGGACGACAACCCGGAGCGGGATCTGGAGATGGAGGCGCTCAACGCGGAGATCCAGCACCGCAGGGACATGGAGCGGGTTCACGGCCCGGGCGAATACGCGCGCGGGGTTTACGGGGGCCGGTCCGCGAAATCGCTCAGGAAGCGGCTCAACGACCTCCGGGGGGTCTCCGGGTACATGGGGAGAAGCGGCGCAGGAACGTCGAGAGGTTCGGCTACGACGTGAAGCACGGCGCGCACGCGATCCGGCTCTTACGCATGGGGGTGGAGTTCCTGCGCACGGGCGAGTTCAGGGTGGACAGGACGGGCGTGGACGCCGAAGAGCTCAAAGAGATCAAACGCGACCTCTGGACCCTCGAACGGGTGCAGGCAACGAGCGAACGGCTCTTCGCCGAAGCCGAAGACGCCCTCCTATCCTCGAACCTGCCGGAGAAGCCGAACAGGGAAGCGGCCGAACGTCTCCTGGTGAGCATACTGGGGAACTTTTTCGGGGTCGGAGCCTCCGGACGGTAGCCAATCTCCTCCCTAAAAGGGTTTGCAAGCGGGCGCAGGTCCCCCTAGTTTTCGCGCAGCACGGCGAGGCCGCGGGCGGTGATGCGGCGCGAGGCGTTGGCGGAGTAGGGGTCGCCCTCGATCCACCCGGCCACCTCCATGAAGTCCCCCAGGGCGGCGGTGCGGTCGGCGTCCAGCCCCAGCTCGTCGGCGCCGACCCCGAGGTCCATCTGCGTTACCTTGCCCCAGATCTCGACCTGGCGCCTGTATGCCGCGGACAGGAGCTGTCGGGCCTCTTCCCTGAACCCCGTCTCCCGGGGCGCCTGTACGTTCTCCCGCGTCTCTTCGGTCATCCGTGCCTCGAGGGTAGGTGGTGGGCGGGGGCCTCGCAGATCGAGATGCGGTCCACCGGCCACGGCATGCCGACCGCTTCCCGGTCAGACCAGCAGGCGGACCTGTACTCGTCCTCGGTGGCTACCCAGATCACCACCTCCCCGGTCTCGGCGGTCGTGGGTGGGGAGACCGCCCGGAACCCCTGCCGCCACGAGCCGTTCTCCAGGAGCAGGCCCACGCACTGGCCGGGATCCGGCACACGAGCACGCCTCCCGAAGAAAGGGAGCCCCAGCATCACCGTCCCGCTCTCGTCTCGAACATCTCCCTCACAGCGCAAAAAACCCACGATCTCGCCCCCCAACCCCGGGCGCACGACCGCATGATAAACCCCGCGTGAACCACGCGAGCCCCGCCGAAAGACCCACCAGAACCGTCCTAATACGAGATGTTGTGTAACCCGGAGCCGGCCCGCGCCACGCGTGGAGGGATCGAGAAAAAGTCGCCGAAAAAACGAGTTTCGGTTCCCGACAGAAGACCGTTTAGACAACGGCCAGTGCTCGGCGGCGAGACGGGAAGCCGGTTTATCCGCCACGGCTACAGATCGAGGGGGCCTGCGTTGCGGAGGTGGTCCGCAGGCCAGGGTGTAACGTCCGGGCTACCGCTAGGCGTCTAAAGCGGCAACAGGATAGGGCTCTGGCGAGGGAGAGGCGGTACGCTGGTGGGCAGGAAGAGAAAGAGCGGTGCAGAGAAGGCGGCGGACAGGATCAGGGGCCAGTTGACGCAGACGGCCGGGATGATGTCCGGGAACGCGGACCTGGAGGCAGAGGGCAGGACGGAGGCGCGGAGCGCGGACAGGACGACCTACACGGTGACGCCCCGCGACGGGGGAGGGTGGAGCGTGCAGGCCGCGGGCGCCAGCCGGGCGACGAGCGTCCACGACGCCAAGGACGAGGCGGTCTCCAGGGCGAAGAAGCTGGCGGGGGACCGCCGGCCGAGCCAGCTCCTCGTCTACAAGAAGGACGGGACAGTCCAGACCGAGCAGACATACGGGTAGCGCTGGCGGTAGCGCTGGCGCCCGGGTGCTGCGCTGCGTAGAATCCGGGGGTCAGATCTTAGTCCGTCTTCCGGGAGGAGCGAGATGAGGCGCATGATCCTTATTGCCACGCTGACGGCGGTCTTGCTCGCCCTCGGCGGCGGGGCCGCGTCCGCGGCGGTCGTCGGCGGCACGCCGGGCGCGGACGACCTCGCCGGAACTAACGCGGGGGACAAGCTGCTTGGCGGGGCGGGCGGGGACCGGATGGACGGCCGGGGCGGCGACGACCTGCTCCGGGGCGAGGCCGGCAACGACACGCTCTTAGATCTCGCCGGGGACGACGTCCTGCGCGGCGGCACCGGCAACGACACCTTCGCGGGCAACCCCGGCGACGACGCGCTCCTCGGGGGGCGGGGGGACGACGTCCTCCTGGACGACGCGGGCCTGGACGTCTTCTCCGGCGGCGACGGGAACGACCTGATCACCGTCCCGGGTTTCGGCCCGGGGCCGCCCGGCCTGCCGTTCGAGTCCGACGCCATCTTCTGCGGGCCCGGCAACGACAGGGTCGTGGCCCACGAGGCCGACCGGGTCGCGGCGGATTGCGAAAGGGTGCTTCGAATAGACCGGCGCCCAAGCTCCTAGTGCCGCCCTCGAAGCCCGGTGCTAGACTGGGCTCGTGAGCGGCGCGGGGAGCATACGGGCGGACGTCATCGGGAGCCTGCTAAGGCCGCCCGAGCTTTTGGAGGCGCGGAAGAGGTACGCGGCCGGGGAGATCGCGGCGCCGGAGTTCAAGCGGGTCGAAGACCGGGCGGTCGACTGGGCGATCTCGCTGCAGGAGCGCGCCGGCCTCCCGGTGGTGACCGACGGCGAGATGCGCCGCGAGTCGTTCCAGAGCCAGCTCGTGGAGGCGGTGGAGGGCTTCGCCGGGCACACCATCGACGCCTGGCTGTGGGGCGACTGGCACGGCGACGCGGCGGTCGGGGACAAGAACACGGAGCGCCCCCCGGAGCTCGGCGTCGTCGGCAAGCTCCGGCGCCGGCGCCACCTCTCGGTCGAGGAGTTCGTCTACGCCCGGGCGCGCACGGACAGGGTCGTCAAGGTGACGCTGCCGAGCCCTAGCATGTACGCAAACCTGTGGTCGCCCGAGCTCTCCAAAGAGGCTTACCCGACGCTGGACGGGTTCCTGGAGGACGTCGCGGGGATACTGCGCGAGGAGGTCGAGGAGCTGGTCCGCCTCGGCGCGGAGTACATCCAGCTCGACGCGCCGCACTACCCGCTCCTGCTCGACCCGAAGACCCTCCGCTTCTACGAGGAGCGGGGCTGGTCTTTCGACCGCTGGATGTCCCGCGGCGTCGAGCTCGACAACCACGTGATCGGGGCCCACCCGGGCGTCACCTTCGCCTTTCACCTGTGCCGGGGCAACCAGGGGAGCCGCTGGCTCGTCTCGGGCTCCTACGAGCCGCTCGCCCGCCACCTCTTCGCCAACGTCAACGCCGACAGGCTCATGCTGGAGTACGACGACGAACGCAGCGGCACCTTCGAGCCCCTGGCGCACGTCCCGGAGGACAAAACGGCCGTCTTGGGCCTCGTCACCACCAAATCCGGCAGGCCCGAGACGCCGGAGGATCTGGAGTCCCGGCTTCGGGAGGCGTCCGGGTACGTCCCCCTCGAACGCCTCGCCCTCAGCCCCCAGTGCGGCTTCGCGACCTCCATCGTGGGCAACGCCCTGAGCATCGAGGACGAGGAGCGCAAGCTTCGGGCCATCGTACAGACGGCGGAGAACATCTGGGGATGAGGAGGCTCGTGCGCATCGAACGGACCGATGAGCCTGCCGACAGGGTCCGTACGCAGGGCCCCGAACCCGGGACCTTTCGACTTCAGTGAGATACGCTGACGATGCCGCGAGGCCGACCGGGCCTGAGAAGCAGCGGTGCCCGTACCGACGCTCGTCTTAACCGGCCCCGGAGGCGTGGGCAAGACCACGGTGGCCCACGAGGTCTGCCGGCAGCTCGAAGCGGCGGGCGTCCCCCACGCCATGGTCGACACCGACGAGCTGGACCGCGTCTACCCGGCGCCGGTCGATGATCCCCACAGGGCGGACCTCTCCCGGCGAAACCTGGCGGCCGTGTGGGAGAACCTCCGCAAGGCGGGCGCCCCGCGCCTGATCTTGACTATGGTCGCCGTCTCCCTGGAGGACGAGTTGGCGCACGTCCACGAGGCCGTTCCGGGGGCGCGCGTCGTCGCGATCCGGCTGCGCGCTTCGGAGGACGCCCTGCTGGGGCGGGTGCGCGGGCGGGAGGTCGGCTCGGGCTACGGCTACCAGGCGCCGCGCACCATCGAGCAATCCAGGCGCATGGCGCGGGGGCCCGCCGCGGGCCCGCTCGTCGTCGACACTTCCGGGCGGTCCGTGATCGAGGTGGCGCGGGAAGTGCTCGACCGCGCCCGGTTGTCGGCCGGCTTCTGGTAAGCTGCCGAGAGGACGTGTGGGTTGCGAGGGAAAGGACCGGGCTTATGCTGCGGGTAAGGGATTCCATGACGCGGGACGTGGTGAGTTTGGGGCCGGACGCGAGCGCGGCCGAGGCGTGGAGGTTGTGCAGGGAGAGGAACATCCGGCACCTGCCGGTCGTAGACGGGGGGCGCCTGGTCGGGCTCGTCTCGGACCGGGACCTCAGGGACACGAGCCCGCCGCGCGGCTCGACCGGGGAGCGGGACGCGCTCAACTGGAGCCGGCTCGGGGACATCATGAGCACCGACCTCGCCACTATCCACCCGCTGGACACCATAGACCACGCCGCGAGGGAGCTTCACGACCGCCGGATCGGCTGCCTCCCCGTCGTCGCCGACGGCGGCCTCGTCGGCATCATCACCTCCTCGGACATGATGCAGACCCTCATCGAGCTCGTCGGCGCGCGCGACCGCGGGAGCTGGGTCGAGGTCGAGGTCCCCAACGAGCCTGGCCAACTCGCCAACGTGACCGACGTGATCCGGGAGAAAAAGGTCAACATAGGAGGCGTCTTCCTCTCCCCGGCCGGACGCGCGAGCAACCGCCTAATAGTCCTCCGCCTCGAAACCACCAACCCCTCCGGCATCGTGAAGGCGCTCGAGAACGCCGACTACACGGTCACGACCGTGGAGGCCTCGCATAACCCGGAGCCGACGCTGGAAGAGGCGTAGAGGCACGAGGTTTTGAGGTTTGAGGTTCTAGGCTTCTTCGTCCGTGCCTCGACGTTCGGCGCGAACGCGCCGCCTCGGGTGCTGGCTGCCTGCCCCTGGGACGGGTGGGGCGATCGCAAAACCCATCGGGGACGCGACCGTCTCCACCCGTCCCCTCCTGCCCCAACCTCAAAGCCTAGAACCTCAAAACCTCGAACCTACCCGCTGAACAGCCCGGTCACGCCCGGCTTCAGGTGCCCCTCGTCGTCCAGGTAGTCGCTCCACGAGCGCTTCGGGTCGTAGCCGAGCATGCGCCTCGCTTTGTCGATGGAGATGCCGCCGGCGTCTTCGCGGGGGAGGGGTTTTCTGACCTCGACCTGGTCCCCGTAGTGTTCGCGGACGGCCGCTTCGAAGGGTCGGCCGCCGACGTTGTCGGGGGAGGCTATGTAGAAGACCTCGTGGCCGGGGAGGTCGCTCCCGGTGGCAAGTACTATGGCGTCCGCGAGGTCGTAGACGTCTATGTAGCTCCAGAAGCCGGGGCTCGTCTCGGAGCGGTCCCGGATCATGGGCCCGAGGTTTCGCTCGTAGTTGCCCTCGTGCTGGACCCAGGAGGGACGGATCGAGATGCACCGGATGTCCGAGCGGCGTAAAGCGCCGTCCATGAGCTGCTCGCCGAAGTGCTTGGCGGTGGCGTAGGGGTCCTGGGGCCGGATCGGGTGCTCCTCGTCCACCGGCACGTACTCGGGCAAAACCGGCCGCTCGGGGAAGAAGAACCCGGGGACGGTCTCGCTGGAGAGGTTGACGAACCGCGAGGCCCCGAAACGGATCGCGGCCTCAAGCGTGTTGAAGGTCGCCATGAGGTTGTTCCCGAACACCACGTGCGGCGGGTTCCTCGTCGGCTCCGGGATCGCCGCCGCGTGGACGACCGCCTCCGCCCCGCGCACCACCGCGAAGGCGTCGCCCGCGTCGGTGAGGTCGGCCTGGAAGTAGTCCGCCTCGCCCGGCTCCGGCCGCTCGAAGACCGGCGGCAGGACGTCCGTGGCCCTCACGTCGTGGCCTGCCTCCTGCAGCGCCGCCACGGTCGCCCGACCGACCTTGCCCCTAGCACCCGTTACCAGTACGCGCATCTCTCTCCCCGCTCTCCGTATAGGTTGCAGGCGATAGTACAACATCCGGGCGTTTCGGGCGCCGGGAGGCCGGGTAAAGGCCGGTACATGAGGGTCGTGGTCGTAGGTGCAACCGGAAACGTCGGGACGAGCGTGCTGCGCTCGCTCTCGACGGAACCTGCGGTCGAGTCCGTCCTCGGCCTGGCGCGCAGGCTGCCGGACCTGACGATACCCAAGGTCGAATGGGGCACGGCGGACGTCGTGAACGACGACCTCGTGCCGCATCTTCGGGGCGCGGACGCGGTGGTGTGCCTGGCCTGGATCATCCAGCCCTCCCGCGACCTGAACAAGCAGTGGATGACCAACGTCGAGGGGACCACGCGGGTCGCCAGGGCCACCGCCGAGGCCGGCGTTCCGGCCCTGCACTACGCCTCCTCGATCGGCGCCTACTCGCCGGGGCCGAAGGACCGGGCCGTGGACGAGAGCTGGCCCACCGGCGGCATCCCGACCTCCTACTACGGCCGCCACAAGGCAGAGGTAGAGCGCAGGCTCGACCGCTTCGAAGCGGAGTCGCCGGGGGTACGCGTCACCAGGATGCGGCCCGGCCTCGTCTTCAAGCGCGAGGCGGCCGAGGGCGTGCGCCGGCTCTTCGCAGGGCCCCTCTTCCCGAGCGTGCTCGCCAACCCGGGCCTCATCAACTTCGTGCCCGAGATAGAGAACCTGCGCTCCCAGGTGGTCCATTCCTACGACGTGGGGGAGGCGTTCCGGCTGGCCATCTTGAACGAGGAGGCGCGGGGGGCTTACAACCTCGCGGCGGAGCCGGTGCTGGACGCCAAGGAGATCGGGCGCATACTGAACGCCAGGCCGGTGCCCTTCCCGGCGCGGCTGGCGCGGGCCGGGGCGGGCCTCTCGTGGCGGTTCAGGCTGCAGCCGGTGCCGCCGGGGTGGCTCGACCTCTCGCTCAACGTCCCGATCATGGATACCCAGAAGGCCCGGACAGGGCTCGGCTGGACGCCGCGGTTCTCGGCCGACGAGGCCTTGCTGGACATACTGGAGGGCCTGCGCAGCGGGGCGGGCCTCGACACGCCGCCGCTCTCGCCGAAGACGGGCGGGCCGTTCCGCATCCGCGAGTTCCTCACGGGAGTAGGAGGTAGGGAGCCCTGAAAGCCGTAGTCTGGCACGGCAAGGAAGACGTCCGGGTGGACAACGTACCCGACCCGATCATCCAGGAGCCGAACGATGCCATAATCCGCGTGACCTCGACCGCCATCTGCGGCTCGGACCTGCACCTGTACTCCAAGCTCTCCCCGCTCATGCGCGAGGGGGACATCATCGGGCACGAGCCGATGGGGGTGGTTGAGGAGGTGGGCAGGGAGGTGGAGCACATCTCGCCCGGCGACCGGGTCGTCATACCCTTCAACATCTCCTGCGGCCACTGCTATTTCTGCGCCCAGGACCTCTACTCCCAGTGCGAAACCACGCGCGATACGGGCAAGCTCGCACAGGGCGTCAACCTGCTCGGTCGGGGCAGGGGCGCTAGCCTCTTCGGCTACACCCACGTCTACGGCGCGGTGCCTGGCGGGCAGGCCGAGTACCTGCGCGTCCCGCAGGCCCACTTCGGGCCCATAAAGGTGCCGGAAGGGCCGTCAGACGAGCGGTTCCTCTACCTCTCCGACGTGCTGCCGACGAGTTGGCAGGCGGTCGCGTACGCGGACGTGCCCGAGGGCGGGACGGTCGGGATCTGGGGCCTCGGCCCGATAGGCCAGATCTGCGCGAGGATCGCGTTCCACCAGGGCGCGGGACGGGTTATAGGTATAGACAGGGTGGGCGAGCGCCTGGCGATGGCCTCCAGGCACGGCGTCCAGACGGTCGACTTCTCCGCCGTGGACAACGTGCGGGACGTGATCCTGGACCTCACGGACGGCCGCGGCCTCGACGCGGCCATCGACGCCGTCGGCATGGAGGCGAGCGGCTCGGTCGTGGGCTCCATCCTCCAGACCACGAAGGTCCAGCTAGACCGCGGCACGGCGCTGCGCGAGGCGATGTCCTCCATCCGCCGCGGCGGCACGCTCTCCGTGTCGGGGGTCTACGCGGGGCCGATACAGGCCTTTCCCCTGGGCGACCTCTTCGACATGCAGATCCAGATCCGGATGGGCCAGGCCAACGTCCGCCAGTGGACCGACGACATCGTGCCGCTCCTCACCGACGAGGACGTCCTGGGCGTGGAGGACCTCAAGACCCACACGATGCCCCTCGAAGACGCCCCGCTTGGGTACGAGATCTTCCAGAAAAAGCAGGACGGCGCCATCAAGTGCGTCCTGAAACCTTAACCCCCGGAGCACCCCGCAGAACCGCGCGTTTTCGGGCGGGGAGACGGTTTCCACCGCGCCGCCGGCGCGTGGTACGCCTCTTTATGCCAACCCCGGCGACGTGAAGCTACCGCGCAGGCTACGCGCCCACCTGGACTCCGGGCTCCGGGCCGCTCGTGGGTGGTTGCCCGGGGTGCGATGGCCCCGGGACCGAGGTTCGCGGACGCGCGGGGGCGAAACCGGCGGGCCGGTACGCCGGCCGCGGAGGAGGGGCGGACGGTCTTCTTTATCGTGGGTCACGGCAAGTCCGGCACCACGTGGCTCGCGAGGCTCCTCGGCTCCCACCCCGAGATACTGTGCTTGTGGGAGGGGAGGTTTTTCGGTAAGAAATGGTACAGGGAAGACCTGAGGGCCGGGGGGCGAAGGTGCCGCCCCGAACGCTCTCCGGCGCCCTCGTCAACTCCAGGGACCTCAAGCTGTGGGTGAAGAGGTCCGTCTGGGGGCGGGGAAACGCCGACGAGCACATCGCCAACCCGACCCGGTTGGCCCTCGACTACTTTCTAGAACAGAGGCCCGTCCGGGACGGGCAAGATGATCGTGGGCGACGAGACGCCCTTCCTCCCCGGCGCGCATACCGTGAGGGAGATCCACGATCTCTATGTTCACCTGCTGCCGCCCGTTTCTCTCCGGGACGTTGCCCGGCGCGATCACCGTTATGCAAATCCTTCGACCGAGACGCTACTCCCTGCGGAACGCGGGTTCCGCCGCGGTCGCTGTTGTCGCATCCCTGGCCCGCTTTGTGAAATTCCGACGGCGGCCAGAACCCCCGAACGTCCGGTAGGGGCGGCAGTCGGGAGATCCGCCGCTCCTACCCGCGCACCGACGCGACAACCTTTCGCCAGAAGTCGTCTCGCTGCCCCGCAGCGAACGGGAGGTACAGGGTTACGCGGCCGATGAGCCCCTCGTAGCGCTCCTGCAGCGTCGGGCCCAACTCCTCCGGCGCCGCCTCGACGACGAAGGCGCGCAGCATCTCGTCGGTGATGAGGTCCGGCATCTCGCGCCACTTTCTCTCCCTCGCAAGGGCGCCGAGCCGCTCGCCGACCTCTTCCCAGCCGTGGGCTTCGAGGACGGTGCGGTAGGTCGGGGTGGAGGCGTAGAAGCCTATCTGGGCCCGGACGGATTCGCGCTGCTCCGTGGTTTCTTCTTCGCCCTGGCCCGAGACGACGAAGACGCTCGTCGCGAGCTCCACGTCTCCGGCCGCGCGGCCCGAGCTCTCCGCCCCCTCCGCGATGGCCGGCTTGACCGTCCGTCTCACGTACTCGGGGGAGTGGAAGGGGTGGACGTGGAAGCCGTCGCAGAGCTCGCCGGCGAGGTGCGCCAGCCTCGTGTTGACGCCGGCGATGTAGACCGGGATGCCGGGATGTTCTATGGGACCGGGGTTGAAGAACGGCGTCATAAGGGTGTGCCGGTAAAACTCGCCCTCGAACTTTAGCCGGCCTTCGGCCTGGAACGATTCCCAGATGGCGCGCAGCGCCAGGATGTACTCGCGCAGGCGGGCTGCGGGCCTGTCGAAGGGCATGGAGAAGCGGCGCTCGACGTGGGCCCTCACCTGGGTGCCAAGGCCGAGGACGAAGCGGCCTTGTGAGAGGCCCTGCAGGTCCCAGGCCGTCTGGGCGGTCGCCATCGGGGAGCGGGAGAAGGCTATGGCGACGGAGGTGCCGAGGTCTATCCTTTCGGTAGTGCTGGCCGCGACGGCGAGCGGGAGGAAGGCGTCGTGCTTCGTCTCGCTCGTCCAGAGGCCGGCGAAGCCGAGGTCCTCGGCTGCGCGGGCGGTCAGGTCCATCCCTTTGAGGTAATCGCCCTCGGTGCCGAGCCCGACGTCAAGTTTCACGGGCACGTTACGGGATGAGGAGGAGCTTGCCGGTGGTCCTGCGCGCTTCGAGGTCCCGGTGGGCCCCGGCGGCGTCTTCGAGGGCGTAGGAGCCGCCGATGCGGACGTCGAGGTTGCCCTGGCCGATCCAGGAGAACAGGCTCTCCGCGCGCCACAGCAGCTCCTCGCGGGTGCGGGTGTACTGGGCGAGGGCCGGGCGGGTAAGGAAGAGGCCGCCCTTTCTGTTGAGGACCTGCGGGTCGAGGGGGGGGACCTGGCCGCTGGACCCGCCGAAGAGGACCATGTAGCCGCGCGTCTTCAGGCAGTCGAGGCCCCCGTCGAAGGTGTCCTTGCCGACGGAGTCGTAGACCACGTCGACGCCCTCGCCGTCGGTCAGGCGGTTCGCCTCCTCGGAGAAATTCTGCTCCCTGTACAGGATCACCTCGTCGGCCCCGGCCTCTTTCGCGAGCGCGGCCTTCTCCTGGGTGCCGGCCGTGCCGATGACCCTGGCGCCGCGCATCTTCGCCATCTGGCACAGGAGCAGGCCGACACCGCCGGCGGCGGCGTGGACGAGGGCGGTTTGGCCCTCCCCGAGCGGGAAGGTGCTGTGGGTGAGGTAGTGGGCGGTCATCCCCTGCAGCATTATCGCCGCGGCGACCCGCGCCTCGACCATCGTGACGTTGAACGCCACGAGCTTGTCCGCCGGTGCCACAACCTGCTCCGCGTAGGAGCCCGGCACGCCCGCCCAGGCCACGTGGTCCCCGACGGAGATCTCCTCGACACCCTCCCCGACGGCCTCTACCTCGCCCGCGCCCTCGAGGCCTAAAGTGAAGGGGGGCTCGCCGGGGTAGACGCCGCTCCTCATGTACACGTCGATAAAGTTGACGCCCGAGGCGGCGAGCCTTACGCGCGCCTGGCCCGGCCCGGGCTCGGGGGCTTCCAGTTCCTCGTAGGCCAACGACTCCGGCCCGCCATGCTCGTTCACCCTGATCGCCTTCATCCCCGCTCCTCCTCTTCGCTCTCCCGACGCCCCGATCATTCTAGCGGGACGCGGACCGGCCCGCGTCCGATTCCGAAGCAGCCGGTTTTCGGCGCCAGCTACTGGATTCCTCTGGCCTTTCCGGTGGCCCGGACCGCCCTAGTCGCCCTCGCCCTCGAAAGGCTTGGCCGCCCCCGCTTTCGGCTCTTTCACCTTCGGAGCCTTCACTTTGGGCGCTTTCGCTTTGGGCGCTTTCGCTTTGGGACCTTGCGCCTCCGGCGGTCCTGCCCGCGCTCCGTCTTCTGCGGCCTCCGATTCCTGTGCTTCGGGGGCGGCCTGGGGAGAGGCGGAGGAACTCGCGGAGGCATCGTCCGGGGCCGGGACATCGTCGGGGGCCGGGGCGTCGTCGGGCGCCGGGGAGTTGACGGTTTGTTGGGAGGACGGCGGGCTCGCCGAGGAGGTCGGGGAGGCGGACGCGGGTATTGCGGCCCCGGAGCTGACCCCGATGTTGACGGCGGTGCCGCCGGGGACTTCCTGCCCGGCGGCGATGCCTTGTTGCACCACGATGCCCTCGGCGGCGGTCTCGCTCTGCACGTCGTACCGGCTGCCCACCGTGAGGCCGGCCCCCTGGAGCTCCGCCTCGGCGTCCGATTCGTTCAGGCCGACGATCTCCGGGACCGCCACCGTGGAGGGGCGGGCCACCGTCAGGGTCACGGTAGAGTTCCGGACCACGCTCTCCCCGGCCGTCGGCGATTGGGAGATCACGGTCCCGGCCTCGGCATCGGGGGCCTCCCGCGTCCGGACCTCGGACGCCAGGCCCGCGTCGTCCAGCCTTCCCTCCGCCCGCTCCCTCTGGAGGCCCTCCACGAAAGGAACGCTTACGCCCGGCCCCCCGAGCGGGTCGAACCCCTGCCCGAAGAGCGCCCAGGCGATCCCGAGGAGGCCGAGCAGGAGGAGCAGTATCCCGAGGAGCAGGGGCGCCAGGCTCCGTCCCCGGCTCCGTCCCCGGCTCCGTCCCCGGCTCCGTCCCCGGCCCCGTCGCCTGCGGGACCGGCCCACCGCCGGCTGCGGGGCGGTGGTGGCGGGTCGGCGGGTCGGGGTCTCGACTGTCTCGGCCTCCCCCGGCACGGCCGCCGCGGCTGGCGGCGTCCCGCGCCGCGCCCGCCAGAGGTCTTCGGCGAGCTCGTCGGCGTCGGCGTAGCGGTCTTCGGGGGCCTTGGCTAGAAGCTTCAGGATTATGGCGTTCATGCCGTCCGGGACGCTGGGGTTGATCTGTTGCGGGGGGCTGGGCGGTTCGTTGGCGTGCTTCATGGAGACGGCGATGGGGTTGTCGGCCGTGAAGGGCAGTTTGCCCGTGAGAGCCTCGTAGAGGACGATGCCCAAAGAGTAGAGGTCGCTCTTGGGGGTGGCGGGCTCGCCGAGGGCCTGTTCGGGGGACATGTAGCCCGCGGTTCCCATCACCGCGCCCGTCTTTGTCCGGGAGTCGGCCGCGGCCGAGAGGGCCCTAGCGATGCCGAAGTCCGCGACCTTCGCCTCGCCGGGGGCCGTGATCAGGACGTTTTGGGGCTTTATGTCGCGGTGGATCACGCCCTTGGCGTGCGCGGCCCCGAGGGCTTCGGCCACCTGGTAGCCGAACGAGGCCGCGTCCTTCGCGTCCAGCGGGCCGTCGTGGGTGATGCGCTCCTTGAGGGTGCCGCCCGGGACGTACTCCATCGCTATGTAGGAGGTTCCGTCTTCGGTGACCCCGCGGTCGTAGACCTGCACGATGTTCGGGTGGGAGAGCCTGGCGGCGCTCATGGCCTCTCGCTTGAACCGCTCGGCGGATTCCCTGTCGTTGGCGAACTGGCTCCTGAGCAGCTTCAGCGCCACGTCGCGGCCCAGGGTCATGTCGCGGGCCAGGTACACCTCTCCCATGCCCCCGCTGCCCAGAGGCCGGACGACGTCGTAACGGTTGTCCACGACGCTTCCCTGCACGTCACGCTCTCTCTGTGTCTCGCCTCGAAAACGCTGCCTGTGGGACGCTATTCTACACACCCGATCGGCGCCCTCCCGCCGCCGGCAGGGTTAGGCCGGGCCGGGGCCGGGTACGCTTGTCGGGGCGATACGAACGATGCGGAGGTCGAGATGGGGCAAGGGCGCAGAGGTGGCCCGGAGGGGCGCGGGCAAGGCCGTGGCGAAGGCCGTGGCGAGGGCCGTGGCGAGGGCCGTGGCGAGGGCCGCGGGCAGGGTCGCGGCGGGGACGGGGACCGGCCGGGCGGGGTGGACGATCTCAGGGAGCACTTCAGGCAGCACAGGGAGCGGACGGATGGGCGGCTGGACCGCCTGGAGCAGCGCCTGGAGAGGATCGAAGCCCAGATGGAGGGGCGATCCGGCGGTGGCGGCGGGCGGTAGGTTTGGTGGGAGGAGAAAGGGTTGGCTAACAGCGGGGTAGAAGACGCGGCACTGAGGCTGCTTGGGGCGATATACGACCTCTCGGGCAGCAAGCTCTACGAGCCGGTCCCGGTCGTGGTGCCGGGCGAGCCCGCCATGGGCGCGGCGCCCAAGGCCGGCGTGGACGCCGACACGACCGAAAACGAGGTCGCCTTGAGGTACTTGGTGGATCAGGAGTACGTCCGGGCGGCGGGGGACCCGTCCACCGGGGGCGGCCAGGACTACGAGCTCACGGTGGCGGGCCTCGACCGCGTGCGCCAGATGCGCGGCCTCGACGGGCCCGGACCATCGGAAAGGACAGGTTTGAGCGACGGGACGCAGAAGATGCTCGTGACGGCGATAGGCATAGTGGGGTCCCAGATCCTGGCCCGTCCCTTGACCAGGTTTATCGGGGAGCAGATACCCGAGCGCAGGGGTGTGAGGGACGACGTGCTGGAGGCGGTGCTCAAAGGACTCGCCCGCGCGGTCGCGCTCTCCCTGGCCTCCATCCTCGTGCGGCAGTTGGCCCTCAGGCGGAGAGGGTAGGAGTCCCTCGGGACGCACCGTCGTAAAGGCCCCCGCGTGACGGACGTTCTCGTCATGGGCTCCATAAACCAGGACTTCGTCCTGAAGGTCGAGCGCCGCGCGAGGCCGGGCGAGACCGTGACAGACGCCGTGCTCTCGACCCACAACGGCGGCAAGGGCGCGAACCAGTCCGCCGCCGCGGCCCTGCTCGGCGCGTCGGTCGCCTTTCTCGGGAGGGTCGGCGACGACGGGTTCGGAGAACCGCTCGTACGGGCACTTCGGGAGAAGGGCGTGGACACGGCCCTCGTGCGGGAGGCCGAAGGCGCGTCGACCGGCACGGCCTTTATAACCGTCACCGCAGACGGGGAGAACGCCATCACCGTAGCCCCCGGTGCGAACCGGCGCCTCACCCCGCAAGACGTGGACGGCGCCCGTGGGGCCATCCGCGAGGCCCGCGTCCTCGTCGCCCAGATGGAGATTCCGCGCGAGACCATCGGGCGGGCCGTGGAGGTCGCCGGGCAAGAGGGGACCCGCGTGGTCCTGAACCTGGCGCCCCCGTTCGAGGTCCCGCGGGCCGTGCTGGAGGGCCTGGACACCCTGGTCGTCAACGAGCACGAGGCCGCCTTTCTGCTCGGCGGTCGCGTGGAGGGCGTCGAGGGCGCGCTGGACGCCGCCCCGGAGCTTCTCGCCCTCGGGCCGGGGTGCGTCGTGGTAACGGTCGGGGCCGACGGGGCCGTCTACGCGGAGGGCGAGGACGCCGAGCACGTCCCTGCCCCGCGGGCCGAGGTCGTCGACACCACCGGCGCGGGCGACGCCTTCGTCGGGGCGCTCGCGTTCCGGCTCGCGCGCGGAGACGCCCTGGGGGAGGCCGTCTCCTACGCCGTCCGGGCCGGCGCGGCGGCCGTGACGAGGGAGGGCGCGCAGGGCGCGCTGCCCACCCCGGACGTTCTGGGGCCCGCGTGAAGCGCGGGGGTGTGGTCAACTCGCGGCTCGCCGGGGAGCTTGCCGGGCTCGGGCACACCGATCTTGTGGTGATCTGCGACGTGGGGTTCCCGATCCCGCCCGGCCCCGTCGTCGTCGACCTCGCCTTCACCTTCGGCGTCCCGTCCTTCGGGACCGTGCTCTTCGGGATACTCGAAGAGATAGTCGTGGAAAGCGCCACCGCGGCCGAGGAGATCCGGGACAACCCGGACACCGCCAGTCTTCTCGGCGAAACCCTGCCCGACCTCGGGCTCGTGACCCATCAAGAACTCAAGCGCATGTCCGCCAACGCGAAGCTCGTGGTCCGCACCGGCGAGGCCACGCCGTTTTCTAACGTGATCCTGCGCTGCGGGGTGGCGTTCTAGGTTTTGAGGCTCCAAGGCTTTGAGGTACCGGGGACGCCCCCGGAACCGACGGCCTTCCGTTTTGCGGGAGCCCCCGCGAAGAAAGAGCCCGCCAACTTAACCCGCCAACTTCCTCAAAACCTTAAAGCCTCGTCGCGGCGGCGAAGAAGACGGCGCCGTGGGTCGTCAGGGGGTCCGGGTCGAAGCCGGCTGCATCGAGCAGGCCCGTCAGTTCGTCTGGGTTGAAAGACCGGATGCCGCCGGTGGAGAGGAGGCGCTGGAGGCGACGCCCGTTCGCGGTTCGGGCCTGGAGGATGCCCATGATGGCGAGGCGGGAGCCGGGCTCGAGGACGCGGTGGGTCTCGCGCAGGACGCGGGCCGGGTCGCCCAGCTCGTTCAGGGTGCCGCCGCAGACCGCGCCGTTCATGCAGGCGTCCGCGAAGGGGAGGGAGGCCGCGTCGGCGCGAACGAGGGAGGCGATTACGCCTTCGTTCCGGGTACGGCGGGAGGCCTCCTTGAGCATGGAGGGGGAGATGTCCACCCCGATCACGTCCCCAGAATCGCCCAAAGCTCGGGCGAGTTTGCGGGTGTAGAGCCCCGCGGAGCAGCCGAGGTCCAGGTAGAGGCCGCCGCGCCTGAGGCCGACCGCCTCCGCGATGATCTCGAGCTCGCGCTCGTTGGAGAATGTTTCGCCGGTTAGCAGGTTCAGGGACCGGACCCGCCACAGCGGTTCGTAGCCGCGGCCCGCGCCAGGGAGAAAGTTGGTCAGGTTCGCCACGTTGTCCCCGCCGAGGCGGCCCTTGAGCAGGTCGAGGTAGCCGTTCTTTACGGGGTACGTCTCGCCGGTGGCGGGGAGGCGGGTCCGGCCGGCCAGGATCGCGCCGTTCTCCTCGACGCCTTCGTCGTAGACGAGGCCAGGCTCGTCGGCCGGCCTGGGCCTGACGAGGGGCAGGAGGGACCGGCGGAACACCTATCGCCGGCTTCTGCGGCCGATGCGGGCGTCGAAGCCCCTGACGGAGTCCATAAACGCCCCCGAGTCCTCCGCCCGCGCCCTGGAGGAGAGCGTGGGGTAGTCCCCCTCGTGGAAGACGAGCGGGCCCTTGCGGGTGTCGCCGAGCTTCACCCCGACCACGCGCCCCAGGAAGAGGTCGTGGTCGCCCCCGGCGTAGACCTCGGCCACCTCGCACTCGATGGCGGCGAGGGCCCCCGCGGCGAGCGGGTCGCCCGTGGAGCCGTACCCGCCGCCGAGCGAGCTCTCGGCCTGCAGGCCGCTGGAGCGCTCCGGCGAGGAGAAGAGCCTCGAGAGGCCCTCCTGATCGTCAGCGAGCAGGCTGACGGAGAAGTGGCCCTCCTCCCGGATGCGGCCGTTGAGGCGCGCCTCTTTGTGGACGCTCACCAGGAAGAGCAGCGGGTCGAGGGAGACCGAGACCACGGCGTTCGCCGTCATGCCCTCGACCCGCTCCCCGCGCCCGCTCGTAACCACCGTAACCCCGGTCGGAAAGTAGCCCATGGCCTTCCTGAGCGCGTCGGCGTCCGCCCCGAGGGTCTCCCAGGTGTCTTCCCCCTTCTTTTCTCCTCGACGGCCTTCGGGCGGCATCCTTGGTCCCTTCTCGTCTGCCGGGCTTCTGGAGGCTACTACGCGCCGGTCTTTCCCACAAGGGAGCCGTCCGCGGGCGATTCTTCCAGCCACCAGCGCCGCACGGTCGCCGCGTCCGACCCGTACCAGTGCCCCAGCCGGCGGTTGTGGTGCAGCCCGTCAAGGACCAGCGTCTCCGAGCCCGGCAGCAACGCCGCCTCCACCGGAACGACGCCGTCCCCGGCGGTCCTCCCGTCCCCGACGAAGCCCTCGTAGCGGCGGCGGGCTCTCCCCGAGGAGGCCCCGTCCACGGCGTCGCCCGCCACGGAGAGGTAGCGCAGGCCCGAGTCCGCGTGGAGGGCGCCGGGAAAGAGGCCGTTCACGCGCGAGACGGGTTCAGCCAGCCGCCCTTTGGGCGGGGTCGCGTGGGGCGTGCCGAGCGTGATCAGGCCCGACACCCGCCTGTGCCCCGAGTACCGCCGCCCCCCATAAGGCGGCTCCCCCCCGATATACACCCGGCAGGCAAGCCCCCCCGCGGAATGCCCGACCAGCACCACCCTCTTCGCCGAATGGCCCAACAGCGCCCGGTCCACGGCGCTTGCCACCTCGAACACGAGTTGCCCGAAGCCCCGGTAATACCCGGAGACCCAATCCAGCGGCGTAACGCCCGCGACGTGCACCTCCGCCCCCGACACCTCTCCCAACAGGTCCGCCAGCCCCCGGTAACTTCCCGGCCACTGGGTGACACCACCCACGATCACGACAGGTTCGCCAGCCATGCTGGCAGTATATCCGCCCGAAATCAGGTTTTGAGGTTCGAGGTTTTGAGGGGCGCCAGGAGAAGCCGTCCCAGGAGAAGCCGGCCCCAGACGCACACCCCCACAGCGGCTTGCGGAAAGGATGCCCTCGAGGGTCCCGGCTTCGGGCCACAGGCCTCAGCAATAACCTCAAAACCTAAAACCTCAAAACCTAAAACCTGGAACCTTGAACCTCAAAGCCTTGCGCCTCCGAGTACCTCGACCTGGCAGATCTTCCTCCCGTCCAGCAAGCCTCTCAAAGTTTATGAAAGCCACTGTAATGCCTGAAAGCCTCCGAAGGAGGCGACCTAGAACCTCAAAACCTATGCGAGGCTAGACTGGAGACCGTCAAGGACGAACTGGACGGCGAGGGCGGCGAGGAGCACGCCGAGCACGCGGGAGAGGACGTTGGCCCCGGTCTCGCCGAAGAGGGCCATGATGCGGGGCGCAAGCAGCAGGGAGAAGAGCGTGAGGAGCAGGACGAAGAGGAGGACGGCGACGAAGATCCCGAGTTCCGCCGGGCTCCTCTCGCCCGTGTAGAGGAGGACCGTCGTTATCGCGCCGGGGCCGGCGACCAGCGGGATGGCGAGCGGGAAGACCGAGACGTCCTGAACGTAGTCGTCCTCCTCCTGCTCGCGCACCGTCCGCGAGCGGAGCCCGGCCGGGCTCGCGAAGACCATGTCGAGCGAGAGAAAGAAGAGGAGGATGCCGCCCGCTATCCTGAAGGCGGGGATGCCGATGCCGAGCGCTTCGAGCAGCACGTCGCCTATTAGGGCGAAGATGAGCAGGATCACGGTCCCGAGCACGGTCCCCCTGATGGCCGTCTCGCGCTTGCGCTTTGCCGGGTAGCCGCGGGTAAGCGCCGCGAAGATCGGCGCGAGCCCCAAAGGGTCGACGACCACCAGCAACGTCACGAACGAGTTGAACACGAGCTCCGGCACGGCGCCTACTCTACCTCACAGCGAGGACCCGGTTCCCGGGATAAAACGCCACTTTTCCCGCAGGGCGCGCGCTTTTTCCAACACTTCCCCGTCCACGCTGCCCCTCCGGCCCCCGTACCGCCCGACCACCTCCTCCGAGAGGGCGGCCACCACCTCGGGCAGACCGGCCGGCAGGTCGGCCACGCCCGAGGGGCGAAACGGGAGCCCGAGGCCGCCGTAGAAGCGCGCGAGCGCCTCCCGGACGGGGGCAGTATCCTCCACCAGCACCAGCGCCTCGAGGCGCGCCGCCCGCCGCGTCACCCTCTGGGCCAACCCGGCGTGCTTGACGCCGCGCTCCCCGCCCGACCTTACCGAGTACGCCCCCGGGCAGAACTCGCCCTCGACTCCTCCGCCCTCGGCCTCCACCCCGAGCTTGCGCAACGCCGAGGCCACGAGCTCGACGCCCTGCGCGTAGCGCTCGTAGAGGCCGTGGCGCAGGTCCCGCACGGGCATCGTGAGGGAGAAAGAGAGCGAGCCCCGGTTCGCCGCGACCGCCCCGCCGCCGGAGTTTCGCACCAGGACCGGGAAGCCCAGATCCTCGACCGATTCCGCGGCCCCCGCGAAGCCTTCCAGCCTCGTCTCCGGGCGGGTCGCGCCGACGTAGGGGGAGGAGGACCAGATCAGGGCGGTGGGGACCCGCTCCCCCGAAGCCACCTCCTCCAAAATCGCTTGCTGCAGGCCGAAGCCGTCCTCGGGGTTGTCGAGAGGGCCGGCCACCAGGATCTCCACCGTCACTTGCGGGCCACGAACATGCCGGTGTCATTCGTGACGTGGATGCCCCCGCGCGCCGCCAGCTCCCGTTCCAGCAGCCCGGCGAGCGCGGGAACCTCCCCGGCGCGCCCCGCGTCGTGCGCCGCCGGGCCCGACACAAGGTAGTCCGGGAGCGGGCCCACCTCGGCGACGAAGAGCGAGTCCTCCCGCCTGAGAAGGCGGGCATCGCCGAACAACCGCGAGAGCTGCTCCTCCCCGTTCTCCAGGCTGAAACCGACGCGGGCCTGGGGGTAGTCGTCGTCAGGACAGGCGGGGAAGAGGACGCGCAGCATCGGGCCCATCTCGCGGTCGTGGTCCCGGCCGTTGGTCGCGGCGTACAGGACGCCTGCGGGGCCGAGCACCCGCGACATCCCGGAGATGGCGCGCCCCCTGTCGGGCACGTGGTAGAGGTCGTGGTTGGCGACGACGGCGTCGAAGGCGCCGGCCTCGAACGGCAACTTCTGGGCGTCGGCAACCCGGAAGCGCCCGTCGTCGGGGAGGCGGTCCCTGGCCTCCCGGATCATGCCCTGGGAGGCGTCGGTGAGGGTCACGTTCCACCCTTCCGGCATACGGTCCAGGTTCTCGGCCCAGAGGTTGCCGGGGCCGCAGCCTACCTCCGGTATCCGAGCCCCGCCGGGCAGGTCGAACGCGTCGAAGACCCACCGCTGCCAGGGACGCCTGTTCGTGCTGAAGCGCTCGTGCAGGGCCACCCGCGCGTCCAGGTTCGACGCGTTGCGGTATTGCTCCGACACGTAACCCGGGTCGTCGTACGACACTCCCGCCTCCGGTCCCGTCTTCGCTGCCCAAAACAGCCCGATGCTAAGATAGCAGGCGCGGCAGAAGCCGGTTTGGACCCGATCCCGACGTGAGGCCCCGATGCCTTGCGATGAGATTCGCCCGGTCGCCCCGGAGAGGGTGCTAGAGACGCGGCGGCTGCTCCTGGAGCCCCTCACCGTGGCCCACGCCGCCGGGCTCTACGGACCCCTGCTGAACCGCCGGCTGTACGACTTTGTCCCGCAAGATCCTCCCGCCACCCGGCGGGCGCTGGAAGACCGCTACCTGAGTCTGTCCGCGCGACGCTCGCCTGACGGGAGCGAGGCGTGGCTGAACTGGGCGGCGCGCGAACGCGCCACCGGCGGGTACGTGGGCACCCTGGAGGCGACGGTCCACGGGAACCGGACCGCCGCGATCGCCTACGCCGTATTCGTCCCGTACAGGCGGAGGGGCTTCGCCGCGGAGGGCTGCGAACGCGTGCTCGCGCACCTGTTCGGGGGTTTCGGCGGTCGTGGTCGAGATAGACACCCGCAACGCCGCGTCCATGGCGCTCGTCGAGTCCCTGGGTTTCGGGCGCGTCTTCCTCCGCGGAAACGCTGACCACTTCAAGGGCGCGCCCAGCGACGAGTACGGTTACGAGTTGCGCGGACCCGAGCACGGGCGATGCTAAGATAGCAACCCGGAACGCACCAGAGCACGGAGGGCAATGCTCCAGCGACAGATCGAGACCACGCGCCCGGAGGCGGCGTGAGCCCGGACGAGACGGCCAACCCCTGGCGCGTGCTAGGGTCGAGGCCCGTTTACGAGAACGACTGGATCTCCGTCCGCGAGGACGAGGTCGTCCGCCCCGACGGCGACCCCGGCATCTACGGCGTCGTCCACTACAAGAACACCGCCGTCGGCGTCCTGCCCGTCGAGGACGACCACGTCTACCTCGTCGGCCAGTACCGCTACCCGCTCGAACGGTACTCCTGGGAGATACCGGAAGGCGGCTGCCCGGAGCACGAAGACCCCCTGCAAGCCGCCCGGCGCGAGCTCAAGGAGGAGACGGGCTTCGAGGCGGACCGCTGGGAGAAGCTCGGCGAGGCGGACCTCTCGAACTCCGTCGCCGACGAGCGGGCGGTCTGGTTTCTGGCGACCGGGCTGGTCGCGGGCGAGAGGCAGCCTGAGGGCACCGAAGTCCTGGGCGTGCGCCGCGTGCCGCTCGATGAGGCGCTCGCGATGGCGCGTGACGGCAGGATGCGCGACGCCCTCAGCCAGCTCGCCCTCCTCGGGTACGCCGCGGGGCTGGCAGATAGAAGCCCGGCGTGAAGGTCTGCGCGCTGGCGGGCGGGGTCGGCGGGGCCAAGCTCTCGGTCGGCCTGCAGGACGCGCTCGCCCCCGGCGACCTCTCGGTCGTCGTGAACACCGCCGACGACTTCGACCCCTGGGGCCTGCGCGTGTGCCCGGACCTCGACACCGTTATGTACACCCTCGCCGGCGTCGCCAACCCAGAGACCGGCTGGGGCCTCGTGAACGAGTCCTTCGCGTTTCTCGGCATGCTCTCCGGCTACGGCGAGAACACCTGGTTCAAGCTCGGGGACAGGGACCTCGCGACCCACGTCCTGAGGACCCAAAAGCTCGGCGCGGGAGAGACGTTGACCGGGGTAACGGCCGAATTGTCGCGCGCCCTCGGCGTACCGGGCCGGATCCTCCCGATGTGCGACGAGAAGGTCTCCACGTTGCTCAAGACGCCGGCTGGCCTGCTGGAGTTCCAGGAATACTTCGTGCGCCGGCGCCAGGGCGACGAGGTCCTCGGCGTGGACCTCAAGGGGATAGAGGACGCCAGGCCCACCGAGGCCGTTCTGGAAGCCGTCTCGGGGGCCGACGTCATCGTGTTCTGCCCGTCCAACCCGGTGGTGAGCCTCGGCCCCATCCTGTCGTTACCGGGGATGCGCGGGGCACTCGCCGCGGCCCCGGCTCCCAAGGTTGCCGTCAGCCCGATCGTGGGCGGCAAGGCCTTGAAGGGCCCGGCGGACAGGATGCTTTCTTCTCTGGGCCACGCGGTCTCTTCCACGGGCGTCGCCGCCATGTACGAGGGACTTCTCGACGGGATGGTCGTGGACCGGGCCGACGAGGACGAGGGGGAGGACATCGAGCGTCTCGGGATGCGTGTCCTCGCGACGGACGCCGTGATGCGCGACCGGCCGGACCGCGGGCGGCTCGCGCGGGAGGTCCTGGAGTTCGGCGCCGGGCTGGGGGCGTGACGGGCGCAGGTGGAAGCGTTTACGCGGTCGTGCCGGTAAAGGACCTGCGCGGCACCAAGAGCCGCCTGGCCCCGGTGCTCGACCCCGCCGCCCGCGCCGGCCTGACCCTCTACATGATGGGCCGCGTCGTCTCGCGGGCGCTGGAGGCCGGGGTGGACGCGGTAGGCGTGGTCAGCCCGGACCCGATAGTGCTCGACGAGGCCCTCAAGCGCGAGGCCACCCCGCTCGCGCAGAAGAGCCGGGGCCTGAACCCGGCCCTGGAGGAGGGACGAACCTGGGCGGCGCAGAGCGGGGCCGCGGCCCTGCTCGTCCTCCCGGCCGACCTGCCCCTCATCGAGGCCAAAGACGTCCGGGCCGTGCTCGCCGAGGCGGCCGACGGGGCGCCGGTCGTGATCTCGCCGGACGGCGCCCGCTCCGGAACGAACGCCCTGCTTCTCAGGCCGCCGGACGCCCTGCCCTTCCTCTTCGGACCGGACAGCTTCGAGGCGCACCTCCGGGCCGCCCGCGAACGCGACGCGGAAACGCGGGTCTGCGAGAACGGGCACCTCTCCTTCGACCTGGACACGGCGGGGGACCTGGCGAAGTACAGGGGAGAGGGGGCCGGACGGCCGTGAAGGGGATCGAGCTGATACCCGTCGAGGGCTTCCCCGAGGTCCGCCCGGGGGACGATCTGGACGCGCTGATCGCGGAGGCCGTCGGGGGCACTTTGCGCCCCAGCGACGTGCTCGTGGTGACGCACAAGGTAATGAGCAAGGCCGAGGGCCGGCTCGTCGACCTGCGAACCGTGGAGCCCTCCGCGCTGGCGAAGGGGTACGCGACCCGGTGGGGCAAGGACCCGCGCCAGATCGAGGTCGTCCTGCGCGAGAGCCGGCGCGTCGTACGCATGGACCGCGGCGTCGTCATCTCCGAGACCCACCACGGCTTCGTCTGCGCCAACGCCGGGGTGGACGCCTCGAACGTCCCGGGAGAGGACACCGTCTGCCTGCTCCCCGTGGACCCGGACGGGAGCGCGGCGAGGCTGCGCGGGGCCCTGGCCGGGCGGCTTGGCGTGGAGGTGCCGGTCGTCGTCTCGGACTCCTTCGGGCGGGCGTGGCGCTTCGGCATAACCGACATCGCCATCGGCGTCTCGGGCATGGATCCGCTGGCCGACTACCGCGGCCAGAACGACCCGCACGGCTACCCGATGGAGGCGAGCGTGCTTGCCGTCGCCGATGAAATCGCAGCAGCAGCAGAGCTAGTGATGGGCAAGACCGACGCCGTTCCCCTCGCCATCGTGCGCGGCTACGCCTACGAAGGGGGGAGCGGTACGGGCAAAGACCTGCTCATGCCGCCCGAGAGGGACATGTTCAGGTAGCCGTCAGCTTCTTGCCGCGGTGGCGATCGGCTGTACCTGGGCAAGGGACTAAAGAAGTTCCTCCCCCCCCGCAGATCGACCCGTAAAGTCGTGGACGCATGGCTGTCGCAACGCTGACGGGAAAATGTCCGCCAGGGTGGCCTGCTAGATGGCTTCCGTGTACGGGAACAGGGTTTGCTGCAGCATCTCGGGCCGACGATGCCGCCGGGGGGCGTACTCGTCCAGTTTGAGGAACTTCATCCATCCCTCTTCGCCTAGGACCTCGCCGAGATCGAAGAGCCTGAGCGGCTTGGCCGCAAGCGCGGCCGAGGTTTCGAACAGCGTGTGGCCCTTCACCTTCCGCAGCCTGCCGACTGCGCCCACGCCAGCCGCCGGATGGCACTCGACCTCGTAGCGGGCTAGGGCTTCCCCGCCGTACTCGACGGTGAGCCCGTCCTCCTGCACCCACACCGCGACCTCCGTTCCCGCGAGTTCCTCCTCGGCGTAGAGCCTGAAGCGCTGCAGGACGAGGTAGCCGAGGCCGTCTAGGGTGCGCGTGTGGCGGGCGGAGAAGAACGCCCGCGCGAGGTCCTCCTCCCGGTAGCGCGGCATCTTCACCCAGGAGAGCACCTCGGAGGGCGAGCGCCTGCCTTCCCTGCGGTGCCGGTGGGCGTGGTGCTCCTGTACGTTGTAGTCGGCCATCCACCTGTCGTGCTCGACGAGTAAATCGGACCAATTTCCGGCTTTCGCGAAGTGGTGGTCGGCCATCCTCCTTTGGACGTTCCATGCGGTTTCGAGATAACTCTGCCAGGGCCGACCCTTCTCTATCTCCACTTTGCGTATGCCCAATGCCCGGTAGATGGCCCGCGCGCGGTTGGCAAGGAAGACGGAGACGGAGTTGGTGACGAACGCCTCGGGCGGGCCGTACTCCTGTATTGCCCGGTAGAGGACGGAGAGGAAGGCGTTCAGGTCCTGGCGGCGGGTCAGCGAGCTGGCGAGCACCGCACGGCTGTGGTTCTCCAGTATCGCGACGGCGTAGACCATGCCTTCGGCGAGCAGGCTTTCGTCGAGCATGTCCAGGTGGCGGACATCGGCGGTCCAGTATTCGTGGTGCCTCTCGGAGGCGAACGGCATCGGCTTCCTGGCACCGCCGCCACTCTTTGGCTTGTCGTAGCCGTAGAGTTCGCGGACCTGGGCGAGTATCCTGCCGCAGGTGGTGCGGCTCAGGTCGAAGCCCTTCTGTTTCAAGGCAGCATGTACCCGGAAAGCGCCGATCTGCGGGTTCTGCGCGAGCTTCCTGACCTCCTCGATCGCGGCGAGGGTCACCTTCCTCACCCCGGCGGGCCTCCCGCGGGGTCCGTCCGCGAGCCCCTCCGCGCCCTCCTCTTCGAACCTCTTCAGGGCCTTGTAGACGGTGGAGCGCCCGATGCCCAGGTAGCCCGCTATGGCCTTCGCGCTCCAGCCCGCCACGCGCAACTCCACTACGGCCGCCCTCCCTTCGCCGGGGTCCATCTCGCGGTAGAGGGGGTAATTCCTCGCCAGTTTGAGGGGTCTGGCTTCCTCGTCGAGGACGCGCCCCACGGAGCGCACGTCGGGCTTGCGGCCGAAGGCCGCGCGTACCACGTTGGTGATCTCGTTGAGGTTGAAGGGCGGGTACTCCGCCTTCAGGTCCACGATGAGCCTGCGCATGTTGGGCGGAAGCCTCCGCTTGCGGGCCGAATCCGCGACGAACAGGCCCTCCATCCCCGCGGCCTCGAAGCGCCCTATCCGGCGCCGCAGCGTCGACTCCGAGACGCCGGTCTCTCGGGCGCGCTCAGCCACTGAGTCGCCGAAGAGCACGGGCTGGCGTATGCGCTCGTACTCGACCTGCTCGGGCCACCAGCAAAGCGGCAATATCTCTTGGAAGTCTTCGGTGTGCTCGACCCGCTGACGCTTCGCGGCCACGCGCTCCCCCCTCCGTCCCGGGCGGCGCGGGCCGTCCTCCCGCCCTGCTTCGCCCTCCCCCGAGCGGGCGCCGCCACGATGCCTACGAGAGCCGAAAGCATGCCACGGACGAACCTCTGCCGCCAACGCCGCGGCTTGCCTGCCGTCAGTAGTTGGCCGGGGGAGGCATGGGGAGATCCGGGTCCAGTTCGTCGTTGCCGGGTATCCAGAGGGTTCCCGTGCTGTCCTCATCGCCGAGTCCTTCTGAGACGATGCCGGTGGCGTCCTCCCTGCCGAGCAGCGAGAACACTTCTGCCCTGAGCTCTCGTCGGTCGACCCCGAGGTCGGCGAGTATCTCCGCCGCCGCGCCCCCCGGCTCGCTGGCCAGCGCCAGCAGCAGATGGTGGGTGTCCACCCGGTCGTCCCCGAGCCTGCGCGCCGCCCCGAGCGCCAGGTCCAACACCTTCTTCGAACGCACGGTGAATGTTCCGCCGCCGACGGGCTCCTCGCCGTGGCCGAGTATGGCCCCCAGCCTCTCCCGTGCCGCTTCGAGGGTCACCCCGGAGGCCGCGAGCACCCGCGCGGCTACCCCTTCCTCTTCCCGTAGGAGCCCGACGAGCAGGTGCGCGGGGTCGACGTGCTCATGATTGAACCGACCCACCTCGTCTACGGTCAGCCTCATCACTTCGCGAGCTTGCTCGGTAAATCTCCGCTCAAACATACTTCGCTGCCTCCCGCTGGAGCCCTACGCACCACAAGTTGGCGATGTAGCCGTTGTGGCTACTGGCTGTTAGCCAAGGTAACAGACCCGCCAGCGTTGCGACAGCCATGCGTCCACGACTTTACGGGTCGGTCTGTGGCAAGCCTGCTCACAAACCCTGGGCTCTGTCGCGAAGTTGGTGAACCTGGCCGAGCCGTCCCCTACCTAGACTGGTGTCTCGCCGACGGAATCGAAGACGAGTGCGGGGGTGCGCGTGGACGTGCGACAGGAGATACCGATTAAGTCTTTCTCGATCGCTGCCTACGTCTGCAGGGTCGTCCTCGGGCGCGGGCGCTACCTGGTCGTCAGGCGCAGCACCCCGTACCTGAAGGGCACCTGGCAGATGGTCTCGGGCAGGGTCGAGCCCGGCGAGACCGGATGGGAGGCGGCCCTCAGGGAGATCGAGGAAGAGACCGGGCTGGTGCCCGACAGGTTCTACTCGGCTGAACTCATCGAGCAGTTCTACGAGCCGGCCCAGAACTGCGTCAACCTGGTCCCGGTCTTCGTGGGGTTCGTGGGCGCCGACCGGGAGGTGCAGATCTCCGAGGAGCACGACGCGTTCGAGTGGATCGGCGTCGAAGACGCCGGCCGCTACCTGCTCTTCGAGCATCAGCGCCTGGCGATCCGGGACATAGAGCGCCGCTTCGTCCAAGAAACGCCCAACGAGTTCCTGCGCATCGACGCCGGACGGGCCGGGTGACTGGCTTTGGGAAAGAAGACGGGTCCTTCGCGCCTCTTGCCGCGGGGTCTCGGCGGCGTACGCGTGGACGCATCGTCTGCAGATCTCACCCTGCGCGCCGAGCCGACGGCGGTTTCGGCCCGCTGCCCGCTCTGTGGTTCGGACTCTCGACGGGTACACAGCCGGTACGTGCGCACGCTATCCGACCTGCCGTGGCGAGGGATAGGAGTAACGCTGAAGGTCCGTGCCCGCAAGTTCTTTTGCGACGATCCCGGCTGCGAGCGGTCCGTCTTCTGCGAGAGATTGCCGGAGGCGGCCGCCCACGCCCGCAAGACGGACCGGTTGGAGGGGGCGCTGCTGGCGATCGCGCTCGAGCTCGGCGGCAGGGCGGGCGCCAGGCTGGCCGAGGAACTCGGCCTCGTGGTCAGTCGAGACGCCTTGCTCCGGAGGGCGAAAACCGCACCGCTTCCAGATCCTGAGCAGGTGAAGGTGCTGGGCGTCGACGACTTCGCCTTCAGAAAAGGCCACACCTACGGGACGGTGCTCGTGGATCTCGAACGCCGCAGGGTGGTGGACCTGCTGCCAGAACGCTCGCAGGAAAGCCTCGTGGCCTGGTTGGAGGGGCATCCCGGGGTGGAGACCGCCACCCGGGACCGCTCGAACACCTACCGCGAGGCGCTCGCCAAGGGCGCCCCCAGCGCGGCGCAGATCGCCGACCGTTGGCACCTGCTGCACAACCTCGCGCTGACCCTGGAGGGGTTCCTGCTCCAGAAACGGTCCGCCCTCCGCGAGGCGGCGAGGCGGCGAGGCCGGGGACGGAGCCTGAGGAGAAGGGCGTCGACGACTTCGGTTCCGGGCCGATCATGCCCAACCGCCCGAGGGGACACGAACGGAAGCTGGAGGAGGCTGCGAGCAAGCGCCACGAGCGCCTCGTCGAGCGGTGGAGGGACATACGCCGCCTCTACCTCGCGGGCGCCGACCTCAGGGACATCTGCCGCAGGCTCGGCGTGAGCCCGAGAACCGTCTACCGCTACAAGGACCTCGCCGAGCCGCCGCCGCGCCCGGTCTACAAGAGAAGGACCAGCGCCCTCGATCCCTACGTTCCGTACCTGGTACGCCGATGGAACGAAGGGTGCCGCAACGGCAGTAGGCTCTACCGGGAGATCCGGGAGCAAGGCTACCAAAACAGCGAGGAGATCTGCGCCCGTTTCGTCGCCCAGCTGAGGCGCGCCGAGGCGGAAGGGAAACCGCCGTCTTCCGTGCCGCACGCCAGGAGGGGGTCGGTGGCCGGACTCTCCTCGACCTCCAAGAACGTGGCCGCCCTGTTCATGCGCCGCGAGGAGAAGCTGAGCGCCGAGCAGAAGGAGTACCTGGGCAGACTCTGCGGCGCCGACGAAGCGCTCAGCGACGTGCGCCGACTGACCCAGGCGTTCGCAGAGATGACCAGGAACCTCCAAGGCGAGAAGCTCGACAGGTGGCTAGAAGAGGCGGAGGCGTCGAAAGCCCCCGCGATGCGGAGCTTCGCCGCAGGCCTCAGGAAGGACCTCGACGCGGTACGGGCCGGCCTCACCGAAGAGTGGTCCAACGGGCCGGTGGAGGGGTTCGTCCACAAGCTCAAGCTGCTCAAGAGGCAGGGGTACGGGCGGGCGGGTTTCGACCTGCTCAGGGCGAGGATGCTGGCAGCCTGACGAGCTCCGGAAAGGCGGTCCAGGAGAGGATCCGTCGCTTCACCAAAAGCGCGACAGAACCCACACATTACGGCGAGGTTTCCCACCACAAGCATGATGCCACCAGCCGAACCTCGGAGCCAACTTCTGAGAACCCTCAGCGCAAAGTTCGGAGTATTCGCCTTCCACGCACTCGGGTGAATAGGGGCAAGAACAAGGGCCGAGGCTGCTACGCCCCGGCCCTTGTTCGCGCTACGTGACGCTATGTGGCGCTAAGCCTTAGAAGGGACACGACCGTTAGAAGGCCCAACGGCGGGCTGCTCAACGCCCGTCGTAACGCTATCATCGGGCTCGGCGGCTTGCGCGCGCCGTTCTGACCAGAGCGCATATCCCAGCCAAATCAGAGCCAACCCCACCGGCACCGCGAATATCCGGTCCAACGGGTGCGGGACCAGCGAAGACAATAAGATGGGCAACACGGCCCCGACGGCGAGCAGACCGGCCGCCCAGCGCGGCAGGATGCCGGCGCGGAACGTCGCGATGCCAAACAGCAGGCCGCCGAGCACGTACCCAAACCCTGCTACCGCATAGAGCGTCGGGAGGGCTCCGAGGTTCATCTCGCCGGGAGACTCCGGATTTATGATCCCCAGGAAGCTCTCCACATACTTCGGCGCCTCGGTCGCCAACTGCGGCAAGATAAAGGCTTCGGTGAAGGCAAAGGCGATCGTGTGCGCAAAGAAGAGGCTAAACAGGAGATAGCCGGCCAGGCCAAGCCACCCGGCCTCTTCCACTTGCCGGGCGTAGAGCCCCGCCAAGCCGAGCAGGCCGAGGAGGCACATGGCCGTCTTCAAGGACTGGATGATGACCCATTGGTCGGTGGTGACCGACGAAAGAACGTCAAGTGGATGGATCGGCTGAATGACCACGAAAATGATCCCTGCCGCCATAGCCGATAAACCTGCCCAACGGATGAGTTTCGGCGCAGTTATCTTCATTCTGCTCTCCTTTCCGCTGGTCGCCATTTCTCGTTCTCCTCGCTCGACTCTCGCGGCCATTCTGTCTGTACTCGTTTTTTCGTTGGTAGTCATCTTTCGTTCTCCTCTCTCGATTCACTGTTTGTCGTCGGAGGCATCCGCCTAGGGGGGGTTGACGCGAATGGCCGAGATCAATGGCAGTCCCAAGTCGCGCACTTTCCTTAGCAATCCGTGCAGCGCGGCCTGATCCACGAGCGGGCAGGTCAAAAGCGTCTCGCCGTTGTCTTCTGGAGTGATGGTCACGTCCCCAAACCACTCCGTCCATCGACGATTCAGATGGCCCTTGACCCTAATCTGGTAGACCATCGGTTGATCGAGTCTGTTTGGCATGCCCCTGCACCTTTCGTAGCCGTTGTTCCATGTGCAAGGAGCGTAGCCACCAGGTGGTAGTAGTGTCATACCCCTTAAGAGGTATTCGGGGGGTTATTCGCGTTCGCCTGGAAGGGGGGATCGGTCAACGATGCTGAGTGGAGGCGTCCTTGCGATTACGTTTGAGATAGGATCCCAAAGGCTTTGCCCCTGGCGACAGCCTGGGTGCGATTCTTGACCGCAAGTTTGGTGAATATATTGCGGGTGTGGACCTTGACCGTGTGCGGCGAGAGATAAAGCCTGGTAGCGGCGTCCCGATTGGTCAGCCCTTCGGCGATGAGTTGAAGTACTTCGAGTTCGCGCGCGCTGAGTGGCTCGACCAATTCGGATTCGGGACCCCTCGACCGCGACGATGCAGTTTGCTCGGATTCGGCAACAGGGAATGCCGCCAGCAACCGGCGAGTATGCTCTGGCTCAACCCCGTGAGAGAGGGCTTCATAAAGCAGGCGAGCCATCGGGGTACCTTCGTCCACAAAGACTCGGACGTAGCCCTCCGGCTCGGCCAGCGTCAGGGCGCGTTCCAGGGGCACGAGAGCAGAAGGGTTGTCGCCTTGCGCCTGGTGGGCGAGCGCCTGCAGCACCAGGATCTCGATCACGCTCCCCATCCTCCCGCCTGCTTCCGCCGCTTGCAGGAGGCGCTCCAGGAATCCCATTACCTCGTGAATGGAGCGTTCTTCCCGATCGCTCTTGTACCGGGCCAAGAGCACCCGCGCCAGGGTGATGTGCTCGAATTCGCGCAGGTAGCGGAGGTCGTCACGGGCGGACAGGCCCCGCTCGCGCGCCCAGCCGAGGGCTTCACCCAACCTACCCTGCGCGACCCGCATCCGTGCCTTCAGCGCCGCGACAGGGCGCACGTTTGGGTAGAAGTCGCTCACGTACAGGCGCTCTGCCTCGTCGAGCAGGTCGAGCGCGCCGTCCGGATCTCCCCGGGCCTCCAGTATCCGAGCCATCGCGACGCGCCAGCGATACGGGTTTTGCGGGAACCCGGTGTGCTCGCCCTGCTCCTTGCTTCTCAGCAGGTGCCGCGTGGCGGCTTCCAGATCGTCACGCTCGCGGTGGAGCTCGCCCATTCCCACGTGCATATCCGCCGTTCCTCGCAGTACGGGGTCGCCCTGCTCCGCCGCGAGCCGCAAGGCGTGCTCGTAGGTGCGCATCGCCTCGCGGAGACGGCCTTGCGCGATCCGTATATCGGCCAGGGCGATTGCGCCCCCGACCGCGTCGGAGATGTTCCCGGCCTTCTGCAAGCTGGCCATGCCGGCGGCATAGGACCGGTGGGCCGCCTCGAGATCCCCGCTAGCCCAGGATGCGAGCCCCAGGATTGCCGCCGCCGCTCCGCGCAGGAAATGGTCGTCCTCAGGTACGAGGTCGAGCGCCCGCCGAGCGTATTTCACGGTGTCGGGCACGTTGCCCAGAACCAGGGACTGTCCGGCACGGTACATGGCGATCGAACCCGGAAGTCGGCGAAATTCCTCTTCGTCCACGACGACCATCTCGGCCGACAGGGCTTCCGGTCGCTCACCCGTATCTGACGTGGCGTCCAGCCACCGTTCGGCGTCCCGCAGGTGGTCCTCAACGCCCTCGAGCTTACCGTTACTCAGTAACGCCCCGACATAGTGAAGGCTCAGCACGGGCCTGAAGCGGAACAGCTCCTCGGGGAGCGCCTTCAGCCAGCCAAGCAACGTGGCCTCCTGCCTACTCCGGCGCGTTGAAGGCACTGCCAGCTCGACCAGGTCCGCCGCCCGCTCGAAATCCTCGGCGGCCAGCGCGTGGCGGATAGCATCGGCGCGCAGACCGTTCTGCTCGTACCACTCGCTCGCCCGCCGATGCAGGGTAGGTGCCTGATCTGGCTGCTCCGCCATCAAATGTGCAAAGAGTACGTCGGCAAAGAGGTGGTGGTAGCGATACCAGTGGCGCTTGTCGTCCAGCGGAACGACAAAGAAGTTGCCCCGCTCCAGGGCCCCCAACAGCACGTTGCCTTCTTCCTGGTCGGTGACGGCATCGCACAGCGGGCCACTCAACCGGTCGAGAATGGAGGTCTGGAGTAAGAAACTCCGGATGCGTTCGGGCTGCTTTTGCAGAACCTCTTCGACTAGGTAGTCCACGACGTACCGGTTGTCTCCGGCGAAAGCCCTGATGAACCCGGCAACGTCCTCTCTCCCCCGCATCGAGAGCGCCGCCAGCTGGAGCCCCGCGATCCAGCCCTCGGTGCGGGTCTCCAGCGCGGCGATGTCTTCCTCAGAGAGGCTCAGGCCCATCACCCCTTCGAGGAACTCTGCGGCCTCGGAGGGGGTAAAACGCAGGTCCGCTGCGCGCAGCTCGGCCAATTGGCCCCGGACGCGTAACCGGGCCAGGGGTAGCGGCGGGTCCTCCCGGGTGGCGATGATGAGGTGCATCCGCGGCGGCAGGTGCTCCATCAGAAAGGCGAGGGCATCGTCGACCTCTCTAGCATCAACAACGTGGTAGTCGTCGAGGACGAGGACGAAATCGTCCGGGACGGTGTCGATCTCGTTGAGCAGGGCCGTCAGAACCGATTCTGTTGGCGGCGGCCGGGGGGATTGGAGCATGCCCGACACCCCTTCTCCGATGTTCGGCGCGATGGTTTGCAAAGCGGCGACGAGGTAAGCCAGAAAGCGTGCGGGGTCGTTGTCCCCCGAATCCAGCGAAAGCCAGGCGGCCGGACGGCCGCACCCGGCTACCCATTCGCCGAGGAGCGTGGTTTTACCGAAGCCGGCGGGGGCGGAGACGAGGGTCAGCCTGCGGTTCAGACCCTCGTCGAGGCGCTCGATCAGGCGTGGGCGGAGGACGACTCCAGGACGAGGCCGGGGGACGTAGAGCTTGGTGGCTAGAATCGGCGTATACATGGATCAACTTCCGAGTCCTCTGGCACTTGCTCTCCCTGCACAGAGGCAACCGCGGCAGGTTTCTTCTTACCGGTTTTGGACAGGCAGGTTGGTGAGCTCTGCGCTCGCCTCCCACAGTCGTCTGGCTAACCTCTCATCGTAGGATACATCCGATGAGCGGGCCTCGGCCTTCGTGACGAAGTACCTGCCGCTGGAGCCCTCGACTTCAGGGGAGGACGCCAAGTATATGGAGGTCTCCGCTCCCTTCGCGGGGCTTTTCATGAAGGGCCTCAATGCCCTCACCACGAACCCGAAGGCCCCGGAAACCCCGCTCCCGAGGTTGGTCCCGACTACCCCGGGGTGCAGGCAGGTGGCGGTGACGCCGGTTCCCCGGAGCCTCCTGGCTAGCTCGTGGGTGAAGAGGACGTTTGCCAGCTTCGACTGGCTGTAGGCTTTCGCTCCCCTGTACCCCTTCTCTCCCTGGAGGTCATCGAAGGCGATGGTCGCGTTGCTGTGGTCCGCCGAAGCGACGTTGACGATCCTGGACGGGGCGCCGGCCTCGAGCGAGTCCAGTAGCAGGTTGGTTAGCAAGAAGTAGGCCAGGTGGTTGACCGCGAACGTCGTCTCTAGCCCGTCCGCGGTCGTGATCCGCTCGCTGCGGAATACGCCGGCGTTGTTTACGAGCACGTCCAACCTCGGGTACGCGGAGATAACTTCGCGGGCCAACCGCCGGACCTCGGTCTGCGACGACATGTCGGCGACGAAGACGTCCACCGCGGGGTTGCCCGACTCCTGGGCGATCGCGGCGGCGGCCCGCCCGGCTCGGTCCCGGTCGCGACCGGTTATGCCCACCCTGGCACCCATTGAGGCCAGGCCGATCGCGGCCGCCCTGCCGATCCCGCCGGTGCCACCGGTGATCAATACGGTCTTGCCGTGCATCGAATGCGTCACGCGGCTCATTCCTATGCTCGCTTCGGGCTCATCGGGGGACAGTCGTCCATGCTCAGGTGCCACCGTGTACCTGCGCATGCTCATGGCTCCGCCCGCGAGCGACCACGAGGGTCGCCACCGCAAGAAGAAACGTGAACGGCGCCCACCCGAAGCGCTCCCACGGGCTCGAGGAGGCAAGGTTCATGAGCGCGCCAAGCGGCAGAATCACGGCGAGCGCCCACGTTCCCACCCGGAAGGCGCCGGAGAGTCGATCGCCCCAGTGGCCCGCGCGACCGAGGACAACGAATCCCGCTCCAAGGAAGACGGCCATGGAGACCAAGCTGACGACGCGAAGCTCTGGTGGGAGCGTCCCCTCGTTGTAGCCGCCCAACGCGGCTTCCCCCCATGGGGCTCCGAGTGCCAAGAGGAGCTGGAAGACCGCGACCACGCCGAAGCCCGCCGCCGCTACTTTGGCGGTTCGCTTAGCAGTGGTCACTGAGAATGTAGGTACCTGCATGGTGATCGTCTCCTTCCACCAGCGCACTCCTCACTCCGGACGAGCCCGAGCGCGCCTATATCCACAAGACATCTATGAATTCGGGGCTAGAGGTTTCAGGCTCATGGGACCAGGGTGGTCGGTTGCGTGAGCCGTTGCTCCGTCACCGGTGCGCCAGGGCTTTCCGATTCGGATGGGTCCGATCCGGATGGGAATCCCTTGATGGCTCTATAGAACAGCCAGAAGATGAGCAACGCTTCGCCAACGAACGTAAACGCGCCGATGGTCAACGCGTAGTCGGGGATGAGGATGGTGCCGAACGAATCGGCCAGGTATCCGCCGCCGGCGATGGCCACGAGCACACCGAGGAACCGCGGGAAGTGTGCCGACCGGAACAGCAAGTATCCAAGGCCAAGGAGGTGGAGTCCGAAGATCGCCAGGCTCATGTCCCAGCCGTTGTCGAATGAGGATATGGATGCCATCACCTGCGCCTGCAACTGCGCCGGTTGAAGCGCCGCGCCGTCGGAGCCGCCCACGAGCTGCGCGACGTCGAGCAGGTTCGCCAACGCCACCGCAAACACGGCTGGAGCTGCCAGCCGCAGCCAACCCACAAGGAGCGCGAGGGCCGCGTTCACCGGTCTCAGCAGAACATAGAGCGCCCAGGCAACCAGGATGTCCAGGAACGTGACTACCAAGAGAGCCGCGATGGCGACGCGAAAGAGCTCCTCGGAGGCAGTGATGTTCGTGACCGTTGCCGCCGCATCCGCTGGCACAATAAGGTTCTGGAGCACACCGAAGCGTGCGAGGGGCGCGAGGACCGCCATGACCAGCAGGCCAATCCCTGCGATCAGCGCGACCTTCCGTGGGGAGATGTCGGCGGTGGGCCGTTTCGTGATTGTCGGATGGTTCGCCATTTCAGTTCCCTTCAACCTGCCTTCGGGGCAAGAAGTTGATTCCTCGATGCGCAAGAGGCGCGTGGCGGCTCTCCTGTCTGCCCGGTTGCCGTGTTCACCCGATCCGTCGCAGGACGTGTGTCACATGCGTCACACGGTGACGGCGACCTTTCCTCGGGCGTGTCCCCCTCCCACATGGCCCATCGCCTTAGGGGCTTCGCCCAGCGGAAAGGTGCGGTCTATTACCGGCGTGACCTTGCCGGCTTCGGTCAACTCCATGAGGACGAGCAGGTCCTCGAGCTTCGGCGACACGAGAAACGGCCGCAGTGTGTGGCCCACGAACCGGTTCAACACGTGCGCGCCGATCACACGACCGCCGCTTGCGAACCAGTGGTTGTCGAACCCTCCGCCGTTCGGAACGAGCATTCCCGTCGGGGTGAGCGCGCGTCGGAGGTCGGACAGCGAATGGTTTGCCACGTTGTCGAGGATGAAGTCGTAGCGCTGATCCTTCTGTGTGAAGTCCTCACGGGTGTAGTCGATGACGTGATCGGCGCCGATAGATCGGACCATGCCCACGTTCCTCGTGCTGCACACGCCGGTCACCTCGGCGCCGAGCGCCTTGGCGATCTGCACCGCGAAGGTGCCGACGCCCCCGGAGGCGCCGTTGATCAGGACCTTCTGCCCGGCTCGAACATTGCCGTGATCTCGAAGGGCTTGGAGGGCGACGAGCCCGGCCATGGGAACGGCCGCGGCCTGCTCGAAGCTGAGGTTGGCAGGCTTGGGCGCCAGCGCGCCTTCGGAGACGGCCGCGTACTCGGCAAAGGCCCCGCCGAGCCCGCCGCACCAGCCGAAGACCTCGTCGCCCGGCCGGAAGCGAGTCACGCCGGTGCCGACGGCTTCGACCGTCCCCGCCACGTCCGTCCCCCGGATGGCGTTCTTCGGCCTGCGCAGCCCGTACACCGGGCGGGCTATGTACGGCAGGCCGCCCATGACCGCCCAGTCGCCCGGGTTCACGCCGGCCGCGTGCACGCGAACCAGTACCTCGTCGTCTCCGATCTCGGGCCTGTCGATATCCCTAAGCTCCAGGACATCGGGTGAGCCGTACGCGTCCTGGACGATCGCTTTCATATGTTCCGCAGGACCGCCGGGGCCCGCACGATCTTCTCGCTCGGAGAGCCTGGTTGGCGCGCTCGCGGACGCGCTCGGTTCCGCTTCCGTCCTTTTTCCTTTGGTGGCCACGGTCGCGTCTCCTTGCTCCCGCCCACGCGCGGGCGGAGGGTGGTTGGAGGTTGCTGACCCCGGTCCGGAAGGAGGGCAGGTAGCGACCCTGCGCCTTCGACGCGGCGTTGTCTCGGCCACGTAACGATTGCATCATACTCCCCGAGCAAGGGTCACGTATCCCCTAAACGGACCAGTCTTGGACCTTTCCCTGCTAACGCCCGAGAATAGCTCTATAGCCGAAGTTCTTAGAACCGTCCAGACAAAGTTCCTAGAAGGCCTCATCGACGCGTTCGAGCGCGTCGATGGCAAGAAGACCGGGCCGCCGTTCCCTGGAGGGGGTAGAGTGGCGAGCCCGGCTCAATGATGATGGTGGGAAGCTAACCCAACTCTAGCAGGGAGGCAGGTAGCGGTCCTACGCCCTCACGCGGCGGTGTGTTGGCCACATAACAATTTCATTGTACTCCTTGCGCAAAGGACACGTATCATGCTAATGAGCCGAGTTTCGTCTTGTATTGCCGAACTTCGCAGAAACCTATGAGGAGATCTCCTGAAAAGTGCGAATCGGCCCCGGCACGAGGAGGCGCCCCCGCCGGTAGCGCGCCACAATATTAGTAATTCGTGCTACAATATCCCTGTTGCACCTCTAGTAGGAGGTAAAGACCGCTGTACAGGGAGATAGACAACTAGCCGCGGGCACCGGCGTTGTGGCGCGACCGGTGTTTGTCGCACGGGCCGGCGATCGCCGCCTCCTAACAGGAGCGGCTTCGCCGGCCCGCATACTTGTGTCACCGAAGATTACCCACGTGGGCGAACGAGGGCCGGGCCCACGAGAGCAGGAGAGCTCTTGACCGAGGTAACGACGAAGCGGACGGGCGTGAAGCAAGAGTCGGGAGAGGCGAAACCGATGCACACCGGACAACTGGTGCGCGAGATGGTCTACTCGGTCCTGTCCCGGCAGGCACAGGCCCGCGCCGGGAGGACCGGCGAGCCGTTCGGGGACGCGCTGGTCGCGGTTCGCCGGACGGAGTCCGGCCGGCAGTTGGAGGAACTCAGGCTCGGGCCGCACGGCGCCGAGCGGGCGGACCTGTGGCAAAGGGGCCTCGTGTCGGAGCGGGCGAAGGAGCGCGGCCGGGTCTGGCGGGCGGGGCGCCCAACAGGAGTGAAACCCATGCCACCAGACCCGGCCACGGCCGTGGCCACGGCCGCCGTCACACCCATCCGTCGTGCCGACGGCAGGACCACCGCGTAACGGCAGTCGGGGTCCGAGCTTTGCTCGCGCTGGCCGGCCAAAGCGTCCCGGCCGGCGCGTTTCGGCCTCTGAGTATTACTCGAACGAAAACACCCGCTAAGAACTTGAACAAACATTCAATCATCCTCCAGGATGCCCGGACGACGCAGGGGCCGCAGGCCGCCTTGCATGAGGTCGTCGGCGAGCGAGAACTGGTAGCGGCCGAGCAGGTTGACGTGCTCGTGGCGCAGTGGCGAGAGGCGCTCCACGTCCTCCACGCGCGCCTCGAAGCCCTCCGCCGCCAGGGTTTCCAGCGCGAGGCCGATGTAGCGGGTGTTCCAGAGCGAGACGGCGTTGACGACGAGGCCCAGGGCGCCGAGCTGGTCCTCCTGGCCCTCGCGGTAGCGCTTGCGGACCTCGCCCTTCTTGCCGAAGAAGACGGCGCGTGCGAGGGAGTGGCGCTGCTCGTGGAGGTTGAGCTGCCCCCCGATGGTCCTGCGCCCGGTCACCACGGGACATCCACGCCCTCCCAGAGGGTGAAGGTGCCTGTCGGCCCGTCCGGTCCGGCGCGTGCAGCTCCGCTACCTGTCGCGATCGCGGACCGGCGAAGGACGAATATCGTAGGCGCTCTTGGCGCCCTCAGTTGGTTGTCCATAGACCTGTTCCAGCCAGTTCCAGAGGGCGCGTTCGCGGTCGGTGTCGTAGGACTCGGTGGATGACGCCGTGGCCTTCTTCCGGTGGATGTAGGCGCCGGTCGCGGCGGGGGTGACGCTGAGAATGGCGTCGGCGAGTTTCTCGCCCGCGGGGACCGGGGTATCCACGAGGGGCGTGACCGTCAGCAGCGGGATGATCCATCTCATCAAGAAGGGAAAGGCTCCACCGCTTTCGCGTGCGAGCCCGGTTCCGACCACGAGGCTGGGGTTGTAAGAGACGATGTCGATGCCGTCGGGCAATCGGCGGGCCCATTCGTGGACCAGGTGGATGCCGCCGAGTTTGCTCGTCACGTAGGCACGACGGCCGGCTCGGACATCTCCGGAACGGTGGAATGCTCCGGGTCGGGAGATCTCCGGGATGGCCCATTGGGGCGCGGGCATGGTCCCCCCGGTGTGCCGAAGATCACCGAAGTGGGCGTCGCTGACCGTGACGACGATGCGTGCCGGCGCCTGAATGTGGGGGTGTAGTTGCCTGAGAAGCTGGTGGGTGGACATGACGTTCACGGCAAAGGTTTTCTCGTATCCGTCGACCGTGGTCGCAAGCGCGTTGGAGAACTGGACACCCGCGTTGAACACGAGGCCCCGCAGCGGAGGCAACTCGCCGGAATCAAGAAGATCTTCCAGCTGTGCGCCAGCAGCGGCGACGCTCGCCTTGCTCGACAGATCGATGTCGACCGTCGAGACGTGCGGAGAGACCTCTCGCAGGCTCGGCAGCACCTGGGCGGCAGAGGAGCCTCGCCCAAGAACCACGAGGTGCGTATCGGGGCTGCGACGCAGGAATTCTCGTGCTGCTTCGAGACCGATTCCGCGGGTGGCGCCGGTCATGACGATGGTTCGGGTTGCTGTGGTCATCTCTAACTCCTAGATCTCGGGATTGGTCGGTGATTGTGTTGCTCTGGATCTCGACGATCCGCGAGGGACCGGCTACAAGCGATGGTTTCGTCACCCCAAAGCGTGAAGGGGCCGGAAGGGTTGAACCGCCCTGGATCTGATGGAGGCGACCTGGCCGAGGACGCGGCGGGGGTCTTTGCCGACTCCCGCGGGTGGTTGGGGGAAACTTGGGACATGGTCATGAACTCCTTGGATCTGGTCGCTAATTGCAGTCGCCGATTGCAGTTGCCGATGGGTTCAGGATTCGACGGGGTCGCCGACGACCCCTCCGGTGGCCACGCGCAAAGCGTGGACCGTGCGTTCTGCGCGTTCGAGTGGGCTGCCGAAAGTGGCGGGATCGGAGCCGGTCAGAACGGCGACACTGATCTCTTCGGTGAGCACCCGCAGAACCGCGGTGGTCGCCGCCGCGTGCGTTCGCACCTCGATATCGTCGGTCGGGCGCCGCAGGCGGTCCGCGATGACCGCGACAAGCTGGCGTTCCCCCTGATCGCAGGCCATCAGCCAGGCCGCGCGCAGCGCCGGCTCCGTGTCGGCCAGCGCGATCATCTTTATCTCGGCCAGGTCGTAGGCATACTGATCGGGATCTCGAGGACGCTCCCTCCCCCACGTGACGAGGTGATCTTCGAGGGAGAGCTCCCGCGGCCAGCGACGCAACACCGCCGCGAACTCCTCGACGCCCCGCGCCAAGACCGGCTCGGCGCAGCTCTCCTTGTTGCGAAAGTACCGCCAGATGCTACTCACAGAGAGGCCCACCCCCTGCGCTATCTGTTCACCGGTCGTATCAGCGACACCCTGATCCCAGAACAGGCGCGCCGCTTCCCGAGAGATTTCCATACGAACCCGCTGGCGCCGCTCCGCACTCATCGGCCCGCGTCTTCGCTCGCTTGTCGTGTCGCCGTGACCGGCGTCCTTCATGACGATCATCCTTCCTAGTATTTTAATAGTTAATAGCAATATACTACCAAATATCATCTAGACAAGGATTACGACGCAATCAGGCTCAGGACGCGGATTCGCCGTCTCCGGGACTACCCGCGGTTCGCGCGGTCGGAACCGGGGTTGTTCCAGACGACGTTCTCGGCCTCGGATAACCTACAAAGCGGCGCCAGTCCGGACAGAGCCGGGGAGGGAGGGCGGACACCCTTCCGGCTACGCGGCGCGGCGCTGGACGAACTCGTCGAAGCGGAGCTTTTGCCCCGCGAGCGACGTCCGGGTGCGGAGTTTATTGCCCGGTCCGCGGTGCATGGGCTCGCGATACTCCCGATCGACGGACCACTGCGAGGCTTCGATCATGCCGGGACGCGGGACGTCGGCCAGCGACCGATCGACACGTTTGAACGTGGGCCGCAGGCCTATTGCGAGCTTGCGCGGAAGCTACATGCAACCACTGCGTAAACCTCAAGATTCGGCGGATAGCAAGGTGCTTGACACAAAAACATCATTGCTTAGCGGGTGTTTTCGTTCGAGTAATACTCGGACCCCTGGTCACGTGGTGGGGCACCAGAGCAGAGTGCATCTCGGCGTTGAACCGTCGTAGGCGCGAGGGCTCACTTTCGTCCACGGATGTAGCGAACGCGCGTACTATCCTGGACCATCTGAGTGGTAGCTGGTCGGAGATGCAGCCAACGGAAAGGGTCCGGTTACTTGGGGAGGACTTCATGGACATGTATCCCTTAAAGGCACCCGACGCGATGCAGCTCGCTGCCGCCTTTAGGTGGGCCGCGGAGTTGCCTAGTGGCTACGAGTTCGTATCGTTAGACGGGACGTTACGAAGGGCAGCCGCGGCGAGCGGATTTACCGTCCTGCCGGCAGATCTCTCGTAGAGATGGGTGCGGGTGGGCTGGCGTCCGGCCCGCCTAGCTCCCTCAGAACTTCGTCTTGAAACTGTCTGAAAAGGGGTTCGAGTAGGGCTCCGAGCACGCATTTGGCCGCTGTTCGGGCGCCAAAACGGCCCGGGCCGGGCCGCTGCGGGGTCTCACGAGGCCCCGTTTTGGGGATCTTCGG
>CADCVH010000033.1 GCA_902806085.1 uncultured Rubrobacteraceae bacterium | reverse complement strand
TGTGGAACCGCGCCTACGTGGACAGCGTCCAGATCACGGTCGCCGAGGAGGTCGGCGTCGGCCACCGCGCGGGCTACTACGACGGGGCGGGCGTCCTGCGCGACATGCTCCAGAACCACCTCCTCCAACTCCTGTCGCTGGTGGCGATGGAGCCCCCGGCCTCCTTCTCCGCGACGTTTTTGCGCGACGAGACGGCGAAGGTCCTCGCCGCGGTCAGGCCCGTCGTGGGCGCGGCGATAGCGCGGGATACGGTGCGCGGGCAATACCTGGGGTACCGGGACGAGGCAGGCGTGGCCGAGGGATCGGAAACGGCCACCTACGGGGCCGTGAAGTTGCACGTGGACAACTGGCGCTGGCAGGGGGTGCCCTTCTACCTCAGGAGCGGCAAGGCGCTGGCGGAGAAATTCTCGGAGATCGTCATCCGGTTCAAGAGCCTGCCGCACTCGATGTTCCCCGCGGCGGACGGGACGCCGGACGGCGGGGGGGCCGCCCCGAACGTGCTGGGGCTCTGCATCCAGCCGGACGAGGGCGTGCATCTGCGCTTCGAGGCGAAGGTGCCGGGGGCGGCGTCGCAGATGCGACCGGTGAACATGACGTTCCACTACGCCGACGCCTTCGGCGAAGGCGGCATCCCCGACGCCTACGAGCGGCTGCTTCTCGACGCCGTCCACGGGGACGCGGCCCTGTTTATCCGCTCTGACGCCATCGAGCTTGCGTGGCGCCTGATGGACCCGATCCTGGCCGCCTGGGAGAAAGGAGAGACCACGCTCGCGGCCTACGAGCCGGGCAGCCAAGGGCCAGAAGAGGCCGACGAACTACTCGCGCGCGACGACCGGCTCTGGCTGCGCTCCTGCGGCGGCCACGGCGGGTCACGCGTCGAGATCAAGGGACAGGCAACACAACAAACAGCGCAACCAACTACAGGAGAGGAGCAAAGAATCATGGATTCGAACGCACACTACGACGCCGTCGTCATAGGCTCGGGCCAGGCAGGGGGGCTGCTGGCGGCCTCCCTCGGCAACTCGGGGCGCCGGACGGCCCTGATAGATCGTGATCGCACGCGCGTCGGCGGCACCTGCGTGAACGAGGGCTGCACCCCGACCAAGACCATGATCGCCAGCGCCAGGGTCGCCCACCTGGCGCGCCGGGCCGCGGACTACGGCGTCCTGACCGGACCGATAGACATCAACATGGAGAAGATCCAGCAGCGCAAACGCGGCATCATGGACGCCTTCCGCGGCGTCAACGATCAGATCATCGATGGGTCCGAGGACCTCGACTTCATCGAGGGCGGCGCCCGGTTCGTCGGCCCGAAGGAGCTTGAGGTGGACCTGAAGGGCGGCGGGACCCAGAGGCTCTCCGCCGACGCCGTCTTCATCAACGTCGGGGGGCATCCGGCCGAGCTCTCCATCGACGGCCTCGTCGGGGTGCCGTACCTGGACTCGACCTCGATCCTGGAGCTCGGGGAGGTACCAGAGCACCTGCTTGTCCTCGGCGGCGGCTACGTGGGCCTCGAGTTCGGCCAGATGTTCCGGCGCCTGGGCGCCGCGGTGACTATCGTGGAGCGGGGCGGCCAACTCCTCACGCGCGAGGACGCCGACGTGGCGGAGGAGGTTACGGAGATCCTGCGCGGGGAGGGCATCGACGTGCTGCTCGAGACGCACGCCCTCGGGGTCGAGTCGGCGGACGGCGACGGTGTCAGGCTCACGGTCCGAACGCCCGAAGGCGAGCGGGAGCTTTCGGGCTCGCACCTCCTGATGGCGGCCGGACGGCCACCCGCCACCGACACGCTGAACCTGCCGGCCACGGGCATCGAGACGGACAAGCGCGGCTTCGTGAGGGTCGACGAGAGGCTGGAGACAAACGTCGAGGGCGTCTACGCCCTAGGCGACGTCAAGGGCGGCCCCGCCTTCACCCACGTCGCCATCGGCGACTACAAGGTCATCAAGGCCAACGTCGTGGACGGCGGGAGCGCCACGATCTCCGGCCGCACAGTGCCCTACACCGTGTTCATCGACCCGCAGCTGGGGAGGGTGGGCCTAAGCGAGCGCGAGGCCAAGCAACAGGGCCTCGATTACAAGGTCGCCAAGCTACCGATGGCGTACTCGGCGCGGGCGCTGGAGACGGACGAGACGCGCGGGTTCATGAAGGCCGTGGTAGACGCGAAGACCGGCCAGATCCTGGGCGCCGCCGTCCTCGGGATCGAGGGCGGCGAGATCATGGGCGTCCTCCAGATGGCGATGTTGGGCAACGTCCCCTACACCGCCATCCGCGACGCCGTCCTCGCCCACCCGACCCTCACCGAGGCGCTGAACACCCTGTTCGCGACGGTCGAATGAGGGCGCGACCGCCCTCGGTGAACATCCCGCCGCCAAAGGGGGTCTAGCACGGATCCGAAACCGTCGGACCGGCGTCTCCGACGGGCCGGTGGAGGCCCGGGAAGCTCCGCCGTCGCGCCCTCCATCTTCGACGACTTCCCCGATCACGAGTCCGCGCCGGGCGACGCTCACCGGGAGAGCGTCGCCGCCACGATGGACGATCTCGTCGCGTGGGGCGGGGCGCCCAAGACGCTCCGCCAATCCCGTCACGCGTGAGGCCGATGACCCTGACCCCCGAGGCGCCCGTGGGCTCCCCCACGGGGGAGCCCGGGGGATCTCGCGCGGCTGGCCCCCCGGGCCGGCGTGGCGGGCGTTGCAGAGCGGGGTCTCGAAAGGAAGGAGCGAAAGGTGGAGACAGGCGCATCGCCGTCGGCCTTTGGGCAGGTTCGCGCCGACGGCGCGAAAAAGCAATCCGCAGGCTACCAGCCAATAGGGAACTACGGGCTCATCGGGAACCTGCGAAGCGCGGCCCTGGTCGGGATAGACGGCTCGATAGACTGGCTCTGCATGCCGCGCTTCGACTCGCCGAGCGTCTTCGCGGCCATCCTCGACGATGAGAAAGGCGGGCGGTTCAGGATCTCCCCGACGGCGGACGGGCTCACCACGAGGCAACTTTACTGGCCCGACACCAACGTCCTCGTCACGCGGTTCTTCGCCCCGGCTGGAGTGGGAGAGGTAACGGACTACATGCCGATCGATGACGGCGCGGACGGCGGACACCGCGGCCAGATCGTGCGCCGCGTCGCGGTCGTCCGGGGGACGATGAGCTTCGAGATGGAGTGCTCCCCCGCCTTCGACTACGCCCGCGCGAACCACGAGGCAGACATGACCCCCAACGGCGTGGTCTTCCGCTCGACGGGCCTGACCCTGGGCCTCGCGGCGGGCGTCCCTCTTCGGCAGGAAGGTGACGCGGCCGTGGCGGGCTTCACCCTTCGGGAAGGAGAGTCGGCGGTTTTCGTTCTGCGCGAGGTCGGCGACGGGGCAGACTGTGGTGCCTGCCTCTCGAGGGGCGAGGAAGAAGATCTCTTCATGCGGACCGTGGGCTACTGGCGGCGCTGGCTCTCCCGGTCCAACTACACGGGCCGCTGGCGGGAGATGGTCCACCGCTCCGCCCTCACCCTGAAGTTGCTCACCTACGAGCCGACGGGGGCGATGGTCGCGGCACCGACCAGCAGCCTGCCAGAGGACATCGGGGGCGAGCGCAACTGGGATTACCGCTACACCTGGATCCGGGACGCCGCCTTCACCCTCTACGGCCTCCTGCGCATCGGTTTTACCGAGGAGGCCGAGGCATTCATGCATTGGCTCGGGGACCGTTGCAAGCACTCCAACGCCGACGGCCCCTTGCAGCTCATGTACGGCATAGACGGTAGGGGCGACCTCACAGAGGAGACCCTGGACCACCTCGACGGCTACCGCGGCTCCAGACCGGTCAGGATCGGCAACGGCGCCTACGACCAGCTACAGCTAGACATCTACGGCGAGCTCATGGACGCCGTCTACCTCTACAACAAGCACGGCAGCCCGATCTCCTACGACCTGTGGACCAACCTGCGGGGGCTCGTCAACTGGGTCTGCGACAACTGGCGGCGCAAGGACGAGGGGATCTGGGAAGTGCGCGGCGGGAGGCGCCACTTCGTCTACTCCAAGCTCATGTGCTGGGTCGCCGTGGACCGGGGCCTCAGGCTCGCCGCCAAGCGCTCCTTCCCGGCCGACCGCGAGCGGTGGCTTAAGGTGCGCGACGAGATCTACGAGGAGATCATGGAGAGGGGATGGAACCCCGAGCGCAACTCCTTCGTCCAGGCCTACGACAGCGACACCCTCGACGCCTCGAATCTGATCATGCCGCTCGTCTTCTTCGTCTCCCCCACCGACCCCAGGATGCTCGGCACCCTCGACGCGACCAACCGCCCGCCGCACGACGGCGGGCTCGTCTCGAACAGCCTCGTCCACCGCTACGACGTCGAGAGATCGGCGGATGGGCTCATGGGCGAAGAGGGCACGTTCAGCCTGTGTACGTTCTGGCTCGTCGAGGCGCTCACGAGGGCCGGAAGGACGGAAGAGGCGCGCCTGATGTTCGAGCAGATGCTCGGCTACGCCAACCACCTCGGGCTTTACGCCGAGGAGATCGGGCGCTCGGGCGAGGCCCTGGGCAACTTCCCCCAGGCCTTCACCCACCTGACGCTCATCAGCGCCGCATACAACCTCGACCGGGCGCTCGGTAAGGGGACGTGAGGGGCCGCGCACTACCCCGACGGCTTGCAAAAGAACGGGGAGGAAATGCAAGGGAGGAAGCGAAGGGAATGGCTACGGGATGGTCGGCCCGGCTTGGGCCACGATCCCCGGCACGGCGCGGAGCGACTTTTCGGACCCGTCTGCGCTGTGCAAAACTCGCTCTACGGGACCGGGATAGGAGGCGGGTGCGCACGCCCGACTTCGTCCTTGCGCCTCCGTTTTAGGCAACGGGATTTGGCCCAGGCGGCATCTCGGTGAAACGGCCCATCCTCGCCTAAATGGCGGTGCCAACCCACTTGGCGACGGGGTTCGAATATCTCGTGGTCCGTTAGTGACCCCACCAAAAACCCCGCAACACCCGGCCGAAGCGGGGGCAGGCAGAACGCGTTTGCGGGACGAAAAAGGCGAAAAGCCTGGAACGGGTCGCAAGCCGCAAAGCGTGGCATCATTCCAGGCCCGCACCTATCCCTCTGTAGGTGGAGGCACGACAGGCCGCCACGGACCCCGTGGCGAGCCCCGTGGCCGGGCGTCGGTCGATCAGGGGCCTTCGACCACCAGGGCGCTGGCCTCGGCGAAGGTCTGGCGGAACGCCTTCAGCGGCGCGTACTCGTCCGAGTGGTAGAACGCCTCGACGGCTTGCTTGTCGTCGAAACGGAGGATCACGCCGAGGGCCGGCTTGGCGTCGGTCTCCCAGGCCAACGGCCGCGGGTCGCGGGCGACGGGGACGCCGCCGTAGCGGCGCACGACCTCCAGGGTCCCGGCCTCGTACTCGCGGAACTTCTCCTCGTCGTCGGGGGTGACGCTGATCACCATGTATGCGCTCATCTACTCCTCCTCCTCCTGGTCGTCGGGAGGACGCCGGTTGCCGGGTACGCGTCCATGCCCAGAGCGTAGCACACAATAATTTTGTGCACAATCTAATACGGCGCGTGGTAGATTAGGGGGGTGCGGCTCGGCGAGCAGATCTGCTTCTCACTGGCGACCGCGTCGCGATCGGTGGCGGCGCTCTACAGGCCCGTGCTCGAGCGGGTGGGGCTCACCCAGCCGCAGTTCATGGTGATGCTGGTGCTGTGGGAGCGCGGCCACGCCACGATCAAGGAGATCGGCGCCGCGCTCCAGCTCGACCACGGCACGCTGACGCCGCTGCTCAAGCGTTTGGAGGCGGCCGGTCACATCGTGCGTCGCCGCCGCACCGACGACGAGCGCAGCGTCGACGTCGAGTTGACCCCCCGGGGGGCGGCGCTGCGGCAGCGGGCCGAGGGCATACCCGCCGAGATCTCCCGGGCATTGCCGCTGACGGAGGAGGAGAGCGCCCAGTTGCGCGGGCTGCTCGCCAAGCTGGCCGCCGGCGGCTGAGCCGCCCCGCTCCTTCCCGACGAAGCTAGGTTTTCGACAAACCGTTTACGCCGGACGGAGACCCTACGGTCTGCGGCCGTTTCACCGGCAGTCGCTCCGATTCTCCGCCATCGCAGAGGCCCGGGTGTCGCGCGTTTCTGCGAGCAGGTTTGGACCGGACCTCCTCGTAAGCGACCCTAGCCGGTCCGGATTCCTTCGACAACGACGGTCCATGCGGGCCAAGAGGATCGCTTCTGCCGGGCCCCGCTTCGCGGGGCGTTGCAAGATTTTTGGCAGGGTTTCGTCCGTTACGTTTTCTCTCTATGTCGCTTGCTTGACCGTAGCTCCGCTCGCGGGAGCGTACTGACCGGAGGAGCCGCGGCGGTGGCATCCGGTCAGGTGCGTGTCGACCATGCCGGTGGCTTCCATCAAGGCGAAGGCGGTGGTCGGGCCGACGAACCGGAATCCCCGGCGACGCAGGTTCGCCGCGAGTGCCTTTGAGGTGGGAGTGCTTGTGGGAACTTCGCCGACCACGCGGGGTACGGGCGTTTTATCGGGCTTGTGGGACCAGATCAACCGGGCCAGACCTTCGTGTTCCCGCAAGTCCAGAACGGCCCGGGCGTTGGTGCGGGCGGCCTCGATCTTGCCCCGGTTGCGCACGATCGTACTGTCATTCATCAGACGCTCGACGTCATCGTTGGTGTACGCGGCGACGATCTCGGGGTCGAAGTCTTCAAAGGCGGTGCGGAACGCGGGACGTTTCCTGAGGATGGTCAACCAGCTCAACCCCGATTGGAAGGCCTCGAGGCTGATCCGCTCGTAGAGGGCTTGCTCGCCGCGCACTACCAACCCCCACTCGGTGTCGTGATACTGCCGCAGGGTAGGATGATTAGCGGCCCAGGGACATCGCCCGAGACCGTCATCCCCGACAATCGCCTCCTGCTCCTCGGGTGCCTCTGCAGTCGATGTACTCATGGCGCGAAGCTCCTCGATCGTGACCGGTGGCGCACATCTCGCAGGGAAGGCGTTCGAGCAGTCTACCCCGGATACGCCACGCGCCGCCACCCCGAGCTTCGAACGCCTCCGAGGCGAAGTCTACCCTGACGGAACCAGGCCCCGAACATCCTGTGCCACGGCCAAACGAAGGGCGGTGGCGGCCAGGCAACTGCACTACCATCGCGGGAGGCTGGGCCGGAGCCGGGATAAGATGCGCGACAAAGAGGCCCCGTCCTCGTTGTGCCTGACGAGCCCGGAGGATCTCGCAAAGATCCGGCCCGACCTCCCTCGGACCTCGGGCCGGATGCGATATCTGATCGGGCGCTACGGGGCTTCCGGGTAAGGGAACGGCGCTGCCCGCTGCATCTCGGGCTTGCTGCATGCCACGACGTCCGGGACTTCCCGGCCGGCCGAGCAGGGCCGGCCCCTTTTGCGGTTTCTGCCAGGCCCCGATGCGACCCCATGTTTCGCTATTTTTGGCCTAGTTTGTCCCGTAACGCTCCCATAACGGCCCCGTAACGCCCGTCGGGTATCTTCGGTATGCGGAGAAGGAAACGAAAGGAGCCGAGGTGTAAAGACGCAAAGAACGGTTCTGGCGTCTGTGGGCGGCCAACTGCGGGTAGGGGGCTGGCCCGGCGCGCGGGCTATCGGGTAGGGCTACGACTCGACGCGGCATACTGTCGCGCACATCTCGAAAGGACAAGACGTGGTTACGAAGGGATTCGCCTTCTTACTGAAGGTCAAGCCGGGCAAAGAGCAGGAGCTTGAGGACTTCCTCGAGGCAGCGGAGCCGTTGGCCGAGGCAGAGCCGGAAACCACCACGTGGTTTGCGTACAAGGTGGACGACGAGACCTACGGTATCTTCGATGGGTTCTTGGATGACGCGGGCAGGCAAGCCCACGCCGAAGGGGAGATCGCGACCGGCCTCCTGGCAAGAGCGGACGAACTCCTGAGGGAGACGCCCGTACTGACAAAGGTCGACATCCTCGCCTCCAAGCTCGCGGGTGGTTCGGTCGAGAAGACGATGGGCCAGGACCAGAAGATGGTGGGCTAGAACCAGAAGATGATGCGGCGGGACCGGTAAGGGCGCAAGCTCGGGTACGGTGATCGCGGAACACGGGAGCGGAGCGTCGCCTACTGGTCGACGCTCCGCTCCCGGTCCAGAAGCCGCGAACGCGGCAACCGCGTCACACCCGTGCGGGCAAACGCGGCAGCATCGGTTTCTGGGTAATGAAGCTGCTGGAGTACTCGCCGAACCGCGTAAGCTCAATGGTAACCGTCGCGGATGAGCCGAACGTCTACCTCGCGCTCCACGTAGGTCCACTCTTCTGTCTCGCGCAGCGTGCCCACGAGTTCCTCGAACGCCTCCGCGTGTTCGGGGGCGTACTCGAACCAGGTCAGAAAATCGAAGGGCTCGCCGAGGTCCCGCCCATGATGCAGGCGGCGGGCGATAGCCGGGAGGTACGGAAGGCTGGTCGCGATGTGATGCGAGCGCTCCTCGAAGATCTCGCGGCGCGCCTCCTGGGTTAGCCCCCACCACGCCTCCGACTTTTTGACCGGGATGAGGGCGGCGCACGTCGCCTCGGGCCGGCCCAGCCCCGCCTGACGGACTTCCAGGGCGGCCCGCTCGGCCCCGTTCACATACCGCTCGTTGCTGACGACGCCACGCAGCGCCCAATCGACCTTGGCCGGGGATCGGGCTCCCTCCCCTTCGAGCACGACCAGCCGCTCGGTAACCGGAAGCGTCTCCCCAATGACGGCGTCGACGCGCCAGGTTCTCCAGGGGCCGCTGGCGCCGCCGGCGAAGGTTACAAGAATCGGCCTCATCGTCCCTCCACAGCAGTAAACCGGCACTACGGTGCACTTCGGGTGCTTGGACCACGTGTGACTCACCCGCGTGTACGTACGCCCCTCGCGCCTCTTGGCGGGCCTCTAAACTACCATCGTCCACCGTACATCGTGGCGTCTCTCCACCCCTCATATCGGGTATGTGGGACGCGGATGGAAGAAGCAGGACGCAGAAAGGTTGCCCCCTCCGACGACCGGGGACGCCTGGTTCGGCGAGGGTCCAGCCCGATTGACCGGTGGATGCTCGTAGGTCCCTGGACGGAGCACGACCGGTTCTCAGAGCGGGTGCTGGCCGGGGGCGCGCCTGGCCGTGCCGTTTATCACGCCCCGATCACGCCTCGGTCACGTCGCGAGGTTATCTTCGGGGCATGCGAAGCGGTAGGCGAGCCGCAACTGTGCCCCTCGCGACCGAAGGTGCGGCGAGAGACACGGTTGACGGGACCATGCGGCACGCCCGGTTCAACCGCGCATAGCCAGAGGACACTGACAGCTTCGATAGATCGGGGACGCCGGGCCGATGAAGAGTTGCAGGCGAAGAGGAACCCGGCCGACTGCTCTCCCGCTCGGCGAAAGTGTTGCCCTGGCTGATCGTCAGGACCGTGGAGACGCTCGAAGAGGAGGATCTCGCCTTCGACCATGGCTACGTCTACCGGGTCGCAGGGGGTGTCGGATGATGCGGGAGGGGACGGCGACGTGCCACAATCCCGCGAGGCGGAGGGAGAAGAGGGCAGCGATGGTAAAAAGGCCATGATCGTCGCCGACGAACCGAACATTCGAGAGGAGGGTACCCCTGATTACCCATCCCGCACGGGACCTGGAGAACCACGCCGACATGATGCGGCTGCTGACGGAGCGAAGGGGTGCGACCAAGGTGTCCGTAAACGTAAAGGACGAGGCTTGAACCCGATGTGCGGCCGGGGTGTACCCCCAAACGGTCTCTCGGGGGGTTCCGCGTGACGCTGGCGGCCGTGCTGGCGCTGCTGACCAGCGGCCTGTTCGGGACGAGCGACTTTCTGGCCGGAGCGCTGTCCCGGCGCCTCCCGGGACCGGCGGTGGCGCTGTGGAGCCAGCTCGCGGGGGGCGCGGTACTGCTGGTGGTGGTCGTCCTCAGCGGCCAGGGCTTCAGCGGTTCCGGTGCGGCGTGGGGTGCGGTGGCCGGCATCGTCGCCGCCGCCGGCATCCTCGTCTTCTACCGGGCGATGTCCCTGGGGTCCACCTCCATCGTCGCCTCCATCGCCGCCGGCGGGGTGGCGCTCCCGGTGATCTGGGGGATCGTCGGGGGCGAGACGCCGTCTCTGGTCGGGATCTTCGGTATCTTCGTGGTGGTCGTTGGGCTGGCGTTGTTGTCGCTCGCGGGGAGCCCTGGCAAGGAGATCCCGGCCGTCAGACCGCCATGCCCTCCCCCGAGGCCGCGCGTCAGGGCGGTGGCCAGGATCGCCGCCGACGGGCGGGGTCCGTCGCAACTCGCGGTGCCCCTGGCCCTGCTCGCCGCCGCTTGCTTCGGGGGGTTCTTCATCCTCGTCGACCGGGGGACGGCGGTCGCCGGAGATGGGGTCTTGTGGGTCTCCGTGGGGGTTCAGGTCGGGGCGGTACTGACGACCGCGGGGTTCGCGGCGTCCTCGGGGCTCCGGGCGGCGGTCGGGGTAGCCTCGCCGGGCCTGCTCTTGCCCGTCGTCCTGATCGGGCTGCTGGAGTTGGGCGCTGACATCGCCCTGATCTACGCGACCGCCCTCGGCCAGCTCAGCGTCGTGAGCGTGCTCGCCTCCTTGAGCGCGCTGGTCACGGCGATCCTGTCCCGCTTCCTGCTCGCCGAACGGCTCTCCCGGCTCGGGGTGGCCGGGGTAGCGCTCTCGCTGGTCGGCGTGGTCTTGATCTCCGTGTGAGGCGGGCCGCCGCGGAAGGCCCCGGCAGGATGCGGGCGCGAACGGCGGTTAGGGAAACCAGGGACCGCGAACAGTCGGCGAGGCAGGAGACGATTGTGCCCGACCACATAGACTCGCCCAGCGCGCTCCCCGACGGCCGCCTGGACCTGTGCGACATGTACGCCTTCGGGGGCGAGGAGCCGAGAACGACGGCCCTGGTCTTCACGGTCAACCCGGACGCGGGCAAATCTTCGCCCACGACCTTCCACCCGGGGGCGCTGTACGAGATCAAGCTGGACACCGACGGCGACGCCGTCGAGGACGTGACCTACCGCGTGACCTTCGGGGATCCGGACGCGAGCGACACCCAAACCCTCGCCGTCCGCCGCGCCGGGGGCGACGCCGCGCGGAACCCCCGGTCGGAAGGCGAGCTGCTCGGCGAAGGCCGCACCGGCGAGACCGTGCCGCTCTCCGGCGGCGGCCGCGCGTGGGCGGGGGCCGCCGCGGACCCGTTCTTCGGCGACGGGATCGCCCTCGGCCGCTTCAGGAACGCCGCCCTGGAAGGTCGGTACGACCCGGAGGCGTTCGCCCAGGGTCCGGTCGACGTCTTCGCGGGCCGGAACGTCACCGGGGTGGCGCTGGAACTCCCGACCGCGCCCCTGGGGTCCGAGACATTCTCGTTGTGGGGCGTCACGTTGGCCCCGAGGGAAGGCGGGTGGGTACGGGTGGATCGGTGGGCCACGCCGCTCATCCAGCACCTGTTTATCAACCACGACCCCCACCTCGCCGACGAGTACAGCAAGGCCAGGCCGGAGGACGACCTAGAGGCGTACGCCGGGCGCATCTCCGGCTTCGTCGAGAAGCTCACGACCGCGGCGGGGACGGCGCAGGACCCGGCGGCCTACGGGCGGCACGTCGCCGCCCTGTTGCTCCCCGACGTTCTAACCTACGATACCCGCGAGCCCGCGAGTTATGGCACCGGGGGCCGCAATGGGCGCGCGATGGCCGACGACGTCTACGACGTCATGGTCAGCCTGGCGGCGAACGCGTCCCTGGCCGATGGCGTGTCCTCCGGGGGCAACCACCTCCCGGGGTTCCCGTATCTGGCGCCCCCGAAGGACGTCTCCCCGGATCTGCCACCGCTCGCAACGCGGGAAGCCGGTCGAGAGCCCGGGATGCGGGCCGCGGGCGGGGAAACGAGTTTAGGGTGGTAACCAGAACCTCCCTGCCGGGCCAGGTCCCCGGCGTTGCGTTGGGGATTCCGGGGGTTTGATGCCGGAGATCTCGTTGACCGGGGTGCTCATCGTCGCGGTGGTGGCTTTCGCGATCCCGCTCCTGCTCGGGATGGCGCCGGCCCTGCGGCTGCCGACGGTCGTCCTTGAGATCGTGGCGGGCGTCGTGATCGGGCCCTCCGTCCTCGGGCTCGTCGAGGTGGACGTGACGCTGCGGGTTTTGGCCCTGATCGGGCTGGCCTTCTTGCTGTTTCTGGCGGGGCTCGAGATCGACCTGGAGCGGCTGCGCGGGAGGCCGCTCAGGCTGGCGGCTTCAGGGTTCGCGCTCTCCCTGGCGATCGCGTTCGGGATCGCGTTCGCGCTGTGGGCCGTCGGCGCCATCGACGCGCCGCTGCTCGTGGCGATCGTGCTCTGCGCGACGGCCCTGGGGATCGTGGTTCCCGTGCTCGTCGACGCCGGCCAGACGCGCGCTCCCTTGGGCCAGCTCGTTATCGCCGGCGCCTCGATAGCGGAGTTCGGCGCCATCGTCCTGCTGTCGCTGCTCTTTTCTCGGGAGGCTACGGGCATCGGGGCGCGACTGCTGCTCCTCGGCGCCTTCGCGCTCTTGGTGGTCGCCACCAGCATAGCGCTCGCGGCCGCGGGACGACTGCAGCGGTTGGGCTCGGTCTTGATGAGATTGCAGGACACGAGCGCCCAGATCCGGGTCCGCGGCGCGTTCCTGCTGCTCGTCGGCTTCGCTGTCCTGGCCCAGTTTCTGGGGCTGGAGGTCATCCTCGGCGCCTTTCTGGCCGGCGCGATCCTCGCCCTGCTCGACAAGGACCGGGCAATGACGCACCCCGCCTTCCGGGGGAAGCTGGAGGCTGTGGGTTTCGGCGTCTTCATACCGTTCTTCTTCGTCACCAGCGGTATGGAGCTGGACGTGCGCATCCTCCTCGAGGGCGGCAGGTCGATCTTGCTGGTGCCCGTGCTCCTCTTGGCGCTGCTGCTCGCCCGGGGGGCGCCTGCCGCCCTCTACAGGCCCCAGATCGGCACCCGCGGCGCGTTGGCGGCGGGGCTCCTGCAGGCTACCTCCTTGCCGTTCATCGTCGCCGCCACGGAGATCGGGCAAGAGCTGGGCGTGCTGAACCCCGTCACCGGGGCCGCCTTCGTGGTGGCCGGGCTGTTGTCGGTCATGCTCTTCCCCCTGCTCGCCC
>CADCVH010000032.1 GCA_902806085.1 uncultured Rubrobacteraceae bacterium | reverse complement strand
TTGAAGAAGTCCCTCCGGCTCTTCTTGGGCCGCGACGCGAACTCCTCCGCGCCCGGCACGTCTACTTTGTGCTTGTGCATCTTTAGCCTTCCTCCCTTAACCCGTGATCCCGAAGGGCGCCACGGCGTCCTGAACGGCGGCCAACGGCAGCGCCTCCTCGAAGGCGATGTTGTTCGGCGGGACGACCAGGTTCATTATGTTGATCGCGCACCGGTGCTGGCACTCGGCGTTGTGGATCGAGATGGCCGCCGCGAGGATGTCCTTGCTCTCAAGCGCCACGGCCGCCGACTGATAAGCCCCGATCCCGACCGGCTCGAACGTCGCCGCCAGCTCCAGGAACGCCACCACGTCGGTGAACACACCGTCCGGGTAGGTGAACTCGGGCACCGCGGGCACCTCCGCGCCAAGGTCGCCGAGCGTAGCCGCTATGGCCTCGGCGTGGGCGAACTCGTGGTCCCGGATCGCCGCGACCTGATCGGCGAACGCGTCCGCGAACAAGCCGGCGTTGAGGCCCTCGTCGTAGAAGATGCCCTCAAGCTGCTCCAGTTGGTACGCGAACTGCAGGATCCCCGCGTCGCCCAGGGGCACATAGCCCTCGTGCGTGGCGTGGGCCTGCTTGACGGCGACACCAAAGCCACCGATCCCCGCCGCCGACAGCGCGGCACCGGCCCACGCCGCGGTCTTCAAGAAGCTTCGCCGCGATGTCTCCTGATCGAACGCGATCAGGCCGCGGCTCTCTACTCCACTCATCTACCCTACCCTTCCTCGTTGCCCTTTACAGCATCCGCTTCCTACAACAGATTGCCTGCTTACAACCACATGTTACGGAAGCCCCCGGACGGCGGATCACAACATTTTAATCGCCCCGTAAGTTTTCCTCAACATTTCTCAACATATAGCGGTGGGCGCGGCCTGAAGCGGATCGCCCGTGATCCGGCCTCCAGGCACTGCCGTAGAATCAGGGTATGGCGGACGCAGGCAAAAAGTACCTGATCCTCGCGGACGAGGACCTCATGTCTCTTATGGAGGCCGGCGACGCGGATGCGTTCGCCGCGCTCTACGACCGCCACTGCCGGGCGGCGTACTCCCTCTCCTACCGGATGATGGGCGAGAGGCAGGCCGCCGAAGACCTCACCCAGGACGCTTTCTTGAAGGTGTGGCGCTCGGCGGCCGGTTACAGGTCCGAGCGCGGGAGCGTGCGGACGTGGGTCCTCTCCATCGTGCACAACCGCGGGATAGACCAGTTGCGCTCGCTGGCGAGCCGCCGCAGGACCCAGGACCGCGTCAAGCAGTCCGCGCCGAGGTCGCAACCGAGCGAGGCCTTCGCGGAGACCTGGCGCAACTCGCAGCGCGACCAGGTAAGGGAGGCGCTGAACACGCTCCCGTCGGAGCAGCTCAAGATCCTTGAGCTCGCGTACTTTTCGGGTTACACGCACGTCGAGATCTCCGAGCTCCTCGGCCTGCCGCTGGGCACGGTCAAAGGCAGGATGCGGCTTGGGCTCAAAAAGATAAGGGACTACTTCGACCAGAAGGACGTGGCGGTGCCTAGATGAGCCCGATGGACGACAAGACTTTCCACGAACTCAAGGACGCCTACGTTCTCGGCGCGTTGCCGGAGGACGAGCGGGCCGCCGTGGATACGTACCTGGCCTCGCGCCCGGAGCGGCAGGCGGAGATCGAAGACCTCATGGGGGTGGCCGGCCTGCTCGCGCTGGCCCCGCCCGAGCACGACCCGCCCACCGAACTGCGCCGCCGGGTGATGAGCGTGGTGGCCTCCGAGGCCGCCCGGCCCCGCGCCGCCCGCCGTAGCCCGGCCCTCTCCTGGCTCGGCCGGCTCGGCGGCCTCCGCAACGTCGCCCTCGGGGCGGCGGCCCTGCTGGTGGTCGGCCTCTTGTCCTGGAACGTCCTGCTCCAGGGAGACGTGCAGAGCCTTCGGAGCCAGGTCGAGGAGGCGCGCACCGCGGAAGAAACCCAGGAGACCCGGGAGATAGAGCTGGGCGGCGCCTGGGCCGAGCAGGGCGCCCGCGCGGAGGTCACGGCGCTCAAGAACGACCGGGCCATCCTCGTGGTCGAGGACATGCCATCAATCCCCGACGACCGCACGGGGCAGGTCTGGGTCATAAACAACGACGTGCCGGAGCCTAGCGGGCTGCTGGACCCATCCGGCAACATGGCCGCGACCGCCATCACCAAGCCCCTCGGCGGGGCCGACGCCATCGCGGTCACCGTCGAACCCGCCGGCGGGTCGGAGAAACCCACCACCGATCCCGTGCTCGTAAAGGAACTGTAGGGGCGGTCCGCGGAAGCATCGAGCCTTCGCGGACCACGCCGGCTGACGCCGGCACGGGAATGCCTTCCGCCCTCGCTTTCGGGGGGCAAAACGAGAGCCGGGGGCCCTGTCTGCCGCTTTTCAAGGGTTCGCCTGGTGCGTTTTGCTTTGCGTGCCAACGGGTAGAGACCTGCCCAGGGAACGAGAGAAAACAGGCGAAAGGAGCATTCGTGTCCGTAGCACGCGTAACCGAGTTGAGCGCGACCTCGCAGACGAGTTTCGAGGACGCCATCGAGCAAGCCATTAGTCGCGCCACGTCGACCCTTCGCGGTGTCGAGGGGGCCTGGATCAAGGACCAAAACGTCCTGATTCAGGACGGCAACATCACCGGGTACAAGGTGAACCTGGCGGTTACCTTCGTCCTGGAGGATGGCGCCTAGAGACGCGGCAAGAGAGAGAGTCGTCGCCCCGGTCTGATGGCCGGGGCTTTTTCGTGCCCGCCGGGGCGAGGGGGTGATCCGGGACGTTCGACTCGTGGGTAGTCTTCGCGGCGCCGGCCACCGCGGTCCTCGGCGCCTACGCCGGACACCGGCTGCGCGTCCCGGCGGGCTCCTTTACGGGCGCGATGGTTGGCGTCGGGCTGCTTCTGGCCGTGCTCGGTTTTCCTGAGATAAGGACACCGCCACCCCTCAACCAGATGCTGCAGATCCTGGTGGGGATTCTGGTCGGGCTGAGGATCTCCCGCGACTCGCTGGCCTCCGGGGCGAGGACCCTGTTCCCGGCGACCGTCCTGGCCGCGGTCTTCCTCGTCTCCGGCGTGGCGGCGGCCGTCGCCGCGGTCGCCCTCACGGGGATGTCGCCCGAGACGGCGCTCTTCGCGGCGGCGCCCGGCGGCCTCACCGAGATGGCGTCCATCGGGGTGGGCCTCGGCGCGGACGGCCCCGCCGTGGCCGCCGTTCATCTCTCGCGGCTGCTGCTGGTGATCTTCGCCGCAAACCTGTTCCTGGCCCGCTCGCGCTCCCACCATCCCGTCCCCGGCAACGCGGCGAGCAACGGTAGTCCCGCACCGTGGGCCGGGGGCGAGGTCTCCAGATTCGGCCTGATCGCCTGCGCCGGCCTCGTCGGGGGGACGCTCGGCCTGGCGCTGACACCGCTGCCGGCCGGCGGGGTCCTCGGGGCGCTCGTCGGGTCCGGTTTGGCGCGCGTCTGTGTCCGGGGGGCCGTCCCGGAGCGCGGGTTCGACCTGCTCGTCCAGATCTCCGGCGGCGGCATCATCGGCCTCGGCTTCTCCGCCGAGTTCTTCGAGACGCTCGTCCAGTTGGCCGGGGCCGCGCTCATCGTGAACGCCACGCAGATGCTGGCCTGGGCGCTGGCCGCATACCTCCTGATCTGGGCCTTCAGCTTCGACCCCGAGACCGCCACCTTCGCGGCGGCGCCCGGCGGCATGGGCACGCTCCTCTCCATCACCGGCGAGACGGACGCGGACCTCATCAAGGTGGCCTTTACGCACCTCTTCCGCCTGAGCGCCACCATCGTCGTAGTACCGCTCCTCGTCGCGACTATCCTGGCCTGAAGCCAGCGGCCATCTACTCGCCGCGCGCGAGCCAGTCCAGCACGACGGCTGCGGTCCAGGACTGGTCGTCGGAGCCGAGGGGTTCGCCGGTGAAGGGCTCGTAGTACTCGGCGAAGTGTCCGGCGGAGAACTCGTCCAGCGCGGCCTGACGGAGGTTCCCGGCCCGTTTGTGCTCGCCCGCGCGTAGGAGCGACCACCAGATCAACCACACCGCCACCGGCCAGACGGGGCCACGCCAGTAGCTACGCGGGTGGAAGCCGGGCTCGTCGGGGCTGGTGGAGGGTGGCAGCGGACGCCGCATCCGCGGGTGGCCGAGAAAAACCTCCGAGTACAGGGTGTCTAGCGTACGGGCGAGCCGGTTCCCGTCCAGGGACCCGGCTATCAGGGGGGCTAAGCCGGCCACCGTGCGGGCCCGGACCGGGCTGCTCGCCAGCACGTCGTAGTCTAAGCAGAGGTTGGTTTCGGGGTCCGTGTGAGACGCGAGGGCGTTTCGGCCCCGGTCGATCCAGGCGGAGATCTCCTCGCGCTCCGGGCCGGCTCCCACGACCTTGCAGATCTCGAGCAGCGCCTCGTTGGCGGCGACGAGGATGGAGCTGAAGAGGACGTCTTTGACCAGGAAGGGGTGAGAACCGTAGATCCGGGCCTCGTCGCAACGCGCGTCTTTGATCTTCTCTACCAGCCAGATGTAGCGGGCGTACTCATCGTCCGTGGGGCGTTCCGAGGGTTCGTCCACGTGCCCGAGGTCCCGGCGCTGGTAGGGCGGCAGGTCGCCGACCTCGACGGCCCGCAACGGCGCGTCCCAGCGCGGGGAGTTGTCCGTCCCGCTCTCCCAGGGGTGGTAGATGGTGACGAGCCCCGAGCCCTCCGGGTCGCGGGCGGTCGCCAGGTAGCGGTGCCAGAGGAGCAGCTTCGGGTAGAGCTCGCGCAGAAATCCGAGCGCGGTATCCTTCTCATCCCCCCCGGCAGTCTCCCAGATCCTGAACGCCCCGATCGCGTGGGTCGGCGGCTGGCACAGGGCGCTGGTGTACGGCGGCGCGGGCGGGGCGTCGGGAAAGAGCCCGGCGCTGACCCAGTGCTCCGGCCCAGGAAAGTAGCTGTCGGGCGGCGCCCCGGGGTTGAAGACGATGTGCGGCACCTTGCCGGTCTTCCACTGGTGCCCGAAGAGGCCGAGAAGCTCCCGGGCCGCCCGTCCGGTGTCCAGGTGGGCTAGGCCGATGGCTATAAAGCCTGCGTCCCAGCTCCACTGGTGCGGGTAGAGGTCGGGCGCGGCCCGCGTCCACCCCCCCATGTCGTTGCGGCGCAACACGTCGGCCGCTTGCTGGAAGAGTTCTGGGGAGGAGGCGGCCGGCATCAGGGGATCTATGCTAACAGAACGGTCGGGAAGAGGGCGTTGGAACACGGCGAAACGGGTCCTGGCGTTGTATCTTCTGGGCATGATCCGTCTCGGCTACCCGGCGCAGAACGTGACGCTCCCGGCGACCACGAACCGGACGCTACGGCTCGCGAGCCTGGGAGATACGGAGAAGGTGCGCGCCCTCGTCTGGGAGAACCTGCTGGGTCTGGAGACCATCGTCCGGTGGAACGCGGAGCGGGGCCTGCGGCTCTTCAGGATCGGGCAGGGCCTAATCCCCTTCGCCTCGCACCCGGCCTTCCCGTACGACTGGGAGGTCGAACACGGCGACGACCTGCGCGAGATCGGCGCCCTCGCCCGCTCCCTGGGCGTCCGCCTCAGCATGCACCCGGGCCAGTTCATCAACCCGGGCAGCCCGGACCCCCGGACCGCTGAACGCAGCCTGGAAGAGCTACGCTACGCCACCCGCGTCTTCGACCTCATGGGGGGCGAGGACGCCGTGGTCGTACTTCACCTCGGCGGCGCCTACGACGACAGGCCAGCCGCCGTCGCCCGGTTCGTCGAGGCGCTGCGGCCGGAGGCGGGGATTTTGCGCTACCTGGCGCTGGAGAACGACGAGCGGATCTGGACGGTCGCGGAGATCTCGCAGGCCGCCCGCGACCTCGGCATTCCGGCCATCGTGGACAACCTCCACCACCGCCTGAACCCGGGCGGCCTGGCGCTCGGTGAGGCGCTGGACCTCGCGCTGCCCACGTGGGAGTCGAGGGGCGTCCGGCCCAAGATCCACCTCTCCAGCCAGGACCCGAAGAAGCGCCCCGGCGCCCACGCCTACTCTATCGAGCCGGGGGACTGGGAGGCCGTGGTCGGGGCCCTGGGCGGACGGGAGACGGACGTCATGGTGGAGGCCAAGGGCAAGGAGCTCGCCGCGCTGGGCGTCGGGGCGGGGCGGGAAAGGAGCAGCGTTGCACCAGAACCCCAGCAGGGATGAGATCCGGGCACTCCTGTCCGCGTCGAAGACCGTCGCGGTGGTCGGGCTGTCGGAGCGGCCGTACCGGACGAGCCACGCCATCGCCCGGGCCCTCCAGGGCTTCGGGTTCGAGATCTTCCCCGTCAACCCGTACCTCACGGGCCCGGTGCTCGGCGCGGAGCCGTTCTCTAGAGTGCAGGAGATCCCGGGTCGCGTGGACGTCGTGGACGTGTTCCGCAGGAGCGAGGAGGTGATGCCGGTGGCCCGCGACGCGGTGGACGCTGGCGCCCGAATCTTGTGGATGCAATCCGGCGTCGTCAACGAAGAGGCCGCCGCCTACGCGCGAGAACACGGCCTGACGGTCGTCATGGACCGCTGCATAAAGGTTGACTACGCCTCGCTCGTCGGACGTTAGCCCCGATTACCGGCCCGTCGTACCGGGTAGGTCTCCGACAACATCGGCGCGGCCCGATCCGGGCCGGTGGCGGGTACAGGGTTGAAGCGGCAGAGGAGGCCTAGTGGCGAGGGTTAGCGTTTTCGACGTCAACGAGACGCTGTTGGACCTGGGGGCGCTCGACCCCCGCTTCGAGCGGGTCTTCGGCGACGCCGCGGTCCGGCGGGAGTGGTTCCAGCAGGTTCTCCAATCCGCGCTGGTCGCGACGGTGACCGGGTCCTACTCGGACTTCGGGGCCGTCGGCGCCGCGGCCCTTCAGATGACGGCCGCCCGGCGCGGGATGGAGCTCTCGGACGAGGACAAGCAGGACATCCTGGGCGGGATGCGCGGGCTACCGCCGCACCCCGAAGCGGCGGAGGCCCTCGACCGCCTCCGCGACGCGGGCGTCAGGCTCGCCGCGCTGACCAACTCCACCGAGGAGGTCGCGAACGCCCAACTCTCAGATGCCGGCCTCGCGGACCGCTTCGAGCAGATCCTCTCCGCGGACACGGTAAGGCGCCTGAAACCCGCGCCCGAACCCTACCGCGCCGCCGCGAATAGCCTCGGCGTCGGGGCCGAGGAGGTGCGCCTCGTCGCGGCGCACGCCTGGGACGTGGCCGGCGCCATGCGGGCAGGCTGCGCCGCCGCCTTCGTCGCCAGGCCGGGCATGGTGCTCGACCCCCTGGCCCAGGCGCCGGACATCGTCGGCTCCGACCTGAACGAGGTCGCCGCCCTCATCGCCGCGGCGGACTCGTAAGGGACGAAAAGAGGGAAAGTGGGCACGAACCACCCGGTTGCCGCCACGTTCGGCATGTTCTTCTACGGCACGCTCAAGCGCGGCCAGCGCAACCACGGGTATTGCCGCGGCGCCCTGGAAGTGCGCGGGGCGACCGTCCGGGGCTCCCTCTACGATCTACCCGAAGGCTACCCGGCACTCGTGGTACCCGAGAACAACATCCTGACCGTCGGGACCGCCGACCCCGTACGCGACGCGGGCGCAGACCTCGGTGCCGGGTGGAAGAAAACGCCGGCACCCGAAGCCCCCACCGTCTTCGGGGAGCTGTACGTCTTCGACGACGCGGCGGAGAGGTTACCCGCCATCGACAGCCTGGAAGGTTTCGCCCCCGGTGACCCAACGAGCCCCTACCGGCGGGTCCTCGTCCCGGCCCGAACGGACGGCAGTACCACAGCCGCGTGGGCCTACGTCGCCTCGGAAACCAGGGGCAGACACCTCCCCGGAGGACGCTGGCCCGCCTGACAGGCCAGCGTAGTCAGAATCGGGCGGGGCCGGACGTCCGCCCGGCCCCGCCCAAGCGCGGTCGGCTACGAGTTCGTGCCCTGGTCGTCGGCGTCCACGACCTCTTCGCGGATGATGCGGCGCCGGATCTTGGTGCGACCGCCTTCCTGGAACGTTTCGGTCTCCTCCGTCTGGCGGGTGGTGGTGGGCTGGGATCCGGAAGACCCCGTGCTCGAGGAAGAGCCGGACGAAACGGTGGACTCGGTGTTCTCGTACTGGGTTCCGGTCCCTGCAGAGGTGCCGCTCCCTTCGCGGTATTCCTCCGGGCCCGAAGACTCCCCTGACCCCTGCTGATACGCGGCGGCCCCGGCGCTTCCCGTGGTCGCGGCGTCAGAGTCCCGCCGTTCGCCGTGCTCCGCCTCGGAGGAAGAGCCGTAGGTCTCCTCGCGCGTCTCCCCGCCGGCAGACTCGCGGTCACCCATCGAGTGGGAGGAACCCCGATCCGGGTACTCCCCGTCGTCGCGGCTCGAGGTTCCCGATGCCGCGCCCGCCGCCGCGCCGCCCGCCGCGTCGCCGTAGGAACCGCTACCGGACCCGCTTCCGGACCCGCTTCCGGACCCGCTCCCGAGGGATCCCAGGCCGAAGTGGCGTCTGATGCGTTCCTCGTACTCGGCGGTCACGTCCTCGTCGTCGCTAAAGCTCGGGGCGTCCTTGACGCGGTCCTTGGATTCTGAGACCTCTATCGACTTGTCGCTCTCGTTTACCCGGACTATTTCGGTCGGGATCAGGGTGGACTTCGAACCGAGCAGGCCCATCTTGACGCCGATGTACTCCTCGTTGTCCGATTCGTCCACGAAGAGGTCGTCTACCTTCCCGATCTTGCTTCCCCCGTTGTCGTAAACCGTGAAGCCCTCGTACTTCTCCTCAAGCTCCCGCAAACGCTCTTCGCTGGCCATCGAACTCCTCCTCGGCAAGCCTTTACCCAACCCAACTTGCGTACCCGCGGCCTGTCCGACGCTAAACATTTGGGCCCGCCCGGCCCGCGCCCTTGCTAGACTTGGGCCGGGATCTCTTCCGGGGGAGGAAACGTGGCTTCAAGCGAATCGGAGAGCGCGAGGGTCTTGTCCGTGGACGTGGGCTCGTCTTCCGTGCGCGCGGCCCTGCACGACGCCAGGGGCGACGCGCTCGAGGAGTCGGCGGTAAAGCTCGACCACGACTTCGACTACACCCCGGACGGCGGCGCCACCAAGGACGCGGACGAATTGCTCGACCTGGTCGCCCGCGCGATAGACGGCGCCCTCTGCCGCGCCGGCGACGCCCGCGTCTCCTGTGTCGCGACCAGCACCTTCTGGCACTCGGTGCTCGGTGTTGGGGGAGACGGCCGCCCGACCACCCCGATCCTGACCTGGGCCGACCGCCGGGCCGCCGGCGCCGCCAAAGACCTGCGGGACCGGCTCGACGAGGCGGCCGTTCACCGCCGGACCGGCGCCCCCCTCCACTCGAGCTACTGGCCCGCCACGCTCCTCTGGCTAAAGAACGCCGACCCGGACGGTTTTAGACGCGCGGGGCGGTGGGCCTCCCCCGCCGACTACTTCTACGCCCGCCTCTTCGGGGGGCCTCCCTCTATCGGAACCTCGATGGCCTCGGCCACCGGCCTCTACGACCAGAACGCGAACCGCTGGGACGGGGAGATCGTCGAAGCCACGCCGGTCGACGAAGCGCAGCTCCCCGACCTCTCCGACGAGCCGCGAAGGGGGCTGCGGCGGGAGTGGGCCGAGCGGTGGCCCGCCCTCGCGGACGTCCCCTGGTTCCAGGCGGTCGGGGACGGCGCGTGCTCGAACGTGGGGAGCGGTTGCACGGAGAGCGACAGGCTCGCGCTCATGGTCGGCACGAGCGGCGCGATGCGGGTGCTCTGGAAGGCCGGCTCGGTCGAGGTGCCGCCCGGCCCGTGGTGCTACAGGGCCGACCGGGAACGCTTCGTCATGGGCGGGGCGCTCTCGGACGGGGGGAACCTCGTCGAATGGCTCAGGGAGACCCTCCGCCTGCCGGACCCCGGGGAGACCGAGAGGCTGCTGGCGGAGATGGAGCCCGACGCCCACGGCCTCACCTTCCTGCCCATACTCAACGGCGAGCGCGGCCCGGCCTGGGCGGACAGGGCCAACGGGACCATCTCCGGGCTCTCCATGAGCCACACGCCGATCGAGATCCTGCGCGCCGCCATGGAGGCGGTCGCCTACCGCTTCGCCCTCATCGCCGAGATCCTGCAGAAAGCCTCCCCAGGCGACAAACAGGTGGTCGCCTCCGGCGGGGGCCTCTTCAACTCCCCCACCTGGACCCGCATCATAGCCGACGCCCTCGGCCGACCCGTCACCCTCTCCAAGGTAGAAGAGGCCTCGAGCCGCGGCGCGGTCCTTCTCGCCCTGGAAGCCCTTGGAGGCCCCCGAATAGAGGAGGCACCAACCTACCTGGGCGAGACCTTCCACCCCGACCCCGACCGCCACGAGACCTACCGCGACGCCCTGACCCGCCAGCACCGCCTCTACGAAGCGGTGCTGGGCGGGGATTAGCTACCGGCGGCTGGCCGCTGACGGCTAGTAGCGCGGACGCGCCGGCGTTTGCCTAGCGCTCGCTCATGGGCACGTAGTCGGCATTGCGGGGGCCGGTGTAGATCTGGCGCGGGCGCGCTATCTTGAACTCGGGGTCGTCCATGAGCTCCAGCCACTGGGCCGTCCAGCCGGGGGTCCGGCCGATGGCGAACATGACGGTGAAGGCGTCGGTGGGGATGCCCATGGCCTCGTAGATTATGCCGGACCAGTAGTCCACGTTGGGGTAGAGCTTGCGGTCGGTAAAGTACTCGTCGTCAAGCGCCCGCTTCTCGAGCTCGATGGCGACGTCCAGGAGCGGGCTGCTCTTGCCGGTCGCCTCCAGAACCTCGTCCACGTGGCCCCGGATGATGCGGGCGCGCGGGTCGTAGTTCTTGTAGACCCTGTGCCCGAAGCCCATCAGCCGCTCGTTGCCGTCCTTGACGCTCTGCAGGAAGTCCGGGATCTTGTCGGTGGACCCTATGCGCTCGAGCATCTTGAGGACCGCGACGTTGGCGCCACCGTGCGAAGGCCCGTAGAGGCCGGCCACGCCGGCGGCGACGGAGGTGAAGGGGTCGTTTATGGCGCTCCCGACCACCCTGACCGCCGCCGCGGAGCAGTTCTGCTCGTGGTCGGCGTGGAGGATGAAGAGCACGTCGAGGGCCTTCTCTATCCTGGGGTCGGGCTCGTAGCGCGGCTCGGCCATCTTGAAGAGCATCGAGAGGAAGTTGCCCGTGTACGTCAGGTCGTTGTCGGGGTAGACGTAGGGGAGGCCGAGGCTGTGCCGGTAGGCGAAGGCGGCGAGGGTCGGCATCTTGGCGATCAGGCGCACCGTGGCGACGTAGCGCTGGTACTCGTCCGAGGTGTCGCGCGCCTCCGGATAGAAGGTGGAGAGCGCCCCCACGCTCGCGAGCAGCATGCCCATGGGGTTGGCGTCGTGCCGGAAGCCGTCCATGAAGCGCTTGATCATCTCGTGCACGTAGGTGTGGTGCGTGATGTCGTAGACCCACTCCTCGTACTCTTTCTGGTTGGGCAGGCGCCCGTGCACGACCAGGTAGGAGACCTCAAGGAAGTTAGAGTGCTCGGTGAGCTGCTCGATGGGGATGCCCCGATGCTCGAGGATGCCCTTCTCCCCGTCGATGTAGGTGACGGCGCTGCGGGCGCTCGCCGTGTTGGTGAAGCCCGGGTCGTAGGTCATCAGGCCGAAGTCCTCGTCGTCGGTCTTGATCTGCCTCAAGTCCATCGCCCTGACGGTGCCGTCCTTGATCTCGACGTCGTAATTGCGGCCCGTCCTGTTGTCCGTGATCGACAGGCTCTCGACACCCGACGCCGTGCCTGCCCGACCGTTTCCCGTGCCCTGCGCCTCTTCGCTCAAGTGAGCCCCTTTCTTATTAACAGGACCAGATTATATATGTTCACTTCACATAGATGTATCCGCGACGACGGCCAGCCGTTTCCGGGTATTATCCCCCACCGCGGGACAAAGGAAAAGCGGGCCCGCCCCTCCTGCCGCAACCCCCCACCGTCCCGGGCGTATACGGGGGTGGAGCCTACGACAAGGAGCAGACGTGGACCCGGATAATTACGGCATTCAGAAGGAGAGGGAAGTTCGGAGCCCTTACCCTACAGGGGTGATGAGCGCGGCGGACGAGCGGTCGTGGTCGGCGCTGGCCCACCTGAGCGCGTTCCTCAACATCTTTACGGGTTTCCTGGGTCCGGTGGCGGCGTTCGTGGTCTGGCTCCTCTACGGGGAGCGTTCGTCGGTGGTCGCGCGCCACGCCATGAGGAGCGTGGTCTACCAGTCCCTGTGGCTCGGCGGCCTCCTTATCGGCTGGACGGTCACCTTCTTCCTTACCGCCTTCGTGGTGGGCGTTCTGCTCTGGCCGGTCATGGGGTTGCTGACGCTGGCGTTCTTCGCCCACGCGTCCTTCGAGGCTTACCGGGCGTATAGGGGCGACGGGGTCCACCCCTACCTCTAGGACCGGCTTTTCCTGCCGGCGGGTGGTCGCGCGGCGTTTGGCGGGGTTTAATCGTGGGCGTCCAACGACCCCATGGAGCGCCCCGGATGGAAGAGTTCGTCGAAAGCTCGGAGGACCAGAGGCGGGAGGATCCCCCCGCGACGGGGGTGGCGTCGCGGCGGGTCGAGCCGGGCCGGGAGGGGGAGTTCGAGGATTGGATCTCCGGCATCCTGGGCGAAGTCAGAGAATTTCCCGGCTACCTCGGCACCGAAATTCTGCGTCCGAGCAGCGCGGAGGATGACGAGTACCGCATCCTCTACCGCTTCGACCACGCAAGCAACCTCGAACGGTGGGAGAAGTCCGACGAGCGTCGACGGTGGCTGGACAGGGCCGAACCCCTTGTCCGGGAACAGACCGTCCGCAGGCTCACGGGATTGGAGACCTGGTTCACCCTGCCGTCCAGGGCCGGCGAGCCCGCCCCGCCACGCTACAAGATGGCGGTGGTCACCTGGATCGCCGTCTTCCCGCTGGCGACCGTTCTCTTCATGCTGCTCCAGCCGCTGCTCGGCGGCGCCCCCACGGTCCTACGCACGCTCGCCTTCACCCTGGTCATGGTCACCACCATGACCTACGTAGTCATGCCGCGCATGACCCGGCTCTTCTCCTTCTGGCTCTACCCGAAAGAGTAGCCGCTTGCGGTAGGGTGCGGGCGGTGGACCAGGCACCGTAGGTCCTGCCGCGGGCCGCGTTCGATCGGACAGTCGAACGACAATCCGGCGTAACCTTGCGTTACCCCACGCGTACTAAAGGGTAGTAAGGTTGAGTACCGCAGTCAAAGATACGGGAGGCAAGACATTATGGGTGCAATAATCGGCGCTATCATCATAGGCGGCATCGCCGGCGCGCTGGCAAAGCTAATCATGCCGGGCGACGATCCGGGCGGCATCATAGTGACCATCCTGATCGGGATAGCGGGGGCTTTCGTCGGGAGCTTCATCACGGTCAACCTGTTGGGCCTGGGTGGCGGTGGGTTCATCTGGTCGATCATCGTGGCCACCATCGGGGCTATTATCCTGCTCGCGATCTACCGCCTCATCGTGGGCCGCAGCGCGAGGAGGTAGGGAAGCCGCGACGATATTCCGGGGCCGGGGCCGAGAGGTCCCGGCCCTTTCTCGTGCCCGAAAAGTTCCGAACGCGACCGTGGACCGGGCCGCGACGAGGCTTTTTGGCCCGGACCCTAAAGGTCGCGGCGGGCGGCGGCGGAACCTTGCGGGACGAGCACCTTCAGGGCGTCGTTCGCGACGGAGAAGTCCTGGGGGGTTGTGGCGACGAGCTCGCCGTCGATGTTCACGGACAGTTCGGGGTCGGTCTCCAGGCGCACGCGGGTGGTGCGGTACTGGCTGACGCTCTCGTTGCGGATAAAGTCGCCGCTCTTGAGGTACCGGGCGGCCCCGAAGAGGTCCCGGTGCCGGCCGAGCCTTATCGCGTAGACGTCGAGGCTCTTGTCGTCGATGCCGGACCCGGGGGCGACCACCATCCCGCCGCCGTAGAATTTGCCGTTGCCGATCGCGACCTGGAGGAGCCGCTCGTGCTCGACGGGCTCGTGGTCCCCGTCCGGGAAGAGGAGCCGGGCCGAGAACGGTTCGTGGGTCATGAACGCCTTGATGGCCGCCACCGGGTAGGCCAGCGCCCCGATGTTCCTTTTCGCCCACGGCGTCAGGGCCTGCGTCGCCCCGACCCCGAGGCCCACGGAGGCGACGTTCACGTAGTAGTTGCGCCCCGCCAGGCCGAGGTCCACGTCCACGACCTTGCCGTTGGCGATGGTGTCGCAGGCCCCGTCCACGTCCGGGGGGATCTCGAGCGTCCGCGCGAAGTCGTTGGCCGTGCCGAGGGGCAGCAGGCCCAAAGTGACGTCGCGGTGGGCAAGAAAGTCCACGACGGAGCTGACCGTGCCGTCTCCGCCGCCCAGGATCAGGGTCTCGTAACCGGACCCGTCCTCCAGGACCTCGCGCACCGTCTCTGCCAACCTGGCCGGGTCCCGGATGGCGTAGGTCGCCCCCAGCGGCACTTTTAGTTCCTGCAGCCGGTCGAGGGCCCGGAAAAACACCCGCTCCCCGCTGCGGGAGCGGGTGTTGACGATCAGGGCAGCCCGCCCCTGCCCCCGGTCTTCCGTCGAATAGTCCATACAAAGATCATACGCGCCGTCCGGCCCGGGGTTTCCTCCCGACCCGTCTTACAGGCCGGAGACGATCTTCTTGGCCCCGGGTATGGATGGGGGCCCCATGCTCAACTCCGTCACCCCGAGCGCGACGAGGCGCGGGATCATGTCCGGCTCTCCCGCGGCCTCCCCGCAAACCCCGACCGGGATGCCCGCCTCGCCGGCCGCCTCGCACGTCATCCTTATAAGCTCCAGGACGGCCGGGTGGTCGGCGCCCTGGAGGTGCCTGAGCTTCTCGTTGCCGCGGTCGGCGGCGAGGGTGTACTGGACGAGGTCGTTCGTGCCGATGGAGAAGAACGCGGCCTCGCGGGCCAGCTCCGCGGCGCCGAGGGCGGCGGCGGGCGTCTCGATCATGACCCCCACCTCGACCGGCCCGGCCGGCACGCCATCCGCTTCGAGCTCTTCGCGGCAGGCTTCCAGCATCCCCTTCGCCGCACGGAACTCCCCCGAATCGACGACCATCGGGAACATCACCTTCAGGTTGCCGTGGGCCGCGGCGCGGAGGATCGCGCGCAGTTGGGGCACAAAGAGCGCCGGCACGTCAAGGCTCATGCGGATGCCCCGCCAGCCGAGAAATGGGTTCTCTTCCCGCGGCTGCTGGACGCCGGGCAGGCTCTTGTCCCCCCCAACATCCAGGGTGCGCAGGATCACGGGCCGGGTCCCGAAGGCCCGCGCCGCCGCCGAGTACGCCTCGTACTGTTCCTCCTCGGTCGGCAGCTCCTCGCGCTCCATGAACAGGAACTCCGTGCGGAAGAGCCCGACGCCCTCGGCGCCCCAGGAGAGGGCCTCCTCCGCCCCGGACGCGGAGCCGAGGTTCGCCGCGACCTCGATGCGTCGCCCGTCGCGGGTGCGGGCCTCGACCAGCCGGTACTCGTCCAACCCGGCCCGTTCTTCTTCCCCCCGCGCCCTGAGAAGGTCGAACGCGGCGCGCGTCTTCGGGTCGGGGTCGGCCACCACGCGGCCTTCCCCGCCGTCCAGGGCGACAGATTCGGCGTCCAGGACGGCCTCCAGGGCGTCGCCGACCCCGACGACGGCGGGGATGCCCATGGAGCGGGCCATGATCGAGACGTGCGAGGTCCGCGACCCGCCGGCGGTCACGAAGCCGAGCGCCATGCCCTTCGGGATCCTCGCGGTGTCCGAAGGCGCCAGGTTGCGGGCGAGGATGACGGAGGGCACCGTAAGGGCCTCCAGGATCTCCAGGCCCGTCCCCCCGCCGCCCGTGAGCTCGACCGCTATCTGGCGGGCCACGTCGCGCACGTCGTCGGCCCTGGCGGCCAGGTACTCGTCTTCCAGGGCGGCCAGCTCCCGCGCGTACTCCTCGCCCACGGCCAGGACGGCCGACTCCGGGCTTTCGAGGCCGCGAAGCCTCCCCTCGACGCCTTCGAGCAACTCGGGGTCGTCGGCCATCTCGGCGTGGACCTCGAAGATGGCGGCCTCGTCCTCCCCGAGGGACCCCGACAGGTTCTCGCCCGTCTTTCGCAGCCTCCCCGCTACCGCCTCGACCGCTGCCCGGAAGCGCGCCAGCTCTTCGTCGAAGGAGCCCTCCGGGATACGCGTCCGCTCCGGCTCGACCTCGCCTTCCAGGTGCGCGTGGGCCGGACCGACCACGATCCCCTCGGAGGCGCCGACGCCGGTAAGCTCGACTGGCGGTGACAATCAGTGTCCTTCCGCGATGAGCTTCGCGACCGTTTCGACGGCGTCGTCCGCGTCGTCGCCCTCGGCCCGGACGGTTACCAGATCCCCCTTCCGGGCGAACCCGGTCACCTTGAGCACGCTCTTCGCGTTCACCCCGCGCCCGCCCTTTACAAGCTCGATACGCGACGAGAACTGCTTGGCCGCCTTTACGAGTTGCGCCGCCGGCCTCCCGTGGATGCCCTCCTCCGCCCCGACCGTCGCCTCTTTTTCGGACATACAAGCGCTCCTTCCGCGTCCCGACCGTCCAAAGCATCATAACCCACGGCCACAGGGGCGGGTGCTGCGCCGGGGGGAGGTCGGAACGCCAACTTTCGGGCGCGCGTTCGTGTTTTACTGCGCCCGAACCGGCGAGAGGAGATCATATGCAGAGGGGCACGCACGAGGCGGTGCCGGACAGGCGTAATGAGGGCGTGCTCGTGTACATAAACGGGGAATTTTTCCCACGGACGGAGGCCAAGATCTCCGTCTTCGATTCGGGCTTTCTGGTCGGGGACGGGGTGTGGGAGGGCATCCGGCTGCACGCTGGCGATTTCGCCTTCCTCGACGAGCACCTCGACCGGCTCTTCCAGGGCGCGAAGGCGATCGGGCTGGAGATCGGGCAGACGCGGGGGGAGATCACGGCCGCCCTGCGCGAGACGATCCGGCGCAACGGCATGACGGACGACGTGCACGTGCGCCTGATGGTCACCCGCGGGGACAAGAAGACCCCCTCGCAGGACCCGCGCCTGGTCGTCGGCGGCCCGAACGTGGTGATCATCGCGGAGCACAAGAAGGCCGATCCGGAGGTCAAGGAGCGGGGCGTCAGCCTCTTCACCTCGACGGTGAGGCGCCCGCCGCCTGACAACCTGGACCAGAAGCTCAACTCCCACAGCAAGCTGCACGAGGTCGTGGCGCTCCTGCAGGCGCTCGAGGCGGGTGCCGACGAGGCGCTCATGCTCGACCCGACGGGCGCCGTCGCCACCTGCAACGCCACCAACTTCTTCGTCGTCCGCCGGGGGGAGATCTGGACCTCGACCGGCCAGTACTCCCTGAACGGCATCACCCGGCGCATGATCGTCGAGCTCTGCAGGGCCAACGACGTTCCCGTCTCCGAGCGCGCCTTCTCCCTCACCGAGGTCTACGACGCCGACGAAGCGTTCGTCACCGGCACCTTCGGCGGCCTAACCCCCGTAGTAAAGGTGGACGGGCGGCGGATAGGCGACGGAAGCATGGGCCCCGTAACGCGGCGCCTCAACGACCTGTACGCGGCGGCCGTCTCTCGTTCGGTCTCGCGGGGGTAGCCGGTGGCTGGTTGCCTGAAGTTGAGCGTGTGGTCCGGGCCGCGCAACGTCTCGACGGCCCTGATGTACTCGTTCCGGCAAAGGCCCGACACGGTGGTCCTGGACGAGCCACTCTACGGGCACTACTTGAAGGTCACGCGGGCGGACCATCCCGGGGACGAAGAAGTCCTGGCGGCAATGGACCAGGACGCGGGGCGCGTCGTGCGGGAGGCCATCCTCGGTCCCTGCGAGAGGCCGGTCCACTTCTTCAAGAACATGGCCCACCACCTCGTCGGGATCGACCGCGGGTTTCTCGGCGGGATCACGAACGTACTGCTGACCCGGGACCCGGCAGAGATGCTCCCCTCCCTGGCCCGCCAACTCCCGAACCCCACCATGCGCGACACCGGCCTGCTCCAGCAGGCGGAGATCCTGGACCACGTCCTCGATGCAGGGGACGACCCCGTCATCCTGGACGCGAAGCAACTCCTTCTTGACCCGCCCGGCGTCCTTCGCCTGGCCTGCGAGAAGCTCGCGCTCCCGTTCGACGAGGCCATGCTCCGCTGGCCGGCGGGGCCGAAACCGGAGGACGGCGTCTGGGCCAAACACTGGTACGCGAACGTCCACGCCTCGACCGGGTTCTCCGCCTACAAACCGGTAACGGAGCCCTTTCCGGAGAGGCTCGCGCCGCTCCTCGAAGAGTGTTTGCCGCTCTACGAGCGCCTGAGCCGGTACGCGATCCCGGCAAAAGCCCAAGGGTAGCCCGGCGGGTACCGGCCAAAGGTCCTTAGACCGTCCGCCCCGGGCATAGATCTCCCTCTACGCAAACATAGCGTTCACCGGCTAGTCGTCCGGATGGACGGGGACCCCGTCCACCCCCTGGACCTCGAACGCCCCGAAGACGAGCGGTATTCTGCCCATCGTTCCCGAGGCGCCGTCCGCTTCGGTCGAAGGCGACGCCTGGGACGAGCGCGAAATCCACCGTTGCGGGGTCCGCGTTCGCGCATAGATCGGGTGCCGGTTCGGGTATGCCCCATGTGCCCGGGGTAAGATCCCGCGCCCTATCCCGCACCTCGTAGGGCCCGAGCCCGCCGCGCTCGACCCTGGGAAGCAACAAGGTTTTCCTGTTGCACATAACGCGCCGCAGGAACCCGCCGGTTCGTAGCTCGGCGCCGAAGGCCGCGTAAGCCAGGACGACGCCCGGGCGCTGGTACGAGGGGAGACCGAGGACGCCAGCGATGATGCGCCTACTGAACGAGACGCGTTCTTCCTCCCGCAAGGCCTCGCGGCGGATCGCCTCCCGCAGAGCCGCTTTGGCCCCCGCCGTCTCACGGAAGAGGCCGCTTACGCGGGCGTGGCGCGGGCGGCCTGGAGGGCGTTGTGCAGCAGCATCGCCCGGGTCATGGGCCCGACGCCGCCGGGCACGGGCGTTATGGCCGAGGCCTTCGGCTCCACCTCATCGAAGCGCACGTCTCCCACGAGGCCGCCCTCCTCCCTGCGGTGGATGCCGACGTCTACCACGACGGCGCCCTCCTTGACGTGATCTGCGCCGACCGTCTCCCGCCTCCCGAGGGCGACGACGAGCACGTCCGCCCTGGATGCGACCTCCGCAAGATCCCGGGTGCGCGAGTGGCAGACGGTCACCGTCGCGTTCTCGCGCAGGAGGAGTTGGGCCATCGGTTTGCCGACCAGGTTGGAGCGGCCTATAACCACGGCCTCCCGGCCTTCGAGCGGGACGTCGTGGCGCCGAAGGAGTTGGACTATCCCGTGCGGCGTGCAGGGCAGCAACGACGGCAAACCCATCGAGAGCCTTCCCGCGCTCTCGGGGTTGAGGCCGTCCACGTCCTTCTCCGGCTTTATCCGGGAGATGAGCGGCAAAGGGTCGAGCCCCTCCGGCAGCGGCAACTGCACTATGAACCCGGAGACCTCGGGATCGTCGTTGAGCTCGTCGACGAGGGCCGTAAGCTTCTCCTGGGTGACGTCCGCCGGGAACCTGTGGACCCTGGAGGCCATGCCGACCTCGGTGGCGTCGGCCTCCTTGCCGCCCACGTAGGTCGCCGAGGCGGGGTCGTCCCCCACAAGAACCACGTCCAACCGCACCGAACGGCCGTCCGCCTTCAGCTCCTCTATGCCACCGGCGACCTCGGCCTTTATGACCGCCGCCGTCGCCTTGCCGTCAAGAACCCTGGCCATCATCCTCCGTAAGGGTCGCGTACTCTTTGTCCGTCCTCGCCGCCATCACGAAGTCGTTGCGGTGCAGACCGCCGATGGCGTGCGTCCACCACGTCACCGTTACCCTCCCCCACTCCGTCAACAGCGCCGGATGGTGCCCCGCCTCCTCGGCCCGCGCGCCGATCCTGCCCGTAAAGTCCAGCGCGGAAGCAAAGTCCGCGAACGGGAACTCACGCTCCAGACGCCTGACCCCATCGCGGTCCACCACGCGCCAGCCGGGAACGGCCGGAAGTAGCTCTTCTATCTGCGGCGCGGCGAGCGTCGGCTCGCCGCCCCGGCAGGGGATGCACCTCTCTCCGGCGAGCTCTGCTGCCACCCTCGACCTCCAGACCGGCACGAACCTCCACGTCCACCCCGAATCTTACAGGTCCGCGCTCCGTCTTTTCGTCCGGGTAGTACGCCCCGAGCTTCGCCTCTACTTTCGGCCGGCCCCGCATGCCGCTTTCGCCGGCATGCGGGGCCGTCTGTGGCGGCGCGGGGCCCGCGCCTAGTTGACCTCGACGAAGCCGTCCGGGCAGATCACGGCGGCGCCGTTCCCGCGCTCGTAGCACCGGGTCCAGTCGCGGGTCGTGGCGTCCGGGGCGGAGCCCTCGGCGAGCGCGTCGCCGAGCTCCGGGGTTACCCGCGCGTAGCCGCGCGAGCGCGCCCAGGCGCCGAGGTCTGCGGCCGGTCGCAGTTCTCCGGCGCTGGTGAGAACAGAGCCGCGGGGCACCACCTGGAGCCCGGCCTCCAGCCGGGCGAGGGGCGGCGAGATCTCCAAGGCGGCGGAGATCAGGCGGGCGACGGCGGGCCGCTCCTCCTGGGCGGCCGAGGCAACCCCGGCGGGCATCGCGGCGGCGACGAGCGCCAGCAGCAGGACGAGCAGGACGGCAGCGGCGAGGTATCTGGTGCGGCCGGTCCTCGTGCGGGTGGTCATGGTCTGTGGTGCTCCTTTCTGCGCGTGCGCGACGACGGTCGTCGGGACGGTGGTCGGACCCCAAAGGGGATACGTTCGTCCCAGTACTTTTCTCGACCGTTCGGGCCGCCCGCTTTACCCTTCGATCCCGCGGCGTAAGACTTACTTCGCGTATCCAGTGGTCAATGAGGCACCAAAAAGAAGGGGACGTAACGCCGCAACAGGGAGCGTTGCGAACCGGGGTCTTGGGCCCCACGACGGACGGCGAGGAGTTGGCCGTTCGCCACCACGAGGGTGCGATCCGCCGCTTGGCGACCGTCGAGCATGCCGGCTGGCGCGGCGTGAACCCTGGTACCGCACCCTCTGGCGTCCAGGGCCATGCCGCTTTGCGTAAACCCGGGAGGGTGCCCCATGGGGGCGTCCCGTGGGGGCGTCCCGTGGGGGCGTCCCGTGGGGGCGTCCCGTGGGGATCATCTCTAGTAGAATCCGGGGGTCGGTGGGGGCGCGGCTCGCCCCGGCGGCACACGGCCCGGAGAGAGCACCGCGGAGGAGCGTTCCCGCACGGGGGCGCGGAACGGAAGGTTCTGGCATGGAACGAAGGGCGAGGACGCAACGGGGGAACCCGAAGGCCGCGTTCGCCGTCCTGTTGGCGCTCGTGACGGCGCTGGCCGTCTCGGCTTTCGGGCTCGCGCTCCCCCAGGGCGCGGGGGCGCAGGCCGCGACACCAGCCGAGAAGCTCGCCGAACTCCGGGTGAGGCCGGCGGGTACGATGGACGGCTACTCCCGCGAGAAGTTTCCCCACTGGAGCGACGCCCAGGCCTACGGGTGGACGCTGCCCGCCGGCACCCCCGACCCCGGCTCCTGCGACGCCCGCGACGCCGCCCTCATCCGCGACGGCCGCGAGGAAGTCGTGGGCGATGGCTGCTCTATCGGAGGCGGGCGCTGGTTCGACCCCTACACGGGCCGCACCTACTACCAGCCCTCGGACATAGACGTCGACCACGTCGTGCCCCTGGCCAACGCCTGGAGGAGCGGGGCCGCCTCCTGGACGACGGCCAGAAAGGAGCGCTTCGCCAACGTCCCGCTCGACCTTCTCTCGGTGGAGGACAACGCCAACGCCTCCAAGGGGGACAAGGGCCCCGAAGCGTGGAAGCCTCCGCGGGCCGCCTACCACTGCGTCTACTCGAAGAAGTGGATCAACATAAAGCACTACTGGGCGCTCTCGGTGACCAGCGCCGAGAAGTCCGCCCTCCAGCAGATGCTCTCGACCTGCCGCTGAGGGAGGCGTCGGGGAGCGCGGAGGACCAGGAACGGTAGGCACACGAGGAGAGGGACCTTACTTATGGCCGAAGCAGTGAACTCGGGGCGGCAGACGGAGATCGTGGACGTGCTCGTGGACGCGTTCTCGGACCTCATGGTCGCCGATCCGGACGCGTTTCGTCAGAAGTTCCGGAAGATGGCAGCAGGCCCGTTCGCCTTCTATCGGGGCAGCGCCTGCCTGTTCTACGCTGACATGGAGCGGGTGGAGGACCGCTGGGCGGACGAGCGGACGGGGCGGGTCTGGATCCAGGGTGACCTGCACGCCGAGAACTTCGGCACCTACATGGACGGCGACGGCGTCTTCGTCTTCGACGTCAACGATTTCGACGAGGCCTACCTCGGCCACTTCACCTGGGACATCAAGCGCATGGTCGCGAGCGTGGCCCTGCTAGCGTGGACCAAGGCCATCTCCGACGATGACATAGCTTCCCTGATCGAGACCTACGTCCGGGCCTACGTAGAGCAGGTGCGCTACTTCGTCGACTCCGACCGCGACCACGAGTACTCGCTGCGGCTGGAGACCACCGACGGCGAGGTGCGGGAGATCCTGCTCGAGACCCGCCTCAACACCCGCGTGGACCTGCTCGACAGGACGACCCTGATCGACGGCAACTTCGAGCGGAAGTTCCGGCGCGGCCCCGGCGTCCGCGACCTGGACGACGCCGAGCGGGCGGAAGTCCAGGCCGCCTACGAGGCCTACCTGGAGACGATCCCGGAGGCCAAGCGCTTCCGCAGCCTGACCTACGAGGTAAAGGACATAGTGGGCCGCAAGGGCTTCGGCATCGGCTCCGCGGGGCTGCCCGCCTACAACATCCTGATCGAAGGCCCAACCCAGGCGCTCGAGAACGACGTGGTGCTCTCTATGAAGCAGGGCAACGTCGCGGCGCCCAGCCGGATAGTCCGCGACGAGCGCATCAAGGGCTACTTCAAGCACCACGGCCACCGCACGGCCGTCTCCCAAAGGGCGCTGCAGGCCCACGCGGACCCCTGGCTCGGCTACACCGAGGTTGACGGCACGGGCTTCGTCGTCTCCGAACTCTCGCCCTACGTCGAGGACCTCGACTGGTCAGACCTCACCGAGCCAGAGCAGATGTCCCCCGTGCTCGACTACCTGGGCCGGGCCACAGCCAAGGTCCACTGCGTCGCCGACAAGGACTCCGACCCGACCATCGTCGGTTTCCAGACCGAGGACGAGATCATCGAGGCCATCAGCGGCAAGGAGGACGAGTTCGTCAGGGAGATGGTCGACTTCGGCACCCGCTACTCCGAGACCGCCCGCGACGACCACAGGCTGTTCGTAGACGCCTTCCGCAACGGCCAGATCCCGGGCCTGTCGGACCGGTGACCGAATACGGTGACCGAGTAAAGCCGGACGCGCCAACTGATATCGCCTGAACCGCGGCGGACGCCGTCCCGAATGAGGAGGGACTTTTGTCCGACGGCAGCTGGCACGCGGCGGGCGCCTGGACGGCCCGGTAGCGGCGCGGGAGCACCGATATTCGTCATTCCGCTGTCTGCGGTCGGCGCTTGCCGAAGCCCGTGGTCCCCTCGAAGGCGTGGGCGAGCTGGAGCACGCCGAGGTCGTCCCGGTGGCGGCCCACGATCTGGACTCCTACCGGGAGGCCCTCCGGCGTGAAGCCGCAGGGCACCGAGATCGCGGGCAGGCCCGCGACCGTGACGTAGTAGCAGCTCTTCATCCAGTCGATGTACGTCCCCATGAAGACGCCGTTTATCTCGTCCACCCACCGCCGCTTCACGTCGAAGGGCGGGACCTGGCTCACGGGCAGGACGAGGAACTCGTGGTCTTGCATAAAGGTCCGGATGCGGTGGTAGATCTCGGTCCGCCCGCGTTCGGCCCGACCCACGTCGGGCCCGCCGAGGCGCAGACCCTCCTCGATGTTCCAGACCACGGTGTCCTTGAGCTCGTCCCTGTGCCCCGGGAGCAATTCCCCGTGGCTCAACTCGAAATGCCAGGCCCTGAGCGTCTCGAAGACCTCGTCGGCTCCGGCGAAGTCCGGCTCGGCGTCCTCCACGACGCATCCCAGGTCCTCGAAGACGGAGCGCCCGCCGTCGATCACCGCCGTCACGCGCGGGTCGACGGGCAACCCCCCGAGGTCCCGGCTCCAGGCCACCCGGACGCCCGTCAGGTCCCGGTCGAGCGGCTTCAGAAAGGCGTCCCCCGGCTCCGAAGTGGCGGCCGGCGCGCGCGGATCCGGGCCGGAGATCGCGCCAAGCATCATGGCGACGTCGCGGGCCGAACGGGCCATCGGTCCCTCGACCGAGAGTGCGGACCAGGCGGTTTGCGTGGGCCACGCGGGGACCCTGCCGGGCGTGGGCCTGAACCCCACCACGTTGCAAAAGGAGGCCGGGTTCCTGAGGCTGCCCCCCATGTCGCTGCCGTCTGCCAGGGGCACCATCCCGCACGCCAGGGCCACGGCCGCGCCGCCGCTGGATCCGCCGCAGGTCTTCGCGGTGTCGTAGGGGTTGAGGGTCTCGCCGAAGACCCCGTTGAAGGTCTGGGAGCCCGCGCCGAACTCCGGCGTGTTGGTCTTGCCGACCGTGATCGCCCCCGCGCCCCGAAGCCGCTCGACGATCAGGGCGTCCCGATCTGGCACGAAGTCTCTGTACACGGCGGATCCGAACGTCGTGCGTATCCCCCGCGTCGGCGTCAAGTCCTTGTGCGCCACCGGGAGGCCGTGCAAAGGCCCGACCTCGTCACCGCGCGCCAGGGCCGCGTCGGCCGCGTCCGCGTCCCGCAAGGCACGCTCCGGCACGAGCGTGACGATGGCGTTCACGCGGGGGTTGACCCGTTCGATCCGGGCCAGGTGCGCCTCCATCACCTCCCGGGCGGACACCTCGCGCGCCCGGATGCGACGGGCGAGCTCCGCCGCGTCGAGAAAACAAGTCCCTGTTTCGGGCATCCCCCACCTCTCCTCTCGCCTACGCAATATGCGCCACCAACCGACGGGTCGCGAGCGCGGAGCTAGATTTTACGGGAGCCCGGCCCGTCCGAGAACCGCGCCGGTTAGGCGGCCACCGGTTTCGGGTCAGGCCGACACGGAGCCACCGGATACGATGAGGCGGTCGTCTGCGTAGAGTTCCGGCCGGAGTACCACGGCGTCCAGATGCACGCCGGCCGCGACCGCGCCTCCGAAGGTGTCGTTGCTGCCGAAGGCGACGTGGATCGTGCCGCAGATCTTCTCGTCCTCCAGCGTTACGCCCGTCAACCGCGCCTTGTCGTTGGTGCCGACGCCGAGTTCGGCGACGTTGCGTCCCTCCTCGGAGCGATCGAGCAATTCCAGTAGCCGTGCGCCCTCGGGGCCGCTCGCGGATCTCGATCTGCCTCCGGAGATCTCGAGCAGCATCGGCTCCCGTGGGGCGGTTCGGTTAAGATGGAGCGTGGTCGGCCGGGGTTGACGACGGCGTGGGCCCGGTCAGGCACGGCCGCTAACAAGGAGATCGCGTGAACCTTCCCGAAGTATCCGTCCTCTCTCTCGGCGGCACTATCTCCTCTTCGACCGACGCGGGAGGCGCTTTCGTGGTGCCCACCCTTGCCGGTGAGACCTTGGTTTCGGACGTGCCCGAGCTCGCGGAAGTGGCCGACGTGTCTGCCTTTTCGTTCCGCCAGGCCGCTTCCGGGGAGCTCACCGTCGACGACCTTATCGAGCTGGCCGGGGAGGTCACACGCCGCATCGACGGGGGCGCCGACGGCGTCGTGGTAACCCAGGGAACCGACACCATCGAAGAGACGGCGTTCGTGCTCGACCTCCTCGTCGACCGCGAGGCCCCGGTCGTGGTCACCGGCGCGATGCGCAACCCCACCCTCGCCGGCGCCGACGGCCCGGCGAACCTGCTGGCAGCCGTTCGGGTGGCCGCCGGCGAGACGGCCCGAGGCCTCGGCGCCGTCGTCGTCTTCAATGACGAGATCCACGCGGCCCGTTTCGTGCGGAAAACCCACACCCAGAGCCTCGCCACGTTCCGTTCGGATCCCGTAGGCCCCGTGGGCTGGGTGTCGGAGGGCAAGGCGAGGGTGGTCCTGCGCCCGAGCGAGCGCCGGCGCGTCGTCTTGCCGGAGCGAACGCAGAATCACCGCGTGGCCCTCCTGACCGCAACCCTCGGCGACGACGGACGCCTCATCCCGATGGTCAAGCGGCTAGGGTACGCTGGGCTCGTCGTCGAGGCTTTCGGCGGCGGCCACGTCCCCTCGCTCTTGGTCGAACCCTTGGAGACCCTGGCCAATACGATGCCGGTCGTACTCGCCTCGCGCGCCGGCAAAGGGGAGGTATTGACGAGCACGTACGGGTTCTCCGGCTCCGAAACCGACCTGCTCGGGCGCGGGCTCATCGCCGCGGGGCCGCTCGACGGACTCAAGTCGCGCCTCCTGCTGCTCCTTCTCCTCAATTCCGGGGCCACGAAGGAAGAGATCGCGGAGCGGTTCGATCGCTGGCTCGGTGGCTGATGCCACCGTAGCGGGCAAGCATCGCGCGCAACGGGCGGGGTCCGGAGCCTCCGCCTACGAAAAGCTTATGTCCGACCCGGACAACGGCACGACCCAACGGAGAAAAAGGGAGAGACGAAAGTGGCGAACAAGGAGATCTTCTGTTCCATCGGCATCGACATAGATGCGGTGGCCGGCTGGCTCGGGTCCTACGGTGGGGAGGACTCGCCGGACGACATCTCTCGCGGCATGTTCTCGGGCGAAGTCGGGGTGCCGCGGCTCTTGAAACTCTTCGAGAAGTACGACCTGAGGACGACGTGGTTCGTCCCGGGGCACTCCATCGAGACCTTTCCCGCGCAGACGAAGATGGTCGTGGAGGCGGGGCACGAGATCGGGAGCCACGGCTACTCCCACGAGAACCCGGTCGCGATGACGCCCCAGCAGGAAAGGGACGTGCTGGAGAAGGCCATCGGCCTGATCGAGGGCATCTCCGGCAAGAGGCCCGTCGGCAACGTCGCGCCGTGGTGGGAGGTCTCGAATACCACCAACGAGCTCCTGCTGGAGTACGGTTACAAGTACGACCACTCCTTGCAGCACAGGGACTTCACCCCCTACTACGCGCGCAAGGGCGACACGTGGACCAAGATCGACTACTCCAAAAGGGCAGAGGAGTGGATGAAGCCGCTCGTGAGGGGCGAGGAGATAGACCTCGTCAAGATCGCGGGCAACTGGTACCTCGACGACCTGCCCCCGATGATGTTCATAAAGGGTAGCCCCAACTCCCACGGCTTCGTCAACCCCCGCCACCTCGAGGAGATGTGGCGCGACCAGTTCGACTGGGTCCACAGGGAGATGGACTACGGCGTCTACGCCCTGACCATCCACCCGGACGTCTCGGGCCGGCCGCAGGTCCTCTTGATGCTCGAGCGCCTCATCGAGTACATCAACGGCCACGACGGGGTGCGCTGGGCGACGATGGAGGAGATCGCCGACGACTTCGTCCGGCGGTTCCCAAGGGATCAACCCAACCACGACCCCGGCGTCAACGTCTACGGCGTCGACACCCCGGCCGCCGAAGGCGCGGGCGCCTGACGGCGCCCCGGTAGATCCCATGTGCGTGCTCTGCGGCAGGGACTTCGTCGGGGTCCACTGGACGGACCGCCACGTCGAGGATCGGGCGCTCCTCTCCGGCCCTTCCGGCGACTCCAGCGGCTACCAGCGCGACCGGCGCCGCGACCGCGCCCACCGGGCGGCCCTCACGAACGCGGTGCTGCGCCACTACGGCCTCCGGGTCGAGGACTGGGGCGGGAGCAAGTACCTCCTGCGCGACCGCAAGGGGCGATCGGAGATCGTGCAGGACCTCGGCGCCCTGTGGCCCGCCGCCGCCCGGCTGGCGGGCCGCCCGCTCGACCCCCTGGACCCGGCCCTGCGAAGGGCGCTCTCCGCAGACGACGATGCGTAGGGCCGTGGAGAACGGCACCACCAGGCGGCCGTTGACGGTCGTGACGGGCTTCCTCGGCAGCGGGAAGACCACTTTGCTCTCCCGGGTGCTCTCGGAACCGGCGATGGCGAACACGGCCGTCCTCGTCAACGAGTTCGGCGAGGTGGGGCTCGACCACCACCTCCTGCGCCGGGTCGACGAGCGCACCGTGCTGCTCGGTGGCGGGTGCGTCTGCTGCACCACCCGCGAGGACCTCGTCGTCGCCCTCCTCGATCTCCTCGACCTCAACCAGAGAGGGGAGATCCCCCACCTCGACCGCGTCGTCGTCGAGACGACCGGCCTCGCGGACCCAGCCCCCATCCTGCACACGGTTTTCTCCGACCCCGTCCTCCAGCACCATTTCTCCGTCGACCTCGTCCTCGCGACGGTCGACGCCCTGAACGGGAACCTCCACCTCGACAACAACCCCGAGTCCGTAAAACAGGTCGCCGCGGCAGACAAGGTCGTCGTCACCAAGACCGACGTAGCCGAGCGGGCCTCCGTCGAGGGCCTCCTGGCACGACTAGGAGCGATCAACCCTTCCGCCCAAACCTTCGAGGCGGCGCTTGGCGAGGTGGGCGTGGAGGAACTCTTCCGCCCGGGCCACGCCGGTACGCGCGCGGCGCCGGCGGTCCTTCCCGCGCAGAACAGCCTTCACGACACGGCGGAGACCCATTCCGTCTCGCTTACGTTCGACGGCCCCGTGGACTGGACGGCGTTCGGGATCTGGTTGAGCATGCTGCTCCACGCCCGGGGCGAGGAGGTCCTGCGCGTCAAGGGGATGCTCGACGTCGGCGGGGCGGGTCCCGTCGTCGTCAACGGCGTGCAGCACACCATCCACCCGCCCGAGCACCTCGACGCGTGGCCCGACGCGGACCACAGCTCGCGCATCGTCCTCATCACGAAGCGCATCCCCCCGGAGGACCTGACGGGCTCCCTACGGGCGTTCGGGGGTTTGCTCGGGGCGCGCCCCAGCCCCTTGTATACCCAACCGTAGTTCGGTCGTCGTAGCTTTCCAGGCCGTCGAGAAAAAACCCTCCACGGCCACCAAGAGTTCCCGGCACGGTGCTGTACCGGGGTATCGATGGTAAACGGGTGAGCAGCGCGAGGACCGAGGCAAACCTGGAGAGGCGGGAGCGGTCTTTTTGGCGGCGGCCGGGGCCGTGCGCGGGTTGGCCGGCAGCATCGGCTACGAGAAGCGACGCGAAGGCCTCCTCGCGTCCCCTTAGATGGCACTTCGGCCGAGACGCACATGAGAGCCGCCTGCGGACGCCTTACGGCCGGCGTCTGCGGACCGGGCTCGCGGCCCCTGTAACCCCTCGTCACCGTCATCCCGTCGAGCCATGACGTCGCCCGGCGGGGCGCTCTTGGTTCGGCCTCCGGGCCCATGGGCCCGGGGCGCCGTCACGCCCGCCTTACGCTCCCGTCACGCCGGCCGGATACCTTCGTCTTGCGTCGCGCGCAAACGGCGGAAGCGGGCTGCGGACGGACAGGAATGGGGGTGTGGCCCTCGCGACAATCGGGACGACGGTTCCACCCGGGCCCCAGGCAGCGCGGTAACAGGAGGCGAGATCGCGTGAGATCAGAGCGGGCGGAGAGGCGCCAGGTTCGTCAACAAGCAAGAGAACGACGCAGGAGGCGCTTTGGTCGGCACGAAGGTAACCCGGAGAGAAGAAAGGCGCGTGGCGGCGCTCGGGGACCCAATCGTCCCCGACGATTGGACGTCGGAAAGTGCGGTCAAGAAGGGAGCGTCGAGGTGACAGGGAAGACGGGCGGCGAGGCACCAGGTGGGGCGCGAAAGCTCGGCCACGAGGGCACACCGGGACCGTTGGTCCGGCACGACTCGGCGGCCTGCGACCCGACGGAGGGAATTTGTCGCGTGCAGCGGGCCGACGCGACGGAGGCTCGACCGGATCTCGGGCTGGCACCCGGGTTGAGCCCGGTCGGAGGTTGGTACAACTCGGAGCCGTTCGCGCTCTCCGACCTGCGCGGCAAGGTCGTGCTCGTCAATTTCTGGGTCCACTCGTGCGTCAACTGCCACAACAGCCTGCCCACGCTCCGGCACTGGTACGAGGGGTACGCAGGCGCGGGGTTCGAGATCGTGGGAGTGCACACCCCGGAATTCGAGTCGGATAGGGACCCGGAGGCGCTCGCGGCGGCCATCGAGCGCGACGGCGTGCGCTGGCCGGTCTTCCAGGACAACGCCTACGCCACATGGGACGCCTACGCCAACCGCGCCTGGCCGACGTTCTACCTCCTCGACCGCGAGGGCGTGATCCGCGCCGTCCACACCGGCGAGATTTCAGAGCGCTTCCCGGACGGTATAGAGCCCCTGGAGGCCGGCATCTCGGACCTGCTGGCCGCGGAGTAGAAGCGCTCGTGGGGTCACGTCAGGCCACCAAATCAGACGAGCGGGTGGCCCCAGGCGCGGTGCCGCGGTGCACCGCCGACAAAGGGGCCGTCGATGCCATCACAAGCCGAGGACTTACCCACTCGTTCTCCAGGGGGTCCGTGCGAACGTTTGCCCCGGAGATTCCCGCAGACAAGAGGATCGGAGGCGCCGCGCAACTCGGTGATCGAGGCGCCCCCGGTACTTGGCCCGCATCCGGGCGGGGTCGACCGCCTGCCAGGGTCGCTCCCGGCGTCGGGTCTTGTCGATGCCTGAACGCCGACGAAGCCTCACGTCTCCCACATGGCCCTTCCGGACGCCTCCTTTGAGGTGTACGATTCCCTCGAGGGTGAGGGTGGTCGGATCGGGGGCCTGACGACGCACGCGGACCGCGAAAACTGGGCCTTTGGCGGAGCACCGACCACAGGCAGCGCCGTCTCGAAACAGGCGTCTTCACGCTCAAATAACGCTCTCGTCACGCCGGGCCGCTAGCGTCGTACGAACGCCCACGGACATACGGACTTTGAAACGGGCAACATTGGGAAGAGGAGGCAAAGTATGGTAGAGGGGTTCATTTCCCGCGGCTTTCGGGGCCGCCGCAGACAACCGAACAACGCGCAGCTCCCGCCGGGCCAGTACGAGACGAAGGGATTCCCGGTCCTTTCGGCCGGTCCCACCCCCCACGTGCCCCTCTCTGAGTGGGACTTCACGCTGGTCGGCGAGATCGACGAGGCGAAGCGGTGGAGCTGGGAGGAGTTCCAGGCCCTGCCCTCCGAGGAGATCACCAAGGACATCCACTGCGTCACCAAGTGGTCGAAGTTCGGCACCCGCTGGGGGGGGGTCTCGGTGGACACCCTGCTGGGTAACGTCGAGACCTCCGCGGCGTACGTCACCGCGTTTTGCGACGGCGGCTACACGACCAACCTGCCCCTGGAGGACGTGACGGGCGGCAAGGCGTGGGTGGCCTACGCCTACGATGGGGAGCCCCTGGAGCCGGCCCACGGCGGGCCGGCGCGCCTCCTGGTCCCCCACCTCTACTTCTGGAAGAGCGCCAAGTGGGTGAGGGGTCTGAGCCTCCTCTCTCACGACGAGCCGGGCTTCTGGGAGTCTTTGGGCTACCACAACTACGGCGATCCCTGGCGCGAACAACGCTACCAGGGGGATTAGGGTGGCGACGCAGCCACGCCCGGCGGCGCAGCCGGGGAGGCTTCTCTGGCGCGTCGGCGAGGTGTTCGAGGTCGTCGAAGAGACCCCGACCACGAAGAGCCTGGTGCTCTCGGTGCCGGGCTGGGAGGGCCACAAGGCCGGCCAGCACGTGGACGTAAGGCTTACGGCGGAGGACGGCTACCAGGTCCAGCGCAGCTACTCCATAGCGTCGGCGCCCGAGGACGAGCGGCTCGCGATCACGGTGGACCGCATAGAAGACGGCGAGGTCTCCCCGTATCTGACCGAGGATCTGATGGCCGGAGACGGCCTGGAGCTCCGGGGCCCGATAGGTGGGTACTTCGTCTGGGAGAGGGGGCTGGGCGGTCCGCTGCTGCTCGTGGCCGGGGGATCAGGCGTCGTCCCGCTTATGGCGATGCTCCGGCATCGGGCCGCGTCGGGGAGCGGCGCCCCCGCCAAGCTCCTCTTCTCCTCGCGCTCGCAGGAGGAGGTCATCTACCGCGACGAGCTGGAGCGGCTCGCGGAGGCGGACGAGAAGCTCGAGGTGGTGCACACCCTCACCCGCTCCCAGCCCGAAGGGTGGGAGGGCTACGCCCGCCGCATAGACGAAGAGATGCTCCGGGAGGTCGCCCCTTCCCCGAGCGAAGAGCCGCTCACCTTCATCTGCGGCCCGACGCCGCTGGTGGAGGCGACGGCGGCGGCCCTTGTGGAGCTGGGCCACGACCCGGCCGGCGTCAAGACCGAGCGCTTCGGGCCGACGGGAGGATGAGCATGAACGGGCTCGGCACCTTACCCCGGCTACCGCGCGTGAAGGTCGAACACCAGATTTTACCCGGAGGATCCATATGGACGAACAACTGAAGCTCGACGGCAACGCGGCGGCGGGGTCGCTCGGAGAGGTATTCCCGTTCGAGATGACGATGGCGGAGGTCGTCTGCGACCACTGCGCCAGCGAAAACTTCGTGGGCGCCCTGATGGTGTACCAGCCCCCCATGACGCTCGGCACCGTCGTGCGCTGTCCGGGCTGCGACAACGTGCTGATGCGCGTCGTCCACAACTCCGGTCACTACTGGCTGGAGATGCGGGGCGCCCGACACCTGCGCATACCGGACGGCTCGAGCGTGGCCGCCGGGGAAGCGGCGGCAGAGGAGTAAACGAAGACGACGGGCCCCACCCCCGAACGCGGGAAGGGGCGGATCGATCGACGCAAGACAGCGGCCCTGAGGCATAACGGCTCGAGGGCCGGAGGACCTCGTCGACGCGCCCCGGACGGCGACCGCGGAGCGCGAGCCGGTCGAAACAACGGACACCCACGCCGTCCGGGCACCGCGCGAGCGCGCGTAGCATCCGGGAGAGCACGACGGTAGGTGGCGCTGCGCATGTGTGTCGGGTTGGCTCGCGGCGCTCGGAGGCGCGTACAACGACGACCGGAGAGGAACGTCAGATGTCGGATTTGATCGAGCCGTTTCTAATCGCCGTCCCGCAGCGGGAACTCGATGACCTGAAACGAAGGTTGGCGCAGGCCCGCTGGCCCGAGCGCGAGACCGTGGACGACTGGAGCCAGGGCGCGCCGCTGGAGAAGGTGCGCGCGCTCTGCGACTACTGGCGCGACCGCTACGACTGGCGCCGCTGCGAGGCCACGCTCAACGGCTGGGACCAGCACCGCATCACGCTGGACGGTCTCGGCATCCACTTTCTCCACGTCCGCTCGCCGGAGCCGGATGCGCTGCCGATGATCATGACCCACGGCTGGCCCGGGTCGGTGATCGAGTTCCACAAGGTGATCGGCCCGCTCACCGATCCGGTCGCGCACGGCGGCGACGCGCGCGACGCGTTCCACCTCGTGCTGCCGTCGCTGCCGGGCTACGGTTTCTCGGACAAGCCGACGGCCCCGGGTTGGGGCTTCGGGCGGATCGCCCGGGCCTGGGTCACGCTCATGGACCGGCTCGGCTACGATCGCTACGTCGCCCAAGGGGGAGACTGGGGTGCCGACATCACGGCCCACCTCGGCACGACGCGGCCACCCGGCCTGGCGGCGATCCATCTCAACTCGCTGTTCTTCGACACAGAGCGCGAGGTGAGGGGCGACCCTAAGCCCGATGAACGCGAGGCTATCGCCAAAGGCAAGTATTTCGCGGACTGGGAATACGGCTACTACAAACTGCAGGGTACGCGTCCGCAGACGGTCGGCTACGGCCTCGCGGATTCTCCCGTCCTGCAAGCGGCCTGGATCTACGAGAAGCTGCAGGCCTGGTCGGACAACCCCGGAGACGTCGAGCAGATCCTCTCTTTGGACGAGATGCTCGACAACATAATGCTGTACTGGCTGCCGAACGCGGGGGCTTCTTCTGGGCGGCTTTACTGGAAGAACGGTGACGACACGGCTTTGCCGATCGATCTACCGGTCGGCGTGAGCCAGTTCGCCGGGGCTCCGGAGCACGCGCCACGATCCTGGGCGGAACGCTACTACCGCAACATCATCCACTGGAACGAACTGGACCGAGGCGGTCACTTCGCCGCCTTCGAGCAGCCGGAGCCGTTCGTTCGCGAGATCCGCGACTGCTTCCGCAGCATCCGATGACAGTCGCAAGCCTAGGTCGACCAGCCCCCCTGTCCCGCGCGCGGACCCGGCCTTGCTCGGCCGTCCCCTCCTCTCGCGCTTATCTTTTACTTGCGCAACCGGTATTGACACGTGATCCAATGACCAGAACATGCCGGGGACCAAGAAGGCGTCGATCCGTCGCCTCGCATCTGCCGCAGTTCACGACCAAAACCGGGCCACAAGGAGGCACGAACATGGACACGGACCCCAAGCCGGCGACGGTAGACGAGCAAGGATGGGGGAACTCCTTGCCCGAGGTTCTCGGCAAAAGCACGATGTCCAACAGCTTTTTGGGCAACCTGGTCGAGGTGTGCATAGCCACGAGGGACCACCGCAGGACCATGGAGGGGCTCGTGAGGCTCGGGATCGGCCCCTGGCGGGTCTACACCTTCACCCCCGAGAACGTCTCTGGGCAGACCTACAACGGGGAGCCCGCCCCCTTCTCCCTGAAGGTGTGCTTCGCTCAAGGGAAGAACGTGATCTGGGAGCTGATGCAGCCGCTCGGCGGGCCGACCGTCGTCGAGGACTTCCTCCGGGAGCACGGCGAGGGGATACACCACCTCGCCTTCGACTGCGAGGACGTGCCGCTGGAGCGGCGCATAGCCGACTTCGCCGAGCGGGGCTTCCCGCTCACGCAGTCCGGCAGGTTTTCGGACCGGGACGCCTTCGCCTTCTTCGGCACGGAGGACGCAACCTCGGCGGTCTTCGAGACCTACTTCATCCCGGAGGGGTACGAGGCCCCGGAGCCCGAGGAGTGGTTCCCCGCGCCGCCTCCGCCGGCCGGGCCTGCGTCCGGACGCCCCTGATCACGACCCCGCCGCCGTAGCCCACGGGGGTAGCCCACAGGGCGGCCACGTTCCTCGCCCCGCCGGTCAGGACCCGAGCAACACGACGCCGGCGAACACCACGGCGCGCGTTCCAGAAGGCGATGGCCGTCGCTAGCATCGTGCCTGGCACCGTGCCGCTTCAGTTCTGCCGGGAGAACACCGACCCGGGTGCTCTCTAATCCTGTCGGCACCCTGGGCCAAGTCCCTTATCTCGCGGGGCCGCTGCTCGCGGCGGTGGCCTTCGTCGGGTGCTCCGCCGGGCGAGGGTCCGCTAGCCGCCCACGACGGCGATCGCCTCGACCTCGATGAGCCACGCAGGGTCCGCGAGGGCGGAGACCTCTACTATGGTGTCGGCCGGGTAGGGCGGGGTGAAGTACCGCTCGCGGAGCTCGACGATCTTCGGGAAGTTGCCCATGTCGGTGAGGTAGATGGACACCTTCGCCACGTCCCCGAGGCTGGACCCACCGTTCTCGAGCACCTTCGAGAGGTTCGCGAAGGCCTGCTCGGCCTGCGCGTCGAAGTCCCCCGCGCCGACGGTCTCGCCCCCGTCCTGGGTTACGGCGGCCTGGCCGGAGACGAACAAGAGGTTTCCTACACGCGTGCCGAGCGAGATCTTGTAAGGCTCGTACCAGTCCGGGTCGGCGGTGATGCGTTCGATCTTCGTGTTCTCCATCGAGGCCTCCTTGGGAAGCAATATGTTGCGGGCGGAATGCCGGCGCAGCCCTTGCCGCCGGCATTCCGCTACCTGGTCATTAGGGACGTGCGATTCCCCGGGGCGGAAGGGCCCAGCAGAGATGGGCTCCGTTCATCCGACGGCGGGGCCAAGCGCTCCCTCCTTTCCTTCCTCAGGCCCGACCGCTGCCTGGCGCCCGACCATCCCTCCCGTCGTCGAGGCCACGATAGCGCTGGCGATGGAGAGTCCGGCTCCCACGAACATCACCAGCCTGAAGGCGGCGACGAACGATTCGTCCACGGCCCGTTCTACCGCCGCCGCCGTTTCGCCGCCCAGGTTGCCGGGGACCCTGGCGGCGCCAAGGTTCTTCATCTCCACTTCCAGAACCGCGCGGGCCTCCGGCGGGAGATCGAGGGCGTCCAGTCGTGGCCCGAGCGCGGCGGAGAAGGCGAGGAAGACGAGGATGCCGAGGGCCGCCAGGGCGAGCAGGGCGGCTGCGCGGGAGACGGTGTTGTTCACCCCGGACGCGAGGCCCGAGCGACCCGCCTCGACCGAGTTCATCACCGTCGTCGTGAGGGGCGCTATGACGAGCGACATCCCGATCCCCAAGGTGGCAACGGCCGGGAAGAACGCGGTCCAGTAGGAGGCGGACCCGGTCCCCGGTACGGCGAGGAGGACGAACCCCGCGCCGGTGATGATCGAGCCGATCACGAGCGGCGACCTCGGCCCGCGGCGCCCCGCCACCTTCCCCGCCCACCGCGACAGCAAGAACGTCGCCACCACGAAAGGGAGCCACGCGGCGCCCGCGGCCGTCGCGGAGTAGCCGTGGACCTGTATCAAGAGGAAGGGCAGGAAGTAGAGGGACCCCCCGAGGGCGGCGTACAGGAAGAAGGTGAGCAGGTTGGCCCCGGCGAAGTCGCGGGATCTGAATAGCCCGAGGGGCATCATCGGCTCCGGGCTCGACCGCTCGACGAGGAAGAAGGCCGCCAGCGCCGCCACGCCGATCGCCAGGGCGGCGATGACCAACGGGTCCGCGAGCCCCCTGGCGGAGGCCTCGATCAGGCCGAACACGACCCCGCCGAGGCCTAAAGTGGCGAGGACGGAGCCGGGCAGGTCCAGCCGGCGCGCTTCGGGGTCCCGGCTCTCCGGGACGTACCGGACGGAGATCAGGACAACGGCGATCGCCAGCGGCACGTTCATCAGGAACGCCGCCCGCCAGGAGAGGTTCTCGACGAGGAAGCCTCCGAGGACGGGTCCCAGGGCCGCCGTGACGGCGGAGAAGCCCGACCAGGTGCCGATCGCCTTGCCGCGGGACTCCCCCTCGAAGGAGGCGCTGATAATCGCGAGCGACCCCGGCACCATCATCGCCCCGCCGATACCCTGAAAGGCGCGGGCGATTATGAGGTTCTCCGGGTTCGGGGCGAACCCGCACCAAACCGACGAGAGCGCGAAGATGGAGACGCCCCAGAGAAAGACCCGCCGGCGCCCGTAGTGGTCGCCCAGGGAGCCCCCGACGAGGATGAGGGCGGCGAGGAAAAGCGCGTAGGACTCGACAATCCACTGGGCGTCCACGGCGCTGGCGCCGAGGCTCGTTTGCAAGCTCGGCAGCGCGACGTTGACCACGGTGCCATCGATAAAAGCCATCCCGGAGGCCAGGATCGTGGCCGCCAGGATCCAGGGCCGCGCGGCGGGAGCGACGGGGGCGGCAGCGCCACCGGAGAGCATCACGCCCTCGTCGCACGGCTGTCTCACGATGCTGGACATCGTGCGGCCTCCTTTTCCGTTGCGTCCGACAAGAGCCCCCCGGGTTCCAGAGTGGCCTTCCCGCGCAACGGCGGCGCAACGGCAACGCGACGGGGCCCGACGGCGCGCGGCGCGGCGCCGGGGCGGTGGTCGGAACCGGTCCGATCTACCACACTCCGCACCGCCCGTATTTCAGGCCCTGGCGGTTTATCAAAGCACCACCATCTCGTCGCCGGCGCGTATGGGACCGCCCTCGATAACCGTGGCGCAGACGCCGCCGCGCCCCTTGAGCGCATCCGTCATCCCCGGCTCGGTGATCCTCTCTATGTACCGGCATACGGAGCGGGGCCCGACGTGCACCAGGGTCGCCGCGCCGATCCGGAACCTCTTGCGGCGCAGGCCCCTGAGGTCGACGCCGCGGGTAATGACGTTGCGCCGGTGCTCGCCGTCGTTCACGCGGACCCCGGTCTCCCGCTCGATGGCCTCGAGGTCCTCGGCCGGGATCAGGGTGACCTGGCACACCCTGCCGAAGCGCGACCAGTGCCCGGTGCCCTCGCAGTAGCGGTCGCCGGCGAGGCCGCAGCCTTCCAGCGCCGTCGCCTCCCCGACGCGCTCCATCCCCTCCCCGGCGCTCCGCGCGACGTAGATCCCTTCCACGAAGCCCATCGTCTACCTTCCCCTGGGCGACCGCACCGGATGCGGGGCGTCGCCCTTCACGCCAGCGCCACTACCACGTACGCCAGCAGGACCGTCTCCGCGACGATCAGCGCGTACAGGGGCGCCCTGAGTTCGAACAAGGAGGTACGCAACAACGCGTTTGGCTGCAGGCGGAGTCCGCGTCGTGTCCCGGCGGGCCTCGTGCGATCCGTGCTCATGACGTCTCCTTCGGATCGGCGTCCGTGGCGTCCACCTCCGCGACCCCGGCGAGACCCTCGAGCTCGGCGATCAGGCGCCTCAGGGCCTCGGGCGAGGTGGCCCGACCCTCCAACTCGACCGACCCTTCCGCCACGTTCCGCGCCCGCAATCCGGTCCCGGACAGGAGTTCGTCGACCTCGTCGGCGAGGCCCTCGTCGTTGCGCACCAGCGGGTCTATCTCCTCCTCGCCGGTGGCCGGATCGATGTAGACGTCGTTGCGCGGGTAGCCGGAGCCGGGGTCAAAGCTCCGATCCTCCCAGTCCTCGCGCGCCCGCTCGGCCGGCCCGACGACCTCGCCGTCCGGGTCCGGGTTCTCCACGGTTTCGTAGAGGCTTCCGTCTCCGGCGCTCTCACGGGCCTGCCACCTCGCGGGTATGTAGACGGCCTGTTCTTCCTCGTCGTCGCCGACGTGGTCGTTGGGCCCGACATCCGAGCGGTCGGTGTGGAAGACCGCGAAGTCCAACTCCTGGTCAAGAGAGATGGAGGAGATCGGCACCTCGAAGCTCTCGGCCCCCCGCTCGGCGACCACGTAACTCACCTCGCCCGTCTCCGCGTCGAGGAACACGTCGGTAATCCTGCCGAACCTCGTGCCATCCGGTGCCCTCGCCTGGAGGCCGAAAAGATCTTCTGGGTTCACGCGTAAACCTCTCTCTGGTCGCCGGAGCCCCGGCACGCCCGCCGATGCCGGTTTCTATCAGGTCTTCTCGGCGGGCGCTGGCGGGCGCACGGCCCGCGTCGCTTCCGGCCGCCGGGGGCACCCCCGGCGAGGTTGCTCCGTACAGGGGAACCGGAAGGACCGTAACGCGTCACGTTCCGGGCGGGTTGCGGAGCGCTTCCCGTGCCCCGTTATCCCCTATCCCTCACGATGAGCGTGCGGCCGTCGACGATTGTGCAAAACGAGCCGGACCCCGTAGCCTCGTAGCGGACAAAGCGCCGCACCACGATGTTCTCGTCGACCTTGCTTATCGTCTCTCGCAAGAGATCACCGATGGTCTTCGAGCTGTCCTTGACGAAGGGTTGCGTGAGCAGGGATCTCTCCGCGGCGAACCTTTCGACATGGGCCCTTATCGCCTCCTCGGCCACGTCCTCGGCGCCCGATTCGACAGCCCCGCCCTCTGCGATCGCGCGTTGCTCTTCCAGAGCCTCCGGCGGTACGTCCTCCGGCGCGATGGCCAGGGGGTCCTCCGAAGCGACGTGCAACGCTATGCTCCTCGCCAATTCCTTGACCTCCGGGGTGCGCAGGGCGAAGTCGGTCTCGCAGTCGACCTCGACGAGCACGCCGATCCGCCCGTTAAAATGGGCGTACGCCTCGATCAAACCCTTGGACGTCTCGCGGTCACCCTTTTCGGCCGCAACCACCCGTTCCTGGTCCCCGAGAAGCCGCCGGGCACCCTCGACGTCGCCCCCGGACCGCTCCAGCGCCTGCCTGACGTCCGTAACGCCGGCGGACGTTTCCTCCCGTAGCAGCTTCACCTTCTCGATCGCGTCGGTCAAAATCGTACCCCTTTCCGTCGGCTCTCGTTACTGCTCACAACTCACAATAATAGGACGCGAGCGTGACGCGGGCGTGACGGTGCCGTGACGTGGGTGCCGGCCCCACGCGTTGCGGCGACAGGGTTGGACTGATGGTAACGCGGTTCGCAGAGCATGCCGGGCCTTCCCCCCTTCCCTTTTACGCGACGCTCAGCACGAGCTTGCCGCGCACGCGGCCTCCCTCGGAGAGCTCGTGGGCACGGGCGGCTTCTTCAAGCGGCAGCACTTCTGCGACCGGCACCGAGAGGCTCCCCTCGTCCACCATCCCGGAGAGCTCCGCAAGGGCATCGGCGTTCGACCGGACGGCGACGCGACGGGCCTCGAACCCGCGCTCGCGCAGGATCCCAAGCGTCTCGTCGGCGGCCGTCAGCGTGGCGATCCGCCCCCCGGAGCGCACGGCCCCAGCGGCCTGTAGCGTCGTCTCGTCCCCACTCCCGCCGTCGGGCGCGGGGTGGGCGTCGAGCATGGCGTCCACCCCATCCGGGTGCGCGGCGCGGACGGCCTCCGCCACGTCCCTCTCGCGGTAGTCCACGGTTTCGGCGGCGCCGAGCTCCTTGAGGAAGTCGCTGTTCCTGGCACTGGCCGCGCCGATCGCGCGCGCCCCCCGATCCGCGGCCAGCTGGACGGCGAAGGAGCCGACCCCACCGGAAGCGCCGATTACCAGGACGGTCTCGCCTTCGGCGACTTGCAGCTTCTCTACGATGGCCTGCCAGGCGGTCAGCCCCACAAGCGGCAGGGCGGCGGCATGAACGGGGTCTATCGAGCGGGGCTTTAGAGCAAGGTTCGCGGCGGGGGCCACGGCGTACTCCGCGTAGGCGCCCGTCCCCTCCGTCAAGCCGTACACCTCGTCGCCCGGGGAGAACGACGGTACGCCCGGGCCCACCTCGGCCACCGTGCCCGACACGTCCCAGCCGAGGACCAGGGGGAACTTCCCCTGCCCGATTCTCACCTGTCCCTCCCGGATCTTCACGTCCACGGGGTTGACGCCGGCACCGGCGACCCGGACGAGCACCTCTCCGTTCCCTGGCCTGGGCACGGGAAGTTCCGTCACGGCGAGCCGATCCCGCCCTCCGTAACCGTCGATGGCGACCGTGCGCATGGTGTTTTCGCCTGGCCTGTCGGTTGTTTCGGACCGCATCTCTATCTCCTGTCTCTATACCGAGCGAGTTCTGGATTTCTTTGCCGACTCTCTACGTTCCGGCACGCTTGCGGGTGTTGGCCGAGATACTACGCCAAAGCCTCTCGACGCCGGTTCCCGCGTACCCGTCTGGACGAAGAGCGGACAGGGACGTCGAGATCGCCCTCCCCCGGGCCGGGCCGCTTTGTCCGGGTCCCCCGGGACCCGTCCGACGCTCCACCGCTCGCCGAAACGTGGACACCCGGTCCCCTACGAGGCGCGCGGGTAGCGCAGGGAGATCTGGTTGTCGTCGGGATCGACGACGCCCGCGAAGCGGATGGGGCCCCACGAGAGCGGCGGCTTCCAGCTTTCGTAGCCTTCGGCGAGGAGGGCGTCGTACATCGCGTCGACCTCCCCCGCGTTGCGGAAGCCGAACTCGAGCGAGACCTTCCGCTGGCCCGCGCCCGGTTCGTAGTTCGGGAAGTACCGCTGGGTGTAGCCGATGGTCTCCCACCAGAAGATCTGGCCCGTGTCCAGGCGGAGCCGGTACGCCTGGGCGCCGAGGTCGACGTCGGCCGGGATGTTTAGCCCGAGGCGCCGGTAGAAGTCGAGCGAGGCGCCGAGGTCCGTTACGATAATGCCGATGATGCCGAGCCCGAGCGTGCCCCCGCCCGCCCCGGCCGCTTGTTCCTCCTGGCCTTCGCCCTCCTGGCCTTCGCCCTCCTGGCCTTCGCCCTCCTGGCCGCCACCCTGCTGGGCGACCTCGCCGCCGTTCTCTTCGGGGGTGTCCGTCCCGGCCGGCCGGTCACCCCGGGCCTGGGCCCCCTGGCCGCCGCCCCCGCCGCCGCAGGCCGCCGCCAGGCCGGCCAGACCGAAGGAGGCCGCGAGGCCCAACCTACTGAGGAAAGTCCGGCGCGTCAGCGGCGACTCCGTCGAGGTGGTGGGTTCCGGTTGCCCTTGTCCGGTATCGCTCATGGTTCGCTCCTCTCGGTACGGTCGGCGGGATCAGAGATCCCGGCCAGGATTACGCTCACCGGCGCGTGTAGGCGTACCGGTTCCCGAGCCATCTCTGGCCGGTGCCGTCCGCCATCACGAAGTACTGGTCCTTTCGGTCGCGGTTGGCATTCTCCCGGATGATGCTCTGTTCCATTCGCAGCATCTGGCCCGAGGCGTCCGTCTCGGTGCCCGCGACGGCGAACGGTTCGAAGGTAAGGTCGATCCGTCCCTCTTCGCCGCGCCCGTAGCTCGCCGCCGGCATGATCCCGACCGGGTCCCGGGTATCCATCGAGACGTACTTCCAGCGGCCCTCGACGCGGTTGAAGCTCAGGTAGTCGATCCGCGCGATGTCGGACGTACCCGAGCCCGGGGCCGGACGCAAGATCTCCTGGAGGAACGAGCCGACCATCGTGCGTTCCGCGACGAGGTTGGCGGTGGTCGGCCCGGCCTCCGGGGAGGCCCAGTTCGTCTGCACCACGTCCCAGAGCCCGGCCCGCTCCGCCTGCCACGAGTTCCCGGTCCCAAGCTCGTTCAGGCGCTCTTCCGCCGGAGGTTTTTCCTGGTGCTGCTCCGCAACGTCCCCACTGGCAGACCGGGATATCCCCACGCCGACCAGGCCGAGCGAGGCCGCCAGGCCCATCCGGCCGAGGAACGTCCGGCGCGAAAGCGGCGACTCCCTCAGGCCGGTGGGCGCCGCCTGGTCGGTGTTCCGTTCGTGTATGGAATCGCTCATGGTTGGTTCCTTTCGTACGGTCGAGTTTGGAAGTACCCGCCCCGGGGCTCTCCCCGACGCTGGCCCTGCCCGGGGAGTGGCAAACGGCGCAATGTCTCCTCTCGAAGGCCGGGGCGGGGCGTCGCGCCCCGCCCCGGCGCTACGCCGCGAAGGGACCTCTTGCGCGGCGTGGCGCCAACAGAGACTGTCCCTATGCGGCGAGCACGACTTTGCCGAAGTGCGCGCCGCCCTTCAGGTGCCGGAGGGCGTCGGGCAATTCCTCGAAGCGGAACTCACGGTCCACGACCGGCCTGACGGCGGGGTTTAGGGAGAGGGCGCGGTTGAGGTCCTCGAACATCCTGCGCGAGCCCACGT
>CADCVH010000031.1 GCA_902806085.1 uncultured Rubrobacteraceae bacterium | reverse complement strand
ATGCCAGGATCTCCTCCCCGAACTCGTCGTCCCCGAGCCCGCCCGCTAACCCAACCCCGTGCCCGAGACGCGAGAGGCCCACGGCCACGTTGAACTCCGCCCCGCCAAGGTGCTTCTCGAACGTGTTGACGTGCCTGAGCGGCCCCCCCGAGAGGGGGTCCATCACGACCAGCGCCTCGCCCAGAGTCGTTACCCGTAAAGGCCCGCTCATTCGCCGCCTTCCGTGTCGGGCACCCGTTCGACGCGCACCGGCAGTAGGGATATGCCGGTCCATCCTCCTGCTCTCGACGTTCGGGACCCGCCAGGGCGCACGGGATAACCTCCTTCTCTTCTTCGGTTTCGGGTGCCGGGAACGTTCGTTATCACGTTCGTTATCACGTTCGTTATCACGTTCGTTATCACGTTCGTTATCACGTTCGTTATCACGTTCGTTATCCGGCGCCGGCCCGTCCCGGCGACAAATACGCCTCGTCTGGGCCGTCCGATCCGGCAGGGTACTCCAGGAGCGGCACCAGATCCTTCTCCCAGGCGTCCAGGATCGGGGCCGCCACCCGCCACGACTCTTCGGCCTCGTCGGCCCGGACGAAGAGGGTGGTGTTCCCCTCGACGAGATCGAGGAACAGGCGCTCGTAGGCCGCGAAGAACTCCTGCGGGGCAAAGTCCGCGCCGAGCTCTATGCTTTCGAGGTCGAAGGGGTCGTAGGGGCCATTTACGTTCAGGTTCAGGGTTACCCTGTCCGGCCCGAGCCTGACGCGGAGCACGTTGGGCCGCGGGTCTTGCGCGCGCTGGAAGGCGAGGTGGGGCACCGGCTTGAAGTGGACCGCGATCTCGCCCTTGAAGTGGCCCAGGGCCTTGCCGCCGCGCAGCACGAAAGGCACCCCGGCCCAGCGCAGGTTGTCGATCATGAACGTGACCTGGGCGAACGTCTCGGTCCCCCGGCCTGGATCGACGCCCTCCTCGGCCGTGTAGGCGGGGATCTCCTTCTCCCCGATCCTGCCCGCCCCGTAGCGGGCGCGCACGGTGTGGGTCTTCGCCTCCTCGGGGGAGAGGTGCCGGATGGCCCGCAGGACGTCCACCTTGCGGTCGCGCAGGTTGCGGCGGTGGAGGGCGGTGGGCGCCTCCATCGCGGTGAGGCAGAGAAGCTGGAGGAGGTGGTTCTGGATCAGGTCCTTGAACGCCCCAGCGTGGTCGAAGTAGCCGGCCCTGCCCTCCAGCGCCAGCGTCTCCTCCCACAGGATCTCCACGCGCTCTATGTAGTTGCGGTCCCAGAGCGGCTCCAGGATGCCGTTGGCGAAGCGCAGGCCCATGATCGTCGGGAACGGCTGCCAGGCCAGGAAGTGGTCTATGCGGTAGATGTCCTTCTCCGGCATAAACTCGTGCAGCAGCCGGTTGAGGTCCTGGGCCGACTCCAGGTTCACCCCGAACGGCTTCTCGATGGCGACCCGGCTCCCCTCCGGCAGGCCGGCCTTCTTCAGGGCTTCGAGCGTCGGGGCGAAGACGGCGGGCGGCAGGGCCAGGTAGGCCAGGATCGGTTCAGTCAGGGGCTCCAGGGCCGAGATCACGCTCCCCGCGTCCGTCACGTCGGCCCGGCGGTACTCGAGGACCTCGGTGACCATCCTCGCGCGGGCGCTGGCGGAGATGCCAGAAGCGTGGCGCTCCAGGCTGTCGAGCACCAGGCGGCGGAAGCCGTTCTTGTCGTTTTTCCACTCCCTGCGGTCCACGCCGATGATCTTGATCCCGTCGGGAAGGTCGCCCGCCTCGTAGAGCTTCGCGAGGGCGGGGAGCAGGTACCGGGCCGTGAGGTCCCCGGTGGCCCCGAAAATGACTATGCGCTTCACCAGAGACTCTCCTCCCTCGCCGTGACCCCTGCGGGCCTCAAAAGTCGAAAGTGCGGCGTTCGCCGGCTTCGATCTTTTCGGTCGCGTCCCCCACCCGGACCTCGACGGGCTGGCCGTCCGCCTGGGCGGCGACCGACAGCTTGCCGCCTTCCAGCTCGACATTGAGCGATGTACCGCGGAACTTCATGGGGAACGACAGGCCGTCGAGGTTCCCGACGGGCTTGGGGTCGAAGTGGAGCGCCCCGTCGCGGATGTCGGTCCCGAGGTAGCCGCGTTGGATCAGGTCCAGAGTCCCGGCCATCACGCCAAGGTGGATGCCCTCCTGGGTGGTGCCGCCCTGCACGTCCCCTACGTCGCTCTCCAGCGCCACCATGAACCGCTCCCAGGAGCTCTCCGGGTCGATCTCGGCCAGGATGCCGGCGTGCGCGATAAAGCTCAACGTGGAGCCGTGGGAGGTCCTCTGGTCGTAGTACTCGGTGTTACGGCTCACCATCTCGGTGGAGTAGTCGTAACCGAGGCGCCCGAGCAAGCCCTTCAACTCGTCTTCGGAGAAGAGGAAGAAGAGCAGCACGGCGTCGGCCTGCTTGGTGAGCTTGTACTTGTCCGGGTCGTCGCCCTCGGCGCGCAGGATGCGGTCGAGGCGCTGGATGTTGCCGTGCTCCTCGCGGTAGTGGTCCCAGTCGAGCTCCTCCAGGTCCTCGTAGCCCTCGAACTGGCTTATGAGCCCGTCGCCGTGAAACGGCACGAACATCTTGCGGGACATCTCGCCCCACTTCTCCACCTCTTCGTCCGTCAGGCCGATAGAGGAGCGCAGCGCGTTTCGGCGACGCTCGGAGAGAAGGTCTAGCACCTCGAGGGCGATCCCGCAGAGCCAGGCGACCATGACGTTGGTGTAGGCGTTGTTCCTCAGGCCCTCCTCGTCGGAGCCCGCGTACTTCTCGTGGAACTCGTCCGGGCCCATGACGCCATGGATCTCGTACCGGTCCCGGTCGGGGTTGTAGTGCGCGATGGAGGCCCAGAAGCGCGCGATGTCGAGCATCATCTCGGCCCCGTAGTCGATCAAAAACTCCGCGTCCCCCGTCGCCTCGTAGTAGCGCCAGACGTTGTAGAAGATGTCCGCGCTGACGTGGCGCTGGTTGTGGCTGAGGTCGGGCTCCCACTTCCCGGACTTCGGGTTGATGTGGACGGTCTGGGTCTCCTCCTGGCCATCCGAGCCGCTCTGCCAGGGGAACATCGCCCCCTTGAACCCGGCCCCCTTGGCCGCGGCGCGGGCCTCGTTCATGCGGCGGTAGCGGTACATCAGGAGCCCGCGCGTTATCTCCGGAAGCCTGAAGTTGAGGAACGGGTAGATAAAGAGCTCGTCCCAGAAGATGTGCCCGCGGTAGGCCTCGCCGTTCAGGCCGCGCGCCGGTACCCCCGCGTCGAGGTCGGCGGTGTGCGGGGAGCAGACCTGCAGGACGTGCGAGATGTGCAGCCTGAGCAGGAGCTGGACCCGATCGTCCTTGGGGACCCGCACGTCGCAGATCTCCCACAGCTCGTCCCACGCCCGCCTGTGGCGCTCGAAGGCCTCGTCGTAGGTCCCGTAGCGGCCGACGGCCTTCCCCGAGTTCGCCAGCGGCTCGTTGATGGCGGCGTCGCGCGAGGTATGGAAGGCGACCATCTTCTCCACGTGCACGGGCTTGCCCTGGTCGACCTCGAAGGAGAGTACCTGGTGGATGTAGTCCTGCATCTGGTAGAGGCTGCGCTCGACGTCAGGGTCGGGCCCCTCGGCGTAGACGAGGGTGCGGGCCGCCTCGGCGACGTAGAAGCGCGACTGCCGGGTCCTGACCTCGAGCGCGATGATCTCCGGTCCGAAAGTGCGCGGCGTCACCGGGTCCAGGTGGCGACCTTCGAGCTGCCGGTAGCGGGCCACGCCCTTGTTGGTAACCCGGCCGTCGAGCGCGGATATGATCTCGACCCTGCCGGACCAGTTCTCCGGGGTGATGGTCCACTGCATGGCCCCCTGGTGCATGTCGGCCATGCTGACGAAGCGGCGGGTCTCAAGCGTGGTCTCGCGGCCCGCCCGGTCGCGGAACCTCGTGGTGCGCTCGAGCGCGGCGTACCGGACGTCGTACTCCTGCCGGTAGGAGAGCACCTCGACGTTGTTCATGTCGACGGCCTCCTCCCCCTCGATGCGCATCTCGAGCAGGAGCCAGTTCGGGAGGTTGACCAGATCCTCGTTGAGCACCGGCACGCCGGCCATGATGGTGGTCTCCCGGTTGAACCCGCCGTGGGTGTAGGTGCCGGGGTAGCTCACCCCGTCGGCCTCTGACCAGGTGAGCGACCCCCGGGTGCAGAAGTAGCCGTTGCCGGTGGAGGTCAACGCCTCGCGCAGGCCCTCCCCCGCGGGGTCGAAGCTGTCGTATGCGAGCGTCCAGTTCGTCATGCAGATCCTTCCTATCCTTATGCCGGCCTTGCCGTTCGCCGTCGCGGGCGGCCTTCAGCGCGCGAGGGTGTCCAGGAAGCGCTCCACTTCCTCGAAGGTGTGCAGCGCGTAGTCCGCGGAGGTCGTCCTCCCGGCGGTCTCGGGGTCGTCGGCCCGGCCCACGAAGACGCCGATGCCCCCGCCCGAGAGCGCCTCGAACGCGTGCTCGTCGGTTATGTCGTCGCCCAGGTAGATGGGCGCCGCGTCGTCACCGTCGAGGCCGAGCGCCCGGAGCAGGTACAGGACGGCCTTCCCCTTGTCCCAGTCGATGTTCGGCTGGACCTCGTAGACCATCTTGCCGGGCGTCACCTTCAACTCGCCGGGATGTTCGGCCAGGACCTCCTCGACGACGCGACCCACCTTGGGCCGCTCGTCTTCGGGGACGAGCCGGTAGTGGGCGGCCACGGAGGACTTTTTCGGCTCGACGAGGGCGCCGTCTATCGCGCCCAGCGCCTCGCGAAGGCGCGCCTCCACGCCTCCGAGCAGCGTTGCGAAGTCCCCGCCCTCTTCGCGGCGGATCTCGCCCCCCGCCGGGCTCCAGATGTCGAAGCCGTGGCTGCCGGCCACGATCAGGTCGTCCACGCCCATGAGCTTCTGGACCACGGGGCGGTCGCGCCCGCTGACCACGCACACGGGGCAGCGCGCGGCCAGCCCGCGCACGGCCTCGCGCATGCTACCGGAGATCACCGCGTCCTCCGGACGGTCAACGATGGGCGTCAGCGTGCCGTCGTAGTCGAGGAACACGGCGGGCTTTCTGCCAGAGAGGTCCCGGGCCAGCCGGTCGCCGTCGTCCAGCGCGTGCGGCAGGTCCCCGATGGGCCGGACCGCGGCCCCATCTCCCCTCACGTAACGCGCCTCGACGGGCCGAGCACGTACTCGCCGTCCTCCCCCCGGGCGAGGGCGGCGGCGCCGAGCACGCCGGAGGCGGGCCCGAGGGTCGCCTCTTTGATCTCGACGAGGTCCCGCGAGGGCGAACGGGCCCTCTCATGCACCTCTTTGCGCACGGGTCCCAGGATGAACTCCCCGGCCCGCGAGGCGCCGCCGCCGATGGCGATCACCTCCGGGTTGAACATGTTCACGAACCCGGCCACCCCGATGCCGAGCCACCGCCCGGTCTCCTCCAAAACCGAGATCGAGGCCTCGTCCCCCTCCCCGGCTAGCCGCGTCACGTCCTCCCCGAGTACCTGCCGCTCGGTGGCGAGCCGCCCCAGGGCCGAGCCCGGCCGGTCGTTGGCGAACTCCCGGGCCCGGCGCTGGATGGCGGTGCCCGAGGCGAGCGCCTCCAGGCAGCCGTGGTTGCCGCAGCCGCAGACCGGGCCTTCCGGGTCGAGGGTGACGTGCCCGAGCTCGCCGCCGGCGCCCTGGGCGCCCCGCAGCAGCACCCCGTGCATTATGACCCCGCCGCCGACCCCGGTCCCTAGCGTTATGAAGATCTGGTGGTCCACGTCCTTGCCGGCCCCGTAGCGGAACTCGCCCCAGGCCGCCGCGTTCGCGTCGTTCTCGACCGTGACGCGCATCCCGGTGCTGCCGCCTATCTCCTCGTCCAGGCGGATGTTCTCTATCTCGTGCAGGTTGGGGGAGAAGATGACCGTGTTCACCGATGCCATGATCAGGCCAGGGACCGCCAGGCACACGCCGCCGACCTCGAAGCCGTCCTTCACCTCCGTGATCGCCCCCGCGATGGTCCCGACCAGGCGGTTCGGCGGGACCGCCTGGGTCGGGTACCTGACCTCGTTGAGGACCTTGCCCTCCGGAGAGACCACCGCCGCGGCGATCTTGGTCCCCCCGACGTCAACCCCTATGGCGTTCATCCCTTACCTCCTCGCACCCAGGGGCCCCGGCCCGTCAGCGCCCCGGTCAGCGTCCCGACCTCTCCAGGCGGCCTTCGGCGAGCGCCTCGGGGGAGACGTCGTCGAGGCTGGTGACGACGAGGTCGGCGTTGGCGTCGGCCAGCAACTGCTCGTCGTCGGCCCGCGCGAGGCCGAGAGCTTGCATGTTGCCGGCCTTCGCCGCCTGCACGCCGTTCGCGGCGTCCTCCACCACGAAGGCCTCATCGGGCGAAACCCCCGCCTCCTGCGCGGCGGTCAGGAAGATCTCCGGGTGCGGCTTGCCCTGCGCGAAGTCCCGCCCGCTGACGTTCGCGTCGAGGATGTCGAGCAGGGTGTAGCCGGGGCTCACGAAGCCGTAGTCGAGGCCCTCCTCCTCGACGAACTGGTCGAGCCGGATCCTCTCCAGAAAGGCGTTGGCGTTCTTGGAGGAGGAGGCCGCCGCTATGCGCAGGCCCGCGTCCCTGACGGCGAGGACGAAGCGCAGGGCATCGGGGTAGGCGTGGAACTGGCCCGCCTCGATCAGCTCGACGATCATCACCTGCTTGCGGTCCCCGTACTCCTGTGCCCGCTCCTCGGCGTCGGGCACCCCGAAGTATTCCAGCGCCGCCTGGGCGCCCTTGTAGCGCGGCTTGCCGGACATCTCCCTCTGGTAGACCTCCGGGGTGAACTTGTCCGGCGAGTACGAGGTCTCCCCGGCGATGTCGGCCCAGTCGTTCTCCATCAGTTGCTGCAGGCCGTCGCGCCAGGCCTGCTCGTGCGGCGAGTCCACCAGCACGCCGTCCACGTCAAAGATCGCGCCTCGAAAACCCATAGCCCTCCTCTCTTCCTAGCTGACGCGGCCGGAGCCGCTGACCGTCGTGCCGCGGAAGCTGGCCTCTATCTCCTCCAGCGAGCGGCCCTTGGTCTCGGGCACCCGGAAGTAGATGAAGACCCAGGCCACGATGCCGAGCACGGCGAATATCCAGAACAGGGCCGCGCCGCCGAGGGCCGCCAGCAAGACCGGGAACATCAGGGCGACGAGGAAGTTCGAGCCCCAGTTGGCGATGGAGGCCACGCTCATGGCGGTACCCCTGATCCTCAACGGGTAGATCTCCGAGATCATCAACCAGAACACCGGCCCCAGGCTGATCGCGAACGAGGCTATGTAGACCGCCAGGCACGCGGTGGCGAGCAAGCCGGACAGGACGGTCGAGTTGTCCCCGGTGGCGCCGGAGGCGAAGACCGTGCCGAGAAGCGCGAGGCTTATGACCATGCCGACGAGCCCGATGAGGAGCAGCGGCTTGCGGCCCGCCCGGTCGATGATCCGGACGGCCAGGATGGTGAAACCGACGTTGACGACGCCGACGCCGAGGGCCGTGGCCGCGATGGCCCCGCCCTCCGAGAAGCCGACGCCCTGCAGGATCGTGGGCGCGTAGTAGATCACGGTGTTGATGCCGGTTATCTGCTGGAAGATGGCGAGCCCGATGCCGATGATGAGCGCCGGCCTGACGAAGGGCGCCAGAAGCTCCGAGTACGAGACCCGCTCCTGATTACCTTCCTGGTTCTTTATGTCCTGCATCTCCTGAAGCTCCTGGTTCACTTCTTCCGGGCTCCGGGAGCGGCCTAGCACCTCGCGGGCCTTGTCCAACCGGCCGTGCTCGAAGAGCCAACGCGGGCTCTCGGGCAGCGAGAACATACCGATGCCGAGGACGAGGGCCGGTATGAGCGCGACGCCGAACATGTAGCGCCAGCCCTCGATGGGCGTAAAGAGGACGCCCACGATGTAGGAGAGCAGGATGCCTATGGTGATCATGAGCTGGTTGAGCGAGACGAGCGCCCCCCGCCTGTCGGCCGGGGCTATCTCGGCGATGTAGAGCGGCACGATCATCGACGCGAGCCCGACGCCCAGGCCAAGCAAGAAGCGGCCGAGGATTATGATCACCACGCTCGGCGCGAACGCCACCGCCACCGCCCCCAACGCGAAGATGATGGCGGCGATGAGCGTGGTGGGCCTGCGCCCGATCCGGTCGGAGAGCGGCCCGCCCGAGAGCGCCCCGACCATGGCACCGACGAGCAGGAAGCTGACGATGATGCCCTCCAGGAAGGTCGTCAGCTCGAAGTCCTGCCTGATGAACAACAGGGCGCCCGAGATCACGCCCGTGTCGTACCCGAAGAGCAACCCCCCCGTGGCCGTGATCGCGGCCGCCCTGTTTACGAACCTCCGCCTCTCAGCTGTCCCCGCGCTAGCACTTCCCGCAGACATGCCGCTTCCTTTCCCATCGGTCCCCGAAAGACGGGGACGCGCCCACCGGCCTCAACGACCGGCCACCGGATAACCGCCCTCTACCGGCGAATCCTCCTTCTGCCCGCCGAAAAGCGTGTTCCCTCGCCTACTTTCCCGCCCGTTGCCGGAAGTATCCTCGCCGCACGCGCCCCGGGCAACCCCCGACCCTACTCCGGCAAGCGCCGATGCGCGGCATTCCGTGGGTAGTTTTTCTAATCACTCCGGTGGACGGGCCCACCGTGCTACCGTGCCGTCCAGCGCTCGCGCGGGGCAGGGATGCCCGCGGGGCCTGCGACGAGCCGGTCGGCGGCGGCCCCCGTGGCAAAGGCGTAGATCGCCTTGTGCAGGAGGTCGATGGCCTGTTCGTCGATGGGCCACGTCCACGGCGGCGCGCCGACGCCTGTAGCATTCTCCAGGGTCTGATCGTTGAGCAGGCGAAGGTTCATGAACACGAACGACCCGACGGGACCGCGCAGCCCGCGTTCGGCCATAAGCCCCCGCACCGCGCCGAGCAGCACGCCCTGGCCCCAGTGCATCGCCCAGTTCATCCACAGCCGCTCCTCGTCGGGCCTGCTCGGGAGCCGCAGTAGCCGCTCCATCGTGTGCCCGGGCACGAAAGAGTTGGGCCGATGGGTGAGCGCCTGCTCCAGCTTCTCCGCGGCGGTCATCGCCGCGACCCCAGCCAGGCCCGCCGCCAGCCCGCGCGCCGCCGCACCGATGGTCATGGTTGTCCCTCCCCGCATCGCTTTCCCTTCCTGAGACCCCTCCATAGGGACCGTCTTTGACACCCGCCCGCCGCGAGCAAGGCGTGTCCACCTCCCCCTATTTCGGCCCCTTCCCTATCGACTCAGCGAACCCGACTCGGCGAACCCGACTCGGCGAACCCGCCGCGCCGATCTCCCCACGAAGCCGCCCGAAGAAGCTCAGAGCTCCGGGCTTGGTAGCCAACCCTTACCCGTCGCGGGGAGCTCTCAAAACCGGCGAGATCAAGTAATCCAGGCGGGCTTCCGGGAAGCCCGCCACCCGAACCTTTAAGAAGAGGTCAGCCTGTTGAAAAACTCCTTCGGAAGGTGGGTTGACACCCAGTTTACTGGGGCCCCGATCCGACGAGGGGTTACCCTCGGGGTCGGGTCCTTCGTCCGGGCCGTAGAAGTACCCCGCCACGAGGACTACGGCGCCCAGCGCCAGGCCGAACACCGCCCGCCAGGGCCACCCCCACTGCCCGGTCAGCACCGACTGCGCGAGGAGCAGGACCGAGAAGCTCCCGAAAGCAGGCCGGACACCACGCGCAGCAGCTCGCCGGGGCGGTCGCCGCCACGAGAGGGCGGTCGAGGAGCACCAGGCGACGAGAGAGCCGGCAGCATAAGGGCCGCGCGGTGACGTCAGACGTTGGCGTCAGACGTTGGCGTCAGACGTTGGCGTCGATGTCGCGGTAGAACCCGAGCAGGACCTCGGCGAGCTGGTCGGAAGCCTCCAGCGCCACGTAGTGACCGACGCCCTCGAGGTGGACCGCCCGCACGCCGGTCGCAACCTGACGCATCGTCGCCGCGGTGAAGTCGCCCGTTAGGGCGCCGACGGCCAGCACCGGCATGGCCAGCGGCTCCTTCGCGAGCGCCCGGATGTCCTCGCCCTCCCGGAGCATCGACCGGTACACGCCGCCGGCGCCGTCGAAGCCGGCCGGCTGGGCGTAGGCGCGGGTGAACTCCTCGATGTCGGCGTCGGTCACCGCGCCCGGATCGGCGCTGAGGGCCGGGAAGGCGTAGCGGGCGAGGAAGTCGCGCTCGCGCCCGCCGATCAGGAGCTCGGGGATGCCGGGCGCGGCCATGACGCCGACGTGCCAGAGGCCGCCGCGGGCGACGTCGGCGAGCGCCTCCATGCCGTACCCGGGCAGGGTGGTCTCGATCGCGGCGTAGCTGCGGACCTGGTCCGGGTACTCGGACGCGAGGCGGAAGGTCGCCGGCCCGCTGACGTCCTGGCCCGTGAGGTGGACGCCCCCGACGTCGAGGCGCCCGATCAGCTGGTGCAGGTCTTCGGCCAGCGTGGCGTTGTCCTGGGGCCCTCCCCCGTGGCCGGAGTCCCCGAAGCCGCGCAGGTCCACGGCGAACACGCGGTGGCTCTCGGCGAGCCGGGGGATGACTTTGTGGAAGGCCCACCAGGTCTCGGGGAAACCGTGGACGAGCAGCACGGCGGACCCCTCCGTGCCGGCCGAGACGTAGTGCAGCTCCGTGCCGTTGACGCTTACGCGGCGGTGGGTGACTTCGGGGACGGTGGCCCCCTCGGCGGCGACGATCATGGTAACCTCCATGTCGATGAACAACAACGTTGTCTATTTTAGCAGATGGTTAACCAGGTTGTCTACCCCGGCGGCGCGGTTCTCCTGCGTCGGGGCCCATGCCTGAGTCTTCTGGTGCCGAACTGGCGCTGCTGCTGCTCGGCGGCTTTCGCTCGATGGTCGACGCCGTGCAGCGGGAGTTGGCCGAACGCGGCCACGGCGGGGTCCGCCCGGTTCATGAGTTCGCCCTGCGGGCCATCGGCGCCGGGGCCGACACCGCCTCGGACCTGGGCCGGAGCCTGGGGGTCTCCAAGCAGGCGGCGGCCAAGACCATCGCCTTTCTCGAAACCCACGACTACATACGACGAGAGAGCGACCCGGACGACGCGCGCCGCAAGCGTCTGCGCATCACCCGGCGCGGCGACGAGCTGCTGACCGTGGGGCAGGCGCTCTTCGACGACGTCCGCGCCCACTGGGGCCGGCAGATCGGCGCCGAAGAGCTCGAGGTGTTGGAAGCCCAGCTCGCCAGGCTCGTCGGCTCCGGGTATCCCCTCTCGAGCATCCCCGGCTGGCTGGCCAGCGAACTGGGCGAGTCCGCCTCCTAGGAGGTTGGGTGGATGAGGGTAGGATGTTCGCAGGATTGCACGGTGGAAGTCTAGTGCGGGTGCTCGTCGCGGGGTGGGGGCCGCCACCTGGCTAGCAACCTAGTCGGTTACGTGAACTTCGGAGAACCCCCGGGACGAAGTTCCGGTAATGGTCCTCTCACACACCCGGACGAGCGCTAGGCCTTTCGCCTCTCATGATACTATAGTATTTATCACAGGCGGACGCTCACGGGGGCCGAAGTCGCCCCTACCGGGTTCCCGGGGGGCATCGAAGACCGAGAGGGAGGCTCGAACTTATGACGAGGCTACGTTGCTCGTGCCGACAAGGTGTGGACGTTTGGGGGGAGATTTGGTGGGCAGGCGGGGGGACCCGATGGGTGTTCTTCGACGACGAAAAGACGAGCGAGACCTACTCCCAACGGATCGGGAGCTGCCCAGGATGCGGCAAGGCTTTCGAACGCAAGGACATGCTGTCCCCGTCTGCCCCGGAGGCTTAGCTCCCGGCGACCCGATCCGGCGGGGGCGGCCCGCAACGGGGCGCAGCACGTTCGCGGGGGTACCATCCTTCCCTTGTGTACGACCGGCTGCGAAGCCCCTGTCCGTACACTCGGTCACCAGCCGCCCGGGCTGGCCGTCGAGCTCGCGGATCTTCTCGGTGAGGGATCGGTACCGGCGGGAGATGGAGTGGAGCGCGAACTTCGTGGCGGAGGCCACGTCCTCCAGTAGATCTCCGGTGCGGAAGCCCGCCGCCCTGCGGGCCAGTTTCGCATTGACAGGCACGATGGACGAAACATTAGGCTGACGGATTGTGGTACGGTTGCGGTAAACAGGGTCTCGGAGCCGTCCGGGGCCCTCTTTTCTTTCGCTGACCGCGTGTCGTGATCTACCCGTAGATAGAGAGAGCGGAGAGGGAGGGATTCGAACCCTCGAGACGGCTTAACACCGCCTACGCGATTTCCAATCGCGCTCCTTCGGCCAACTCGGACACCTCTCCAGGAGCGACGGCCCCGAGTGTACCAAATCGCCCGGCGAGGATGGAACCTACGGGGTCCGGGCCCCGGCCCGGCGACGCAGGCGCCCGACGAGCAAGGCGGCCATCGTAAGGAGCATCAGGCCGTGGTTGGCGAGGAAGAATTGCCTGCCGTAGTAGGCGCTGTTGTAGTAGGAGACGGGGCTCGACCACGTCCAGTTCGAGAGGGGCCAGAAGAGCGGGCGCACGTCGTCCACGTGCGTAAAGAAGTCGGCGATGGTGTGGCCGAGCCAGCCGAGAAGGAACCACAGGAGTATCTTTCGGCGGTCCCGGGGCCCGAGACGGAGGATCCGGTACAGGAGGAGCAGCGCCACGACCGGGACGGCGGAATGGAGGACGCTGCCCGTCCCGCCGAACGGGCCGGAGAAGTAGATGGCGTCGAGGACTCTCTCCGTGTCCATCGAGGACCATCCGTCCCGCAGGTACGCGGGACCTATGTAGTAGGCGGTGCCGGCGAAGGAGGGCAGGTCCGGGAAGCAGGCGCCGACGGCGCCCGCTATTCCGGCGGCCCGCCCGGCCTTTACGCCGTGCTTGGCGAGCGCCCAGGTAAAGAAGGCGTGCGAGTAGGTCTCCACGCTACCGGGGGCCGTCCGCCCCGCGCGCGGCGAGCGGCCGGATGACGGTCCTGGAGGCGTGGGCGGCCCGCTCGCGCTCGTCGCCGTCGTGGCCGCCGGAGAGCTCCGCGGCGGCCCGGACGAGAGCCGGGTAGTCCCCGTTGCCCGACTCGATGCGGTCTGCGACGCCCGCGAGCGCGGCGGCCTCTTCGGGTTTCGGCGGGGCGGAGGTCTCTAGGGAGCGCAGGAAGCGGGCGAGGGTGCGGTCCTCGTCGCCGGTCGCGTCGGACTCCAGGGCGGCGGCCAGGGTCGCGGTGAGGGCGGGGTCGGCGGCGGGGGCGGCGTCCTCCGGGGCCGCCAGGGCGGCCGGGTCTTCGAGCTTCAGGTTCTTCATAAGGAGGGCGGCGGCGATGGCGGCGGCGGTGGTGAACAGGATCAGGACGAAGCCGGCGTGTATGGCCCCGGAGAGCGCGCCTCGGGCGGCGGAGAGGACGCCGTTCAGGACCCCCTCGCCGCCGGGGACCTCCGAGACGGCGCGGGAGAGGGCGGCGCGGGCCTCGTCGCTAACGAGCGCCTGCGGGTTGTCCAGGGCGGAGACGAGCCTGTCGGGCGCCTGCGGCGGGGCGTCGGCGCGGAGGTCCCTGGCGTAGCCCGAGGTGACCAGAGACCCGACGACCGCCGTCCCGACCGTGGACCCTATGGACCGGATGAACTGCGTGGCGGAGGTCGCGACGCCGAGCAGCTGGCGGTCCACCGTGCTCTGCACGGCGAGCGTCGCGGTCGGCATGATGAGCCCGAGGCCGAGCCCGGTGACCGTGAGAAAAAGCGCGACGGTGCCGGTAGAGGAGCCCGTGCCCAGGGTCGTCAGGAGGTAGACGCCGAAGGTCATGACGACCGTGCCGAAGAGGGTAAACGGCTTGACGCGGCGGACGCGGGCGATGATCTGGCCGCCCACGATGCCGACGGCCGTCATCGCGAAAACGAGCGGCGTCAGGACCGTTCCGGAGTTCGTGGCCGACTCGCCGAGGACGCCCTGCACGAAGAGCGGGGTGTACAAGATGATGCCGAACATCCCGATACCGACGAAGAACATCAGAAGCGCCGCCGAGGTGAAGGTCCGGCTCTTGAACAGGGAGAGCGGGATGACCGGCTCCTCGGCCCGCAGCTCCAGCGGCACGAACAGCGCCAGCAGGACCGCGGAGGCGACGAAACCGGCGACGACGCGGGTCGCCCCCCAGTCGTAGCCCTCGCCGACCCAGGAGAGGGCGAGCAGGAGGGCGACCACCGAGGCGGTTACCGTGGCGGCGCCGGGGTAGTCGATCTTGACCCTCCCCGTCCGGGCCGCGCTCTGGCGCAGGACCAGCGGGAGGGCGACGAGCGAGACCAGGCCGAGGGGAATATTGATGTAGAAGACCCACCGCCAGTCGAGGTTGTCCGTGATCCAACCGCCCAGGGTCGGGCCGATGACGCTCGAGAGCGCGAAGACGGCGAAGAAGAGGCCCTGGTATTTCGCCCTCCGCGCGGGGTCGGGGAAGATGTCCGCGACGCTCGTGAAGATGTTTGCGAAGATCATGCCGGCCCCGAGCCCCTGGACGCCGCGGAAGATTATGAGCTCGAGCATCCCCCAGGCCGCGCCGCAAAGGGCGCTGCCGATCAGGAAGACCACGACGCCGCCGACGATAAACCACTTGCGCCCGTAGACGTCGCCGAGCTTGCCTATTACCGGGATCATGGCCGTGGAGGCGAGAAGGTACGCGGTCGTCACCCAGGCGTACAGCTCGAACCCTTCGAGGTCGGCGATGATCTGGGGCAGCGCCGTACCCACGACCGTCTGGTCCAGCGCCACCAGAAACAGCGCGAGCATAAGCCCCGCCACCGCCAGCCCCGTCCCCCACTCCCTGCCCCGCAACGAACCCGCCATCAAGCGCCTCTCCCCGAAATCATCTTCTCGGATCTATCCCTCGAATAGCCGGACCCGGACGGAAAAGCCCGGACCTTCCCGCGCAATCCCACGATTCTACTCCCTGCGCAGCGCCTCGACGGGTTGCAGGCGGGCGGAGCGGTAGGCGGGGAGGACGCCGAAGACCACCCCGATCAGGGCCGACACCCCGAAGGCGAGCGCGACCTCGTTGCCCGTGACCACCGCCGGGGGAAGGTCCGTCAGGATCTCCGGCAGGACGGCCGCGCCGACGACGCCGACCGCCACGCCTATGACGCCCCCGATCAGGGAGAGCAGGATCGCCTCGAGGAGGAACTGGAAGAGCACGTCCGCGTTCGTGGCCCCCAGGGCCTTGCGCACGCCTATCTCCCTCGTCCTCTCGGCCACCGAGACAAGCATGATGTTCATCACCCCGATGCCGCCGACGAGCAGCGAAATCCCCGCTATCCCCGCGAGAAAGATCTTGAGCTGGTCCGTGATCTCCGTAAACGTGGAGAGCAGCTCCCGCTGCGTGATCACGGAGAAGTCTCTCGCCCCGCCGTGGGCGGCCCTCAACTCCTTCCCGATCCCGCCCACCACCCGGTCCACCGCGCCGGCGTTCTCGGCCTGCACCACGATCTGCCCCACGGTCTCCACGCCGGAGATCTCCAGCGCGTCCGCGGTCGCCACGTAAGACGCCTCGGGGATGGGCGGGCCGAACTCCACGTCCGACGCCTCGGCCACCCCGACCACGTCGTATCTTCTGACGGGCTCGGGTGCGGGCTCTTGCCGCGGTTCCCGCGCCTGCTCGGGCGCGGCGTCCTCTGAGAGCCGCTCGGGGATCTGCTCGCGGAGCCGTTCGGGGATCCGTTCGGGGATCCGTTCGGGGAGTCGGTTCTGGCCCCGCTCGGGGTCCCGCTCGGGGTCCCGTTCTGGCGCGTCTTCGGGTGGAGTCCCGACGGGCAAGGTTTTTCCGACGGCCTCGCCGGGCCCCGAATCGAGGAGCCTCCTCGCGTCGGCCTCCGAGAGCACGACCTCGCCGCGCCCCTCCACGAAACGTCCGGCGGCGAGGCCGACGGCCCGAATCTCGTTGTACGAAGGGTCCACGCCGCTGAACGAGACGCTCTCCCGTTCCACAGGCGCCACGGTCGAGACGTTGGAGGAGGCCGCAGCCACGCCCGGGAGATCCTCGACCAGCCGCGTGTCCTCAGGCTTCAGGGTGCTCGCCGCCGCGGCGCCGAACGGGCCGTTGTCCCCGCCGTCCTGCTCGCCGCTCGTGCCGGGGCTTACGGTGATCAGGTTCGGGCCGAGGTCGTTTATCTGGCCCGAGATGCTCTTCTGTATCCCGTTTCCTAAAGAGGCGAGCAGCACGACGGCGGCCACCCCGATCACGATGCCGAGCATGGTCAGGATGGTGCGCCCCCAATTGACGAGCAGCCCGGAGAGGCCCATGCCGGCGATCTGCAAAGTCCTCCTCACTCCCCGACCTCCACACCGCGCGACCGCTCGTCGGCGAACACCAGGCCGTCCCTGATGTCCACGATCCTGTCGCCCCTCTGGGCGACCTCCGGATCGTGCGTGACCACGATGAGCGTCACCCCGGAGGCGTTGAGCTCCCCGAAAAGGTCGAGTATCCCCGCCCCGGATTTCGTGTCCAGGTTTCCCGTCGGCTCGTCGGCGAGCAGCATCGCCGGGCGGCCAACGAGCGCCCGCGCTATGGCGACCCTCTGCTTTTGCCCCCCGGAGAGCTCCGGCGGCCGGTGCCCGGCCCGATCGGAGAGCTCGACTTGCTCCAGCGCCCCGAGCGCCAGCTTCCGGCGCTCGGCCCCGCGCATCCCGGCGTAGACGAGCGGAAGCTCCACGTTCCGGCGGGCGCTCTGGCGGGGCAGGAGGTTGTAGCTCTGGAAGACGAACCCGATCAACTCCCGCCGCGCCCGCGCGAGGTCCCCGCCCGCCAGGCCGGAGACCTCGCGCCCATCTAACACGTAGGAGCCCGAGGTCGGCCGATCTAACAGCCCCAGCAGGTTCATAAGCGTGCTCTTGCCGCTCCCAGACGGACCTACCACGGAGACCCATTCGCCGGGCTCGACGTCCAGGCTGACGCCGGCCAGGGCCTCCACCCGGCCCTCTCCCCGGCCGTAGATCTTCTTTAGTTCCCTGGCTTCTATGACCTTCATCGTTCTCCCTCCGGGTTTCGAACCTACAGCGCGACGTAGATCAGGGCCGACGCCAACGTACCCGCGCCGACGAGGACCAGGTGGGTCCGCGCCCCGCCGGCGCCGCGCTTTGTAAGCGCGCGGTACTCGAAGGCGGCGAAGGCCATGATCCCCCCGTAGAGAAGGATGGCAAGCGGCTCCAACCCGCCCGACACGAGGGCGTGCGCGAGCGACAGCGGGACGGCGAACCACACCAGCCGGTGCAGCCGCTTCCAGTTGCCGCCGAGCGCCCGCTGCGCCCGGCCGGTGGACGTCGCGAGCATACAGACGAACACCAGCGTCGCGACGAGGCCCAAGACGATGCCGGTCCTGGCGAACTGCGGTCCGAGCGCCGCCGAGAGGTCGAAGTGTTCCCACACGCTCGCCACGGAGTGCACCACGAACCACACGCCCGCGCCGACGCCGAGGGGCTTGCGCAGCCTCGCCAGCGCCCGCAACCGCCTGCTCCGGGAGAACCACCCGAGGCGCAGGAGGTTCGACGGAAGGAGGGAGCCCGCGAGAAGGACCGTGCCGAGGTACGCGCTCGGGTCCGTCACCCCGACGAGCCCCGCGAGCGACAGGACGGTCAACAGCCCCGCCAACGCGACGTTCGCCGCCACGATCAGGCGCGGGGTCCGGAACCTTTCTGGCTCCTTCTGGACGGGGCGCGGCGCGGTATCGCCCAGGGTGTCTGGCATACGAGGTCTCCCCCTTATCCGGCCGGGGCCGGACTAGCTTTTCGTGGCCCTGGAGGGCAGACGGAGCATCAACGTCTCAGCCCCCGGTTTCGGTGGGGAGGCCGGCCTCGACCCAGTCCTGTTTGCCGCCCTCGTAATCGGAGACGTTCTCGTAACCCTCGGCCGTCAGCCCACGGACGACCCGCGTCGAGGAGTGTCAGTTGAAGTTGGAGCAGTAGGCGACGATCTCCGCGCCCCTGTCAGGCGCGAGCCCGTACACCTGGGCGCGGTCCTCGTACCGGACCGCACCCGGCAAGTGCTCCCGGTTGTACGACGCTTCGCCGAGCACCTCAAGGAGGAGGAAGTCGTCTCCGCGTTCTATCTTCTGCCGGAGCTCTTCGCGGTCGATCGTCTTCACGATGGGTCCTTTCTGTGGGCTTCGGGCCACCCTGTTCGAGGGGTTCGAGCAGGATCACGGGGATCTCGCGGTCGGTCTTTTTCCTGTAATTTTCGTAAGGCCCGTACATCCGGACCAGCCTCTTCCAGAGACGCGCCCTCTCCTCCCCTTGCGCCTCCGTGGCGCGGACGGGGGTCTTGCGGCCCCCGATCTCGACCGTCGCCTCGGGGTTGGCCCGCAGGTTCAGCCACCAGACGGGGTGCTTCGCGGCGCCGCCGTTGGAGGCGACGATCACCCGGCGTTCCCCGTCTTCGAGGTAGAGCAGGGGCGTGGTCCTCCGCAGGCCGCTCTTGCGCCCGGTGGTGACGAGGAGGAGGACGGGGCTGCCGACCACCCGGCCGCCGACCTTGCCGTCCGTGACGCGGAAGAGGGCGGCGTGGAGCTTCGTGACCCACTTCTGGGGCGCGGCGATGGCCGCGTTGTAGGGGCGACCCCGGGCCAACCTAACCCGCCTTCTCGGCCTGGCGGAGGCCGAAGACGGCCCAGAGGGAGAGGGCCAGGATCAGGGCGGCGCTTATGGCGAAGGCCGGGACGACGTTCTGCGGGTCTCCGGCTAAGAAACCGCGGGCGGCGTCGAGGATGGCGGTGAACGGGTTCAGGCGGGCTACCGTCTCGATCCAACCCGTAAGCAGGTTCAGCGGGACGAAGACCGGCGCGAGGAACAGCACGAGGAAGATGGGCGTCCGTATAACGGGCCCCGCCTGCTGGGTGCGCAGCATCATCGCGATGCCGGCCCCGAAGAGGGTCGCGGCGATGTTCGCCAGGATGGCGAGGGCTATCAGGCCGAAAAAGTCGAAGCCCCCGGTTATGGGCATGCCCGTTATGAGCGCGAGCCCGGTGACGAGCGTCCCGGTCATGAAGGCCCGCACGAGCGAGGCCAGCGTGTAGCCCAGGATGATCCCGTACCTGTTGGACGCCGCGAGCATGAGCCTCCTGGCGAAGCCGTTCTCGAAGTCGCTCGCTATGGAGAACCCCGTGAACGCCCCGCCCATCGTGACTGCCTGCAAAAGCGCCCACACGTACTGGAACGCGATGTAGCCCGCCGCGTAGTTGAAGCCGGGTATGTCCCCCACCCGCGTAAGCCCGCCCGCAAAGGCGACGAAAAAGAAGAGCGGGAAGAGCGCCGGCGCCAGAAACGCCGGGTTGGTGAAGTACTTGTACGTCTGCCTGCCCGCGACCGCCCACGCGACCGCGAAGAACCCGCCCATCCTAGGCCACCCTCGTCCGCATCGAGGCCGCCGCCCCGCCGATGGCGAGCACCACGAGCGCCGCCGCGCAGCCGAAGCCGAGCAATAGAGCTTGCCCGTCCCAGCCGGTGATGACCAGGCTGCGGATGCCCTCTACGAGGTAGCTTATCGGGTTGACGGTGGCTATGAACCGGAACCAGTCCTGCTCTATAAGGTTCCTCGGCAGGTTGATGGAAGACATAAAGATAGCCACGAAAAAGAGCGGGAAGGCGCTCTCGACCGCCTCGACGGAGCCGGTCCGTATCGCGAGCATCGCGCCGAGGCCGCCGAAGCCCAGGGCGACGAGCACCGTGAGCGCCACGATCACGAGCATCCCCGGGATGCCGCTGCTGATGCTCACGCCCATCAGGAGCCCGAAGGCCAGGAACACGACGCCCTGTATGAGCCCGAGGGCCACCACGCCCGCGAGCATCCCGCTCAGGAGCGCCGCGGGGCGCATCGGGGTGAGGGAGAGGCGGTCGAAGAAGCCGTTCTCGATGTCGCGGGCGAGGTCGCTGCCGGCCGTGATCGCCCCGAAAAGGGAGGCCTGAATCAGCGGAAACGCGAACGCGAAGTCCAGGTACGGGGCGTCCGGGAACCCGGGCAACCGCGAGGCCGCGTCGAGGCCGCTCGCGTTTATGGAGAAGAACATCATCGGGAAGAGCAACGCCGAGACGATGACCGCCGGTTGGCGCAGGGTCCGCACCGTCGAGCGCCTGGCGAGCGCCACGACCTGCGTGAGAAACGAAGCGCCCGTCATCCTTGCGCCTCCTCTGCGTTGGTCTCATCCCCGTCCCCGGCGCCTTCGAGCGAGCGTCCGGTCTTGGCGAGAAAGACGTCGTCGAGGCTAGGCTCCTCCAGGCGGAGGTTGGAGACCTTGAGGTTCTCCGCGTCCAGGGCGCGCACGACGTCGGCGAGGCCGGAGGCGCCGCCGGAGAGGCGGACGGCCACCGTGCCCGGCTGGGAGGGGATCTCCTCCCCGAACCGGACGAGCACCCCCACGACCGCGTCACGCTCGCCGGGGCTCGCCGGCGTCGCCTCGACGCTGGGGCGCCCGATCTCGGCCTTCAGCGCCTCCGGCGTGTCCTCGGCCACGATCCTGCCCCGGTCGATGATCCCGACCCGGTCGGCGAGAACGTCGGCCTCTTCGAGGTACTGCGTCGTCAGAAACACCGTGACGCCCTCGTCCCTGGCGAGCCGGCTGACCTCGCTCCACAGGGCGCTTCGGCTCTGCGGGTCGAGCCCCGTCGTCGGCTCGTCGAGGAAGAGTATCTGCGGCCCGTGAACGAGCGCGAGTGCTAAGTCGAGCCTGCGCTTCATCCCGCCGGAGTAACCCCGCACCCGCCGGTCGGCCGCCTCCTGAAGCCCGACCCGCTCCAAGAGCGCGTTCCCCCGCTTCCGGCGGTCCGACCGCGAAATACCGTGCAACGCGGCCTGCAGGTTCAAGTGCTCCCGGCCGGTCAGAAAAGGGTCGAGGGCCGCCTCCTGCAGCGCGGCCCCGATGGAGGCCCGCACCTGCGGCCCCTCCTTGACGATGTCGTAGCCCGCGACCCTGGCGGTCCCGCCCGACGGCGGCAGCAGGGTCGTCAGCATCAGGACCGTGGTGGACTTGCCGGCGCCGTTGGGGCCGAGAAAGCCGTAGACCTCGCCCGGCTCGACGCGCAGGTCGATGCCGTCGACGGCCTTGGGTCCCTTCTTGAACTCCCGGACGAGCCCCTCGACCGCTATCCCGCGGTCGCGCCCCACTACGCCGTCACCCCGAGGCCCGTGAGCCTCTCGCTCTCTTCCCAGAGCCTGCGGCGGGCGGCGGGGTCGTTGGCGATCTTCTTCGGCTCGACGGGTTTGCGGTCGGAGTAGTACCGGCCGCTCACGCCCTCCACCTCGGGCGAGGAGGCGAGCCAGATCACGGTGTCGGCCCCCTGCTCTGGCGCCCTCATGAACGGCTTGAAGAGCCGGAACAGGATCGTCATCGGCCCCCTGTTGTTCGTACCGAACCTGGTGTTGACCGCCCCCGGGTGCATGCAGGTGGCCGTGACCCCCGTCCCCTCCAACCGCTCCGCCAGCTCGTAGGTGAACATGATGTTGGCGAGCTTGGTCATCCCGTAGACCGGGAAGCCCCTGTAGTTCTTCTTGGATTGCAGGTCGTCGAAGTCGATGTTCCCCCCCCGCTCGGCCTCCGAGGAGACGGTGACCACCCGGCTCGGCGCGCTCTCCTTGAGCATGTCGAGCAGCAGGTTGGTCAGCAGGAAGGGCGCCAAATGGTTTGTTGCGAAGGTGGTCTCGAGGCCGTCCGGGGTCTCGGTCCTCTGGCTCTGCACGAGCCCCGCGTTGTTGACGAGCACGTCGAGCCTGTCGTAGCGACGACGAAACCCCTCAGCGAGCGCGCGCACCCCCGCCTGCGAGGCGAGATCCGCGAGCGCCAGGTCCACCCTGCCACCGGTCCGGGCCCGTATCTCCGCCGCCGCCTCCTCGCCCCGCTCGCGGTCGCGGCCGACCACGACGACGTCGGCCCCCATCGCGGAGAGCGCGATCGCCGTAGCCTTCCCGATGCCGGAGGTCCCGCCCGTGACCAGCGCCACCTTCCCGCCCATGCCGATGTTATCCAAACCTGCTCCTCTAAAACTCCGAATTCCTCGCGCGTCCAGAGTCTATACCCTGACCACAAACGCCAGGCCCGAGTCTCCACCCCACCGCGCCGAACGTCCGTAAACGGGCCCACCTTTAGCGCCCAATACCGCGACCGCCCGGACCAAAGCGATCGCCGCAGCCGATATAATGTAATTATACACAATAACATTGACAACAATGAACGTCAACGCGTAAGATGCGGCAAAGGGAGTTGGTAGCATGGGCTTCGTGTGGGGTGAAAAGTGGGCAAGGTGAGTCCGGGGGCTGTGGGGGATCTCTCGCTGCGGCTGGTGGACGAGTTCGCCGCTTTCGGGCCGGCGTACATGAAGTGGGCACGCTCGCGGATGCAGGAGTCGGGCGTAAGCTACGCGCGGATGCGGTTGCTCGGGGCGTTGCATTGCGGGGGGCCCAAGATCATGAGCGGCATAAGCGACGAGCTCGGGGTCACGCGGCGCAACGTCACGGCCCTGGTGGACGCCCTCGAGGAGGAGGGCCTCGTCAGGCGCCTCCCCCACCCCACGGACAGGCGGGCGACCGTCGTAGAGCTGACCGAAGAGGGCGGTCGGACGATGGACACCCTCTACGACGAGCACCGGGGGGCTGTGGCGGAGCTCTTCGCCGGGCTCACGGAGGAAGACCGCCGCGAGCTCGTCCGGCTGCTGGGGCTCCTTCGCGAGGGCCTGCGGGGCGAAGGCGGCGGCTGCCGGGCCTGACGGCCGTTCGTTAGGGGACCCGGTCTCGGCGGGCCGTCTGTACGGGCGGGGCAGGTAGAGTAACCTACGCGGTATGGTTTCCCCCGGGCAGCACCTGGACGTCCTCACCGTCGGCGAGATGGTGGTGGACTTTATCTCCGCCGAGAAGACCGACACTTTAAGCAACGCGACCACGTTCAAGCGCTATTTGGGCGGTTCGCCGGCCAACATAGCGGTGTACGTCTCCAAGCTCGGGGGGAGGTCGGCGGTGATCGCCAAGACCGGCATCGGGGCGTTTGGGAAGTTTTTGAAGAGCGAGCTGCAGCGCCACGGGGTCGTCACCGAATACTTGCAGATGGACCACCGGACGAACACGACCGTGATCTTCGTCTCCTCGACCGCGACCACCCCGGACTTCGAGGAGTTCCGCATCGGCGACTACCTGCTGGAGACCAAGGAGATCCCCGACGAGGCCATAGAGCGCGCGAAGGTCGTCCACTCCTCGACCTTCGCCCTCTCGCGCGAGCCGTGCCGCTCGGCCGTCATCGGGGCCTTCCGCAGGGCGCGGGAGATGGGCAAGATCGTCTCGCTCGACCCCAACTACAGCCGGCGCGTGTGGCCGGACTACAAGGAGGCGCTCGGCGTGATCCGGGAGGCCTACAAGCACGTCAACATGACCAAGCCCTCCGCGGACGACGCCCGCCGGGTCTTCGGCCCGGATTACGAGCCCGAGCAGTACATAGAGATGTTCCACGACCTCGGCCCCGAGACCGTCATCTTCACGATGGGCGTCGAGGGGAACCTGGTCTCCGAGAACGGCAAGATCACGGCCCACGTCCCCGTCCGCCCCGTCGACGTCGTCGACGCCACCGGCGCGGGCGACTCGTTCTGGGCCGGCTTCCTCACGGCGCTCCTGGACGGCAACGAGGTCGAACGCTCCGTCCTCTTCGCCCGCGAGATCGTCGAGCGCAAGCTCACGACCAAGGGCCCCCTCCCCGCGGACATCGACCGCGGGGGTATCTACGCCAGCCTGGACGGGGAAGCCGGCGAAGCCAACGGTAAAGAGAAAAAGAAACCTGAAGGGAGCTGAGTACGACAAGATGCGCGTCGCCTTCGTGAACCCGCAGGGGAACTTCGACCCGAACAACAGCTACCTGGCCTCCCACCCCGACTTCGGCGGCCAGCTCGTCTACGTGCGCGAGGTGGCCCGCGCGCTCGGCAGGATGGGCCACCACGCGGACATCCTCACCCGCCGCGTAACCGACCCCGAATGGCCCGAGTTCTCCGGTGAGGACGACGCGTACCCGGGCGACGAGAACGTCCGGATCCTGCGCGTGCCGTGCGGTCCGGACCGCTTCCTGCCCAAAGAGGAGCTCTGGCCCTACCTGGGCGAATGGGCGGAGGGCGTGGCCGCGCTCTACCGGGAGGAGGGCCGCTGGCCCGACCTCTGGACCGGGCACTACGCCGATGGCGGCCTCTGCGCGGCGCTGCTGGAGGGGCCTTCGGGCAGGCCGTTCACCTTCACCGGCCACTCGCTCGGCGCGTGGAAGCTGGACCCGCTCATGGAGGACGAGGGCGGCCTGCCGGCGGCGGACGCCCGGTACAACTTCGGGGCGAGGATCGGGGCCGAGCGCGCGGCGATGGCCCGCTCGGCGGCCATCGTCTCCAACAGCGAGGCCGAGCGCCGGGAGCAGTACGACCACCCGGCCTACCGCGGCGCGGTGGAGGTCCGGGACGACGCGCGCTTCGCCGTGATACCGCCAGGCGTCGACTTCGACATCTTCGACCCCGGGGCGCGAGGACCGCAAGAAGACGAGACGCGCGAAAACATCCGGGCCGCCCACGAGCGGGACATCGACCCCGACCGGCGGGACCTGCCGGCCGTCATCGCCTGGAGCCGGCTCGACCCGAAGAAGAACCACCGGGCGCTCGTCGAGGCCTTCGCCGGGAGCGGCGAGCTCAGGGAGAGGGCCAACCTGCTCGTCATCACGCGCGGCCTCGACGACCCGCTGCGCGAGCCGGGCGAAGCCGCCGACGAGGAGCGGCCCATCCTGGAAGACCTGATCTCGACCGTAGACCGCGCGGACCTGTGGGGCGGCATCTCAGCCTTCGGCCTCTCGGGGCAAACGGCCCTTGCGGCCCTCTACCGCTGGGGTGCGGAGACGGGCGGCGTCTTCTGCCTCCCCGCCGAGCACGAGCCCTTCGGCATGACGGTGGTCGAGGCGATGGCCGTCGGCCTCCCCGTGGTCGCCACGCAGAACGGCGGCCCGCAGGAGACCACCGACGGCGGCCGGGTCGGCCTCCTCGTGGACCCCCACGACCCGGAAGACATAGCCGCCAAGCTGCTGCGCCTCCTCTCGGACCGGGAGACCTGGAAGTCCTACGCCGACAGGGCCCTCGAAAGGTCCCACGACCTGTACAACTGGCGCCGCACCGCCGAGGGCTACCTGCAACTGGCGGAGGAGGCCCGGAGGGGAGAACGAGGCGGGGACCCCTCCTTCCCCATCCCAGACTTCGCCCGGCGGCCCGCCCCGGCGGAGCTCCCGCGCCTGCGGGACTGGGAGGCCCGGCCAGGGCCCCGGACCGGGTAACGACAGAGAGGATGGGCGGATGCACGTAGCGTTTATCAACCCGCAGGGCAACTTCGATCCCGAAGACTCCTACTGGACAGCCCACCCGGACTTCGGCGGCCAGCTCGTCTACGTCAAGGAGCTCGCGCTCGCGATGGGCAACCTCGGCCACAGGGTGGACATCGTGACGCGGCAGGTCATCGACCCGGGCTGGCCCGAGTTCGGGGCCACGGCCGACGCCTACCCGGACGCCCCGAACGTGCGCATCCTCCGTATCCCCTGCGGCCCCGACCGCTTTTTGCCCAAAGAAGAGCTCTGGCCGTACCTTGGCACGGAGTTCGTCCCGAACCTGATCTCGCTCTACGAGCGCGAGGGCTCCCTGCCCGACGCCGTCACCTCCCACTACGGGGATGGGGGGTTGTGCGCCGCGCTCGTGGAGGAGAGGACCGGCGTACCGTTCAGCTTCACGGCCCACTCTTTGGGCGCCCAGAAGATGGACAAGATGGGCGTGCGCCGCCGCGACGTCGCGCGGACGGACGAGAAGTACCACTTCTCCAAGCGCATCGTGGCCGAGAGGCTGGCGATGAACCGCTCGCGGGTCAACGTCACGAGCACGGGCCAGGAGCGGTTCGTACAGTACACCCACAACGCGTACCGCGGGGCCGTGGACCCCACGGACGGCGCCCGCTTCGCCGCCGTGCCCCCCGGCGTGGCAATGCACATCTTCGACAAAAACTCCCGCACCGACGACGAGAGCGCCGTGCGCGAGCACGTCCGCGCCTGCCTGGAGCGCGACCTCGCCCCCGACCGGCTGGGCCTGCCCTGCGTCGTCGCCTCCAGCCGGCTCGACCCGAAGAAGAACCACCTCTCGCTCGTCGAGGCCTTCGCCAGCAGCCCGACCCTGCGCGGGGGCGCGAACCTGGTCATCCTCACGGGCAACATGGAGAACCCGCTCGAAGACTACAGGGACGCAGACGAGGGGGAGCGGGCCGTGCTCGACGGCATCATGGGGACGATAGACCGGGCCCGGATGCGCGGCATGGTCTCGATGTTCGCGGTCCGGGGGCAGCGGCGCCTGGCCGCCGCCTACCGCTTCCTCTCCGAACGGCGCTCGGTCTTCGCGCTCACGGCCAACTACGAGCCGTTCGGGCTCGCGCCTCTGGAGGCGATGGCGGCGGGCCTGCCGGCGGTCGTCACGAAGAACGGGGGGCCGAGCGAGTCCCTGCGCGAGGGGGACGAGGAGTACGGCGTCCTCGTGGACCCGGGCGACCCGGAGGAGGTGGCCGCAGGCCTGTACTCCGTCGTGGGCAACGCAGAGCGCTGGCGCCGCTTCGCCGAGGCCGGCTACGGGCGCGTGCTGGCGAAGTACACCTGGGAGCGCACGGCGGAGGGGTACCTGGGCGCCATGGCGGGCGGGGGGAGGGTCGAAGACGGGGGTTCGGCCGACGGCATCCGGGCGCCGGAGACGCGGTTGGAGATCCCGGCGTACTTCACCGACCCCGCCTCCGAAGAGGGGGCCTCGCTCGAGACGCTGGACGGCCTGTACTTCGGGCTCGACGTGCTCGCGGTGGGGGAATCGCTCGTGGATTTCATCTCGCACGAGTTCAGGATCTCGCTCAGGACCGCCGACAGGTTCTCGCGCTACCTGGGCGGCCAGCCGGCCAACGTCGCCGTCTACGTCGCCAAGCTCGGCGGCCGGTCCGCCGTGGTCACGAAGGTCGGCACCGACTACTTCGGCGAGTTCGTGGAGGACCAACTGGGGCGCCACGGCGTCTCCACGGAGGGCGTCCACCGCGCGGCGGGGGAGCCGACCACGAGCGCCTTCGTCACCAGGACCGTCAACGTACCGGACTTCCAGGTCAACCGGGGCGCCGACGCGCTGCTGAACATAAGGGAGGTCCCGGACGAGCTCGTCGAGCGGGCGCGGGCCGTTCACACCTCGGCCTTCGCCCTCTCCCGAGACCCGCAGCGGCTCGCCGTGAGGCGGGCGATGCGGCTCGGCGCGAGGCTCGGCAAGGTCGTCTCCCTGGACCCGAACTACGACCCGCGCGTCTGGCCCGACCGGGAGGAGGCCTGGGAGGTGCTCGCCGAGGTCCTCCCCTACGTCACCGTCGTCAAGCCGTCCCTCGAAGACGCCCGCCGCCTCTTCGACCCGAACATGGACGACGACGCGCTCGAGGAGGCCTGCCTCGACGCCTTCCACGACCTCGGGGCCGAGGTGGTCGTGATGACCCGAAGCGGCGGCGTGGTCGACGTCTCGGACGGCTCCTCCGTGGAGCGTGTTGGCCCCCTGCCAAAGGTGGACGTGCAGAGCGTGACCGGCGCCCGCGACGCGTTCTGGTCGGCGCTGCTCGTCGCGCACCTGGACGGCAAGGACTGGCCGACGAGCGTGCGCTTCGCCCACGAGGTAGCCGCGCTCAAGCTCGGCGTAGAAGGCCACGTGGAGCGCATGATCGACCGCGGGGCCATCTACCGGCGGCTCGAACGGGGCGCCGGCCAGAGGGCGTAGCCTGTGGAAGGGGAGAAGGGTTCACTCGCCGGGCACCAAAAAGAGTGAAATCCTACGTCTTCCGCGCGTCCTCGCGCCGCCGGTGGAGGCCGGTGGAGGCTGGTGGAATTGGTGGAATTGGTGAGCTCGTTCGGCATGATCCCTTCCGGCCTCGCCTCCGTAACCGGAGACCCCGGAGGGAACGTCGCAGCCTCTCTGCCTTTCGGCGTCCTGGAAGGGATGGGCGCCCTCTTCGGCTCCCTGGCAAACTTCCTGTCCGAAGAGCAGGCGACGCTCGCCGACATCCTGCGCCTCTGGGCCGGCCTCTTCGTAGCCCGCGGTTTTGCGCTGGTGGTAACCGGGGGCGTCACGAGCTTTGGACCTCGGCCGTAACCGGTCCGGGCGGAGACTTCGAACCCCGACCCGAAGGAGAGAATTCTTGTCCCTAGCGAACTGGGTTCGGCTTGGTGGGGTAGCCGCCGCGTTCGGCGGCGCGGTGTTCGGGGTGATAAACGCGATCTACCTCCTCCTTTTCGCGTTGCCGGCCTCGAACTGGGCCGCCCGCGCCATTATCGGCTTCGCGCTGGACCTCTTCGGGGTGCTCGTGGCGGTTCTCTTCTTCGTGGCGCTCGCCGGCCTCTACGCCCTGCTCGGCCGACGCTCGGGCCTCGGGCTCTTCGGCCCGTTGCTCGCCGGCGCGTCCGCGGTAGCTTCGGCCTCCTACGTCGTCTTCTCCATAGCGTACGTCGCCTACAAGGCGTTCCTCTCGCCGGATCAGACCGGCCCGCCGCCGAACCTTATCTTTCCCGAGGTAACGTTCGACAGGGTAGAGGACGCCTTTCTCGCGGGCGGCCTGCTGCTTCTGGGCGCGGCCGTCGTCCGGGCGCGAGCCCTGAGAGCGTGGAGCATCCTACCCGTCGTCCTGTGCGCCATGACGCTGCTCTCGTTCTTGCTGCAGACGTTGTTCGGCCCAGCGGGGTGGGGGTGGGCGGCGTTCCTGGCGCTGGTGGCGCTGCAAGGGTCGGGCTGGATCCTGCTCGGCGCGGTTCTGTGGATGCGGGCGGCGGACCACGAGGCGGGAAGCGCCTCGGCCGGACTCCGGGCGCACGGCGGCAGCGCCGGGCCTGCATAATGTGCCGCGTCGTTTGTTAGATCGCTTAGGAGAGAGATGACGGAGCCCAGTATCACAGACCTGCCGGCCCTGATCGAAGGCCTCCCGCCCGGGGACCGCGCCCTCGCAGAACGCCTCCTCGACGCCTCCGCCACGACCGGCCGGCTCGACCCGCCGGAGGGCATGAAGCCCTGGATCGAGAAGTCTTTCGGCTCCGTGGACGCCGTGACGGAGCAACGCATCGTCAAGGTCACGAACCGCGTCACCCTGGCAGGCACCCTCTTCAACGGGCTGCGCGCCTCCCGGCCTTTAGACACCGGCGTCAGCCTCGACCTCGACCGGGAGATAGCGGCCACCGAGGGCGACCCGTTCTGCCGGCCCGAGGAGGGGACCCCCGCCGACGTCTTCGGCCGCGTGAGGGGCGAGCACGCCACCACCGCCTCCAACATCGCCAAGTACGACGGCTTCCACGGCGTCGTCGTCTTCGACGACCACAACCCCCTCCACCTCACCCCCGGGAAGGTCTCGGACTACGTCTCCGTAGGCCTGGAGTGGTCCCGTAAAGCGCTCGAAGCGGACCCGGAGGCGAAGTACCCGTTCTTGATGTGGAACTGCCTCTGGCGGGCAGGGGGCTCCATCATCCACGGCCACGCCCAGGTTACCGCCACCCGCGGCTCCCACTACCCGAAGGTCGAACGCCTCCGCCGCGCCGCCGCCGGCTACCGCTCCGAACACGGCTCGGACTACTTCGGGGACCTCCACAGGGTCCACAGCGCTCTAGGCCTCGGTCTCCCGGCCGAGGCCGGCGTCCGGGCGTTTGCAAGCCTCACCCCGGTAAAGGAGAAGGAGCTCGTCGTGATCGGCGCCGACCCGGGGGACGCGGCCCTGCACCGAACCGTCGGGGCCCTGCTTCGGGACTACGTCCGGCTCCTCGGCGTCCGCGCCTTCAACGTCGCGTTCTACATGCCGCCGCTCGCGCCCGCCGACGAGGACTGGTCGGGCTTCCCGACCGTCGTCCACGTCGTCGACCGCGGGGACCCGGCCAACCGCACCTCGGACATCGGGGCGATGGAGCTCTACGCCGCTTCGGTCGTAGCCTCGGACCCCTTCCGGGTGGCCGACGCCCTGCGATCCGGGCCGGCCGAAGGGAACGGATGAAGTGACGCTGGCAGAGGGCAACCCCGCCGCCGAGCCACGCCGTCTTCACTACCTCCGGGGTCAAAGCAAGCGCTGAGCCCCAGTTCTAAAGCCTCCATTTAGAGACAATCCTCGCTGCACACCGAGCGGTAGACGCATACCATAAACGGACCGTTATCCGTTTAAATAGCCCCTTCCGGCGTTTATCGGCCGGAGACGGGCCGTTCCCGGCGATTGGGGTGTTTGGCGAACCATGCCAGGGTCTTTTCGAGGCCCTCGCGTGGGGAGATGCGGGGTTCCCAGCCGAGGGCCTCGCGGGCCCGGGTTATGTCCGGGCAGCGGCGTTTGGGGTCGCCCGGGGGCAGCGGCCCGTGGGAGATGCCGGCCTTGCTGCCGGAGAGTTCCAGGACCATCTCGGCTATCTGCAGCACGGTCATCTCGGCGGGGTTGCCCAGGTTTACGGGGCGGGTCTCGGCGCTTTCCATCAGGCGCAGGAAGCCGTCGGTCAGGTCGTCCACGTACTGGATGCTCCTCGTCTGGGAGCCGTCGCCGTGGACGAGGAGGGGCTCCCCGGCCAGCGCGCGGCAGGCGAAGCTCGGGACGAGGCGCCCATCGTCGGGGCGCATAGAGGGGCCGAAAGTGTTAAAGATGCGCGCGATGCGGGTGTCTACTTTGTGGTGGCGATGGTAGGCCATGGTTATGGCCTCCGCGTAGCGCTTGGCCTCGTCGTAGACGCCGCGGATGCCGACCTGGTCCACGTTGCCGCGGTAGTCCTCGTGCTGCGGGTGGACGAGGGGGTCTCCGTAGACCTCCGAGGAGGAGGCGAGCAGGAGGCGGGCGTTCCGGGCCTTCGCGAGGCCGAGGGCATTGTAGGTGCCGAGGGCGCCGGCCTTGAGGATCGGGATAGGGATGCGCTCGAAGTCCGTGGGGCTCGCGGGGGAGGCTAGGTGGTAGATCTCGTCGAGCTCTCCGCGGATCTCGATGGGCAGAGTAACGTCGTGGTCCAGGTACTCGAAGTTCGGGTCGTCCGCGAGGCGGGCCACGTTTTCCAGCGAACCCGTCCTGAGGTTGTCCGCGCACACGACGCGGTAGCCCTCCGCGAGCAGGCGCGCGCAGAGGTGGCTGCCTAGAAAGCCGGCGCCGCCCGTCACGAGCGCGCGGGGCCTCCCGGCCTCAGCCACGCCCGAAGCCCCTGTAGAGAAGGCCGGCCTCGCGGGCGGCGGCGGGATCTATGGCGTTGCGGCCGTCCACCAGGAGCCTCGGCTCCCGCATGAGCGAGGCCGCGCGGCGTAGGTCGAGGTTGCGCACCTCCGACCACTCCGTCACCACGACGGCGGCGTGAGCCCCTTCGAGCGCCTCGTGGGGGTCGAAGGCCACCCGCAGGTCCGGCGCCGTTCGGGAGGCCGCCTTGGCGGCCACGGGGTCGTATCCGACGACCTTGGCGCCGAGGGAGGAGAGCTCCGCCGCTATATCCAGGCTCGGGGCCTCTCGCAGGTCGTCGGTGTTCGGCTTGAAGGCGAGGCCGAGGAGCGCCACGCGCCTGCCGCTGAGCGCGCCGAGGTCGTGTTGGAGCTTCGAGATCACGCGCCCGCGCCGGCGGTCGTTCACGGCGACCGCGGCGTCGAGGAGCCCCGTCTCGTGGTGGTGTTCGCGGGCCACGGCGCGGAGGGCGGCGACGTCCTTGGGCAGGCAGGAGCCGCCCCAGCCGATCCCGGCGTTCAAGAAGCGCGGCCCGATACGCCCGTCGAGCCCGATCCCGGTCGCCACGCTCCCCACGTCGGCCCCCGTCAGCTCGCAGAGGTCGGAGATCTCGTTGATAAAGCTGACCTTGGTCGCGAGAAAGGCGTTGGCGGCGTACTTGATCATCTCCGCGCTGGCGAGGTCCGTCACCACGAACGGGACGGTCACCCTCGGGCGGGGGTCCATCTCCACTGAGAAGCCCTGCTCGATCACGGGCCCGTACAACTCCCGCATGACGCCCACCACCCAATCCTCTTCCGCCCCCACCACGATCCTGTCCGGGAACAACGAATCGTAGACGGCGCTCCCCTCCCGCAAGAACTCCGGGTTGGAGGCGACCCCGAACCGCACCCCTTCCGGGGGACGGGTCCCCCCCACCTCGTCGGCCCCCTCACGGATGAGCGCGGAGACGTAATCGCCGCTCCCAACCGGGACCGTGCTCTTGTTGGCGACCACGAGCGGTCGCGCGCGCCGGGCGGAGCCGGCCAGCGCCCGCCCGATCCCCCGGGCGACGTGCGAGACGTTGGAGAGGTCGGCCGCCCCGCCCTCCCCCTGCGGCGTGCCGACGGCGATAAAGACGACGTCGGCCCGGCCCACGGCGGCATCGAGCTCCTCGGCAAAGGAGAGCTTTCCCGAGCCCACCTCGCGCGCGACCAGCTCCTCCAGGCCCGGCTCGTAGAACGGCATCCTGCCCTCCCGCAGCCCCGCGACGCGTTCCCGGTCCCTATCCACGCACGTCACCCTGTGCCCGACCCGGGCCAGGCTCGCCCCCGTCACGAGCCCCACGTACCCGGTCCCAACGACCGCCACGTCAACCACCCGCGATACCACCGTCCTCCGATTAGTCTCCGGCCAACGCCCCAAGGTTATCAGGAAGGCCGGATCGAACGAAAAAACGCACGACGGCGCGTGGGAAACCGGCCCCCGGCCCGACGCCTAGACGGGCAGCTCGGCCCTGTCCCCCACCCCGACGCCGCGCTGCGCGAAGAAGCCCTTGTTGGCCTCAAGGGCGTACCGCGCGGGCTCGGCCGAGGTGTAGTGGGGCGGCGTGTCGTCTAACGCCTTCATCTCCTGGATGTCCACGATTCGCCCCTCGGAGTCCATAAAGGCTATGGAGAGCGGGATCAGGGTGTCCTTCATCCAGAACGACAGCTCCCGCTCCTCGGGGTAGACGAAGAGCATCCCGGCGTCTTCGGCCAGCGCCGTGCGCCCCATGAGCCCCTTCTGCATCTCGTCCATATCGTCGGCCACCTCGACCCGCACCCGCACGTCGCCATCATCGGCATCTATCGTCACCGTCCGCGACGGATCTACGATGTCGCACCTCTCGACCGGTACGCCCTTGCACGGGCCGGACGTCGCCGGCTTCGAGGTGCCGTCTTGTGCGTTTTTGGGGGACGAAGCGTTCCCGCCCGTGTTCGAAGCATCCGGCTCCCCGGCATTCTGGCCGCAGCCGGCGATCAGCAGAGACGTTATCAGCAGAACGATCGCCCACCTCATCGCAGCACGAACTCTACGCGCTTGTTGTGGCGGCCCTTGCTCTTGTGGGCGGTAATCCCGATCTCTCCCACCTCTCTCGTGTTGGCGACGTGGGTGCCGCCGTCGGCCTGGGTATCCAGGTCCTCTATCTCCACTATCCTGACGATCTCCACGCGTTCGGGTACGAGGTTGGCTTGGGTCCGGATCAGGTCGGGGTTCTTCAGAGCCTCCTCGCGGGGCAGCCCGTAGACTTTTACCGGGCGGTTCCCGGCGAGGGCCTCGTTGGTCAGGCGCTCTATCTCGCCGACGACCTGCGCCGTCCACTCGCCGGGGAAGGAGAAGTCCATCCTGGCCCGGTCCGCGCGCATCTGGCCGCCGGTTACCCTGGCGTCGAACCCTTTCCAGATCACGCCGGAGAGGACGTGCAGCGCCGTGTGGTAGCGCATGTGCGCGTACCGACGCGCCCAGTCGAGCGCCCCCTTCAACTCCCTCACGGTGTCCGGGATGGCCCGGTCGAGGACGTGGACGATCCCACGCCCCTCCCGGCGGACGTCCACCACGGCCGCGTTCACGGGGCCTATGCCTATGGTGCCCTTGTCCGCCGGCTGCCCGCCGCCGCCGGGGTAGAACGCGGTCCCGCCAAGGACGACCTCCCGGCCGTCGATCTTTTCCACGTCGGCCCGGAACTCTTTAAGGTAAGAGTCCTCGAGGAAGAGCTCCGTCGTCACAGGGGGAGGGAGCCCTGTTCGCGGTTCTCGAAGGTGGCGACCTCGCGGTAGCCGACGTCGTGGACGAGCTTCAGGCTCCGGTCGTAGCCGGCGGCGACCTCGTCGGGGGCGTGGGCGTCGGAGGAGAGGATGATGGGGACGCCGCGGCGGTGGAACATCTCCAGAAACGGGCGGGAGGGGTAGATCTCGCCCACCGGCTTGCGCAGGCCCGCGGCGTTCACGTCCACGACCACACCCGACTCGGCCACGGCGTCGGCCGTCTCTTCGAGAAGCGGGGTGATGTCCCTCTCGGGATAACGGCGGAAGATCTTGATGAGGTCCGGGTGACCTATGACCTCGAAGCGCCCCGAGAGGGCGGCCTCGCGGACGTTGCGGTAGTAGGCGGCGTAGAGCTCGTAGGCCTCGTAGCGCTCGTAGACGCTCTGGTCCGTTTCCCGGTCGACCTCGTCGCCGTCCACGCGGTGGACGGAGCCTATGACGTAATCGTAGGGAAGCGCCGTCGCGTCGGCCTCCATGCGCTCCTCCTGACCCGGCACGAAGTCTATCTCTATGCCGAGGCGCAGCACCACGTCCTCGCTCTTCTCCCTCGCCTCCTGGAAGGCGGCGACGTCTATCTTGTCCAGGTAGCGGTCGTGCTCCGTGATCCCCATCTGGCGCACGCCCCTGCTCTTCGCCACCTCGCAGTAGCTCAAGATGTTCCCGACCGTCATCGGGCGGTCGTCGTGGGCTATGACGTGCAGGTGGTAGTCGATCAAGGGGTCTCACTCCGGGGATTTGAGGGTACAAGGCGGTTCGGGCTTATCTTATATGATGGTCGGGTCATTTATCCGGTCGGTAGGGAGGGGTGGTCGATGAGGAACATCGCTTACGGCGTGACGGCGGCGTTGACGGCGGCGGTCGTGGTAGTGGAGCTTTTGCACGGGGCGACGCTGCTCATCTTCGCGCTCACGGCGCTCGCCCTGATAGGGCTCGCCTGGGTCCTCGGCCAGGCCACCGAGAGCCTCGCCGTCCACGCCGGCCCCCGCGTCGGCGGCATCCTCAACGCCACGTTCGGGAACGCCGCCGAGCTCATCATCACCATCTTCGCCCTCTCGGCGGGCCTGACGACGGTCGTGAAGGCCTCCATTATCGGCTCGATCATCGGCAACGTGCTCTTCGTGTTGGGCGCGAGCCTGCTTCTCGGCGGCCTGAAGAACGGCACCCAGACCTTCTCCTCCACCATCGCCGGCGTCAACGCCTCGATGCTCGCCATCGTCGCCGTCGCCCTCTCCTTGCCCACGATCTACGCCGCGACCACCCCGGGGACGCCCCCGACCTCCCTCAGCGTCGAGGTGGCCGTGGTGATGTTCGTCATCTACATCCTGTACCTGATCTTCTACTTCCGCTCCCCGGAGGGCCAGGCGGCCGGCGAGCCCCACGACCCGCAGTTCGCGAGGACGGCCTCGCTCGTGCTGCTGGTCGTGGCGACGGCGGCGGTCGCCTACGTCTCCGAGGCCTTCGTTGGCGCCCTGGAGCCGCTCACGGAGGAGTTCGGGCTCTCCGAGCTCTTCGTCGGCATCATCATCGTGCCGATCGTGGGCAACATCGCCGAGCACATCGTGGGCGTCCAGATCGCCTACAAGAACCAGATGGACTTCTCCATGGGCATCTCCGTCGGCTCCTCCATCCAGGTCGCCCTGCTCGTCACCCCGATCCTGGTCTTCTTCGGCGCCATCATCGGCGAACCCCTCCGGCTCGTCTTCACCCCGCTGGAGCTCGGGGCCCTGGCCGCCGCCGTCATCATCACCGGCTTCGTCGCCCTGGACGGCAGGTCCAACTGGCTCGAAGGCGCCATGCTCCTGGGCGTCTACATAATCTCCGCCCTGGCGTTCTTCTTCACGTGAAGAAGGCCTCAGGCTTCAGCCACCGACTTTTCGGCCCGAACACCGTACATGAGGGGCAGGGCGGGCACGTCTTCCGGCGGGACCATCCGGCGTCCGGGCAACTCGCGCATGCGGGCGAAGTGCCGCTCGCCGTTGGAGTGCGGGTACTCTTCGAGGGCGGTTATCTCTAGCTTGACCCCGGCCAGCGCCGTGACGACCTCGCCGAGACCCCACCGGAACAGGTGGCAGGGTTCGGGGTTCTCGAACCCGCCGACGCCCCGCGCGAAGCCGGCCGGCGTGAGCCCGCCTCCCGAGGCCGCCACGTAGTCTCCGACGCCCTCTTGGAGGAGCAGCCGCTCCCCGCCGGAGGGGTAGTCGCGGGCGGGGTTCCAGTCCTCGTCGAGGACCTCGGCGGCCGGATGAAAGTCCACGAGCACGAAGCGCCCGCCGGGCACCAGGACGCAGGCTATTCCGCCGGCCCAGGAGGCGAGGTCCGGCAGCCAGCAGACGACCCCGTAGGAGGCGAAGACGGCGTCGAAGCGACCCCCATCCTTCGCGGTCTCCGCCAGCCAGTCGTACACGTCGGCGCGGACGAACCGGGCCGGGATGCCGCTCCCCTCCGAGAGGCGGCGGGCCGAGCGCACCGCCCCGTCGCTGAGGTCCACCCCCGTCACCTCCGCCCCGCGGCGGGCGAGGCTGAGCGAGTCGCCCCCGGAGTTGCATTGCAGGTGCGCCACGGTCTTGCCCGACAGGTCTCCGAGGAGCCTTAGCTCTTCGGGGAAGAGCGTGGAGCCGCCGGCCTCGAGGAAACCGGCGAGGTCCCCGCGGTGGCTGTCGTGCGCCCCCACGACCGCGTTCCACGAGCGGCGGTTCTGGTCGCGCATTCCGTCGGGGTCCGGCCCGCTCATCTTCTCCGCTCCGCAACCAAGTCCCGTAACACCGTCAAGAACCCTTCCACCGTGTCCCCCCAACGCGGGAGGCCGGCAACCCGGCGTAGCGCGGCGGCGGACATCTTCCTCCTGAGCCCGGCATCCGAGAGGACCCGGTTCAGCGCCCCGGAGAGCGCGTCCACGTCCCCCGGCGGGACGAGCAGGGCGGCCTCCCCGCCGACGACCTCGGGAACGGGCCCGACGGGGCAGGCGACGACGGGCAGCCCGAAAGAGAGCGCCTCTGCGTAGACGATGCCGTAGCCCTCGTAGCGGGAGGGCAGCGCGAAAGCGTCCGCGGAGGCGTAGAGGCAGGCCAGGGTCGCGTCGTCGACCGGGCCGTGAACGAGGATGGCTGGATCTTCGGACGCGGCCTCCCGCACCTTCGCCGCGTAACCCGCGTCGGCGTCCGTCTCGCCGACGAGGTCGAGGACGGCCCCGGGCCTGCCCTCAGACTTCCAGGCCCGGACGAGGTCGAGCACGCCTTTGCGCGGTATCCACTGCGCCACGCACAGGACGCGCAGGGCTTCTCCGTCGCGAGGCTTCCCTTCCGGACGTCGCCCCAGCCCGTCGAAGCCGGGGGGGACGACGTGGACCCGCCAGGGGGCGACACCTTTGCCCAGCAAGACCCCCCTTCCGTGCCGGCTCACGGCGACGAGCCGGTCCGAGCGGAGAAGGGCCCTCTCGAACGGGCGCTCCCGGTCGGCGGCGGAGGGTTCGGCGACGCCGGGAAGCTCGTGGACCAGCGCCACGACGGGGCGGCCGGATCTCCAGCGGTCCAGGTGTGGGGCGGCGACGATGCGCGCGAGCGCGTCCAACACCACGGCGTCGAAACGGTCTGGGTCGAAGCCGTCGCCGAAGGCCGGCGCCGCCGCGGCCTGGTCCCCCGGGACCGCGCCGCAGGGGACGAAGGCCTCCATCTTCACGTCCTTCTCCTCCAGTCCTTCGAGGACGCGCCTGTTGTACAGGTAGCCGCCGGTGAGGCGGTCGGTGTCCCCCACCGTTATGAAGGCGACGCGCAAGGTCAGCCGAGGGCTTCCTCGCGGGCGGCGTAGACCTGCGGCGACTCCCAGACCCGCACCGTGAGCGAGGCGAGGCCGCGGCCCTGGAGTGAGGGTGAGATCTCATCCCAACAAAACCCCGCCACGACCTCGGCCGTGGTGTTCTTGCCCGCCAGGCCCGGAACCTCGTCGAGATCCCGGTAGTGCAGCGAGGCGGCAACCCCGTCAACCGCCCCGCGCAGCTCGCCTATGTCCAGGAGCGTGCCGTCCTGCGCGAGCCCCTCGCCGCGCACGACGGCCTCCAGCCTGTACGTGTGCCCGTGGGTGCGGGTCGCCGGCCCGAAGTCTCCTTCGAGGCGGTGGGCCGCCTCGAACGCCGCCGCGACGTATACCTCGTACATCACATCCCCCCGTAATCGAAAACGACCTGCACGGCCCCGTTTCTGCCCGCGTCGAGCATCCGGTAGGCGTGCGGCGCCTCCCCGAACGGCACCCTATGGGCGGGGAGCGAACCCAGCGGTATCCGCGGGTCTCCTAGAAGCGAGATCACGGCCCCCCTCCTCCGCTCCCCGTCCCAGCGCGCCGCAAGCTCCGGCGCGACCATCCCCACCTGCGACGACCTCACCCTGACCCTCCCCCGGTGAAACCGCCCGCCCAGGGGGAGGCCGACGGGCTTCGTCCCGTACCAGGACGCGGCCACGACCGTCCCCTCGACCGCCACGCACTCGACCGCCGCCGCCAGCGCCGCGCCCGACCCGCTCGCCTCCACCGCGACGTCCGCCCCGCGCCCGCCCGTCGCCCCGTACACCCGCCCCTTCAGATCTTCGTCCGGCCCGAAAGCCGCGTCCGCGCCCATCTCCAGGGCTAGCTTTCGGCGTTCGGGTATGGGCTCGACCGCGAGGACCGGTGAGAGCCCGGACATCTTCAGCAGCCGGGTTACCAGCAGCCCCACGACGCCCCCGCCGAAGACCACCGCCGCCTCCCCGAGGCGCGCGGGGGCGTCGTGGACGACGTTCAGGGCCGTCTCCATGTTGGCGAAGAAGACGGCGCGGAGGGGATCGAGGGCTTCGGGCAGGCGCACGGGGAACCCGGCCGGGACGGTAAAGACGTCCTGGTGAGGGTGGTGGACGAAGACGGGGTCACCCGGCGAGAGGATTTCGACCCCGGGGCCGGTGTCCAGGACGCGGCCCGTGGAGGCGTAGCCGTGCTTTATCGGGAACGAGAAACCCCCGGCGAAGGTCGGGAGATCCAGCGGAAGGTCCTCCGGAACCTCGCCCCGGTAGACGAGCATCTCGGTGCCGTGGCTCACGGCCGAGAGGGCGGCCTCGATGCGCACCTCGCCGGGGCCGGGGGCGGGCGCGTCCTCCGGCCGCAGCTCCGCGACGCGCCGGCCCGAGAACCATAGGGCCCTCGCCCTCAAGTTACCCGGCGCGGCTGACGGCATCGCGGTAGGTTGGGTACTCGACGCGGCCGTCGAGGAGCAGGTCCCCGCCGCGCGGCGTAAAGGTCACGTCCGTCAAGGAGATGGATCTCGCAAGATCCCGGACGCCGAGGTCGCCGACGGCCTCTATGCCGGCGCCGAGTATCTTTGGTGCCACGCAGACCGCCAGCCGGTCCACTAGCCTCTCGCGCAGGAGGGCGGTTATGAGGGCGGCCCCTCCCTCGACCATCACGGAGCGCACCCCGAGGCCGCCCAGGCGCCCGAGCAGGGCCCCGAGGTCGACCCCGCCGTCCGGGGCGGGGGGCAGCCGCAGGACCGTAGCGCCAAGTGACTCGGCCTCCCTGCGGCGCCCTTCGGGGGCGCGGCCGTTGACGGCGAGGATGGTGCCCCGGGCCGCGCCGCCGGCGAGGACGGCGGCGTCCATCGGGGTCCGCAGGGAGCTGTCGACGACCACCCGCAAGGGGTTCTTGCCGGGGGCGAGGCGGACGGTGAGGCGCGGGTCGTCCCGGGCGACCGTGCCCGCGCCGACCATGACGGCGTCGTGGGAGGCGCGCAGCTCGTGGGAGAAGCAGAGCGTGTCGGGGGCGCTGATCCACTGCGAGCTCCCGTCCAGGGTCGCCAGGCGGCCGTCAAGGGTCTGGGCGTAGCTTACGGTGACGGCCGGACGCTCGATGCTCTCCACCTCCTTCCTTGCCCCAAAGGTTAGCACGGGCCACGAGCGCCGCGCACACGACCTTACGCACACGTATACTGCACCGGATGAACGGCGAGAGCCACGACCGCATCCTCCTGGAAGGCATGGTCTTCTACGGCTGCCACGGTATCCTGCCCGCCGAACGCGAGCTCGGGCAGCCCTTCGTCGTGGACGTCGAGCTGCGCCTGGACCTGCGGCCCGCCGGCCTCTCCGACGACCTGACAAAGACCGTGGATTACGGCGAGGTCCACCGCCTGGCGAAGCAGGTAGTGGAGGGGGATCCCGCCGGCCTCACGGAGACCGTCGCGGAGCGCATAGCGAACGCGACCCTGGAGGAGCACCCGCTCGTCGAGGCCGTGCGGGTAAAGGTCAAGAAGCCCAACGTCCGGCTCGGCGACACCGTCCTCTCGGGCTCGGCCGTGCAGATCCTGCGCCGCAGGCCCTGAACCCGGAACCGCCCGCGCCGCCGCTGCGTATCTACTCCTGAGAGTCACCCGCGCGGCGGGCCGTGCGGGGAGCCGGGGGCGATAAGATAGCCCATTTGCGGGATGGGTCCGCGCCCGCCCGGGTCCATACCAGGGTTGGCGGACCACGCAACAGGGAGAGGCGCTCTGGAGAACACGAACACGTTTCCCGTCGCGGCGCGGGCACCGGCGCGCGACGAGCGGGTCGAGGCGCTGGCGAAGCTCTGCTCGGGGGATTTGATCTCCGCTTTCGGGCTGGGAGATCTGGGCCCCGGCGCCGTCAGGTCTTTCCTGGAGCTTCTCGCCTCCGTGCCGGCGCGGCGGCTGGCGGGCCAGATCTCGACCTACGACGACATCGTGGGCGAGGCCGGCCTCCCCGCTGGCGGCGCCTGGGCGCTCGATCAGATGTCCCGCGACGTCGTGGTGGAAGGGAGGGAGCGCGTGCCCCGGGAGGGGCCGCTGCTCGTCGTCTCCAACCACCCCGGCCTGGCCGACGCCGTAGCACTCTTCGCCGCGATGCCCAGGGAAGACTTGAGGGTGATCGCCGCGGAGCGGCCCTTCCTCTCCGCGCTCCCGAACACCGCGCGCGCCCTGATCACGGTCACCCCCAAGGGCCGCCCGGGCGCCATCAGGGCCGCCGCCCGCCACCTGAGAGGGGGCGGCGCCGTCATCACCTTCCCCGGCGGCAGGATAGAGCCGGACCCGGCCGTGCTGCCGGGGGCCGCGGAGGCGCTCGGGGCGTGGTCGGGGAGCGTCGACCTCTTCGCCCGGCTCGTCCCTGGCCTGACCGTCGTCCCGGCGGTGGTGAGCGGCGTGATCTCGCGCGCCGCCCTCCGCAATCCCGTTGCCCTTCTCCGCCGCGACCCCCGCGACCGGGCGTGGCTCTCCGCCACCCTCCAGATGCTCGTGCCGGCCCTGAGGGGCGTGACGACCCGGGTCGAGTTCGGCCCGCCCCTCGGGGCCGCGGACGAAGGACCCGTGAGCCGCAGGACCGTCGAAGAGGCGCGGCGCATCCTCGAACGCCTCGGGGCGCGCTAGCGATGCGGCGCCAGGCCGCGGCGACGTTCCTGTTCGTCACGGTCTTCGTGGACATGCTCGGCTACGGCCTCGTCGTCCCGCTCCTGCCCTTCTACGCCGGGGGGCTCGCGGGCGGGGCATTACTCGTCGGGGCCCTGGGCTCCCTCTACGCCGCGATGCAGTTCTTCGGCGGCCCGTTCCTGGCCGGCCTCTCCGACCGCGTCGGGCGCCGCCCCGTGCTCGTGATCTGCCTGCTCGGCGCCTCGCTGGCCTACGCGCTGCTCGGGCTCGCCGGGACCCTCGCCCTCGTCGTCGTGGCCGTGGCGCTCGCCGGGGCGGCGGGCGGGACGCAGGCGACCGCCCAGGCGTTTATCGCGGACAGCACCCCGCCGGAAGACCGGGCCAAGGGGCTCGGCCTCCTCGGGGCGGCCTTCGGGCTCGGGCTGATGACGGGTCCCCTGCTCGGCGGCCTCCTCAGCCTCCACTCCCTCCACGCCCCCGCCCTCGCCGCCTCCGGCCTCGCGCTCTTCAACGCGGCCTTCGGCCTCTTCGTCTTGCCGGAGTCGCTGCCCGAAGGGAGGCGTTCCCGCACGCCGGTCCTACGCCTCGACCCCTTCTCCGGGCTCGTCAGGACGGTCCGGATGGGCGGCACGGGCACGCTCCTCCTCGCCGTCTTTCTCCTGAACCTCTCCTTCGCCGGCCTTCTGACCAACTTCCCGCTCTTCTCCGGCGCACGCTTCGGCTGGGGGGCGTCGGAGAACGCGTTCTTTTTCGTCTTTGTCGGCGCGTGCGCCGTGCTGACGCAGGGCCTGCTAGTCGGGCGGCTGCAGGGACGCTTCGGCGAAGAGAAGCTGGCCTTCGGCGGGCTCGCGCTCACGGCGCTCTGCCTCGCGCTCGTCGGCGCCTCCCCCTCAGGGTGGTCTCTCTACCCGGTCGTCGGCGCTTTGGCGGTCGGGGCGGGGCTCGCCATACCGGCCCTGACGGCGCTCCTCTCGCGGCGGGCTCCCGCGGAGGAGCAGGGCCGTCTCATGGGGGGCGTGCAGGCCGTCCTGAGCCTCGCCCTCATCGCGGGTCCGTTGATGGCCGGGGCGGCCTTCGACGACCTCGGCGTCCCGGCGCCGTACTTTATAGGTGCGATCCTCGCGGCCCTGGCCCTGCCGGCCGTGGCCCTGTCCCTGCCCAAGGGGCGCGCCGCGCCCGGCGGAGATGTGGGAGGCTTCGGGACCCCCGCGGGCTCGGGCGTCCCGGAGAAAACTTGAGCAAAGGAGGTTCACCATGACCACCACGGCCTCGTCGGCACTGACGCTCAGGATCAGCATAATCGTGCTGACGGTGGTGACGGCGATAGTCCACCTGTACCTGGGTTTTCAGGGTCTCCCGCTCTTCGTCCTCAACGGCCTCGGCTACCTCACGCTCCTAGTCGCCCTCTACCTGCCCATCCCCCAACTGGTCCCGCACCGCAATGCCGTAAGGTGGGTCTTCGTCGGGTACACGGCCCTGACCATCGTCCTCTGGCTCGTCATTACGGGCGGCAGCAGCACCGTCACGGGCTACATAGACAAGATCGTCGAACTGCTCCTGATCGCCCTGCTGGTGTCGGAGGCCCGCGGAAGCCGCTAGGGAGAGCCCCGGCGCGGGCCGACGGCCTAAGCCACCCACCGCCAGGTGACGAACAAGGCCGTCAGCGCCGCCCCGAGGCCCCCCGAGAACACCAGCCACACCGCGAGGGTCCACCTGGAACGCGAGAGAAAGTAGCCGAGCACCAGAAACACCGGAAAAGCCCCAAGCACGAACCTCGGCAGGCTCATGAGCGGGAACCGGGGCGAGGGCGTAAGCACCGGCAGCAGCACGAGGGCGGCGGCGTAGACCGAGAGCCCGGCCGGCAGCACGAAAAGCCCCGCAAGCGCCCCGGCGAGAAAGAAGACCAGGAACGCCAGGTTGAGCACGTTCGAAGCCTCAAGCGCCGGCGTGGCGTCGGTCCCGAGGAAGAGCGTCTCCGGGTCCAACACGTACTCCACACCGACCCCCGCCGCCTTCCAGGCGTCGCCGAGCGCCGCGAGGGGTCCGGAGACCTCCCGGTTCCAGTACTCCCCCTGCTGCCGCGCGAAGACGAGCGGCTCCCCAAAACGCGCCCACAGATAGGCCGCGTACGACGCAAGCCCCGCCGGCACCAGGGCCATCCCGAATACGCCGCGCGGCCCCAGTTCCCGCCGGTGCCGCACCCACTCCAAAAACAGCGGTATCAGCAGCAGGACGCCCAGGTTGCGCGTCGCCGCCGCGAGCGCCCCCAGGACCCCGGCGGCCAGGAAGTCCCGCCGCACGAGCGCGGCCCACAAAGTACCCGTCGTCAGGACCAGGAAGAGCGCCTCCGTGTAGACGGCGTTCAGGAAAAAGGCCGTGGGGAAGAACGCCAGGCAGAGGGCGGCGCCGCGGGCGGCGCGGGCATCGTAGAGCTTCTCCGCTATCCGGTAGACGAAAAACAGCGCGAGGATCGTGGCGGCCAGAGAGATCCCAACCCCCCACAACGCCGGCCCGCCCCCGACAACGGTCCCGAGCTTGACCAGCATCGGGTAGAGCGGGAAGAAGGCCGTGGAGGCCGGCTCGCGTTCCCCGTACCCCCCCGTCGCGATCTCCGAGTACCACGCCCCGTCCCAGCGCGCCCAGTAGCCCAAGGGGCCGGCCGGCCCCAACGGGTCCCCGGCAGGATCCGCCTGCGGCAGAACCAGCACGGCGAGGGCACCGGCGCCCATGAACAGCAACCTCGACGACGCGAATACCACGAGAACAAAGGCCCAGACGGACCGGGCCGGCGCGGCTTTAGTAGCCTGGCTTCGTCTCAGTGGGGCACCACTCCGCACCGAGAACTCGCCCGTTTCCGACCAAAACGTGCGGCGGGCCGGATCGATTGATTGAGATCAAATGTCGGGCATCCACCAATCCGGAAGGCAAGAGCTCTCACGGCCAGATTGTAACGTTTTGGGGCCGGCCCACGGAATTCAGGTCGACAGCACACTCCAGGCACCACGGACTGTGTACGCCACCTGCCTCGAAGCCGGGTTTGACCGCGGCCGGGCCGCCGCCCTAAGATGGTAAGCGTGGATGCCCGAACGGAAGAACAGGGGGCAAAGATGAGGACGACGGTCAGGCGAACGGGTTCTGTCGTGGCGGCGGCGGCGTTGATCTTGGCCCTGGCGGCGGGGGCGGCCCTCGCCGCCAGCTTCGTGGGGACCGAGGACCCGGACACCATCGTGGGCACGGACGCGCGAGACACGATCCGGGGCCTGGGCGGCGCTGACACGCTCGACGGGCTGGGCGGCAACGACAGCGTGTTGGGCGACGACGGCAGGGACCTGATCCGCGGCGGGCCCGGCGGCGACAACCCCGGCTTCGACGTCGGCCCGGGGGGCAAGAGGGGCCTAAACGGCGGCCCCGGCGCCGACCGCATCGAGGGCAACGGCGGCGACGACTTCCTGGTCGGCGCGGCGGGGGGCGACCTCCTCCTCGGTGGGGCCGGCGACGACCAGATCGGCGACCCCGGGCCCGGCGCCATAGACGTCATCCGCTGCGGCGAGGGGGAGGACTTCGTCGAGGCCAGCCCTGGCGACGTAGTGGCCGCCGACTGCGAGAGGGTGGAGCGCCCCTAGCGCGGCCGGTTCGTGGCCGACAAACGTCGCCGCGAATAGGAGGCCCCGTACACGCCACCGCCAGGCGTCTGGATCCGGCGAGCTACGCCGGGCACCAGGACCAACGCGGAGTAGCCGATCGCGGCCCCCGCGAGCGCGAGCGCGGACTTCGGGGAACGACCCCTGTCGATACTTGGTGGATCCTGCGTTGTTCCGGGGCCGCCGGTGCGTAGACTCAGTGGACGACTTAACGACTTCGAGGAGGACCGATGAAGTTCGCGCTCATGCACTTCTACGATCCCGCCCAGGCAGGTCCTGCGAAAGGCGAGGTCAGCGACTTGCCCGCCCCGGATGCGGAGATCGAGGAAGCGGGCGCCCACGTGTACGGGGCCGGTTTCCGTCCGGAGAGCACCGCTCGGACGGTGGGCGTGAGGGACGGGCGGGCGAGCGCGGAGGGCGCAGTGGCATGATCGCGCAGGCGACCAGCAGACCCGCCGCGGCGCAGCACCTGCGCGACCTCGTCCGGCTGCGCCGGGCCCGTGACCAGATGGACCGCGACTACGCGAAGCCGCTCGACGTTCCGGCGCTGGCGCGCGTGGCCCTCATGTCGCCGGGCCATTTCTCCCGCAGCTTTCGCGCTGCCTTCGGGGAGACGCCGCACGGCTACCTGATGACGCGCCGGATCGAGCGGGCCAAGGCGCTGCTGCGGCGGGGTGACCTGACGGTGACGGAGGTCTGCTTCGCGGTCGGCTGGACATCGCTGGGGTCGTTCAGCTCGCGGTTCACCGAGCTGGTAGGCGAGAGCCCGAGCTCATACCGGGCCCGCCGCCACGACGAGGGCGCCGCCATCCCGGCCTGCGTCGCCAAGATTTACACGCGACCGGTCAGGAATGGAGAAGGGAAACCTGCCCGCCGCCTGTAGCCTACTCCCAGCTTCCCGAACGGAACGGGGGGCCGGAAGCGGGGGCCGCTCCCCGGCAATAGACGAAGGGAGAGACGCATGGACGTCAAGCTCTCGCAGTGCTTCATCGCCGTCGACGACCACGACGGGGCGCTCGCCTTCTACCGGGACGTTCTCGGCCTGGAGGTGCGCAACGACGTCGGGTTCGAGGGGATGCGCTGGGTGACCGTCGGCGCGCCGTCGCAGCCCGACGTGGACATCGTCCTCGAGCCGCCCGTCGCGGACCCGAACGCCTCGCCCGCCGACAAGGAGGCCGCGGCGAGACTGCTGGCGAAGGGCCTGCTGCGCGGTGTCATCTTCAGGACCGACGACTGCGACGCCACCTTCGAGCGCGTTCGCGCCGCGGGTGGCGAGGTGCTGCAGGAGCCGATCGACCAGCCATACGGCGTCCGCGACTGCGCCTTCCGAGATCCCTCCGGCAACATGCTGCGCTTCAGCCAGCCTCGCGGGCGGTGAGCTCCGGTCCCGCGGACCGGTCGCCACCCTGCCGGCGAACCGAAGCACCCGGTCACAACAGCTCGGTCGCCTGCCGCCGGTAGCGGCAACTGCGGGCCCGGGCTTGGCCTCGGCATCGCCACCGCGACCAGCGGAGCCGGTGGGGCGCGTCGTGGGCCGGGCGCGCGATCGGTGTGGTGAACGGGTGCTGGATCTCATTGCAGGTAAGCGGGGCCAGGCCATCGGGTGCGGGGTGGTCCCGGCGCTCGGCGGCGACGGCCAGGAAGGCGTGGGCGAGCATGGCAAGGGTGACCCAGCGGTGCCGGGAGGTCCAGCGGCGGACCCCGTGCTCGTCCTTTGCTTCTTCTGACCGCGCTGGTAGGCGGCCACCCTCAGTAGCGCAGGTTCGGGCCACGGCTTATCGCCAACCAGGCGCCGCAGAAGGCGAGGACGGAGATCAGGAACACCACTCCGAGCGTCGGGTAGGGGTTGAGGTCGGAGATGCCCAAAGTGGCGAAGCGGGCGGCGTCCACGGTGTAGAAGATAGGGTTGAAGAACGTCGCCAGCCTCAGGGTGTCCGGCAGCATCCCGACGGAGTAGAAGACCCCGCCGAGGAACGTGAGCGGCTGGATGACGATGCTGGTCAGAAACGAGATGTGCTCTATCTTTGTCGCGAGAGCCCCCACCATCGTGCCTATGGCTGAGAAGGCGAAGGCGGCGAGGACCCCGATCAGGGCGAGCAAGAGCGGGTGCTGGACGGTAATACCTACGAACGGGATGCCGACGAGGAAGGTGCAGGCCCCCATCACCACGCCCCGCAGCGTGCCGCCCAAAGAGTAGGCGAGGGCGATCTGGAGGTTGCTCATGGGGCTGATGAGGATCTCGTCTATGTAGCGCTCGCGCTTGGCGTCGAAGACCGACCAGGAGGAGTTCATCTGCGAGTTGGTGACGAGGCTCATGAGCGCTATGCCCGGCAGGATGTACTCGAGGTAGGGGACGCCTTCGATCTCCCGGATGCGGGTGCCCAAGGCGATGCCGAAGACGACCAGGTACAGGAGAGAGGTCAGGATCTGGGGCAGGATCGTCTGCATCCAGACGCGCGTGAAGCGCAAAACCTCGCGCGAGAGCAGCGTGCGGAAGGTCCGGTCAGTTAGAAGCATCGCCTATAACCTTCATGTAGACCTCTTCGACGTTCCTGGCGTCGTAACGCTCTTTGAGCTCGACGCTCGTGCCCTGGGCGGAGATCCTGCCGCCGTCGATGAGCGCGATCTCCTCACAAAGCGCCTCCGCCTCCTCCAGGTAGTGCGTCGTCAGCAAGATGGTCATCCCGCCGCGGTTGAGCTCCCGGACGTAACCCCAGAGGCTGTAGCGCAGCTCGACGTCAACACCCGCGGTCGGCTCGTCCAGGAAGAGCACCTTCGGGTCGTGCATGAGGGCGCGGGCGAACATCACGCGCCGCTTCATACCGCCGGATAGCGTGTTCGTCCTCTGGGCGCGCTTCTCGACGAGGCCGAAGCGTTCGAGCAGCTCCGCGGCCTTGTCCTTCGCCTTCTTCTTCGGGACGCCGTAGTAGCCGGCGTGGAAGATCAAAACCTCCTCGACGGTCAGGAACTTGTCCAGGTTGATCTCCTGCGGCGAGACCCCGATCATGCGCCGCGCCTCCCGAAACTCCTCGAACGCGTCCTTGCCATATACCTCGACGGTGCCGGAATCCGGACGCGCCAGGCTGACCACGCTGTTGATGAGCGTCGTCTTCCCCGCCCCGTTTGGCCCGAGCAGCCCGAAGAACTTCCCGCCCGCGACCTCCAAAGAGACCCCGCCGAGCGCCTCCAGCCCGTTCTTGTAGGTCTTCTTGAGCTTCTCTATCTTGAGCGCCGGAACCCCGTTGTGGGGGACGCCGCTCATCCGAGCACCTCCGCCGCGGCCTTCTCCCCGGACAACATGGACCCGTTGATGGAGGAGTCTTCCGTATACTCGCCCGCCAGGAACAGCCCCGGCGTGCCAGTCTTGTTCTGCGGCAAACCCTCGTGGACGCCGGGCGGCTGGGCGAACTGGCCGTAGGGTATGCGGCGCAACCCCAGCGGCCGGAACTCGGCATCGGGATACCACCGGCTCACGTCCTCCACACCCCGCCGCAGGAGCTCCTCGTCCGGCAGGTCCAACCCGGCCAGGGTCACGGCGTAGAGGAGGTGGCGGCCCTCCGGGGCGTAGCGTTCCGAGACGTTGCTCATCTCGGAGGCGTTGTTCACGAAGGGCGCGTCGTCGGCGTTCAGCAGGATCTTCCTTCCATCGTCCAGCCCGCTCGTCTCGTAGTACAGGCACACTTCGCCGACGGAGTCCTCCGGCACCCTCTCCCCGGTGAGCCGCCCGGCCGTCGGCGCGTCCGTCGCGACGACCACCGCGTCTGCCTCGTGCTCCCGTCCGGCCGCGCTTATTCCCCGCACCCGGCCGTCCTCGCGCAGCAGGGACTCGACCGGGCTGTTCAGGTGGACGGCGTTCTCGGGCAGGTGGGAGGCGAGCTGGTTGGAGATCTCGCCCATCCCCAGCGCCGGCACGACCGTCCGGCCGGTGGCGAGCATCCTGAAGGTGAACCGCAGAACGCGCGAGCTCGTCGTGAGCGCGCGGTTCAGGGTGATCCCGCCATAAAACGGCCTGAAAAACGCGTCTATGTACCGCTCCGAGAGCCCGGAGGACCTGAGGTACTCCAGCGTCGAGACGTCGGCCCGCCCGTTCTCGCGCCCAGCGCTCGTCGCGGTCCCCGGCAGCGTCTTCGCCGCCACCCCGACGGTGCGCAGCTTGTCCCCGAACGTGGCCTCCCCGGAGAGCAGCGTCGGCAAGAACGCCTTCGGGTCGCGCACGGGGTCGGAGAGCACGCTCCGCCCGCGGCCCCGATGCACCACGGCGCCGGGGTCGAATTGGCGAAAATCCAGCGCCCCGTGGTCCAGGTGCCGCCTGGAGACCGGGTAGGAGGTGAAGTACACCTGAAAGCCCCGGTCGAGCAGGAACCCGTCCCTCTCGTCCGTGCGCACGCGACCGCCGACGCCGTCCGACGCCTCGAAGGCGGAGACCTCGGCCCCACGTTCTCTCAACACTTTTGCGCAAGTGAGCCCGGCAAGCCCGGCCCCGACAACGATAACCTTCATAGACGCAAGAGTTTAACGCACCGGCGGCAAAGGACCGTTAAGGCTTTGACGTGGCACGCCCGAACGGCGTCGAAAATTACCGGTTCTCGAAGTCGAGCCTGACCTTGTGGTCCTCGTCGAGCTTGAGGGCGGCGGCGTAGGGCTTGCCGGCCTTGCTCCGGAAGCCTTTGAGCTGCGGGGTGCGGCGGCTGGTCAGGAGCTGCTTGGCCTGGGACTGGCTCAGGCGTTTGCCGGAGACCTGCTTCCAGATCGCGAAGTCGCAGCGGTTTGTTTTCCACGCCGAACAACCGTAGGATTTCTTCGTCTCGATCACGGGCGAGCCGCACTTTGGGCAGGTACCGAGCGGCTCGCGGTCCCCGCGGGAGGGGGCGGAGACCTTCTCGCCCTGCATCCCGCGGACCTCGTCCACGAGCGAGGTCGCGAAGCCGGTTATGTCGGCCATAAAGTCCGGGCGCCTCTCCGCGCCCTTCTCCATCCTCGCGAGCCTCTCCTCCCACCGTGCGGTGAGCTCCGGCGAGCCGAGCGGGCTGTCGCCGAGCAGAGATATGAGGGACCGTCCCTTCTGCGTGGGTACCAGGGACTTTTTCTCGCGCTCTATGTAGCCGACCCTTATGAGGCGCTCGATGGTCGCCGCCCGCGTCGCCGGTGTTCCGAGCCCGGAGTCCTTCATCTGCTGCCGCAGTTCCTCGTCCTCGACGAGCTTGCCCGCGGTCTCCATGGCCCCGAGCAGCGCGGACTCGGAGTACCGGGGCGGCGGCTTGGTCTCCCCCTCCTTGACGCCGGTCTTCGCGACGGCCCACTCCTGCCCGGCCTCTACCGGGGGCAGGACGGGCGGCTCTTTCTCCTTCTTCCCGCCCACACCTTCGGGGTAGAGCGCCCGCCACCCGGCCTCGAGCACCACCCGACCCTTGCTCAAGAAGGTCTCCCCGCGGACCTCCGTCACCACGGTCGTGTTCTCGAAGCGGGCCGCCGGGAAGAAGACGGCCAGGAAGCGCCGGGCGACGAGGTCGTAGACCTTCGCCTCATCCGGCGGCAGGTTGCCCGAGGGCTTCCTGTTCGTGGGTACTATGGCGTGGTGGTCCGTGACCTTCGAGTCGTTCACGATGCGCGGGGTGACGGGGAGCTTCGGCTTCTCCAGCAGCTTCTCCGCGAACGGGGAGAGCTCCGGCAGCCCGCCGGCCGCCTCGACCCGCTTCTTGAGGCCGCCGATCATGTCCCCCGAGAGGTAGCGGCTGGAGGTGCGGGGGTAGGTTATGAGCTTCTTCCCCTCGTAGAGCGATTGCGCGGCCCGCAGCGTCCGCTCGGCGGTGAAGCCGTAGCGAGAATTAGCGTGGCGCTGGACCTCCGTCAGGTCGTAGAGGAGCGGCGGCTTCTCGGTGGCGGTCTTTTTCTCCGCCTTCTTTACGACGCCCGTGCCGCCGCGGACCCTCTCCGCTATCTCCTCGGCGGCCTCCCGGTTGTCCAGGCGGTTCTGCTTGCCCTTGAACCAGGCGCCGTCGTAGGTCTCTGCCTCGCGGTTGAAGCGGGCGTGGACGGTCCAGAACTTCTCGGGCTTGAAGGCCTCTATCTCGGCCTCGCGGTCGACGAGGAGCTTGAGGGTCGGGGTCTGGACGCGGCCGACGGAGAGGACGTTGCCGGGGCGGCCGAAGCGGACGGAGTAGGCGCGGGTCGCGTTCATGCCGACCACCCAGTCCGCCTCCCCGCGGCTGCGCGCGGCGTCTTCGAGGGGCTTCATGCGGCTCCCGTCGCGCAAGGCGTCGAAGCCGGACCGGATCGCCTCGTGGGTAAGAGAGGAGATCCAGAGCCTGCGCACGGGCTTGCGGCACCCGCTGAGGCCGTACAGGTAGGCGAAGATGAGCTCGCCCTCCCTCCCCGCGTCGCACGCGTTGACGACCTCGGTGACGGAGGGGTCCCGCATGAGGCCCTTGACGACGTCGAACTGCTCCCGCGTCTTCGGGCTCACCTTGACCTTGAACCTCTCGGGCAGGATGGGCAGCGTCTCCATCCGCCACCTCTTGTACTGCTCGCCGTAGGCGTCCGGCGGCGCGAGCTCGGCCAGGTGCCCGAGCGCCCACGTGACCGTCCACCCATCGCCCTTGACGGCGCCCTTGCCCTTGCGTCCCCCGCCAAGCGCCCCCGCTATGTCCCGTCCCACCGACGGTTTCTCCGCGACTATGAGCCTCATGCAAAGAAGTATACGGAAGAGAGCCGCCGCGACAGCGCCGTATCCGGCCGGCCCCGTCCGCAGGCTTCTCAGGAAGACCGGCGGGCGAGTTCCTTTTCTATGCGCTCCTTGTCGAAGCCGACGATCCAGGCGCCCCCGATCTTGATGACCGGCACCCCGCTCTGCCCGGTCTTCTTGACGAGGTCGCGGGCGGCGTCCGGGTCCCTCTCGACGTTGATCTCCTTGAACGAAACCCCCTTTTCGCGGAAGTAGCGCTTCGCCCGACGGCACCACGAGCACGTGGACGTGCTAAAGATCACCGGCCTCGCCATTCCTCGACCTCCCCGTCGCCCTGTAGGACCTCTTCCCGCGAGTCTACCCTGATCCCCTCTAGGACTCGCGCAGCTCGCCGCCGAGCACGACCCTTGCGTCGTCCATGCGCGGTTCTTCGGGAAACCTCTCCAGGGTTATGCCGACCCGCTGGTAGTCACCGACGGTCTCCTGCGTGACGTGCATGTAGCACGTCAGTTCTCCCTCCTCGCCCACCGTGAAGGTGCCGGCGCTGATCCGCCCGTCGCCCTTGCCGAACCACAGCTCGTAGTATTCGCCTTCTTTCGACCGCGGCAGGCCCCAGACTTCGAGCCTGGCCTGCGTGTTTGCCGCCGGGCTCTGGACACTCAGTTCCCCGCCGGCCTCCGGCGCCCGGCCCGTCGGCTCGAGGTTGGCGGCCACCTCCCCGCCCCCGAGGAGGGACGCCCCGTAGGCCACGCCGAGCGCCACGAGCAGCGCGGCGGCCGCCGCGACAAGCCAGGACGGTGGTACGGCCCTCCGCGCGGCGGGCCGCGGCATCCCTCCCACGGCCCGGTCCTTGAGGCGCGATGGGGGCGGCTCGGCCACGGCCGCGAACTCGACCAGGCGCTCGTGGGTGAGCCGCAGGGATTCCACCCCTTCCCTGCAAGGGTCGCAGCCTTCCAGATGTTCCCTGACCGTCCGCTCTTCGTCGGCGGAGAGGTCGCCCATGACGAACGGGCCAAGGAGGTCGCGCGTCCTTGGGTGCTCACTCATCGGCGGGGCCCCCGTCCGTGTCGGCGAGGATGTCGCGGAGGGCCCGCATGGCGGCGGTTGTGCGGCTCTTGACCGTGCCCAGAGGCGTATCGGTGCGGGCGGAGATCTCCCTCTGCGAGAGGCCGTCGAAGTACGCGAGGACGAGCAACTCCCGGTGGGCCGGGGTGAGCCGCGAGAGGGCCGAGGCGACGTCGAAGCCGCGCGAGAGTTCGCCCGCCGGATCCGGCTCCCCCGGCTCCGGCAGGGAGTCCCCGCCGACCGTCCGCACGCGGGCCTTGCGGCGCCGGATCAGGTCGGTCGCCCGGTTGCGGGTTATGCGGTAGACCCAGGTCGAGAAGCCCGCCCGCGAGGGATCGAAGCCCGCCGCGTTCCTCCAGACGGACGTGAACACGTCCTGCACCAGATCCTCGGCGAGCCCCCGGTCCCCGAGGTAGCGGACCCCGGCCCCGTAGACCAGCCTCGCGTAACGGTCGTAGAGCGAGCCCAGGGCCCGCTCGTCCCCGGCGGCGACGCGCCGCACCAGGATCTCGTCCTCCACATCGACCATCCGGAACCTTCCGTCTACCGGCGGAGACGTACCGTCCGACCCCGCCATCCACGCAGGGGATGATAGCCCGTTCCCATCCGGGACACCGGAAGCGTGGCGCGGGGCGACCGTCTCTGTGTGATCCTCTTTCCATCTGAGGGGTTATACGACCGCGCCACCCCCGGCGGATTATCCGACCCGCGGGCGCGGGCGTCCTGGCGAAGGCGCTAGAATAAGGCGCGTAGCGGAAGGGAGGTGCGGCCCCGTGGAACCCGACATACCACGGGCGGAACTCCGGGCTGTCGCCACGCGGCCCGCGCGGGGTCCGCTCAAGAACTTTTTCGGCGACCTGCGAGATCTGCTGCGCTACGAGACGCTGAAGGCGACCGTGCAGGAGTTCCAGCGCGACGATGCGTTGGGGCTCGCGGCGCAGCTCGCCTACTACCTGATCCTGGCCCTCTTCCCCTTTATCTTGTTCCTGGTCGCGGTCGTTGACGCCTTCTCCAGCTCCAGCCCCCAGTTCGTCAACGAGCTCTTCGACTACCTCCGTCGCGTCATGCCGGCCCAGGTCTTCGACCTCATACAGACCTACACCGAGCGGACCCTGCGCAACGAGGACACGGCGCCGGGCCTGCTCTCGGTCGGCATCCTGGGCACGATCTGGGCGGCCTCCGGCGCCTTCTCCGCCCTCATAAACGCCCTCAACCGCGCCTACGACGTGCAGGAGACGCGGCCTTTTTGGAAGGTAAAGCTCATCGCCATCCTCATGACGCTCGGGCTCTCCGTGCTGGTCATAGTCGGGGTGCTGCTCCTGGTCGCCGGGCCCTCCATCGGCCGGACGATAGCCGAGGTGTTCACCCTGGACGACGAGTTCATGCTCGTCTGGGGCATCGCGCGCTGGCCGTCGGCGCTCTTGTTCATGGTGGCGACGGTCGCCCTGCTCTTCTACTTCGCCCCGGACGCCGGGCAGCCGTTTCGCTGGATCACGCCGGGGGGCTTCGTGGGCATCGCCCTCTGGGTGCTGGCGAGCGTCGCCTTCAACCTCTACCTTGGCAGCGACTTCAACACCTACAACGCGACCTACGGCTCCATCGGCACGGTCATCGTCCTGCTACTCTACCTCTACATCTCCTCCCTCACCATCCTCTTCGGCGCGACCCTGAACGCCACGCTCGTGAGGATGAAAGAGGAGATCTCCGGCGAGAGGATCCTGGACGCCGAACCCGCCAACGAGAAGCCCGACATCCTAGACGAAGGGGCCATCGAGGGCATCCAGGACGCCGGAAAGTAACCCCTTCCCCGCGTATCGAACGCGCGGAACGTCTTTGGTATACTGGCCCCGTTCGGAGGAGTGGCCGAGTGGTTGAAGGCGGCACCCTGCTAAGGTGTTATACCTCTCTAACGGGGTATCGAGGGTTCGAATCCCTCCTCCTCCGCTCCCCCCTTCGGCCGCCGTAAGCGCTCCGCCTTCGCGTTCAGCCTTCGAAGACGTACTCCACCTCGTCGAAGGAATCCGCGGGGAAGACGTAGGCTACCAGCAGGTCCGACGTCCCCGTGTTCACGCAAGAGTGGGGCGCGTCGCCCGGTATGAAGACCGCCGACCCGGCCTCTACCCTCGACTCCCCGGGGCCGACCCTGACCAGCCCGCTCCCTTCCAGCACCAGGTAGATCTCGTCCTGTTCGTGCCGGTGCTCGCGCAGCGCCCCGCCGGGAGGGAGCTTCGCAACGCCCAAAGTGAGGTTCTCGCTACGGGTGACGCCCCTGCTGATCAGCGTCTTCCAGTAGACCAGCCCCCTTTCGGGTATCTCCTCCTCGCTCCAGGTCTCCCACTCTTGATCCCCCTCTCGGCTCACGATCGGCCCACGGTCCATGCTTCGTCGCCTCCTGCGGTTCGGGTACACGCCCACGGGTGTACCCGCCCGAGCCCGGAGGCATACGCGTTGCTCTCGTGACTTTCCGTGGGACTTCGGCGTCTGCGTGCACGAGAAAAGAGGGCCGGGAAAACCCGGCCCTCTCTCAGCCTCGTGAAGGGGGATGGACAGCCCCTAGATGCCTCGTTGGGAGGCCCGGGACCTTACTGTGCATTCCCGTTCATAAGCTTGAAGTGGCGCGTCCTACACCATGCCGCGGAGCTCCGCGACCATGTCGAGGCCCTGCTGCTTGCACAAGTCCTTGGGGCGCATGATCGCCTGCTCGTCGAGCAGGTTGCGGGTCCTGGCCTCCTTCTCGAGGTGGCGCTCGATCACGTCGATGGCCCGGTCCACGTCTTCGCGGGTGACCTCGCGAGTCTTCTCGTGAGAGATCATCATCGTCATTTATTTTCACCTCCTTTTCGTTTCGGGTTGGACGGAGCTTGTAACGTTTGATCCGCCCTGGCTAACTGCAGAGTAAAGCCGTACCACTTCCGTGTCAAGGACGAATTTCGCGTTTTTGTTTGGCCCCGGGGCCAGAGATCCGGCTTCCTGTCTGTCCTCTTACAAAGCTGCCTTCCACGAGCCGCGGCGCGACCGGCACGGTGTCTTCGGAGAGGCAGAATTCCAGGTCTTTCTCGTACGAGAGGCGCTTGAGCCGCCGCGCCGCGCTGTTGTCGCGCAGCGCCCCGGCGGGACGGCGCAGGTAGGCCTCCACGACGCGCCGGGCCCGCGCGTCCAGCGCGGCGCCCCGATCTTGCAGGCGGCGCAGGATGGCCCCGGCCGCGTCCTCGTCCTCCGAGGCGCGGCCGCCCTCCCAGCCGCAGCCGACGACCGTGACGTCCCGGGCGCCGGCCAGCTCCTCCGCCATCGCCCCGGCGTTGACGAAGGCGGCGGCGTAGATGGCCGGGGATCCGGCAGCGGCCTCGAGGACCCTGGTGCCGTTCGTCGTGGAGAGGGCCACCGTGACGCCGGGCGGCACCTCCGCCGCCAGGACCTCCGTCGGCGAGTTGCCGAAGTCGAAGCCGGCCACCTTGGCGCTGCCCCGCTCCCCGATGCGCAGGTCCGCCGCCGCGGAGGCGGCCTCTTCGATGGAGGCGACGGGGATCACGCGCGCGCCCCTGGAGACGAGGACCGCGATCGTGGTGCTCGCCCGAAAGGCGTCGACCACGACCACTACCGACCCGGCCCGGGCCGCCGCCCGCGCCCCGGTCTCCCCGCCCGCGTAGCGCGCGATCAAGAGGACGGGGATGGGAGTTCTACTCGCACGCGGGGATTATATAGACCGGACGGTTGAGAGAAAGGCCACGGTGGGGACGGATAGAATGTGGTTTATATGGGTCCAGGCGCGTAGCGTGGCACGAGCACGGGAGGCAGAGATGAAATACCGTAACCTTGGCGGCACCGACATTTCCGTCTCGGAGGTCGGCTTCGGGGTGTGGACGGTCTCCACGGGCTGGTGGGGCGAGGTCGTCGAGGACCGCTCCGTCCGGCTCCTGCGCCAGGCCCACGAGCGCGGCATCAACTACTTCGACACGGCCGACACCTACGGCTCCGGCAAGGGCGAGACGCTCCTCGCCGACGCCTTCGGCCACATGCGCGACAGGGTCGTGATCTCGACGAAGATAGGCTACGACTTCTACAACCACACCGCCCGCCGCGGCCAGCAGGAACGCCCCCAGGACTGGTCCGAGGACTTCCTCCGCTTCGCCCTCGAACAGAGCCTGAAGAGGCTCGATACGGACTACATAGACTTCCTCCAACTGCACAACACCAAGATGGACGCCGCCGAGAACGACGAGCTCTTCGCCCTCATGGAGTCCTTCAAGGAGGAGGGCAAGATCCGGGCCTACGGGGCGGCCCTCGGCCCGAAGATCGGCTGGCGCGACGAGGGCGCGAAGATGATGCGCGAGCGCGACCTCGCCGGCGTGCAGATGATCTACAACATCCTCGAACAGGACCCGGGCCGCGACCTCATCGAAACCGCCCGGGACACGAACACCTCCCTCGTCGTCCGCGTCCCCCACTCCTCGGGGATGCTGGAGGGCAAGTACGACGAGAACACCACCTTCGGCCAAAACGACCACCGACGCCACCGCCCGAAGGAGTGGCTCACCACCGGGCTCAAAAAGGTCGAGAGGCTCTCTTTCCTCACCGAGTCTGGCGAACGCACCCTCGGCCAGGCCGCCCTCAAGTTCGTCCTCGCCTCCCCCGAGGTCATCTCGACCCTCCCCAACATCTACGGCGAGCAACAGATAGAAGAGTTCGCCGCAACGTCGGAGACGCCGGACCTCTCCCCGGAGGAGATCTCCCGCGTCGCAAAGCTCTACGAGGATAACTTTGGGCTGGAGGCAGCAGGCCTCAAGGCTTGAGGTTTTGGGGCTTTAAGGTTCTAGGCTCAAGGGAAAAGATGAGAAACAGGAGCAACGGTAGCCTGGCACGAGCCGCAAGGCAGGTAGCGCGGGCGCGCGTGGTTCTCACCGACGACCCAAAACCTTGTACCTAGAACCACCTAGAACCTAAAACCTCAGAGCCTTTCGACGAAGGGAGAGACGATGACCGAAACGAGGCCACGCCAGCAGGAGGCGCAAGAAGACAAGCTTCCCGCCCAGTACGTCAACTACGCCTTCTTCAAGCTCGACCCCCTCTGGCGCCGCCTGCCGGAGGAGGAGCGCGAGCGGGGCAAGGGGGAGTTCCTCGCGGCCGCCGAGGAGCACGGCGGGGAGATGCTCCTGCGCTCGTTCTCCCTGATGGGGCTCAGGGCCGACGCGGACTTCATGATCTGGAAGATAGGCTACGACCTCGACGCCTTCGAGGGCCTGCAAAGCGCCCTGATGCGAAGCGGCCTGGGCAAGTACCTGACGGTCTCCCACTCCTACTTCGGCCTGAGCAGGCGTTCCATCTACGTCGGGGAGCACACGCCGGGCTGGGAGAACCGCCGCTACATAGTGCCCGGGGAGGGGGAGTTCATCTTCGTCTACCCGTTCGTCAAGACGCGGGCCTGGTACCGCCTGCCGCTGGACGAGCGCCAAAGGATGATGGACGAGCACATGAGGATAGGGCGCAAGCACTACCCGGTGAAGAACAACACCGCCTACTGCTTCGGGATAGACGACTGGGAGTTCATACTGTCGTTCGAGGCGGAGAGCCCCGAGAAGTTCCAGGACCTGATGATGGAGCTTCGGGAGAGCGAGGCCTCCTCCTACACCGAGCTCGACACCCCCATCTTTACCTGCCGGCGCCGAACCCTGGGGGAAATTCTGGACGCTTTGGGATAATTCGCGATTTCGCTGTAGATTTGTAAAGGGGGCCTCCGGTACAATTCCGGACAACGCACCAACCACAGCCGGGAGGCCGTTATTTTGGCCGCCCGGCTATTTTTGTTTGTTGGTTCTCGCCCTCTCTGGACGCCCCTTCATCACACTGTATAATCAATCCCGACATGATTACTCGGATTAACAAACAGGTCGGGAAGAACGTGACGGATCTCGTGGGCAACACCCCGCTTTTGGAGTTGCCTGCCATCGCGGCGGAGACGCCCGGGGTGCGGATACTGGGCAAGGCCGAGTGGTACAACCCGGGGGGTTCCGTCAAGGACCGGCCCGCTTTGTGGATGATCCGGGACGGCGAGAGGAGCGGCGCGCTCACGCCGCAGAAGACCATCCTCGACGCCACGAGCGGGAACACCGGGATCGCCTACGCCTGGATCGGGGCCGCTTTAGGCTACAAGGTCAAGCTGTGCATGCCCAAGAACGCCAGCGAGGAGCGCAAGAAGATCCTCAGGGCGTACGGCGTGGACTTCGTGCTCACGGACCCGGGCGAGGGCTCCGACGGGGCCATCAGGGAGGCGCGGCGGCTCTACGCCGAGGACCCGGAGCGGTACTTCTACCCCGACCAGTACTCCAACCCGGCCAACCCGAGGGCCCACTACGAGAGCACGGCGCCCGAGATTTGGGAAGAGACCGGCGGCGAGGTCACGCACTTCGTCGCGGGCCTCGGCACCAGCGGGACGTTCGTCGGTACTTCGACGCGGCTCAAAGAGTTCAACCCGGAGATACGGGTCGTCTCGTTCGAGCCGGACGGGGCGTTTCACGGGTTGGAGGGGATGAAGCACATGGGGAGCGCCATCGTGCCCACCATCTACGACCCCACCGTCGCCGATGAAAACCGCGCCACCGCCACCGAGGACGCCTACGAGATGGTCAAGCGCGTCGCGCGCGAGGAGGGCGTCCTCATCGGCATCTCGGCGGGCGCGGCCGTCGCGACGGCGCTGCAGGTCGCCCGGGAGATAGAGTCCGGCACGGTCGTCACCATCCTGTGCGATGGGGCAGACAAGTACCTCTCAGAGAGCTTCTGGGAGGACTAGCGTGGCCCTCAAGATAGGCGCGGGGGACGTCGAGAGGATCCACGAGCACGCGCTCGAGGCGTACCCAGAGGAGTGCGCCGGGGCGCTCGTGGGCATAGACGCGGGCGGGACGAAGGTCGTCGTCGACGTGTGGCGGGCGGAGAACACCCACGAGGAGGAGCGGTCCAGGCGCTTTTTGATCGAGCCTTCGAAGATCAAGGAGTACGAAGACCGGGCCGAGGAGCGGGAGATGGGCGTGCTCGGTTTCTACCACTCCCACCCGGACCACCCGGCGGAGCCGTCCGAGTACGACCGGGACCACGCCTGGCCCGGCTACTCTTACGTGATAGCCTCCGTCGGCAAGGAGAGCGTGCAAGACATGCGCTCGTGGCTGCTCCAGGATGACCGTTCCGGTTACGACGAAGAGACCATCGTAGGTTAAGAGAAAGAGGAGAATATTATGCCGAAGGTCAAGATCCCAACGCCCTTGAGGCAGTACACCGGCGGGGAGTCGCAGGTCGAGGTCGGCGGCGGCACCGCGGGCGACGCCCTCGGCAACCTCGCCACCGAGTACCCGGACCTCAAGCAACACCTCTACACCGGCGACGGCAAGCTGCGCTCGTTCGTCAACGTGTACAAGGGCGACGAGGACATCCGTTACCTCGACGGCCCCGACACCGAGGTCGCCGACGCGGACGAGCTCTCCATAATTCCATCCATAGCCGGTGGTGTGTCCGAAGGGCGATGTCTCTAGGCCCGCGCCCCGTCTTTCACCCGTAACTCCCTACAAAGAGGTTTTCATAACATGCAGACGCGCGAACCGTTAGTGCAGTCGCCCAACGGGGCTGTCGATCTCTCCAACGAAGAGATAGCCCGCTACAGCCGCCACCTCATCATGCCCGAGGTCGCCCTCGACGGGCAGAAGAAGCTCAAGGCCGCCAGGGTCCTCACCGTCGGCACGGGCGGCCTCGGCAGCCCGCTCGCGCTGTACCTGGCGGCGGCCGGGGTCGGGACCATCGGGATCGTCGATTTCGACGTCGTCGACGAGTCGAACCTGCAGCGCCAGATCATCCACGGCACCTCGGACGTTGGGCGCCCGAAGGTCGAGAGCGCCCGCGACAAGATCAAGGACATCAACCCCAACGTCGAGGTTGTGGTCCACGAGGAGGCGCTGACCAGCGAGAACGCGCTCGAGATCTTCCGCGACTACGACGTGATCGTGGACGGCACGGACAACTTCCCGACGCGGTACCTCGTGAACGACGCCTGCGTCCTGCTCGGCAAGCCGAACGTCTACGGCTCGATCTTCCGCTTCGAGGGCCAGGCGAGCGTCTTCTGGGCCGAGGAAGGCCCCTGCTACCGCTGCCTCTACCCCGAGCCCCCGCCGCCCGGCCTGGTTCCCTCCTGCGCCGAGGGCGGGGTCCTTGGCATCCTCCCCGGCGCGATAGGGGTGATCCAGGCGACGGAGGCCGTCAAGCTGATCCTGGGCATAGGCGAGCCGCTCATCGGCCGCTTGATGCTCTACGACGCCCTCGGGATGAGCTTCCGCGAGATGAAGCTGCGCAAGGACCCGAACTGCCCCATCTGCGGCGAGAACCCGACCGTCACCGGGCTCATCGACTACGAGGAGTTCTGCGGCATCCCGCAGGCCAACGCCGCCGAAGAGAACAACGGCGTGCCGGAGATCACGGTCAAGGACCTCAAGGGCAAGCTGGACAACGGCGAGGACATCAACGTGCTCGACGTGCGCGAGCCGCACGAGTACGAGGTCGCGAACATCGGCGTGAAGCTCGTGCCCCTGGGCGAATTGCCGCAGCGCCTCGCGGAGTTCGACCAGAGCGAGAACTTCGCCATCCACTGCAAGACCGGCGGGCGGAGCGCCAAGGCCGTCAAGCTCCTGCAGGACGCCGGCTTTACGAACGTCTACAACGTCAAGGGCGGCATCACCGCCTGGAGCGAGGAGATCGACCCGAGCGTCCCGAAGTACTAGAGAGGTTTCAGATGTTGTTGGCGGGGCCGCTTCGGCGGCCCCGCCCTCTCGTGGCGCCCAACGGGTAGTTCTGTATGATCGGGCGAATGGACCGCGTACCCGTCTTCGACGGCCACAACGACACGCTGCTGAACCTCCTGCTCCGCAACCGTGGCAGAGGCCGCGATTTCTTCGAGAAGGGCGATGTCGGCCACGTGGACCTTCCTCGCGCCCTCGAAGGCGGCTTCGGCGGGGGGTTCTTCGCCTGCTTCGCGCCCCCGAACCCGAAGGCCGGCTGGACGGAGGAGTCGGCGCTCAAGATAACGGAAGACGGTTACGAGGTCGCGGGTTCCCCGCCGCTCGACCCCGAATACGCCCGCGGTTTTGCGGACGCGATGGCGTCCCTGCTCTTCCGGCTCGAAGGCGAGTCCGGGGGCCGGCTCAAGGTCGTCAGGACGGCGGCGGAGATTCGGGATTGCCTGGACGAGGGCGTCGTGGCCGCCATCCTCCACTTCGAAGGCGCGGAGAACCTGGGTCCCGACCCTGGTGCGCTCGAAGAACACTACGGTCTCGGCCTGCGCTCTCTCGGGCTCGTGTGGAGCCGGCCCAACGCCTACGCGTACGGCGTCCCGTTCCGGTTTCCGGGCTCCCCCGATACGGGCCCCGGCCTGACCGAAGCGGGACGTAGCCTCGTCCGGGAGTGCAACCGGCTTGGCGTTCTGATCGACCTCTCCCACCTCAACCAGAGGGGTTTCTGGGACGTGGCAGGCCTCTCGGACGCCCCGCTCGTCGCGACCCACTCGAACGCCCACGCCCTCTGCCCCACCCCGCGCAACCTCACCGACCGCCAGCTAGACGCCATCCGGGCCTCCGACGGCATGGTCGGCCTGAACTTCGCGGTCTCGTTTCTGCGCGAGGACGGCCGCGACGACGCAAACACCCCGCTCGAGACGCTCGTGCGCCACGTGGACCACCTCGTCGACCGGGTTGGCATCGACCGCGTGGGCTTCGGCTCGGACTTCGACGGGGCGAAGGTGCCGGAGACCATCGGCGACGTTTCGGGGTTGCCGAAGCTACTGGCCGCCCTGGAAGGGCGCGGCTACGGCGAAACGGAGCTACGGAAGCTCGCGCACGAGAACTGGCTGCGGGTCTTGCGCGCGACCTGGGGCGGGTAGTTCGAAGAGAGAAACAAAAGTTCCAGGGGCCGTCGATGGAGGCGCCCGCTCCCGAATGGTCGCCACCGGGCCCGTAGGCGTGGGCGGCGAGGTGGATAACGTCGACCTCAAGCATTGGAGCAATGCCCCTCGATTTATAACCCTCCCCTCTTCGTCTCGAGCCGGGCTACGGGCTTTCCTCGGTCTTGCCCACCCTCTCCCGCGCGCCCCGCGCGCAGACCGGCCCCAGGCCCGCGACGAGCATGAGGAGCGCCGCGATCCAGGAGGGGCCGTGCAGGCCGTCGTGGGACCGGTTGACGAAGGCGGAGAGGAGGTCGCTGCCGGTGCCCATAGCCGTGAGGTAGCCGATGGAGAAGACGAACGGGGGTATCCAGGAGAGTCGGGCCCCGACCAGCCTCGCGGAGAGCAGAGCGAGTCCACCCAGGGCCGCCACGTTGCGGACGAGCACGAGCAGGGGGTGTTCCGGCCGCGCACCGGTAAGGTCGATGAGCAGCAAGACGCAGCAGAGGACGAGCGAAGACAGGAGAAGCAGCCCGGAGAAGTGCAGGAAACGTGCCGGCGCGAGCGGCCTGGCGGAGGTCCGTTCGGCGTCGCCAAAGGGAGATGCGGCGCCAGCGCCCACCACGCAGGACGCGGCCAGGCTCCCGAAGACTAGGGTCAGGCTCAGGCCGCCGCGCGCCGCACCGTAGGGCGTCTGCGAGAAGAGCCACCACGTCAGGACCCAGCAGACGGCCGCCGTTCCCGCGAGGATCATGACGGCCGTCCCGGCGCGCCGGGAGCGCAGGAACAACGCCGCTAACCTCACGGTAGGTCGTCCAGCGAGACGCGGCCTGCGCGCAGGTCTGCCAGGTTCTCGTCGAGCCACGCCCGGCGCTCGGCGGGATCCAGGGCCGCGAACCCCTCGATGAGGTCCTCAGCGTTGGGACAGTCGCCGGTAGAGCCCCGAGGGGGGAGTTTTCCACCGCTGCGGGCCAGAAGCCAATCGCCCACCACCGACTGGGCCTCGTATGAAGGAGAGAAAAACCTCCTCGGGGGGGAACCACCGCATACCCGTACGTCTTCCTTGGTGAACCCTTCTTCTTTTCCGGTCGACGCGAGCTCCTCCATCGTCGCTTCGTCCGCAACCAGACTGTAGGCCACATCGAACTTCGCCTCGTCGCCGACGTATCCGAAGGTGGCGGTTCCTTTCTCGAAGTCCTTCGGCGTCATGTAGTGGTCTATCTGCACCGCGCGCGTGGGGGCCCCGATTACGCCGACGAGCGGTTCGGCGACCCGGTTCACCGCTGTCGTCGTCTCGGGGAGCAGCTTCGAGTAGGCGGGGTGGACGCAGACCGTGATCCCGCCTCCCTCGCAGACGTACTCGAACGGTACCGGCTCCGCCTCCGCCGCGTTGAACCCGTACGGGTTACCGGACATGAGGGCGGCGACGAGGCCGCCGGCGGCTACGGGAAGCGCGACCGTGAGCGAGATCCTTCCCGCCCGCCGGGCGCCGGCCCGAACAGCCACGGACGCGAGCGCCGCGGCGGCGAGGCCGCCGAAGAGCATGATCTGCTGCGCCGCGATGGGCGGCGCCTCGTGGAAGACGTCGGCGCCCGACATGTTGCTGTAGGCGGCCGGGGAGAGCAGGCCGACGCCGCTGTCGTAGTCCGAGGCGCCCATCGGGAGGAGGTGGGCCACGTACAGGGCTACGGCGACGAGCGGCGCGGTGAAGCGGCTCGGCAGCCAGTAGCCCGCCGCGAAGCCCAAAGCCGAGTCCCACAGCAGGGCGACGAGGCCGACGAGGATGTAGCCGAAGATGGGCGTCCCCCAGGTCGCGTTGATGGCGGTCGGCACGCCGAGCAGCACGACCAGGCCCAGGTAGATCCCCACGAAGGGCAGCGCGGCACCGGTCCAGGTAAAGAGTTCCCGCCGGGCCCCGGGTAGGGCGGTGGTCGAAAGAAGGTCCCCCACGCCGCGCCGCCGGTTGCGTCCCGCCACCCAGGCCGCTATCCCCGCCGCCAACGGTCCGGTCGTCAGGATGCTGTCCTTTACGACCCGGCTAGTCTCCTCCCAGATGTACGCGCCGCTAAAGCCCGGCTCGATCATCGATCCGTACGTCCCGTACCAGGCCATCCACCACGCAGCCGCGAGGATGAAGGGCGAGAGAAGCAGCGCCACGCCGCGCCGGGTCTCTATCCGGAGGAGACCGGGGAACGCGCGCGGCTCTCTGGTCTCTTTGACCGCCGCGTTCACGTTCGCGTTCACGTTCACGTTCGCGTGCCCGAGAGCACGGAGACGTAGCCGCGCTCCAGCGGCGAGTCGCCGACGGTCTGGCCCTCGCCCCGCCGCGTAAGCTCCTCCGGCGTGCCGCGGAAGACGATGGCCCCGGCGTCCATCAAGGCGACCTCCGTGCAGGCGGCGCCGACGTCCTCCACGAGGTGGGTGCTGACGACGACGGTGCCCTTCTCGCCAAGGTCGCGGACGAGGGCCCGGAAGCTCACCCTCTGCTCAGGATCGAGGCCGGCGGTCGGTTCGTCCAGGAGGAGAAGGGTCGGCTCGTTCACTATGGCCTGGGCGATGCCGACGCGGCGGATCATGCCCCCCGACAACGTCTTCATCTTGCTCTTCGCCCGCCCTCCGAGCCCGACCCGATCGATGGCCCTCGCGACGGCGGGCCCGACCTCGCCCTTGGGCATCTCCTTGAGGAGCGCGAAGTACTCGACGAACTCGAAGACGGTGAAGTTCGGGTAATAACCCAAAGACTGCGGCAGGTAGCCGAGGCTGCGCCGGAGGGCGCGGCGCTCGCCGGGGTCGGACGGATCAAAGCCGAGTAGGCGCAGGGAACCGGCCGAGGGCTCGATGGCGGTGGCGAGGGTTCGCAAGAGGGTCGTCTTGCCGGCGCCGTTGGGGCCGAGCAGGCCGAAGACGCCGGTCCCGACGCTCAGGTTGACGTCCGCGAGCACCTCCGTCCGGCCGAAGCGGCGTGAGATCCCGGCGGCCCTGACGTTCATCCCCACGTGAGATCCTTTCCCCTGTTCCCAGTCGTGACGTAGAGCGTGAGCGCGACGAGGCCCACGGTCGCAACCAGGTAAAACGGCATGAGCGCCCACGACTCGACGGCTACGGCCAGATCCCGGGTGCGGGCAAAGACGGTCGTCACGACGAAGCCCCAGCTCGAGAGCGCGACGAAGACCCCGACGTTCGCCGAGCGGGACAGCGTCGCCGCCGCGAGGGCCAGGGCCGAGACGGTGGTCATCGGGACGAGCCAGCCGAGCGTCAGGCCGACAGCCGTCGCGCTGAAGAGCGAGGCGACGAGGCCCAGAGCCGCGTTGAGGCCGAAGACGCAGAGGGCGCGGACGAGCAGTACCATCCTGCCGGAGGTCGCCATCGTGCGGGAGAGTTCGAAGGCCGGGTCGGCGCCCGGCCCGTAGGCGTAGGCGATGCCGGCGCCGGCGAGCGCCGGGGCGAGCAACGCGGCCCACGGGTCGCCGGAGAGGGGCGCGAGAAGGACGCCCGCGGCCAGGACGGCGACGCTCGCGAGTATCCAGGAGAGGAACAACGAAGGCGTGGTGACGAGCGCCCGCGCGAGGCCCGGCGAACCCAGAAGCCGCCCCATAGCCCTCTCCGGCCAGGCGACGGGCGTGGCCCAGGCCTCGGCCGCTACGCCGGTCCAGACCCTTTCGAGGTCGACGTCCAAGCCCGTGTGGCCGAGGCTCGCGCGGGCCTGGCAGTCGTCGCAACCCGCCACGTGGCGGGCGTCGTCGGGGCGGTGTCTCATCGGTACTCTCCTTGCACGAGCGCCGCCCGCAGGAGGCGCCGTATCTTGTAGACGCGGCTCTTTACGGTACCGGGCGGGATGCCGAGGACCGAGGCGGCCTCGGCGACGGACCGGTCCTCCACGAAGATCATGCGCGCCAGCTCCCGCTGCGCCCCGCCCTCGGGCCCGAGCCCGGCCAGCGCCCGGTCGAAGTCCGCCCCCACGGCTGCCGCCGTGGCAGGGTCTTCCGGGTCGACAGATTCGAGGTTCAACTCGGGACGCCCGTTCTTGCGCGCCCAGAGCGCGGCCTGGCGGCGGGCTATACCCCAGATCCAGGCCCCAACGGCCCCCTCGCCCTTAAAACCCTTCGCCCCCCGCCACACCGCGATGAAGGTCTCCTGCAGCGCATCCTCGACCGCGTGGGCCGGCATCGCCCGCCGCAGCCGGGCGGCTATCCAGGGCGCGTGCCGACCGAAAAGCTCCCCAAGAGCCTCCCCGTCCCCGGCCGCGATGGCCCCCACAAGTCTCTCGTCGCCCATCATTCGTATTATCTCTGTTGCACAAGCGCGGGGTTTGGTTCGTTGCGCCACGCTCGAGCCTTCGGCTTACGCCTTCAGTACGCCGCGCCCCCGCGGGCTTCGCTTTCAGCATCCCGGTTTTTATTTGCGCCGAGGAGCCCAAAGCTATCTCTTCGCGAGGTACACGCCGGCGACGATCACGGCGGCGCCGATCAGTTGCTGGGGTCCGAAGCTTTCGCCGAGAAGGACTATGCCGGTGCTCACCCCGATCAGGGTGACGAGGTACTGGTAGATGAGGACGCGGTTGGCTCCCGCCCTGGAGACGCCCCAGCCCCAGGCGGCGAAGCCGAAGGCCGAGGAGAAGAGCATGGAGTACGCGGCGGCGGCCAGGGTCGTCGCCTCGAGGGAGGCGAGGTCCAGGGGACGCGGGTCGAAGAGGGCGAGCGGGAAGGCGACGAGGCCGCCGAGGGTCATGGCGTAGGCCGCGAGCGAGATCGGCGGGTAGCGTTCGAGAAGGCCTATGGAGAGAACGGTGTAAGAGCCCCAGAACACGGCGGCCGCGAGTATCAGCGCGTCCCCGGCGAGGCTGGTGCCGGCGAACTCCAGGCCGCCGTAGACGATAAAGCCGACGCCGACCAGCGAGAGCCCGATGCCGAGGACGCCCGCCAGGCGCGGGCGTTCCAGGCCGAGGGCGAAGCCGAGCAGCATCCCCCACACGGGGCTCGTCGAGTAGACGAGGGCGGTGTTGGCGGCGGTCGTGAGGCTCACGCCCACGGTGAAGACGGTCTGGGTGAGGGTAATGCCGACGACGCCGAGGCCGAGGATCGGGAGCACGTCCTCGCGCCGCAGGCGGTTCCCGGGCTCGGCGAAGCGGGAGATCGCGAGCAGCAGCAGCCCGGCCAGGGTGAAGCGGGCCGCGGCGAAGAGGACGGGCGGCACGTCCGCCACGACGAGCTTCACCGCCGTGAAGTTCGTCCCGAAAAAGAAGACCGTAAGGAGCAGGGACGCCTCCACGAGCGCCGGGCTCCGGCGTCCCTCTCCCCCCTTAGCCGCCGTCACAGGATCGCGGGGCTCTCTAGCGGACGAAGTCGGCGTCCGCGCCGAGGCCCTTGATGTAGGCGGCGATCACGCGGGCGCAGTTCTCCACGTCCTGCAGGTCGACCACCTCGTTCGGGGAGTGCATGTAGCGGTTCGGGCAGGAGACCAGGCCCGTCGCGATGCCCGCGCGCTGGAACTGTATCGCGTCGGCGTCGGTGCCCGTCGAGCGGGAGTCGGCCTGGAGGGTGTACGGGATCTCCGCCGCCTCGGCCGCCTCTATGAGGCCGTTGGAGACGAGCGGGCTAAGGTTGGAGGCCCTGGCTATGACGGGGCCAGACCCGAGGGCGTGGTCGCCGTTCTCGTCCTTGGAGACGCCGGGGGTGTCGGTCGCGTGGGTGACGTCCACCGCGATGGCCGCGTGCGGGTCGAGGCCGAAGGCCGCGCCGCGCGCCCCGTAGAGGCCTATCTCCTCCTGCACGCAGGCGACCGCCACGACCTCGGCCGAGACGTTCTCTTCTTCCGATAGGAGACGAAGCGCTTCGAGCACCACGAAGGCCCCCATGCGGTTGTCCACCGAACGGGAGGCGATGCGGCCGTTCGGGAGCTCGACGAGGTCCTGGTCGAGGACGCCCGCGTCCCCGACGCGGACCTTCTCCTTGGCCTCGTCGGCGTCCTTGGCCCCTATGTCGATCCAGAGGCTCTTGATCTGCGAGACCTTCTTGCGCTCCTCCGCCTCCATCAGGTGGATGGCCTTCTTGCCGATCACGCCGACGACCTCGCCGCCCCTTGTCTGCAGCCGCACGCGTTGCCCCACGAGGACCTGCGGGTCCCAGCCGCCCACGCCGGTGAACCGGATCAGGCCCTTCTCGTCGATGTGGGTGACCATCAGCCCGATCTCGTCCACGTGCCCGGCGAGCATGACCCTCGGCCCCCCGCCGGCCCCTATCGTGGCGAGCGAGTTTCCCATCCGGTCCCCGCGAACCTCGGCGAACTTCCGCGCCTCCTCCCGCCAGATCTCCGCCGCAGCCGCCTCGTAGCCGCTCGGCCCCGGCGTCGATAGCAGCCTCTTGAAGAACTCGTAGGATGCGTCTCTCATGCGTTCCTCTCTAGAAGATATCTGGGTGCTCGTTGCTGCCGGATACTCTATCAGCCGCGGGGCGGCCGGCACACGGGCGAATGCCCTATCAACGGCCCCCGCCAGACACCCGGAACTCCAGGGCGCCGGCTCCGGCCGGCCGGCGGTCCTTGCCGACCCTCCGGTAAGGCACGGAGACGTCGAACGGTTCGGTGAGCGGGAAGGGGTCCAGGCTGACCAGGTCCCTGCTGCGCCAGGAGAGCTCGTACCTCGTCCCGTCGAGCTCGAACCCGTCGGGCGTGGGCGGCGGGTAGCCCGCCCGCCCCGGCTCGGAGAGAAACAGGAACAGCGACAACCCGTCGCAGAGCCGCAAAAACCGGAAGTTGCGCTCCAGGTTCTCCAGCTCCTCTTCGGTCATCCCCTCCCGAAGACGACCCTGCCGCGCCTCCTCCCCCTTGCGGAACTCCACCCCGACGGGGTCCTCCGACCCGGACAAGAACCGGGCGTAGTGCATGCTGCAGAGGCAGGCCGCGTAGGCATCGTGGGCCTCCACCAGGTCGATCCCGCGCCACTGCGCGGACAACTTCGGCCCCAGCGGATAATCCAGAAAAGAATATGGACGCCCCGCCTCCTCGTTCCAGAGCACCTCCCGGTCCGGCCCGCGCCAGGCAACGTCGTGGTTCTCCACGGCGTACAGCGTCGAACCCCGAGGAGACGGCCCCTCCGCCCATCGCCGGGCAAACTCCCCCGAGACGAGCGCGTGCTCGTGTTGCTCGACAAGAACAAAAGAATCGGCCAACTCGCGAACGATCACGGACCAAGCTTAGCAGCTTGGCGGCACGCGGGGCGCGGCGTGCTCTAGACCACCGGCCTGCGGTCTATGGCCTGCGGCGCCATGAGGCCTGGGTCTTGGAGGAAGGCCCCTTGCGCCTCTTCGAAGAGGTCGGCGGGGACGGTCACGAGGGAGAGGGCGAAGCCGCCGGCGAAGGCGCCCTGCCACTCTTCGGCGAGCTTTTCCGGGAGGCCCAGGCGGAGGACCTTTTTCTCTAGTTGCGGGCGGCGGTGGTAGATGACGAGGCCGACCACGACGGCGAGGGTCATCACGGCCTGCACCACGAGCCCGGTGGGGAGGTGGACCGCCCCCATAAGCACGCTCACGGCCGTCACGCCGAGGTAGGTGCTGAAGAGCTCGAACCGCTGCGTGCGGGAGAGGCCGGACTCGACGGTCTCCACGCGCGCTCCCGGGAGGGTTACGCCGACGAGCGGCTCGTCGCGGCGGCGGGTGAGCACCAGGTGTGATTCGCCGGAGATGCCCGAGTCTTCGAGCCTCTCGTCCAGGGCCTTGAGTCGGCGCAGGTCCGGGGCGACGGCCCCAACGGTGTAATAGCGCGGCACGGCCATGACGGGTTTCTACCGTGTTCCTCCAGGGATGCCGGTAAGCCGGTTCACGCCAACGCGCCGGCGGCGGCGATCACGAGGGCGGCGGTCGCGATGCCGATGGCGACGCCGGCAAGCACGTCCACGGGGAAGTGAACCCCGAGGTAGACCCGGGAGAACACGACGAGAAAGCCGGCCAGCAGGAGAACCGGGGCGAAGACGGGGTAGGCGACGGAGAGCGTCAGGGCGCCCGCGGCGGCCGTGGCGGAGTGGCCCGAGGGGAAGGAGCTCGAGGAAGGCGTCTTTATGAGGGGGGCTATCTCGGTGTCCCAGATAAAGGGGCGGGCGCGGTCGAAGAGGTACTTCGCGCCCTCCGCGAGCGTCCAGGAGCCGGCGACGGCCGCCCAGGGGACGAGGAGGTTCGCGGGCCTGAAGCCCGTTACGAGGAAGGCCGCGGCGGCGAAGGTGCCCCAGAGAAAGCCGGCGGTACCGATGAGGGTGAAGAAGCGCAGCACGGCCGTCAGCGGCGGCCACTTGAGGCCGAAGATCGCCCGGAACGCGGCCCGGTCCAGGTCCCTGACGCTGCGCGCGAAGCCCTTCAAAATCCTCCGTCCGTCGGTCCTTGCGTCCGGTGGGCATTGTAGACGACGGGGCGGCCCTCTCCTACCGGTTCCGTTTTCTCAAGTAGAATGGGACGGGCATTCAGAGGCGACGCAAATCTTATAGCGAGGAGCGACACGGATGAGAAAAGAGCTGATCCAGGAAGCCATACAAGAGGCCGAAAGAGAGGGCGCGAACCTGGTGATCTGGGACCGCCGCGACACCTTCACGGTCGAGGCCGACGACGTCAAGGAGATACAGGCGAACGACGACCACCTGCGCGTCAAGATGCAAGACGGCAAGGCGACGGTCTTTGTCGAGTACGGCCACGTCTACAAGCTCGTCGTGGAGAAGGACCGCGCCGGCAAGGGCCGCTCGGGCTCCCGCGCGGGCTTCGGCGCGGGCTTCGGCGCCGCAGGGTAGCCCGGGGACCGGCTTGGAAGACGCGGCCTTGCTCGTCGTGGGCGTACAGAGGGGCTTCGACGACCCGCGCTGGGGCCGTCGCAACAACCCGCTGGCGGAGGAGAGCGTCGGCGCCCTGCTCGCCGCCTGGCGCGGCTCCGGCCTCCCCGTCTTCCACGTCCGTCACCTCTCTACCGACCCCGGCTCTCCCCTGCGCGGAGGCCGCGCTTCCGCTTCCCGATGATCCGGTGGTGGAGAAGAACGTCAACAGCGCCTTTATCGGCACGGACCTCGAAGCCCGGCTCAGGGGGCGAGGCGTGGGCGCCCTCGTCGTGGCGGGGCTGACCACCGAACACTGCGTCTCGACGACGGCCCGCATGGCCGCCAACCTCGGTTTCGCCACCCGCCTCGTCTCCGACGCCACCGCGACCTTCGACCGCACGGGCCCCGACGGCAAGACGCACCTCGCCGAAGACGTACACGAGATGGCCCTCGTCCACCTGCACGAAGAGTTCGCGCGGATCGTCACCACGCGGGACCTGCTCGCGGGCCGCTGATGCCCGGCGTATAATCCCGTTTATGGGAAGCCCAAGACCGAAGCGCCTGAACGAGATGGACGACCTGCGTGACATGGGGCGCTTTCCGGTTCCCGTCTACGTAGGCGCGACGTCGAACATCCTGTTGACCATCTGCCTGACGTACCTTCTCAAGGGGCGCTCGGAGGGGCCGCTAACGTTGCCGGCCTGGGCCGTGGGCATCATATCCGCGAACGTGGCGCCGGTTGTGGCGCTCAGATCGGGCATGGACGAGGAGACGAGCTTCCCGCCCATCGAAGAGATGGGCTTCTTCGGCGACCAGCACAAGTTCTCAAGCTGGGTCTACGCCGTTGCCTCCGGGAACATGCTCTTCTGGATCGTGCTCTCCTGGAGCCTCTTCTCTCGCCGCCGCGACCGCAAGACGCTCGCCGGGATGCTCGCCCTCGCGTTCGCGTGCACGTTCTTTCCGGCCTGGATCAGGCCGTTCCGTCGCCCCTAACCGCGCCGTCGAATCGGCCCCCCGGGCCCCCCGCCGCGACGGCTGAAGTCCGAAACCTGGGGCCTCGAACCTGGGGCCTCGAACCTACCCTTCGACCACCCGGACACCGTCCCTATCGGCGATCACGGCCGCCCGCGCCAGCCCTACGAAGAGGCCGCACTCGAGGGCGCCGGGTATGGCCTTGATGGCGGCTTCGAGGCCGGGCGGGTCCTCTATCGGGCCGAAGGCGCAATCGGCCGTGTAGTGGCCGCCGTCGGTGACGAAGGGACGCCCGGGGTCGGTGGCGTCCATCCTGAGCCTCGGCGTGCAGCCCAACGAGGAGAGGGCCTCGAAGGTCGTCTCCCAGCCGAAGGGTTCGACCTCGACGGGGAGCGGGCCGCGGGCACCCAAAGTGTCGACCGCCTTCGAGCCGTCGGCCACGAGGACGAGGCCGTCGCGCGAGGCGGCGGCGACTATCTTTTCGCGCAGGAGGGCGCCGCCGAGGCCCTTGATGTTGGCGAGGCGGGGCCCGATCTCGTCGGCCCCGTCGAGCGTGAGGGTGGGGCGGGCCTCCGCGAGGCCGACGAGCGTGATGCCGGCCTCCCGGGCGAGGGCGGCCGTGCTCTCGGAGGTCGGGACGCCGCGCACGTTCCGGAGCTCCCCGGCGGCGAGCTTCTCGCCGATCCTGCCGACCACGAAGGCGGAGGTGGTGCCGGAGCCGAGGCCGAGCGTGGCCCCGTCCTCGACGAAACGGTCCACGGCCGCGCTCGCTGCGTCGCGCTTCAGCCCGTCGGTGGCCATTACAGAGGGCCTACGTGTCTTCCGGGCGGGAGGCCACGGTCAGCTCGACCTCGCGCTCGCCCTCGTTCGGGGTGACGACCGTCAGCGAGATGTCGTCGCCAGGATCGCTGGCGTTGACGACCTCGATCACGTCGTCTGAGGCGCCGATCTTCTCGCCCTCGACCGCCGTGATCACGTCCCCCTCCACTGGCACGCCGGGGACACCCTCGACCTCTTCTCCATCCCCGCCACCGCTTATGCCCGCGTCGTCGGCCGGCCCCCCGCCCGTCACGTCGCTCACGAGGGCGCCGTTGGCCGGGAGCCCGTACCTGCCGTTCAGCTCTTCGAGCGAGAGGCCGGTGAGGGCGACGATCTCGTCTATCCCGTACTGGAACATCTTCACCCCGATAAAGCCGTGGACGACCTCGCCCGTGGTTATGAGCTCCTCGACGGTGTCCTTGACGGTGTTGATCGGCACGGCGAACCCGACGCCCTGGGCAACGCCTTCGGAGCCCGTGGAGGCTACCTGGGAGTTGATCCCGATGACGGTCCCCCGCGCGTCCAACAAGGGCCCCCCGGAGTTGCCCGAGCTTATGGCCGCGTCGGTCTGGACGGCGTTGTCTATGGTGTAGTCGTTGGGCGCGGTGATGGGACGCCCCAACCCGCTCACTATCCCGGTGGTCACGCTTATGCCGAAGTTCAGGGGATTGCCGATGGCGACGACCGGCTCCCCGACGCCCAACGCGTCCGAGTCCCCGAGCGTCAGCGGCTCGAGCATGTCCCTGGACGCGCCCACCCGGATCACGGCCACGTCCGTCGACGGATCCTCTCCGACGACCTCGGCCGTCTCCCTCGTCCCGCCGGCGAACCGCACCGAGATCTCCTCGGCCCCGTCCACCACGTGCTGGTTGGTCACGATGTGCCCCGTCTCGTCCAGCACGAACCCCGAGCCGCCCCCGGGGCCCAACTCCGAGGAGGTGACGTCCACGCTCACCACGCCCGGGGCGTCCTGCCTGTAAACGTCACCCACGGAGAGCCCCTCGTCGCCGACCGCCGTCTCGGGGGGCTCGCTCGGCGCCGGCGCCTGCTTTATCGTTACATTCTCCGGCTTGTCACCACCCCCGAGCCCCTCGTCCAGGCTGCTCCAGAGCCCGATGATCAGGAAGAGCGCGGTGACCAGCCCCCCGATGATCGCGGATACCAATGCTGTCAGTGCGGTCTTCAGGATCTGTTCCTTCCGTGGTTCATGCTGGTTGGAAGTTCAGGTTGCTTATCTTCCACTCGTCGCCCACCCGGACGAGGCTGGCCGTTCCGGTACGCCTGTCGGTTCGATCCGAATGATACGCGATGGTGCTGGCCGAGACGGTGGCCGTATCGCCGCTAACTTCGGCCGCTGGCCCACTAGTGAAATCAACGCTCTGCAACGTATCGAACGTTTGGGCGAAGGTCGCTTGCGAAGGCCAGGTGGTCTCCCGGTAGCCGGAGGTCAGAAGTTGCGAAGACCTCTGATAATCTCCCTCAGCGGCGGTCGTATAGAACTCTTCCACCGCCTGCGCCGCGGCCTGCTCTGGGGATTCGTCCTGCCCCTGCTGACCGTTCTGCCCAGGCTCGTCCCCCGAAGGCGCGGGCCTCTCTCCCGAGTTTTCGGCGTTTTGTGTGGTCGGCTCCGGTGTGTTCTGGGTGGTCGGCTCCGGGGCATTCTCTGCGGCGTTGTCCTCGCGCTGAGATGCCTGGTTCTCGTCTCCGCCGTTGCGGACGTTTGCCCCGCCGGCGTTGGCCTGCTCGTTCTGACGGGCGTTGTTCTGGCCCGTGTCGGTGTTGCCGCCGGGGAGGGTCGACAGGGCGAAGGCCCCGACGACGCCGAGCACGGCCAGGATCGCCAGGGCTGCCAGAGCGCCGCCTATGCGGCCCGACCGGCGTCCACTCCCTCTTCCGGAAGATGCCCCAGGTCGGGCCGAACGAGGGCGCTTGCGTTGCGGTCCCCGGGGTTCGGCCGCGGGGGGGACGGGCGACGCCGTCGGGACGACGGAGGCGAAGCGTTCGAGGGCCTGTTCCGCGCTCGGACGGTCTTCGGCGTTCTTGGCGAGGCAGGACAGGATCAGGGCCTGCATCTCCTCCCCAAGGTCGGTGACGTACAACGGGGGCGGCGGCTTGGAGACGTGCTGGCTTGCGACCTCCAGGGGCATGCCGGTGAAGGGCGGTTCGCCCCTCGCCGCCTGGTAGAGCGTCGCCCCGAGGGAGTACACGTCGCTCTTGGGCGTCACCTTGTGCCCCTGAAGCTGCTCGGGCGAGGAGTAGAGCGCGGTCCCGAGGTACGCGCCCGTGCGGGTGGCCTGGGTGGTGTCCAGGGCGCGGGCGATCCCGAAATCAGAGACCTTCGCCCGGCCCTTCTCGTCCAGCAGGATGTTGTGCGGCTTTATGTCGCGGTGGACGACGCCCCGCCCGTGGGCGTGGGCGAGCCCCGCGCAGACCTCCTCGCCGATCCGGGCGAGATCCCCCTCGGGCAGCCTCCCCCGCGCGTCTATAAGCTCCTTGAGGTCCCCGCCGGGGAGGTACTCCATGACGATGTAGGAGACCTCGTCGCCGTCGAGGTCCCCCTCCCCCGCGTCGTAGACCTGCACGATGTTCGGGTGCGAGAGCCTGGCCGCCGTGCGCCCCTCGCGCCGGAAGCGCACCCCGATGTCCGTGTCCCCGTGCATGGGCTTTAGGACCTTCACGGCCACGGGCCGGTCCAGGACCTCGTCGCGGCCTAAAAAGACGCGCGCCATGCCGCCGGAGCCGACCTCGCGCTCCAGAACGAACCTGTCCGCAAGCCTTCTCACGCGCGTGATTATAAGGTAAGGCGGTGCCGGTGTTGAACGGCGCCGCCCGGAACGCGGCTAGGCGGGCGTGGTCCTCTGGTCTTCGAGGCGGTCCAGCTTCCACTCCCCGTCCTCGACCACGCACGCCCAGGTCCCGGAAAGAACCTCAGAACCCCAGGTGTGGTCCAGCCTGGCCTCGAAGGCAACCCGCGCTCTGTCTCCGGCCGCCGTGGCCTCGGGCGGCGCGATGTAATCCATGTAGGTGAACGTGTAGAGGTCCTCCTGCTGCGCCCACGCCTCGGGCGAACCCACCTCGTCCTGCAGGCGCCCGGAGAGTGCGTTCCACGTGGCGTCGACCCGCCCGTACGACTGGTCCACGTACATATCGAAAACGGCCTGCTCGGCCTCTTGCAGGGGCGGCGCGGGGCCTGGGTCTTCGGCCCCGCCGGCGGCGGTGTCGCCCGACGCTTCATCGGGAGAGCCTTGCCCGCCCCGGCCGGCCGGTTCCTTCTCCGGCCCTTGCTCGAGGGCCGCGGCCTGCTTCCGTTCGCCGGGGTTGGGGTCCTGGGACCCCGTCGTGTCGTCGGTGGACCCCAGCATCGCCCACGCCCCGGCGCCGGCGAGGAGCAGGAGCAGGACCGCTACAGCCAGGACCGCCACCGTCCTCCTCTGGCGCGAGCCGGCCCGGAAGGTGCGCGTGGGGAGGCTTACGGTCTCGTCCGGCGGGCCGGGGACACCGCGGGATCCTTTGCTCCCAAGCCTCTGGCGGACGGCCCCCACGCCCGAGGGACCTGCCGCACTGGTGGCACCGCCGGCGCGGGAGAAGCCCGCAGTCCGGGCCACCTTCCTAGTCCCGCCGGGCCGCCGGGCCACGGAGCCGGTGTCCCTCTGGCAGAGTTCGTCGTTGACGCGGGCGGCGTCCGGGCGTCCGTCGGGGTCTTTGGCGAGGCAGTCGAGGATGAGGGCCTCGAAGTCCTCGCCGATGCGGGCGCCGCGCTCGCGCGGGGGGATGGGCTCCTTGAGGAGGTGCTGGTTCGCCACCTCGATCGGGGCGCCGGCGAAGGGCGGTCCCCCCGTCGCGGCGTGGTAGAGGGTGGCGCCCAAGGAGTATACGTCGCTCTTGGCGGTGACCTTCTCGCCCCGGAGCTGCTCCGGGGACGAGTACGCCGCCGTTCCGAGGTAGGAGCCGGCGCGCGACTCCTGGGTGGTGTCCAGGGCGCGGGCGATCCCGAAGTCCGACAGCTTCGGGTTGCCGCGCTCGTCCAGGAGCACGTTGCGGGGCTTGACGTCGCGGTGGACCACGCCGCGCTCGTGGGCGTGGGAGAGGGCCGCGGCGACGTCTACGCCCACCCGCGAGAGCATCCCCTCGGGCAAGGCGCCGCGCCGGTCCATGAGCGCCTGCAAATCCCCGCCGGACGCGTACTCCATGACGATGTAGGAGACCTCCCGACCGTCCAGGGGAGCCTCCCCCGCGTCGTAGACCTGCACGATGTTCGGGTGCGAAAGCCTGGCGGCCGTGCGGCCCTCGCGGCGAAAAAGGGCGCCCGTCGCCTCGTCGTCGAGGTCGGGGTGCAGGACCTTCACCGCCACCGGGCGGTCGAGCACCTCGTCCCGGCCCAAAAAGACGGCGGACATTCCGCCGTACCCGAGCTCCCGCACCAGGATGAACCTGTCGCCGACGCGGCGCACGGCGCTCCCGGGGCCCGGCGGGACTAGATGACCTCCCGGCCCATCGCGCCGGCGAAGGGGGTGAGCTCCTCTTTCAAGCCAAGGAGCGCCTCGACGGGCAGCGCCTGCTCGCCGTCGCAGAGGGCCTCCTGGGGGTCGTGGTGGCTCTCGACCATCAGGCCGTCCGCCTCCGCGGCGACCGAGGCCTTGCTGAGGGGGACCACGAGGTCGCGCCGGCCGGCCGCGTGGGAGGGGTCCACGATCACGGGCAGGTCCGTGAGCCTCTTCGCCACGATCACGGCGGAGAGGTCGAGCGTGAAGCGGGTGGCGGGCTCGAACGTGCGGATGCCCCGCTCGCAGAGCACCACGTTGTCCCCGCCCGCGGCCGTCACGTACTCGGCGGCCAGGATCCACTCCTGCACCGTCGACGAGAGGCCGCGCTTGAGCAGCACGCCGTGGTCCGTGCCGGCGATGGCGGCGCCGACGCGCTTCAAGAGAGAGAAATTAGCCATGTTGCGGGCGCCGATCTGGAGGATCTGGGCGTGCTCCATCACGAGGTCGATGTCGTAGGGGTCCATGATCTCGGTGACCACCTTGAGGCCCAACTCGCCGGCGACCTCGGACATGATCTTCAGGCCCTCCTCGCCGAGGCCCTGGAAGGAGTAGGGGGAGGTGCGCGGCTTGAAGGCGCCGCCGCGGACGTACTCGAAGCCCGCTTCCTTCACGGCCGTCGCCGAGGCGACGAACTGGTCGTAGCTCTCGACCGTGCAGGGGCCGGCGATCACCCGGAAGGTGCCGGGCCGGATCATGCCGTTGGTGGTCTTTACGTCCGTCTTTACGGTCTGAGAAACGTCCATGCCTACCTCTGAAACTCCCCGCGTTGTATCTCAAGGTCGCGGATGCGGTGCAGGATCAGCTCGAAGATCTCGCGCATGGAGGAGTCGTAGATCGGGCCCGGGTTCTGCTCGACGACCCTCCGCAAGATCTCTTCCTCGCGCTTGGGGTCGAAGATGGGTACCCCGGCCTCGAACTTTATCCGGGCGAGGTCCTGGACGATCTGCGCCCGCTCGCTCAAGGCGCGGATCAACTCCAGATCCACCTCGTCGACCCGCTCCCGAAGCTCTTGAACCTTCGCCTGTCTCTCCGCGTCCGTCATAGGTGTGGGATTGTAGCAGCGCAGGTTCAAGGTTTTAAGGCTTTGAGGTTTTGAGGCTAGAGGTTTTGAGGTTTTGGAGACGGGTGCCGGACATCGGGACGCGCCTGAGGCGCGAACCCCGTTTGCAACCTTGGCGTAACCGGCTTAGTCTTTAGCGGCCAATATTTGCCACAACGACCCGAAAGCTAAAGCCCGATGACCCAAAACCTCAAAGCCTTAAGCCTTGGAACCTCATGCCTGTAACCTTTCGCCCCGAACTCGATTCGCTGCAAACCTACGTCCCCCCGAAGTCCTGGCGGATGGCCGCCGAGGGCCGGGCCGACGACTACGCGAAGCTGACCTCCAACGAGCTCGCCTTCGGGCCGCTCCCCGAAGCGGAGGCCGCCCTCTCCGAAGCCCTGCCCCGCGCCAACCGCTACCCGGACAGCCACGTCTCGCGTCTTCGAGAGGTTATCGCCGAGGCAAACGCTGGGGTCGAGACGGCCAACGTGATGGTCGGCAACGGGTCGAGCGAGGTCCTGCTGAACGCGCTGCAACTCCTGCCGGCGGGCGGCGAGGTGGTCTTCCCCTGGCCGTCCTTCAGCCTCTATCCGATGCTCTGCGCCGTCCTTGGCATGAAGACCCGCCCGGTTCCCCTCACCAGAGACAATGGGCTGCCGGCGGAGGCGATGCTCTCCGCGTTGACCGACGAGACGCGCGCCGTGATCCTGTGCAACCCCAACAACCCCAGCGGCACCTACCTCCCGCTCTCCGAGGTGCGGGGTTTCGCCGGCGAGTTGCCCGATGATGTGCTCTTGATCCTGGACGAAGCCTACGTGGAGTTCGTGGACGACCCGCTCTACAAAGACTCCCACGCGCTCGCCCTCGAAGGCGGGAACGTCGTCGTGGCGAGGACTTTCTCCAAGGCGCACGGCCTCGCGGGGCTGAGGGTGGGGTACGGGATCTCGTCCGAGAGGGTCGCCGACTACGCCGAGAGGGTCAGGTTCCCGGTCTCCGTGAACCTGGCGGCCCAGGTGGCGGCCACGGCCTCGATGCTCGCGCGGGAGAAGGTCCGGGCGCGGGCAGAGTTCGCGATCCGGGAGCGCGGCAGGCTGCAGGAGGCGTTCGGCGCCGCGAACCTGGACTTTATCCCCTCGCAGGGAAACTTCGTGATGGTCCGGTTCGGGGCCGATGAGTTCGAGAGGTCCGGTATCCTGGTCAGGGAGGGCGGCGCCCTGGGGTACCCGGGGTGGAGCCGGGTAACGGTCGGCCGCTCCGAGGAGAACGACCGGGTGATAGGGGCCGTCTCCTGAGCCGCGCGCTCGGTATCGTCGGGGTCGGCCTGATCGGGGGCTCCGTAGGACTCGCCGCCCGGATGGCCGGCTGGGAGGTCGTCGGCGTGGACGACCCCGGTGTGCTCGAAAAGGCCGTCGAGCTCGGGGCAATAGACAGCCCCTCGACGCTCGATGAGGCGCGGGGCGCGGACCTCGTCGTGCTGGCCGCGCCCATCTCGAAGGTGACGGCCCTCCTCTCGGACCTCGCCCCCACCGACGCCCTCGTCACCGACGTCGCCAGCGCCAAAAACGCCATCGTGAGCGAGGCGGAAGAGAACGCCCTGCGCTTCGTCGGCGGGCACCCGATGGCAGGGAGCCAGCTCGCCGGCGTCGCCAACGCGAAGCCGGACCTCTTCAACGGCGCCCGCTACTTCCTCACGCCCACGCAGAAGACGGACCCGAACGACTACCGCGAGGTAGCCGGATTCGTGCGCGAGCTCGGCGCCGTCCCAACTGCTGTCGACCCCGAGAAGCACGACCTCCTTATGGCGGCCCTCTCGCACCTGCCGCACCTCATGGCCGCGGCGCTCCTCAAGGTCGCCTCGGACATCTCGCCTGAGGCGCTCTCTTTCGCCGGGCCGTCCTTCCGGGACCTGACGCGGGTCGGGGCGTCCAACCCCGGCCTCTGGTCGGACATACTGGCGGAGAACGCGCCGGCCCTGGGCGAGGCGTTGGCCCACTTCGCGGGGGCGATGGCCCAGTTGGGGAGCGAGATCAAGGACCGCAAAGCCATCGAGAACCGCTTCCTGGCCGCCCGCGAGGCCTACGACGCCCTCGGCGGCATCCTGGTCGAGAAGAGCGGCGAGAACGTGGACGTCGCCATCCCTGTCGAGAACCGCCTCGGCGTCTTCGCCGAGGTCACGACCCTCATGGGCTCCAACGGCATAAACATCCTCGACCTCTACGTCCGCCACTCCAACACCGAACGCGCCGCCCTCGTCCTGACGCTCGACGCGAAGGCGGCGCCCGGGGCGCGCCAGATGCTACGGGATGCCGGCTTCGGGGCGGAGATCCAGGGCTAGGAACCGTCCGCCCGGCGCGCCAGCCCCTCGAAGAGCGCGTCGCACTCCGTCTGGAGAACGCCGTGGACGACCTCGAAGCCGCCGAAGGAGCAGCGGGCGGAGACCTCGGTGCTCGACAGGTCTATGTGCGGAAACCCGAGGCCTTTGAGCGTCTCGAGGCGGGTGCCTAGGACGACCCGGGGGATGCCGCTCCAGAGGATCGCGCCGGAGCACATCGGGCAGGGCTCGGCGGTCGTGTAGAGGACGAGGCCGGCCGGGTCCACGTCCGGCCGCTTCTCTACGAGGTCCATGACGGCGGCCGTCTCGCCGTGCAGGATGGGGCTCTTCTGGGCGTCGTTGAGGCCTTCGGCCAGGATTTCACCCGTCTCCCCGTCCGCGATGACGCACCCGAACGGCGCGTCCGGGTTGCCGCGTGCGATCTCGATGGCCCGCCGCATGAAACGCTCGTGGTTCAAGCTGTCCTCTTATCCTTGCGCGAAGATCTCGGCCAGGGACAGCCTCCAGCCGGGCACGACGTCGGCCCCGTCCACAACGTCACCGGCATCGGCCGTGAGGACGCGGATGTCCTCGCGAGAGCGGTACACCGTAACGGCGCGCCTCTCCGGGTGGGCCACGAGGACCATGCGGCAGCCGGCCTCCAACCAGTCGAGCGCCTTGTCCAACACTTCGGAGCTCCTGTCGTTCGGCGATACCACCTCGACCACGAGGTCCGGGACGCCAGGCCAATAGCCCGAGACCTCACCCATCCTTTCGAGCCGTGCCTGGCCCACGAAAGCTGCGTCCGGTGCGCGCACGGTGTCGGGGTCGGAGGAGATCTTGAACCCCGTCTCGGCCGTGTACGTTCGTCCGAGCCCGTTGGCTTTGACGTGGTTTCTAAGCTCCCCAAATATTTCCCCTGCCACGTACCCGTGCTCGCTTCCTGCCGGCGCCATCTCCCTCAACTCCCCCCTCACCAGTTCGCGGCGCGTGCCGTCGTCCGGCAGGTTCAGGAGCTCCTCGGCCGTGACGGTCTTCGGCTGCACGGTCATGCGGTAACCTCGCCTCTCTGGTGGCCTTTCGCCAAGCGATCCTCTTTATGATACGCGCCGCGAACCACGCTCGAAACCGGCTACCGGCCGAGCAGGTGCCGGAGCGCCCCTTCGAGTTGCGGGTAACGGAAAGCGTAGTCCGTGTCTTCCAGTTTTGCGGGCCGCATGCGCTGGCTCGCCAGGAGCAGGGCGTCGGCCACCTCGCCTAGCATCACCCGGGCGGCGGGGGCCGGGAGCGGCAGAACCGTCGGCCGCCCCAGGACCTTGCCGAGGACCTTGGTGTACCCGGCGTTGGTCGTGGGGTTGGGCGCGCCCACGTTTACCGGGCCTTCGACGTTCTCGTGCGTGAGGGCGTGGACGATGGATCCGACGACGTCGTCGAGGGCGACCCAGCTCCACCACTGGTTGCCGTCCCCGATCTTCCCTCCCCCGCCCAGCTTGAAGATGGGGAGCGTCGTACCGAGCGCGCCGCCTCTCGGGCTGAGCACGATGCCGATCCTCGGGTGCACCACCCGGATCCCGGCCCGCCGCGCCGGTTCGGCCGCCGCCTCCCACTCCCGGCACACCCCGGCCAGAAAGTCCGTGCCGGAGGCGCTCTCTTCGGTCAGGACCTCGTCGCCCCGGTCGCCGTAGTACCCGACGGCCGAGGTCGAGACCATGACTTTGGGCGGCGTCCCGAGCGCGGCGACCTTCTCCGCGAGCAGGCGCGTTCCGTTCACCCGGCTCCTTAGGATGCGCCGCTTTTTCTCGGGGTTCCAGCGTCCCTGGGCGATGCTCTCGCCGGCGAGGTGGACGACGGCTTCGGTCCCTTCGAGGTCCCCGTCTATCGTGCCGGCCTCAGGGTCCCAACGGATCGTGCCGTGGCCCCTCTGCGACCTGCTCAGGCGGGTAACTTTATGGCCGCCGGCTTCCAACTCGGGGATGAGGGCCGACCCTATGAGGCCCGTCGCGCCGCTGATCAGGACGTTCATCTCTCTCCTCCGCCTAGCCGCCGCCTCTGTTTACATGGTAGCGTGAACGCGGGACCGCGGGATGTCATCCATCCCACGCGGCCGGAGCCCCTACGGGCGACCCTTCTGCTTCCGGTACCCGCCTCTGAAATGCCGCCAGACGAGGAAGAGCGCGACGGCCACGGCGCCCACGACGAGCACCACGTTCGAGTACGAGCCCATCCACCCCTCGACCGCCTGCCAGTTCGCCCCGAGGAACACGCCGGCCCCGATAAGGATCGCGTTCCAGACGGCCGAGCCCAGGGTCGTCAGGAGGGTGAACCGCAAGACGGGCATCTCCATGGTCCCAGCCGGGATCGAGACGATGCTCCTGGCGACGGGCACGACCCTGGCGAAGAGCACGACCCAGTCCCCGTAGCGCCTGAACCAGCCCTCGGAAGTCCGCAACCCCTTCTCGTCCACCCGCAGCCATTTGCCGTAGCGGAGAACGAGCGGGCGTCCCCCCCACCGCCCCATCCCGTACAGGATCAGCGCCCCCGCCACGCTCCCGAGGGTGGCCGCGGCCAGCGCCCCCCACAGGCTCAGGTCACCCCGCCCCACCAGGAACCCGGCCAGCGGCAGCACGACCTCAGAAGGGATCGGCGGGAACAAATTCTCGGCTATCAGGAGCAACGCAAGCCCCAGGTAGCCGAGCGCCCCGATCACATCCAGAACCCACTGTCCTATGTCGCCAGGCACGAACCCTCCACAGAAAACAACCGAAGGCCCCCATCGCGAAGACCCTACCAGACACCACCACTGATACCCGTATCCCCGACAAAAGTTTCACGCACCCCACGCAGACCCCAGACCCGTCCCCACGAGCCTGCGTCACGAAAGACAACGATCCGCAGCACCGCCGCGACCCCCCATCTCCGATTGACATCTGTACAACTTCCATGTACCATCCATATGGATGTTATACGGAGTACTGGAGCGTAGGGATCGGTTGGGATGAGCGAGACGGAAAAGATCACGATCAATCTAGGGCTGGTGGATCTGGGGCAGGTGGACCTGCTGGTGCAGGAGGGGTTCTACTCGAACCGGACGGACTTTATCCGGACGGCGATACGCAACCAGCTCTCAACGCACGCGGAGGTGGTGAGGCAGACGGTCGCCCGCAAGACGCTGGTGCTCGGGCTGGAGAACTACACCCGGCGCGACCTCGAGGCGGTCCGCGACGCCGGGGAGACTTTAGAGATCAAGGTTCTGGGCCTGGCGAGCATCGCCGACGACGTCAGCCCGGAGCTCGCCCTCCAGACCATCGACTCGCTCGTCGTGCTGGGGGCGCTCAGGGCGAGCCCGGCCGTAAAGTCGGCGCTGGCCGGCAGGATCCGATCTTCATAACCTATCTAACCGAGAGGGGCAACACCCGATGAACGAAACCATACAGGCACGCATGGCGGAGGCGACGCGCCTCACGCAGGAGGGACGACTCGACGAGGCGGCCTCCATGATCCAGAGCGCCCTCGGCAGCTCCCTCCCGGCGGCGTCCCCCAGCCTGGGATCGTTCCCCAATCTAGGGGCGTTCCCCAACTTCGGGGCGGGCGGGACGAACGGTCCCATAGACGTGACCTCCCAGCTCTTGAGGGAGACGCCGCAGGGCCCGGCGCCGCGCAGGGGGACGGGGCCGAACCTGCGCTCCCGCGGCGTGAGGCACCCCTCCGCGGGGAACGCCGGGGGCGCGGCCGGCGCGCAAACCGGGGCGCGGGCCGGTGGTCGGTTCGAGGCGCGGTCGTACAGCGGCGCGGCCGGGGGGCGTTCCTACAAGCTCTACGTCCCGACGGGCTACGCCGGGGAGGCGGTGCCGCTGGTCGTGATGCTGCACGGGTGCACCCAGGACCCCGACGACTTCGCCGCCGGCACCCGCATGAACGCGCTCGCAGAGGAGCACGGCTTTCTGGTGGCCTATCCCGCGCAGACCAACAGCGCCAACATGCAGAAGTGCTGGAACTGGTTCCAGGCCGCCGACCAGCAGCGCGGCCGGGGTGAGCCGGCCATCATCGCCGGGATCACGCAGCAGGTGATCGAGGACTACGAGGTCGACGAGGGCCGGGTCTACGTGGCGGGGATGTCGGCCGGCGGGGCCATGGCCGCGATCATGGGCGCGACCTACCCGGACCTGTACGCCGCCGTCGGCGTCCATTCGGGCCTGGCCCCCGGCTCCGCCCACGACATGCCCTCCGCGTTCTCCGCGATGCGCCAGGGCAACCCCGGAACCCCGATGCCGCGGGCCAGTTCAAACGGGCAGGCGGGAGTCGTGCCGACCATCGTCTTCCACGGCGACCGGGACGGCACCGTCCACCCGCGCAACGGCGACCGCCTGCTCGCCCACCTCACCGCCGGCGACGGCTCGTCCCTCAAAGTCTCGACCCGCCAGGGAAGAAAGCCCGACGGCCACGCCTTCACCCGCATCTCCTACAAGGACGCGGACGGCCGCCCGATGGTCGAGCGCTGGTCCGTCCACGGCCTCGCCCACGCGTGGTCCGGCGGCGGCCACCCCGGCTCCTACACCGACCCCAAGGGCCCCGACGCCTCCGCCGAGATGGTCCGCTTCTTCGGGCAACACGCCCGCACGAAATAGGGCCGTCAGCCGCACTCTAAAAGCAGACACCACGCCGCGAGGCCTCCCGGAGAACGGGGGGCCTCGCGGCGGTTGCATCCGCACCAGGCGTCGGGCGTTGCGGCGTTTCTATTCGGCCGCCGGGCGGGGCTCCAGGCTCCGGCGGCCCGCCTCGCCGTTCGGGGCGGTGAGGCGGCGCGGCTTTTCGTCTTCCTTGTGGGCGTCTTCGGAGGCCATGCTGGCGCCGCCGGCGAGGGCGCCGATGGTGCCGGCGAGGTCCTGGATCTCGGAGGGGACGACGAAGAGCTTGCTGGCCGGACCCTGGGCCATCTCGGGGAGGGCCTTTAGGTAGAGGTAGCGGAGCGACTCGGGGGAGAGGTCGCTGTCCTCCAGGCGCTCGAAGAGGGCGCCGGTCATCTCGATCTGGGCGGCCTGGACGTTGCGGTAGGCCTCCGCCTCGCCCTCGGCGCGCAGGACCGCGGACTTCTGTTCGCCCTCGGCCTTAAGTATCGCCGACTCCTTGGCGCCCTCGGCCTGCAGGATCGCGGCGCGCTTGTCGCCCTCGGCGGTCAGGATAGCGGCGCGGCGGGTCCGCTCGGCCTGCATCTGCTTCTCCATCGCCTGCTGGATGTCCCTTGGGGGCGTGATCTCCTTGAGCTCGACCCTCGTGACCCGGATGCCCCACTTCTCCGTGACCTCGTCCAGGATCGTCCGGAGCTTGCCGTTGATCTCGTCCCGGGAGGTGAGGGTCTTGTCCAGTATGAGGTTGCCTATGACGTTCCTGAGCGTGGTCTGGGTGATCTGCTCCAGCGCGAGGTGGAAGTTGGCGACCTCGTACTCCGAAGCCCTCGCGTCCACGACCTGGTAGTAGACGACGGTCGAGATCTGCATCCCCACGTTGTCGTTGGTGATGACCGCCTGGGGCTGGAACGCTATCACCTGCTCCCTGAGGTCGGTCTTGGGTAACATCTGGTCGACCACGGGCACGACGAAGGTCAGCCCGCTCTCGGCCGTCCTGTGGTACCTGCCCAGCCGCTGCACTATCGCCACGCGGCTCTGGGGGATGATCCTGACGCTCCTCGCTGCCACCAGGAACACCACGAACGCCAGTATCCCTAGCACTATCAGTCCCGTCACTGCTCTCCTCCTTCGGTCTCCACCGGCTCGACCAGCGCCGTAAGCCCGTCGGTGTCTAGCACCCGGACCTTTGCGCCCTTCCCTATCCCGTCACCCGAGTACATCGTGCGGGCCGTCCAGAACTCGCCGCTCCCCACCCGGACGGTCCCCCTTCCCCCGGCCTCTATGGGCTCCGTAACCACCGCGCTCTCCCCCGTGATGCCCCGGTGCCCCGCGTACTCCTCCCCGCCCCTCAAGGAGAGCCGGTTGAGTAGCGCCGGGCGCAACACGATCATGCTCAACACCGTGGCGACGATAAAGCCTATGGCCTGCGCCACGAGCCCGAAATCCGCGAAGGCCAGGGCAAGCGCCACCACCGCCCCGAGCGAGAAGAAAAGCAAGAAGAAAGATACGGAGAGAAGCTCGCCCACGAAGGCCAGCCCCGCCAGCACCGCCCAGAAGATAATGTCCAGATCCAGGCTCCTCTCTCCCCCGTTGGGTGATTCTACACCACCCCGTAAGCGGGCCGCGCCGTTCCGCTTACAATACGGCCGTGCCGGACGAGAGCTTTAGCGCCGACGTGGAACGCTACCTGGAAAGCCCGCCGCACCCGCCCCACCGCGGCGTCGAGTTTCTCGCCCGCGGTGAGTACAGCCTCAACTACCTCGTGCGGGGCGACCCGGACCTCGTGGCCCGGCTCGTGACGGGCACCCAGATGGGCCTCCCGCTCCGGGAGCAGGCCGCCTACGAGCATCACGCCCTGACGCTCCTCGCCCCCTCCGGCGTAACCCCGAGGCCCTACCACGTCGACCCGGACCCCGGTGACCTCCCCTACCCCCTGGTCCTGGAAGAGTTCCTGCCGGGTCGCCCCCTCGACTACGCCACCGACCTCCCCGCCGCCGCCCGCTGCCTCGCCGCCGTCCACGCCATCGGCGTCCCGGAAGGGCACCGGCTCCAGACCCACCCCGACCCCGCCCCCGCCATCCTGGAAGAGTCCCGCGGCCTGGCCGAACCCTACCTCGACTGGGACGGCGCCCCCGGGGAGAGCAAGGCCGCCCTCCTCAAGGGCTTCGGCCGCATAGAAGGCTTCCTCCAAAGGAGTGACCTCTTCACCGGCGACGGCCTCGCCATAGTCAACTACGACCTGAACACTCACAACTTCGTCGTCGAGAACGGCGAGGCGAAGCTCCTGGACTGGGAGAAGGCGCGCATAGCCCCCCGCACCCAGGACCTCGCCCACTTCCTCCTCCCGACCACGACCCTCTGGCGCGACGACACCGCGACGCTCCTCTCCGGGGAGCAGGAGCGGGAGTTTGTCGGGGCTTACCTGGAACGGAATCCCGTCGCGGACGTCAGGCGTTTTGGCGAGCAGCTCGCGGCGATGAGGACCATCGTCTCCTTGCGGGCCGTCTCGTGGTGCGCGTGGGCTTTGCAGGAGACGGCGCGGGAGGGTCGGCCCATCGCCAACGAGGAGACGCTGAAAAGGAGCCGGACCTATCTGGAACCGGGGTTCTTGGAGAACCTCTTCGGTTCCTGACCCGGGCCGTCGCGGGCGGATTCAAGCAGCCCGCAAGGGAACCACAACAAACCCCACGCGGCGGCGCCGTGTTACGATCCGCGCGATCCCCGCGACGATAGGAAGCGATGCCACCCACGCGCGTAGTGCTCGACTGCGACACGGCCAACGAGGTCGACGACCAGTTCGCCATCGCCCACGCCCTCGGCCTCCCCGAAGGCGCCCTCGACGTGCGCGGCGTCGTCTCCGTGCACAACACCACCGCCCACGGGCCCGGCTCGCGGGACATGTACCAGGAAGAGGCCGAAAGGGTCGTCGGCCTGTGCGGGGGCGGCGTCCCTTGCATCCCGGGGGCGGAGAGGCCGATGGAGCACCGCGAGGACCTCGTGCCGAGCGCGGGGCTGGAGTTTTTGGTCGAGGAGGCGCGGCGGGGCCCGCTCACCGTCGTCGCGACGGGGCCCGCGACGGACGCCGCCTCGCTCCTGCTCGCCGCACCCGAGGCGCGGGAGAACGTGCGCGTCGTCTGGCTCGGCGGGTTCGGGGGCAAGGGGGTCTACGAGAGGCACAAGTTCCAGGAGCTGAACGGCCGGGCGGACATCGCCGCCTGGCGGGGCCTCTTCGAGGGCCGGACGGAGATGCTCCTGGTCCCCGGGTGGCCCGCGCCGGCGAAGGTGCGCGTTCGGGCCGCGCCCTTCGCGGGGGAGCTGCGGGCGCTCGGGCGGCCCGTCGCGTCCTACCTGGCGGAGATACTGGAGCGCTGGGTCATCGAGTACGGCGGGGACGTGGACCCCGAGGGGGATAAGATCCTGTGGGACATAGCCTGCGTCGCCGCCGTCGCGGACCCGGAGGCCGTTACCGTCCGGAGGACGGCGCTCCCGACGCTCGACGCGGCCGGCTCGCACGACTACTCGCAGACCGGCCGCGAGGTCGGGATGGTCTCCGACCTGGACGAGGGGCGCGTGATCTCGGGCCTCATGGACGCGCTCGGGCGGCTGCCGGGCGGGGCGTAGTTCTGATCCGGGCGCTACCCCGCGGCGTATATCCGGGCGTGCAAGCCTTCTTATAGTGAAACCTTTCCAAGCGGGGTACATCGTGATAGACATGCCTGCCTCAAGACGCATAAAGCCTCTGCTCGTCGCCCTGCTCGCGGTACTCGCGCTCGCCGGTTGCGGCGGGGCCGGCGGCGCGAACGCGCCCTCCGGCGAAACCCGGCCTTTCTCCCAGCTCGCGAAGCAGGCCCGGGGGACGGAGGTCAACCTCGCCATGTACGGCGGGGACGGGGCGATCAACGCCTACGTCGACGACTACGTCATCCCGAAACTGGAGGAGAAGCACGGCATAGGGCTGACGCGCACACCCTTGGGCGACACGGCCGACGCGGTAAACAAGCTGCTCAACGAGAAGCAGGCCGGCAAGGACGAGGGGACGATAGACCTCGTCTGGATCAACGGCGAGAACTTCGCAACCGGCGCGGAAGCGGGCCTCTGGTTCGGCCCGTGGGCGGAAGGACTCCCGAACGCGAAGTACATAGACTGGGAGAGCCCCTCCATCAACCGCGACTTCGGCTACCCGGTCGAGGGCAGGGAGGCGCCCTGGGGCAAGGCCCAGTTCGTCATGATCTACGACTCCGCGAAGGTCGATGACCCCCCGAAAACCATGGACGAGCTCCAGAGGTGGACGGAGGAGAACCCCGGCCGCTTCGCCTACCCCGCCCCGCCGGACTTCACCGGCAACGCCTTCGTCGAGCAGGCCCTCTACGACGTGACCGGGCAGGTCAAACCCTACCAGGAACCGTTCGACGAGGCCGTCTTCGAGGGACAGGCCCCCAAGCTCTACGATTTTCTGCAAGACATGGAGCCGAACCTCTGGCGCGGGGGCGAGACCTACCCCGAGACCTCGGCGAAGCTGGACGAGCTCTACCAGAACGGGGAGACCTGGCTCACGATGAGCTACAACCCGCAGCTCGCCCAGCGCCAGGTGGACAAGGGCCTCTTCCCCAAGAGCACCCGCTCCTACGTGCTCGAAGGCGGGACCCTGAACAACACCCACTACCTCGCCATCCCGTCGAACGCCCCGAACAAGGCCGCAGCACAGGTCGCGGCGAACTTCCTGCAGAGCCCCGAGGCCCAGAGGGAGAAGCAGGACCCGGAAGGCTGGGGCGACCTCACCGCCCTGAGCCTGGACCGGCTGCCGGAGGAGACGCGCGGGGGGTTCGCCGAGCCCCGAGGAAAAGCGACGCTGCCGACCCGTGTCCTGCAGGAGAACCGGGTGCCCGAGGCCAGGACGGAGTGGTTGCTCCGGCTCGAAGAGGGGTGGCGGGAAGAGGTCTTGGAGGACTAGGGGTTGGGCGGGCGGTTAAAGATCGTGCTGCTTCTGGCCCCGGCCCTGGCCGTGATCGGGGTTCTCTTCGCGGGCGGGCTCGTCATCGCGTTCGTGCAGTCTTTGGGCTACGTGCCGGCCATCGGCATGACGGAGCTTACGCTGGACGCGTACCGCGGGATCCTCTCGGACGAGGACTTCTTCGACTCGCTGGTCCTCACCCTGTACGTCTCGGGGGTCTCGACGGGCGTCTCCACGGTCCTGGCTGTGCTCGCCGCGCTCGCGCTCAGGAGGTCCAGCGGTCGCCTCTCGGCGGTGGTGTTCCAGTTGCCGATCACGATCCCCCACCTCGTCGCCGCCGTCGGGATCGCGCTCGTCGTCGGGCAGACGGGGCTCGGGGCGAGGCTGGCGGCCCTTCTAGGCCTGATCGGCGAGCCCGGGGACTTCCCCGCCCTGCTCTACGACGAGCGCTCCGTCGGCATCATCCTCACCTACGTGTGGAAGGAGGTGCCTTTTATAACGCTCGTGATGCTCGCGGCGTTGCGGGGGGTGGCCTCGGACCTCGAGGACGTTGCCCGTACTTTGGGGGCCGGGGCTTGGCAGCGGTTCTGGTACGTGGTCTTCCCCGTGATCTCGCCCTCCGTGGTGGCGGCGAGCCTCCTGGTCTTCGCCTTCACGTTCGGGGCCTTCGAGGTGCCCTACCTTCTCGGCAAGTCCTACCCGACGATCCTGCCCGTCATGGCCTACGACGAGTACAGGGGCATAGACCTCGCCGCGAGGCCGACGGCGATGGCGATCAACATCCTCATCGCCCTCGTCACCGGCGCGATTGCGGCCCTGTACCTGCGGCTGGCCAGGGACCTGGGGCGCCGCCGTGGGTAAGAAGGGGGGCAACGTCGGGCTCGCCCTCGTGGCGGCGCTGGTCGCGGTGCCTTTCGTGCCCCTGACGCTGTGGGCCTTCGCCGGGGAGTGGCGTTTCCCGGACCTGCTGCCGACCGCGTGGTCGCTGCGCGGGGTGGCCCACCTCGTCGAGCCCGGCGGCGGGGTGCTCGGTGCGACGCTCAACAGCGTCCTTATCGGGGCGGCGACGGCGGCGGCCTCGGTGGCCGTAGGGATGCCGGCGGGGATGGCGATAGGGGGCTACCAGTGGCGGTTCAAGGGGGTCGTGATCTTCTTCATCTTGCTCCCGATCCTGGTGCCCCCGCTGGCCTCGACGATGGGTGTGCACGTCACCTTTATCAGGCTCGGGCTCGCGGACACGCTTCCCGGCGTCTTTCTCGTCCACCTGGTCCCCACGGTGCCCTACACCGCCCTTATCCTGGCCGGCGTCTTCGCCGAGAGGACCGGCGAGCTGGAGGAGGCGGCCAGGACCCTCGGCGCGAGCCCCTGGCAGGCTTTCTTGCGCGTCACGCTGCCCGGTGTCCTGCCGGGGGTGGCGGTGGCAGGGCTGTTCGCGTTCCTGATCTCCTGGGGCCAGTACGTGCTGACGCTCCTGATCGGGGGCGGCAACGTCGTCACCCTGCCCATGCTCCTGTTCTCGGCGGCCTCGGGCAACGACCCGGTCGTGACCTCGGCCCTGGCCCTGGCCTTCGCCCTGCCCGCGGTCCTTGCGCTCGTGCTCGCCCTCCGCGTCCTGAAGCCGGGCGAGAGGGCGGGCGGCTTCGTCGGACCGGGGAAGTTCTCGTGAGCGCCCGCCTCGAACTGGAGAACGTCTCCCACCGCTACGGCAACGACGCGCCCGCGCTGGAGAAGCTGAGCCTCGCCGTCGAGCCGGGGGAGCTGGTCGCCCTCCTCGGCCCCTCGGGGTGCGGCAAGACGACGGCGCTCAAGGTCGTCGCCGGCCTCTTGCGCCCGACCGCCGGCGACGTGCGGGTGGACGGGCGCTCGGTCGTCGGCACCCCGCCCGAGAGGCGCGAGGCGGCGATGGTCTTCCAGAAGCCCCTCCTCTTCCCCCACATGGGCGTCACCGAAAACGTCGGGTTCGGCCTGAGAATGCGCGGCGCGCGCAAGGAGGAGGCCGGGAGGAAGGCGGACGAGGCCCTCCGGCGCGTGCGGATGGAGGGCTTCGCCGGCCGTTCGCCCGGGGAGCTCTCCGGCGGCCAGCAGCAGAGGGTCGCGCTCGCCCGCGCCCTCGTCACCGAGCCACGGCTCCTGCTCCTCGACGAGCCCTTCAGCGCGCTCGACGCCAACCTCAGGGAGGAGATGCGCGACCTCGTCCTCAGGCTCCAGCGCGAGGGCGGCCACACGACCGTCTTCGTCACGCACGACCAGGAAGAGGCCGTCGTCCTCGCGGACCGCATCGCCCTCATCTTCGACGGCCGACTCCAGATGTACGACTGTCCCGAGGCCTTCTACGACCGCCCCGCCACCCGCGAGGTCGCCCGCTTCTTCGGCGCCACCAACTTTATAGACGGCCGGGCGAACGACGGCTCCGTCCGTACCCCGCTCGGCGACCTCAGGCTAGAGGGAACCGCCCCTCCCGGAGAGGTCACCCTCACCATCCGCCCCGAGGCCGTCCGCCTGGAGGGGGGCGAGAACTCCTTCCGCGCCCGGGTCTCTTCAACCTCGTACCTCGGGACCCAGGTCCACTACGAGCTGCGGGCCGCGGGCACGACCCTGCGCGCGGCACTCCCCCCCCACGTCCGGCTCGCGGTGGGCGACGAAGTGACCGCCCGGCTGCCGGCCACGTCGCTGTGGGTGTTGGATCGAAGGTTTTAGGTTCTATAGCGGTAGTCAATGGAGTTGGCCCACCCCCGCGAGGCTCGCCGCGAAGCACAGCTCCGGGAGGGTACGGGGCTCCTGGAACGCTTCTCCATGACGCGGAAACGCGCAGGGGGTCCAATATCATTGCATAACGCTCTAGAACCTCAAAACCTAGAACCTCAAAACCTAGAACCTTGTGCCTATACCTTCGCGTCGGCGATGATGCTCCGGTGGTCGAAGGCGAGCTCTGTGGCTTGCGGGTCGAGAACCGAGACCTCGGCGGCGTCGGAGGCGGCCACGAGATCCCCGCCGACGACGCGGGCCAGAAAGGCGACGCTGACGTTGTGACCGCGGGGGTCGCGTTCAGGGTCGGAGTAGACGCCGACGAGGCGCGCCAGCTCCACCGCGAGCCCGGTCTCTTCGGCCGCCTCGCGGACGGCGGCGGACTCCACCGTCTCACCTACCTCGACGAAGCCGCCCGGCAGGGCCCACTGCCCCTCGAAGGGGTCGCTGCCGCGACGGATCAGGACGATCCCCTCCTCCGAGGGGATCACCACGTCTACCATGAGCTTCGGAGTCTCCGGTCCCGCCAAAGCTGCCACCTTCCGGTTCGCCCGCGTTCCGCGGTAGTTTTGCGCGGTAGTTACCCACCGGGCGGGCGGGGGAACCGCGCTTTAGGGGTACTTCTTGTCGAGGCCGAGGACGTCGCCGCGTCCGAGGGACCTCTCGGAGGCCTGGCACGCGCCGTTGATCGTCGGTCCCATGGTCAGGCTCGGGTGGTCGGCCTCGGCGACGTGGCCGAGGCCGAAGGTGTGGCCCCGCTCGTGGGTCATGACGCCTTCGATGTCCCACCGGCGGCTGCACCGCCGGTCGTTGGGCTCGGTCGTCCAGTGGTAATCGGTCTTGTTTATCTTCGCGTCGGAGCTGGTGACGACGTCGTAACCGGACGCCCCGGTGCGGGTGTGGACGCAGGTCGCGGCGAGGTTGCCGGGGTTGGAGAGGGAACCGAAGGAGACGACGCTCAGGCCGTCGTCCGTCGCGCACGCGCCCCCGCCCACGCCGGCCTGGCGGGCCGTGTAACCCTTGTAGGCGACGCCGGCCGGCACCCGGTCGCCGAGGCCACAGCCGTTGACGGTGTCGGCGACGTTACCCCCGGCCTGCCTGATGGCGCTGATGGCGGCGCGCCGCGAGACGTCCCGGGGCGTCGTCCGCCAGTTGATGCGGTAGACGTGCGTGTCCTCCACGCGCCAGCCCGACCCGTCGAAGGCGGGGTCCCCACACTCTCCTAGTGACTTCGTCGCGAGCGCGAAGGATCCGGCACCCGCATCGCGCGCACCGCCCGACTCCCCGCCGACGTGTTCCAACTCTATGGTCCCGTTTTCGAGGCGTCGCACCCCTAGCTCTTCGGCCCCGCCCGTCGTCAAGACCTCCGCGTAGACGCCCTTGCCGGGAGGGGGAACGACGCTGCCCACCGGCCCGTCCTCTACAACCCTGCCCTCGACTGGGCACCTGGCCGGATCTACGCTCCGGGGCAGGTCGCGGGCGTCGATCTCCTGCCTGCCGGGCTCGCAGGCCTCCAGTACTTCGGGCCCCGTCTGGGCCGCCGGCGTCCTGGCGAAAGCGGCCACGGCAAGCAGCGCGAATGCCAGGGCCAGGCCGGATGCAAGAAAGCGTTCCATGAACCTGTCGTCCCCCTCCTTCTGCCATCTGGCGCGCCTGCCCCGATCGTTGCGAGAAGGCACGGGGCGCATGATACGGTCCACATGTGCGTCTCGATAGGGTAAGAAGACACAACATGGTGTGGTATCCGCGGGCGCGGGGGGTTCTGGGGCGGCGCGAGAGGGGCCGAAAGCGGTGTGCTTTGGTTAAGGGTAATCTGTACCGGCCGTGAAGATTTTGTGCATAAGCGACCAGGTGGAGTCCGTGCTCCACGGCCCGACCCTCAACTCCTACGCGCGGGGGGTGGAGGCCGTGATCTCGTGCGGGGACCTACCCTTCGACTACCTGGAGTACATCATCACCTTCCTCGGCGCCCCGGTCTATTACGTCCTGGGCAACCACGACCCCGCGCCCGACAGTCCGGAATACCCGGGCGGCTGCGTGCCCCTGGACGGCAGGGTGGTGGAGATCGGGAGCGGCGAGGAGCGGGTGACCCTCGCCGGGCTCTCCGGCTCGCCGCTGTACTCAGGAGGCCCGAACCAGTACACGGGGCGCCAGATGGGCCGACGGGCGTGGGCGCTGTCGGCCAGGATCCGGTGGGGTCGGCTCCTCGGGCGTCCGCCGCCGCGGGTCTTCGTCACCCACTCCCCGCCCTTGGGCCTCGGGGACAGGGAGGACATAGCCCACGTCGGTTTCGAGCCTTTCCTGGGCCTGATCGACCGCCACAAACCCCCGCTCTGGTTGCACGGGCACGTCCACCTCTACGGCCCGGATCAGCAAAGGGTCACGGGCCGGGGCGGGACGAAGGTCGTCAACGTGTTCGGCCACCGTATCCTGGAAGTGTAGCGCTTTTGGGGTGCTGGGCCCTTGTTGCCCGGGCCGGCCGGTTGTAGGCTGGAACCGTGGTCGGCCATATGGATCTTAACGAGCAGTCGGACAGGGATTTTTCCAGGGCGCGCAGGAAGGCTTTCCTGCGGCGCCTCGGGGCGTACCTGCGCAGGGACCAGGGCTCGAACCAGCTCCTCTCTTTCGAAGAGGTGAAGGGGGCGCTCGGGGTCGTCCAGCAGGTGCACATCGGGCTGCGCGAGGTGCCGGTCTCCAAGATCGTGGGCAGCGTCGGGCGCCACAGGGACTTCGACCGGGCCTTCCTGCCCTCAAAGCCGGAGCTCGGCACCCGCTGGAAGCGCATAGACCAGCTCATGTACAAGGATGAGGGCCTGCCCCCGGTGAGCCTGTACAAGATCGGGGACGCCTACTTCGTCAACGACGGCAACCACCGGGTCTCCGTCGCCCGGCAGCAGGGCGTGGAGACGCTCGACGCCGACGTCGTGGAGCTGCGCAGCCGGGTCCCGGTGGACTCGGCGCTCACCGCCAGGGACATCTTGCACAAGCTCGAGCACCGCCACCTCCTAGAGCGCCTGCCGCTCGACCGCGTGCTCCCGGAGATAACGGTCCAGTTTTCCGACGTCTCGGACTACCGCAGGCTGGCAAACTTCGTCGAGGCGCACGGGTTCAGGATCTCGCAGCTCTGGCGGCGCTACGTCTCCGCGGAGGAGGTCTTGCGGGACTGGTACGAGTACAGCTACAGGCCCATAGCGGAGATGATCCGGGAAGAGCGCATCCTGGAGGCTTTCCCCGACCGCACGGAATTGGACCTCTACCTCTGGATCGTCAACCACCGCGAGAGGCTCGCCCTGGAGGCCAGGGACGAGAGGATCTCGCCCCAGGCGGCCAAGGACGACATAATGAAGCAGGGCCGCCGTCGCCGTCGTCCGCTCCCTGGCGGACAGCCCTGAGCGCGGGGGGGTCCGGGGGCAACCCCTTGGGTGTCGTCGCGGTGATCTGGAGCCCCGTCCGCACGCTGCGCGAGGTCGCCGGGAGGCGCTCGGCTCTGCCGGGTTTCGTCGTGGTGGCCGCCTACGCCGCCTTGAGCCTCGCCCTCAGCGCCGCCTTTGTCCTAGGCGGCGTGACGCGCCGGCAGCTGGAGCAGGGTTTCGAGCAGCCGCCGGGGCAACCCGCCTTGCCGCCGGAGATTCTGGAGGTCGTAACAAGGGCAACGGAGATCGGCACCCCCGTCTTCGCCCTCCTCTCGCCCTTTTTGATCTGGGTCCTCGTCTCCCTGTTGATGCAGCTGACGACGCGCTTCTTTGGCGGCACCGGGCCGCTCTCGTCGATGTTCGGCGTGGTCGGGGTGGCGCAGGTGCCGTTCTTTATGAGCGGCATTTTGAGTGCCCTCCTGGGCGGGCTGCAGTTGTGGATCGGAACGGGGACCCAGGCCGGGGTCGCCATCGGCTACCTCGTCTCCCTGGTCGGCCTGGTCTTCCTCGCGTGGTACGTCGTGCTCGTGGTGATCGGGGCCGCCCAGGCCCGCGGCGTGGGCTACGGGGAGTCCGCGGGCTCATGCGCCCTTTCGTGCGTCGGGCTCGGCATCCTTATAATCTTGCTCGTGGTCGTCGCGGGCATCGGCATCTTTATCGTCGCGGGCGCCGCGGCGCCACAGTAAGGTTCAACGATACGGAAAGGGTCTGCCTTGGACTCGGAGAGCAGCGCGCGTAGGGAGCCACAGGGGGACCTGCAAGGGGAACCACGGGGTCAGTCCGGCGGGGACGGCGGCGGTCGTCGTCGGCGCCGCAAGTGGCCCTGGATCGTCGGCGGGCTGGTGGTGGTCGGGCTGCTCGGCCTCGCCGCGATCGCGGTGGTTCTGGCCGTCACCATCGGCGCGTCCGGCGGCGTCGCCGGCGCGGCCCCCGCGGTCTACGAGGAGGAGTACGTCTCCGGCGAGGGGTCAGACAAGATCGCCGCGATCCCCGTCCAGGGCGCCATCGCCTCGTCGGACAGCAGCCTCGGCGGCGCGCAGCCGACCGTGACGCCCGAGGGCCTGTCGGACGCCCTTCGGCAGGCCGGGGACGACCCGGGCGTCCGGGCCGTCGTGCTCGAGGTCAACTCGCCCGGCGGCGGGGTCACGGCCAGCGACGAGATGCACCAGAGCATCATCGACTTCAAGGAGGCCTCGGGCAAGCCCGTGGTCGTCTCGATGGGCGACACGGCGGCCTCCGGCGGCTACTACATCTCCACCGCCGCCGACGAGATCGTGGCAAACGAGACCACGCTCACGGGTTCCCTCGGCGTCATCTTCCAGCTCAACAACTTCGAGGAGATCGCTGACAAGTACGGCTACAAGCAGGTCGTCATAAAGAGCGGCGAGTTCAAGGACATAGGCAACGCCTTCCGCCAGATCACGCCGGAGGAGCGCGAGATCTTCCAGTCCCTGGTCGACGAGTCCTACGCGGAGTTCGTGGACGTGATCTCCACGGGACGCGACCTTCCGGAAGACCGCGTGCGCGAGATCGCCGACGGCCGCATCTACTCCGGCGAGCGCGCGAAGGAGCTGGGCCTCGTAGACTCCTTCGGCGGCCTGGACGAGGCCGCCGCGAGGGCAGCGGGGATCGCGAACGCAAACGAGACCACCGTCGTCCGCTACGTCCAGCCCCCCACCTTCACGGACAGCCTCCTCTCCGGCTTCGCCAGGCAACCCACCGAGGCCGAGCGCCTGTTAGACGAGGCCGGCGTCGTCTTGGACCCGATCCCCTACTACCTCTACCTTCCCGGCGCCTGAGCGGGGCGCCGGGAAGCCGCGCAGGTACGCTACCCCGCTAACGGAAGATCCGGCGCACCAGAGCCCCGCTCGCGACCAGCGCCACACCGAGACCCAGGGCTGCGGCCGGGGCGCCGCCGGTCTCGGGTAGCACAGTGAGGCCCGCCGTCGGCGCGTCCTCGCGCGCGGAGGAGGACTCGGATCCAACGTCCGACCCGACACCGGGTCCGCTATCCGCGCTCTCCTCCGCCGGGGACGAAGCCTCCACCGAGGGCGAAGCCTCCGGCGAACCGGGGCCCGTGTCGTCCCCCGCCGGGGGCGAGGCCTCGGCCGAACCCGTGTCCTCCTCCGGCGCGGGCGCCGAACTCGTGGCCGGGGGGCTCGGAAGAACGGAGCTTTCCACCGGGTCGGGGGACGCTGAGGCGTCGCAGCCTTCCGGGATAGCGCAGAACTCCCCACCGTCCTGGGCCAACGCGGGGACCGCCAGCGCAAAAACCAGGATCGCCGCCAGAATCGCTACCCTATTCAACTCGCCTCTCCTCTCGCTCGTTTGCGTCCTTTACCGGCTCCGCTGGTAGTGGAGGAGGCCCCCATGGTAGTCCACCAGCCCGGACCCGTACACGTCGTCCCGCCCCCTCGCACCCCGGTCATCGGCGGTTGCGCGCAAAGACTTGAATATGGCGGGGGCCCGGGCGCCTCTGGAGGCCAGGATCGCGCCGGCGGCGGCCACGTGAGGGGTCGCCATGCTGGTGCCGCTGTACATGACGTACCTGTCGGGGCCGGAGATGGAGGCGCCCCAGATGCCCTCGCCGGGGGCGGCGATGTCCACGTAAGGTCCCCAGTTGGAGCCGCCGTTGGCGGTTAGGTAGCGGCCGGTACCGTCCCGCTCGGTGCCGGCGACGGCCATGACGCCGGGGTAGGCGGCCGGGTAGTAGGCCCCGCGGTACCGGTTGTCGTTGCCGGCTCCCGCCACCACGAAGACGCCGCTCCTGTACATCGAGGCCGTCAGTTCCGCGAAGGACCGCTGGTAGCTGGCGCCCCCGAGGGACATGTTTACGACCCTCGCCCCGTTCGCCTTCGCCCAGCGCATCCCGTCCATGACGACGTCGGTGGTGGAGGTGCCCGAGTTGCTCAGGACCTTGGCGCACAGGATCTGGGCCCCGGGGGCGCCGCCCGCGATCCCGGCGCCGTTGTTCGTATCGGCCGCGAGGATCGAGGAGACGTGCGTGCCGTGCCCCCTCTCGTCGTTGGCGATGCCGTCCCCGTAGTACTTGTCCGTTTGCGCGACGACCTTGCCCTCGTTGAGTTCCACGTGCCCCCTGTAGCAGCCGGAGTCGAGCACCGCCACCCGCGCCCCGCCCCTCGAACGCTCCCACGCCCTAGGCGCGTCCACCGCCCGAACGTTGGCCTGGTAGCCGCCACGGAAATACGGGTCGTTCGGGGACCAGGCGGCCCGCACCACGTAGTTGTAGTCCACGGACTCAACCGCCGGGTCGGCCTCGATCTCCGCCTTCTTCGCCTCCAGCTCCCCGGCCGTGCCCGCGGCTTCGTCCAGGGCCACGACCTCGGCGTCGATCTCCGGGAAGTCCGTCTTCAGCGTGGCGCCGGCTTGGCGGCGTAGGTCGGACTGCCGGGTGGCGACGCCGTTCTCGTAGTTCACGATCAGCTCGCCAGCCACGGCCTTCGTGCCGTCGGGAAGCGCGACCGTCCGTCCCGCCGCGACGCTCTCGGAAGGTCCCTGCTCGTCCATCGGCGCGGTCGCCCGCTCGACCGTGGGCGCGCCCAGGGGGTCGGGGCCGGTCGGGTCGGTCCTGGGCGGCGCGTCGAATACGGTACCGAGCTGCGCCCCGCCAGGCGCAGCCAGCACCAGTAAGCAGAGTGCGGCGACAGACGCCGCTGCCAAGATCACCAGGGCGCTCCGCGCGAAAGGTCGGGTTCTCTCGGATATCGGGTTCGTCACTTATGTCTCCTTTGACGGCAAGCTCTACGGTCATGCACCAGCATGGCCCGGAGCGGTAAGACAGGCATCATCCCGACGGGGTGAGATTCGCTGGAGACGGGCCAGTTGCTGTACCCTTACCAAGACGGGGACCCGACCGCGTAATGTTTTAGTCTTGGGTAAAAGCACCCGCGAAGCGGGAAGCCCGGGGTTTCCCGGGCTTCCCTTGATAATCTACTGTTCGGCTACCTGGTGACGGTGAAGGACCAGACTTTGTTGGCCACCAATGGGTCGCCCTCGGCGGTCATGGCCCCGAACGGTCCAGAGAACACCGTCGCGGTGTAGGTACCAGCGGAGAGATTGCGCGCCGGGTTGAGGACAGCCTTCCTCCGCGCGGCGTCGTAGCGTATCTTTGCCCTCACGTCGGCGCCGGAGCCCTTCTTCGCAAGGTAGAACGTGCCACCGTTGACGGTGCCGGCCCTCATCCCCTTCGAGAAGACCGCCTCAACATTGGCCGACGGAGAAACGCCCTTCGCGCCGCCGGCCGGCTTCACGGCGGAGACCTTCGGCGAGGCGTCCTTGGGTCGGGGTCCGTCGCACGCCCCGTTGTAGCGCCCCGGGCGGGAGACATAAGGGTTAATTACTTGCGCGGCTCTCGAGAATCCGTGGACCCGATACTCGAACCGGCCAACGCGTATGCTTTCGTGGGCACCGTTACGGTGCCTGTTGTAGGTGAGAAACCGGTCGGACCTCTTCAGACCAGAGCCCACGTAGCGGTAGCCGTCCTGCCCGGGCCCGTAGCGGAGGTCGGGACGGATCCAGGGCTCCACGTTCATGCCCGCCCGGGTGACCTTCTGACCGTCGTAGCACCAGAACTTGACACCGGTGAACTTCAGATAGATCTTATCCGGGGCATCTTCGTAGGCCATGGTTACTCTCTGCCTGTGACACTCTTCGGAGGCGAGAGCCGTCACGCCATTCGAGCCGGGTAGGGATTCAGGCGAAACCTCGGCTATTTCGCCCACCTCGGTCTGCACGCTCGTCGGCGCCACGCCGGACGGCTTTGAGGTGTTCGTCCCTGTCTCTGCTGCGCCGGTCGCCTGGGACTCTGCACGGCCAACAACCATGAGGAGCATCAGCGCAGCAAGAAGCAGAGAAACGCCCGCCCAAAGGATTTTCACACCATAGGCCATAGGCATATCCTTTCCACTAGGGTTCGCAGTTCCTTTGTGAAAAGCATGCCGTTTCGTGACTGAAAGTACCCCATCCTTGTGGGATGATTCTCCGTCGGTGCGTAAGGGAGCAAGCTCAGAAGATAGCCCCTCCTCCTATCACTCCGCAGCTATGAGCCGTTTGGTAGCGAGGTGGTCGGCCGGCTCATCAAGCTGTTCGCACAACTCCTTACGCCGCCGTACCGGTTCAGCCAAAATGTCATGCATGATCTCGGAACCGGCGCTGTTAGCGGCGTACCATTTCAGCGCAGGATCTGTAACGTTTTACATAGAACCTTGCGTGACCATTTCACATTACGCTAGAGAGGTAACTCTGCAATCAGTGCCAGCAAGAAACTTGCAACAACTATAGGTGTTAGAAGCAGAAAAAGAAGGCGTAATGAGACTGCAAACGTTTTGTGCTGTCGAAATAGGAGATCTCCAAGTGCATATAGAATACCCATTACTCCTAAGAGCAGAACCGCTAAAAAGAAAGCTGTCGCCTCTGTCCTTTGCCCGAGCAAAAACCACAATGCCGAGATTATCGCAAGACAGCCACTAATCGAAACGGCGATCGCGTCTCTTCCGTTTCCTTGTTCCTCAACTGCGAAGCTCCGCACATAATCCTTCACGCTACTGATAGAATATCTCATCGGTCGGGCTACCTCCCTGAACGAGCTGCTGGCAAACCTCGAGAAAGCGTCGGGTTGCGGGGCCTCCTTCGAGGCCCCGCAACACTTTACTGGTCAAGTTTGTACTTACGCGATTCGTAACGTTTACCTGCGCAAACCCCGCACTTGTCAAGCCTAACATGCGATCCAGATACTAGCGGCTACCACTGCGGGTTTGTCGGACTTGTCGGACAGGGGCGTTGTACCCATCTCCAATCGGCACAACATTCTTTGATGCCGAAGTACGCTGCGCTTGAGCACCCACCGGCAACTGCAGCAGCGCCTCCTAACGACATTCCTCCACTCACGGGAGCCGCAAGAGCGCCAACGGCAGTAACAATACCGTAGCAAGCACTTCCTGCTGCTATACCGCCGAACCCACAATCCCAAGGCTCAAAGTCTACGCATTCAAGTACTAAGCAGCACCCGGCTGCCCCCCCGGTCGAGCCACCAATCGGAGGACACTCCGCGAGCGGCACTATACCTTCATTTTGAGTTCGCGACTTAGAGCTATCGGCTCGCCACAGCCGCCCAGCTTCGCTGGCCTTTATCAGAACATGCCTTTTTCCCTCAACTCGGTAGAGTTTTGCTATTGATTTGGTTCCTCGTGCTAACGGTTTATTGAGCGGCTTATCAGACGCATATTTGAATAGCGTTCTGCCGTTCGGCAGATGGTAGCTTACCGCTAGCACGACTATACCGTTCCTTAGAGTAAGTACGAATGCAGAAGGATCGGCGGCCCTAATTTTCGCCACGGTGGACAAAGAGGTGCCCGCCAAGTTCCTCACATCAGCGGTTCCCGCCACTCGCCTAGCTAGGGCCGCCAATTGAGCTCCTGTTACCCTTCGGCTTTTGACTACGTCATATGGTCGTGGTTCCCTTGTAGCTGCCAAAGCTGGAGAGGCTAACGCACCGGTACCGGACAATACGGACATCGCAACCGCCGCACCACCCACGCCTTTGAGGAATTGCCCACGGCTTATGCTCACGACCGCCCCTGCGGCCTTCCCGGGCAGCCTCTCGACAAGTGCCGACTCTTCGATCTTTGGCGCCGCACCGACCTCGCCGAGCGCCTGCATCACCTGCCAGGTCGCCGCCGGCCCAATGGCCCGACTGAGCGCCCAGCCCATCCTCCACCCGGCCCACGCTTTGACCCGGCCGTCTTCGATCTCGAACAAGGTCGGGGCCCACTTGGCGTCTTCGCCGAGGGCTTCTTTGCGCCAGGCTTGTACTTCGGGGTCGTTGAGGTTGCGGACGGCGAGCCTGTCGCCGACCCGCTCCTCGATCCGGGCCGCCAGGTCGCTGCACGTGAAGCATCCCGCGTCGAAACCCAGGACCAACCGCTTGTCGTCCTGGGCCTCGCTCTTCGTCAACTCGTCCTGCACCGTTCGCCTCCGTTCTTCGCCGGGCACCCTTTCCTGTAACGGAAGGATGCCGGGGTGACCGCGGGGGGGGCATCATCCCCCGGGGCTGATCTTGCCGGATCTCCGTAGGACTTCAGGCCTCCAGCGCGCGTGGCTGGAAGAGTTCCCTGCGGTTCTTGGCGCCGAGTTTCCTCAGGATGTTTCTGACGTGGGTCCTGACGGTGGGGAGGCCGAGGTAGAGCTTCTCGGTCATCTCGGCGTTGGAGAGGCCGCGGAGCATGAGGAGCAGGACCTCCCTCTCTTTCGGCGTGAGGAATACGCGCTCTTCGGGGGCCCCCGCGCCCCGTCTCGGCCTACCGCCCCCGATGCTCCAGGTGCGCTCCCCTTTGGCGGTTCGGCGTATGGTAGCGAGGAACTCTTCGCAGCGGGCGCTCTTGTGGAGGTAGCCGTCGGCGCCGGCAAGCAGGCAGGAAGAGACGTCGGCCGTGAAGTTGTAGGCGGTGTGAACCAGGACGCGTGGCGGCCTGGGCAGGGCCTTGAGCCGCCAGCAGACCTCCACGCCGTCCGGCTCGCCCACGAGGTTCAGGCCCACGATCACCAGCTGCGGGTCCACCTCCTCCACGATGTCCAGCGCCTCGCAACCGTCCCCCGTCTCGCCGACAACCCACATGTCCCCCGTTACGCCGAGAAGCCCCTTCAGGCCTAACCGCATGGCGGGATGACCGTCCACCACGAGAACCTTCAACCGAAACCCTCCTATCGTGCCGGTTGCCCGAAGATCCGACCGGGAAGCGCCCCGGGCACGTAACCGTCTTCGGATGCTCTAGGGTGGTTTTCGGAGGAAGCAGGGGATCCCTTTACCCGGGCCGTCCGGACAGGAATAGGTGGGGAAGATAGGGCCGCTAGAAGGTTACGCTAGGACGCGAAGGGGGAGGCCGGCAAAGGCCTCTCCCCCCTACGCTTTCGCGAGGGTGGCTCCCCTGGCTCCCCTAGCGGGACCCGAGGCGCTTGGCGCCCCAGAAGTTCTTCAGGTAGCGCTCCTTGCTCTCGACGACCTCGCCGAAGTAGCTGGAGGCGTGGATGATGTTGCCGTTGCCCGAGTAGATCGAGACGTGGTCCGCGTAGTGGTCCCCGAGGTCGCCGTCTTTGGTGAGGTCGTGGAAGACGAGGTCGCCGGGCTGCATGAGGGACTTTCCGCGGAATTGGAGACCCCTGTCCGTGTTCCACTGGTAGACGGGCGAGTCGGCCAGGGGGAGCCCCTGTGCCAGGAACACGTTGCGCGTCAGGCACGAGCAGTCCTCGCGCGGCATCGCCCGCTGGCAGGGGGCGTGGGCGTAATCGTAGGGCCTGCCAAGGTGGCGGCGCGCCGTGTCGACGATCGCGCCGCCCATTACACCCTTGCCGGAGACGGTAGGCTGGCCCGTGGCTTGGCCCGTGGCCTGGGCCCCGCCGGGGGCCGCCTCGCCGCCGGAGAGGGCCTGCGGGCCGCCGACGCTGACCATCTGGGCGTTCTTGCCGACGAGGACGTTTTTGGAGATCATAACGGCGTCGGCCACCGTGGCGCCGCCCTTGCCGGGATCCAGGAGCACAGAGTAGCGGTCACCCCGGGACATCTCGAAGGCCCCGACCCTCATCCAGGTCGGGCTCCCCGACGTCTGGTCGACCTCCTCCCAGCGCACGCCTCCCGGCGTGTCGACCCCCACGCGGGCGGCGGCGGTGTTGGAGGCCTTCGAGGGCCAGCGGGCGTAGAGGGTGTAGTAGCCCGTCTCGGGAACCTTCACCTTGAAGCGGGCGTTCGAAGCACGGCCGCGTTCGGCCTTCGAGACGCCGCCGCGGAAGCCACCCTTGACCTTCTGCCGCTTCCAACCCCGGGCCGAGAAGCGGCCCCGCGTGGCGTCGTCGACGATCTGGGTGTAGGGATCGTCGGCCACGGAGTTCGCGACGCGGTCGTTCAGGTCCGCCGCCTTGGGCTCGTCCACGTTCTCTGGCGGGGGGGGCGGCTCGACGGGGATTGAAGGCGCCGCCGGAACGGGCTCTTCGTCCGAGGGGGGTTCCTCCTGCGGGGCGGCCTCGGGCACAGCATTTAGGGATGCCGCGGGAGGGCTCTCGGCGTCGTACTGGTCCTGGCTCTGGGCCTGTGCCGAAAGGGTTCCGAGAGAGGCGAGCAGCGCCGCCCCAAACACCGCGCACGCAACAAAGACGATCCGACGCATGTCCCCCTCCGAGTCACCGTGGGCGTCGCGCGACATTGTAACCCAAGGTAACGAGGGAGTGAAGTTTCCCGTTTTCTAACGTTGCCCGGTCCGGGTTTCGTGCGCGCCGGGACAGCGCCAGGGCAGCGCCAGGGCAGCGCCAGGGCAGATGGAGGGCCGCCACGAGAGGCGGCCCCACCGCGACGCGCGGGTGGCGTCTTTGGGTTAGGCCCCGCTCTCCGTCGGAAGCCTGACGGCCTCCGTGGTCCCCGGCTCGGAGAGGAAGCGGGAGATCTCGACCTTGTTCTCGGTGAAGAACCTCACCCCGTCCTTGCCCGTCGCGTGCAAATCCCCGTAGAACGAGTCCTTCACCCCGTTGAACGGGAAGAACGCCATGGGTGCTGCCACCCCGATGTTTACGCCCAGCATCCCCGCCTCCACGTTCTCCCGCCAGTAGCGCACCGCGGCCCCGTTCTCGGTGTAGATCGAGCACGCGTTGCCGAACGAAGAACCGTTGGTGAACTCGATGGCCTCATCCAGGCTCTCCACCCTGACGACGCTCAAGACGGGGCCGAAGATCTCCTCGCGGGCCACCCTCATGTCCCCGGTGACGTTGTCCAGGATGGTTGGGCCGAAGAAGAAGCCCTCTTCCAAGGGCGGCTCGCGACCGTCCAGGACGACCTCCGCACCCTCGCTCTCGCCGAGGTCCACGTAGGAGCGGACCCTGTCGCGGTGGGAAGCCCGGATCACGGGGGTGAGCTCGGAACCTTCCTCGTAGCCGGGGCCGACCTTCATCGCGGAGGCGGCCTCCCGGATCTTGCCGACCACCTCGTCGGCCACCTCGCCGACGGCGACGAGCACGCTGCCGGCCAGGCACCGCTCCCCGGCGTTGCCGTAGGCGGAGGAGACTATGTTGGGGACGGCCTTATCCAGCACGGCGTCGGGCATCACGATCATGGAGTTCTTCGCCCCGGCCAGGGCCTGCACCCTCTTGCCGTGCGCCGCGCCGTGGCGGTAGACGTGCTCCGCGACCGGCTGGCTGCCCACGAAGGAGACGGCCTCTATGCCCGGGTGCTCGAGTATCCCGTTCACCGCGTCGTGCGCCCCGTTGACGATGCTGAAAACCCCGTTGGGCAGGCCGGCCTCGGCGAGCAGCTCGCCGAGCCTTATGGCCGAGAGCGGGGTCCTCTCGGAGGGCTTCAGGATATAAGCGTTCCCCGCCCCGATGGCGACGGGCAGGGTCCACAAGGGCACCATGCAAGGGAAGTTGAACGGCGTGATGGCCGCCACGACCCCCAAAGGATAGCGGTAGGAGACGTTGTCTATCCCGCGGGCCACGTCCCGGACGGACTCGCCCATCAGGAGGCTCGGCATCCCGCAGGCGAACTCCACGACCTCTATGCCCCGGCGCACCTCGCCGCCGGCGTCCTTCGCGTCCTTGCCGTTCTCGAGCGTGACGAGGTCCCTGAGCTCCTCGAAGTGCTCCTCCAGGAGCATCTTGTAGCGGAAGAGCACCTGGATGCGCTGGACCACGGGGGTCTTGGACCAACCCTCGAACGCCGCCTGGGCGGCCTTCACGGCCCGGTCGACGTCCTCCTTCGTCGAGAGAGGAGTCCCGCCTATCACCTCGCCGGTGGCCGGGTCGTAGACGGGCTCGGTCTCCCGGCCGTCTCCGCTCTCCCAGGAGCCCCCGATCAGGTTTCTCACTTCGTAGCTTTTCTCGGATGCCTGCACTACGCCTCCTTTGCCGGCTTGGGTCTCCCCGGTGACTACTCGCCGCCCCCGCGGAACGTCTCCAGGTTTTTCTGGTACAGGGCGAACGGGGCGTTCATGAGGTTCGAGTAGCTCTCCGTCGCCTCGGCCAGCATCTTCTGGAAGGCCTCCATCTGCTGCTGGGAGCCCTCCACCATCCCGCGGGCGATGGCCTGGTTGCCCTCCACCTGGCTCTGGAGCTCGCCCGTGACCTTCTCGAAGAAGCCCCGCGTGAGCTCCGTGTTCTTCTCCTGGAGCGTGGTCACCTTCTCCACGACCTCCTTGTACGACTCCATGCTCTCGGCCAGGGCCTTGTTGGTGCGGGCCTGGGCCTCCAGGGACTCGTCCACCACCTTGACGTAGGACTCCATGGCGCGGGTGAGCGCCTGGTTCGTCTCGGCCTGGCTCTGCAAAAGCCCGGTGAGGCTCTCGACCCAGTCCTGGGCGAGGCCCACGTTTCTCTGCTGGGCATCCACCGCGCTCTGCACCACCGTCCGGTACGACTCCCCGAACGCGCCAGCCAGGTCCCTGGCCGCCCCCGCCTGCTCCTTTTCGGACACCGCTACTCCTCCTTATCGCCACCCTCCGTCGTCATTCTAAAGCAAATTCGGAGGCATCAGGCATCAGGTTTCGAGGGCCGATGTTGAGAGGATCGTGGGGCCGTTCTTACATGACGGCCGTTTGTGTGGGGGCCTTGTCGGGCAACCAGGGGGACGGCGAACCCGTCTATCCGGAGGCCGCCGGCCACGGGCGCGGCAAGGTGGTGCTGCGGGTTTCGGGGGGCCAACCGAAGTCGTCGTTGCGGAGGGGCGGGCGGGCGACTACCATCTCCGGCATGGATACCATGCGCGCAACGACCAGGGAAGCGCTCCACCGCCAACTAGAAGAAGCGAGAGACCGGACCCGGTATCTGCTCGGGACCGTCTCGGACGAGGACTTGGCCGTCCAGCACGACCCCATCATGAGCCCCTTGATCTGGGACTACGGCCACATCGGCAACTACGAGGAGCTCTGGCTCCTGGAGAAGGCCTTCGGCAGGGGCCTCTCCGACAGGGACCTCTACGACATGTACGACGCCTCGTTGCACCCCCGCGAGGAACGCCCCTCCCTGAACCTTCTCGACCGCGCCGGCGCCGGCCGGTACCTCGACGCGATCCGCGAAGCCGCGCTCGAAGCGCTCGAAGGGGTTGACCTCAAGGACGACGACCCGCTCCTCCGAGACGGCTTCGTCTACAAGATGATCCTGCAGCACGAGTACCAGCACAACGAGACCATGCTCCAGACCCTCCAGCTCGCGAAGAACCCTTACAGGCCGCACGCACCACCGGAGCCCCCCGCGGGGGACCCGGCGGCAGGGCGCGGGATGGTCCGCGTCACCGGCGGCCCGTTCGTCATGGGTACGCAGGACCGGGCGTGGGCGCTGGACAACGAGCGCGACGCCCACGAGGTGGACCTCCCCGGCTTCCACCTGGACAAGACCCCGGTGACCAACCGCGCCTACCTGGAGTTCGTCGAAGACGGCGGCTACGACAACGAGGGCCTCTGGGACCCGGAAGGGTGGGCCTGGATCGAGGCGGAAGGCATCACCGCGCCCAAGCACTGGTACCAGCCCGGGCCCCATTCCTGGTGGACGGAGTGCTTCGGCTTCGACGAGGCTTTACGGATGGACGCCCCGGTCGTTCACGTCTCCTGGTTCGAGGCCGACGCGTACGCCCGGTGGGCGGGCAAGCGCCTCCCGACGGAGGCGGAGTGGGAGAAAGCGGCCTCCTGGGACCCCGAGACGGGAACCGGGAGGCCGTTCCCGTGGGGCCACGAACCCTGGACCCCCGACAGGGCCAACCTCGACCAGCTCGCCCTGCGCCCGGCCCCCGTAGGCGCCTACCCGAAAGGCGCCAGCCCCTGCGGCGCCCTGGGCATGATCGGGGACGTCTGGGAATGGACCGCGAGCGAGTTCGCCCCCTACCCCAACTTCCAAAGCTTCCCGTACAGGGAGTACTCCGAGGTCTTTTTCGACGACGGCTACAAGGTCCTGCGCGGCGGCTCCTGGGCCACCCGCCCGGGAGCCGTCCGCAACACCTTCCGCAACTGGGACTTCCCCATCCGGCGCCAGCTCTTCGTGGGGTTCCGCTGTGCGAGGTAGGTTTAAGGCTCTAGGTCTAAGGCACGAGGCAAAGAGCCCTCCCTGCCCCTGGGCTTCTTGCCCGTGCCCCGACCTCGAAACGCGCGGTCCCGGACCTAATACCTCGAACCTAGAACCTAGAGCCTAAATGTGCCGCCTCGTCGCGTACCTGGGCGGACCCGAGACCACGCTCTCCTCGCTGGTGCTGGAGCCTGAGCATTCGCTGCTGGTGCAGAGCTACGCGCCCGGGGAGATGATGAGCGGGGTGGTGAACGCTGACGGGTTCGGGGTCGGGTGGTACGCGCCGTGGGGCGGGGAGGAGCCGGCGGTGTACCGCTCGGGTTCGCCGCTCTGGGCGGACAGGAGTTTCGCCGGGATGGCGGCGAAGATCCGGTCTTCTGGCGTGTTCGCCGCCGTCAGGAGCGCGACGCCGGGTCTTCCGGCGGAGGAGAGCGGGGTGCCGCCGTTCGCCTCGGGCCGGTTCACGTTTATGCACAACGGCGCGATCGAGGGCTTCCGTCACGGGCCCATGCGCGCCCTGCGGGACTGCCTTAGCGACGAGTCCTACGCGGGCCTGCTCGGGGTGACGGACTCCGAGACGGTCTTCGCCGTCGCCCTGGACCGGCTGGGGGAGGGCGCGGGCCTCGGGAAGGCCCTGGAGGAGGCCGTTCGGCGCGTCTCGGGGGTTTGCGCCGGGCTCGGCAGGCGCGCCACCCTCAACCTCGCCCTTACGGACGGGCGGGGGATGGCCTTTGTCCGCCACTCCACGGAAGGGCCGGGCAACTCGCTTTACCTGCTGGAAGACGGGGAGCGTTTCCCCGGGGGGGTCGTCGTGGCCTCCGAGCGCCTGAACGGGGACGCCGGCTGGCGGGCTGTCCCGGACCGCAGCCTGCTTACCGTGAACAGAGAACGCGGAGTGAGCGTCCGGCCGCTAGGGACCTGAGCGACAGAAAGAGGGGAAATCCGTGACTGGAGAAGGAACCTTGGAAGTGGTCGTGCTCGACGACGCCGGGGAGGACGCCGGGCAGATGGGGCGCGACGTGCGGGCCGGCCTGTCGGCGACGCCGAAGGACCTCTCCCCGTGGCCCAAGTACTTCTACGACGCGGAAGGGTCGCGGCTCTTCGAGGAGATCACGTCGCAGCCCGAGTACTACCAGACGGGGGCGGAGCTCTCGATCCTCGAGGGTTGTTCGGCGGAGATCGTCGCCAGGGCCGGCTGCGGGGAGCTCGTGGAGCTCGGCTCCGGGTCCGCGAGCAAGACCCGCGCCCTGATCGACGCCATGTTCGACGCGAACGGCACAGAAGGCCCACCGCCCCGCTACGTGCCCCTGGACGTGAGCGAGAGCGCGCTCAGGGAGAGCGCCGAGCGCCTGGTCACGGAGTACCCGGGGCTGGAGGTCCTGGGCTTTATCGGGGACTTCGACCTCTCCCTGGGGCGCTTGCTCGGACGGTCCTCTGACCGGGACCGGCTCGTCGCGTTTCTCGGCGGCACCATCGGCAACTTCACCCCGGAGAAGCGGCGGAGGTTTTTGGGCGCTCTAGGCGACGGGCTGCGCGAAGGGGACCGGGCCCTGATCGGCCTCGACCTCGTCAAGGACGAGCGGACCCTCACAGCCGCCTACAACGACGCCGCCGGCGTGACCGCCCGGTTCAACAAGAACATGATCCGGGTCATCAACCACCGCCTCGGCGCCGGCCTCGACCCCGACCTCTTCTCCCACCGCGCCGTCTACAACGCCGAACAAAACCGCATCGAGATGTGGCTCGACTCCGAAGGGGAGCAGACGGTGGGCGCCCCTGACCTGGAAGCCCGCTTCGAGAGGGGCGAGGGCGTCCGGACCGAGATCAGCACGAAGTTCACCCCCGATTCGGCCGCCCGAGCCTTCGATGAGGCCGGCCTGGAACTGCTGGACCTCTACACCGACGACCACGACCTCTTCGCCCTCGCCCTCGGGAAACCGGCATAAAAGACGACAACACGCCAGATCCCCGCCAATGCCGCACCCGATCCCGTGGAGAAGCCCCACCGGGGCGTCTCTGCTAGAGCGCCGAATCCATCCAGCGCGGGAACCTCGACCAGAAGGCCCGTTGCCCGAGGTCCCACGCCCGCACGAACGGCCGGCGCACGAGGGCGTCGAGGCGCAGCGTTACCACCGTCCCCCCTCCCCCCTCTTCGGCCCAGAACTGCAGCCGGGTCGGGCGCGCGAGGCGCGGGCTTATGGCGTAGGAGCCGTAGAAGTACTTGAGGTCCCGGTAGGCGGGCCCCTCCCCGGGCC
>CADCVH010000030.1 GCA_902806085.1 uncultured Rubrobacteraceae bacterium | reverse complement strand
GGCGGCCCGGCCCATCCCCATGGCGCTCGCCACTTCTTGGGGCACCTCGAGCTTCGGGTACTCGGCGTTCTCCACCGCCACCTCGCCGGGACCCTTGTAGACCACTATCCTGTTGTCGGCCATCAGCCAAAACTCCTGTCTAGAGAATCGCGTCTACTTGCATCGCCGTATGTAAGCGCCCTTCTGGCGCGTCGCCAAAACCCTCCGCCAGCGACGGGGGTTCCTGCCTCTAGACGACCTCCTTTCCCTTTCCCCCAGCAGTCGATTCGCCGGATAATTCGACACCGTAGCAGATGCCCGGATCTCGCACAACGCATCTGGCCCGCCGGATGGGCGAGCGTGCGGTCCCTCCCGAAAAGAGGGTGTTCCGTAGTCGGTTTCACCGCGCTAGAATGGGGGGAGCATACGATGTGGGGCATATGAGGGGAGAGGTCGATCTTCCGAACGGCTTCGTGGTAGCCCCGGAGGTTGTCAGGAATCAGAGAGGAGCGGGGAATGTTTCTCAAGCTCACGGAGAAGGACGGGCTCTGGAAGAAGATCCGGAACCACGTCGGAACGACGGTCGAACACCCGGTAAGCCCGGCGACCCGCAACATCCGCTCGCGCATCTCCGACGACGGCGTGAAGAAGGCGGTGAGCGTCTGCCCGTACTGCGCGGTCGGCTGCTCCACCCTCGTCTACCACCGCGACGGCCGCATCATAGACATCGAGGGCAACCCGGATAGCCCGGTAAACGCGGGCACCCTCTGCCCCAAGGGCTCGGCCACCTTCGGCCTGCACAACTCGCCGTACCGCTGGACGAAGGTCCGCTACAGGCGCCCGTACTCCGGCGAGTGGGAGGACCTCTCGCTCGAGGAGGCGCTCGACATGATCGCCGCGCGCATGAAGGAGGCGCGCGACGAGAACTGGGAGGAGGACGACGAGGGGGGCAAGAAGCTCCGCCGCTCGCAAGCGGTCTCCTCCATAGGCGGGGCCACGATAGACAACGAGGAGAACTACCTCATAACCAAGCTCTTCCACTCGATGGGCTTTACGCGAATAACGAACCAGGCGCGCATATGACACTCCTCCACGGTGCCCGGTCTGGGCATCACGTACGGTAGGGGCGGCGCCACCACCTCCCTGCAGGACCTCCAGAACTCCGACTGCATCCTTATAGAAGGCTCGAACATGGCCGAGGCGCACCCGGTCGGGTTCCGCCATCCCATGATCGCCAAGGAGAAGAACGGGGCCAAGCTTATCCACGTCGACCCCCGCTTCACCCGCACGAGCGCGTTGTGCGACGTCTACGCCCCGATCCGCCCGGGCACGGACATAGCGTTCCTCGGCGGCCTCATCAACTACGTCTTGCAGAACGAGGAGTATTTCGAGGAGTACGTCAAGGCCTACACGAACGCGGCGACGATCGTCACCGAGGAGTTCGAGGACGCGGGGGCGACGGGCCTCTTCTCCGGGTGGGACGAGGAGAAGACCCAGTACGACCCGTCGACGTGGCGTTACGAGGGCCAGCCGATAGACTACGCCGCCGTCGGCGGGAGCCAGGGGCGCATCGTCGGCGAGGCCGGCGGGCAGAGCGAGACGGCCCCCGACCAGCCGCGCCCGACGGACATGACGCTCCAGCACGAGCGCTGCGTCTTCCAGATCCTCAAGCGCCACTTCGCCAAGTACACCCCGGAGATGGTCGAGAAGGTCTGCGGCACGCCGAGGGAGGCCTTCCAGAAGGTCGCCGAGCTCATCACGGAGAACTCCGGGCGCGAGAAGACCACAGCACTCGTCTACTCCGTCGGCTGGACCCAGCACTCAAAGGGCGTCCAGCTCATCCGGACGGCCGCCATCCTGCAGCTCCTGCTCGGCAACATAGGCCGCCCCGGCGGCGGCATCATGGCCCTGCGCGGCCACGCCACCATCCAGGGCTCGACGGACATAGCGACGCTCTACAACATCCTGCCCGGCTACCTCGGCATGCCCGACGCCAACAAGGACCACGACACCTGGCGGGACTACATCGAGGACGGGACGGCCAGCAGCGGCTGGCTCGCCAACTTTCCCAAGTACGCCACGAGCCTGATGAAGGCCTGGTACGGTGAGGCCTTCGACGCGGAGGACGGCGCGCTCTTCGACCGTTTCCCGCGCATAAACGGGGACCACTCCTACTACCCCTCGATCATGGCGATGAAAGACCGCGAGGTGAAGGGCGCCTTCAACTTCGGCCAGAACTTCGCCGTCGGGGGACCGCACGCCAACCTCGCCCGCGACGCCCTGCGGGCGCTCGACTGGCTCGTCGTGGTGGACGCCTACGAGATAGAGACCGCCACCGCCTGGAAGATGGACGGCGTAAAGCCCGAGGAGTGCGGAACGGAGGTCTTCTTTATCCCGGCGGCCCTCGTCGCCGAGAAAGACGGCTCCTTCACCCAGACCCAGCGCATGCTCCAGTGGCACGACAAGGCCGTCGAGCCGCCGGACGACGCGAGGAGCGACGCCTGGTTCGTCTACCACCTGGGGCGCAGGATCAAGGAGCTCTACAAGGACTCGACCGACGAGCGGGACGGCCTCATCCAGGCGATGACCTGGGACTACCCCGTCGAGGGCGAGTACGACGAGCCCAACATCGAGAGCATCACCAAAGAGGTCAACGGCTACAACGTCGCCGACGGCTCTCCGGTGGCCGGCTTCGCCGCGCTCAAGGACGACGGTTCGACGGCGTGTGGGGGTTGGATCTACTCCGGCGTCTACAAGGACGGCGTGAACCAGGCCCGCCGCCGCAAGCCCTGGACCGAGCAGCCCAACGCCGCCACCGAGTGGGGCTGGGCGTGGCCGGCCAACCGCCGCGTCCTCTACAACCGCGCCTCCGCCGACCCTGAGGGCAAGCCCTGGAGCGAGAGGAAGAAGTTCGTCTGGTGGGACGAGGAGCAAGGAAAGTGGACCGGCCTCGACATCCCGGACTTCCAGGCCGACAAGCGGCCGGACTACCGACCGGAGAACGACGCGAAAGGGGTGGACGCCATCCCGGGCGACGGGCCCTTCATCATGCAGGGCGACGGGAAGGGCTGGCTCTTCGCGCCCGTCGGCCTCAAGGACGGGCCGCTCCCCATCCACTACGAGCCCGTCGAGTCGCCGGTACCGAACCTGCTCTACGACAAGGTCCAGTACACCCCGACCGCCAGGCTCTTCGACCGGCCGGACAACCCGTACAACAAGCCGATGGACCCCCGCTACCCGCACGTGGTGACCACCTACAGGCTCACCGAGCACCACACGAGCGGGGCGATGAGCCGCTGGCTGCCGTGGCTCTCGGAGCTCCAGCCGGAGCTGTTCTGCGAGATCAGCCCGACGCTGGCCGGCGAGGTGGGCGTCGAGAACGCGGACTTCGTCACCGTCTCCACGAGCCGCGGCAAGGTCCACTGCCGGGCACTGGTCACTGACCGCATACCCGTCTACAACATGGACGGACGCAAGATCCACACCATCGGCCTCCCCTACCACTGGGGCCCCAACGGCATCGTCAAGGGCGACGTGGTGAACAACCTGATGCCGGTCGCCCTGGAGGCGAACGTCGCCATCCACGAGGCCAAGGCCTTCACCGCCAACCTGGAAGCGGGCAGGGTGTGACCGACTACAGGGATTCCCGGGAGGCTGGAGGCGTGCGGACCCCCAGGGGCACGCGCGTCTCCCCGGGGGACACCGCGAGCGAGACCTGGCTCGCCGAGGGCACGAGGCGGGAGGCCATTACCCAGGACCTCATGGAACTCGGCCAGTACCTCGCGAACAACCCCGCGATGGCCAAAAAGCGTCTCAAGCCCGTAAGAAGCGCGAAGGTCCTCGAGCCGGGCGTCTACTACAACATGGGGACGGGGATGGTGGACAGGGTGTACCGGGAGCAGCGCGTCGCCCTCGGGCACAGGTTGTACCGTGTCAGCAGCGATCCGGCGGCCCCCGTGGCGGAGGTCCGGCGCAAAATCCTGGAAGGGAAGTAGAGATGGCAACGGGATTCCTGACCGACACCACGGTCTGCATCGGCTGCAAGGCCTGCGAGGTGGCCTGCAAGCAGTGGAACCAGCTCCCCGCCGACGGCTACGAGTTCACCGGCGACTCCTACGACAACACCAAGCAACTCTCCGGCACCACCTGGCGCCACGTAGCCTTTATAGAGAACCCGAAGAAGAGGCGCCTCACCGGCGACGTCGACCTCGTCGCCCTCGCCGAGGACGTGACCGAGCCGCTCCCCGGCGGGGCGGAGCTCGACGCGTTGGGGCGCTGGGCTTTCATGAGCGACGTGTGCAAGCATTGCGTGGCCGCACCCTGCCAGCAGGCGTGCCCGACCGGCTCGATCATCCGCAACGAGTTCGACAACGTCTACATCCAGCCGGACATCTGCAACGGCTGCGGCTACTGCGTCCCGGCCTGCCCCTACGGCGTCATTACCCAGGTCCCGAACGACGGCCGCGCCTTCAAGTGCACCCTCTGCTACGATCGCCAGATAGACGGCCTGGAGCCCGCGTGCGCCAAGGCCTGCCCGACGAACTCCATCATGTTCGGCGACGTCGAAGACCTCAAGGAGTTGGCCGAGGAGCGGGTGCAGCAGCTCCACGACAAGGGCTACACCCAGGCGTACGTCTGGGGAACGCCCGAGGTCGGCGGGACCGGCGGCATCGAGGGCAACCACTCCAAGTTCATCCTCATGGACGAGCCGGAGACCTACAACCTGCCCAAGCACCCGTACCTGCCCCAGGAGAAGGTCAAGGGCGGCGTGATCGCGGGCGCGGTCGCGGCCGGCGTCCTCGGGGCGGTAGTCGCGCTGGCGTTCAGGGATTAGGGGTTCGTAGGGACTTGGAGTGGGGCAGGATGGTTCCGGAGCTCACGGTCTCGGACTTCACCGAGAGCCTCGCCTTCTACACGGAGAAGCTCGGCTTCGAGGTCGTGTTCTCCCGCTCCGATGAGGCCGCCTTCGCCTACATGGACTTCGAGGGCGCGCAGTTGATGCTGGAGGAGTTCCACCAGGACGCGTGGAACGCGGCCGGGCTCGAGAAGCCTTACGGCAGGGGGATCAACCTCCAGATAGAGTGCTCCGACGCGGGCCTGCTGAGGGACGGCCTGGTCTGCTCGGAGTACCCGCTCTACCGCGGGGTCCAGGACGTGTGGCGCGACACGGGCGGTACCGTCACCGGCTCGCGCGAGTTCCTGGTCCGGGACCCCGACGGCTACCTGCTGCGCTTCTCGCAGCACCTCGGCGAACGCGAAAAAGCGACCCACGAGACGGACCTTGAGAGGGGAAGAGATGTCTGACGCCACGAGGCAGGACCTGTCGCAGAGCAACGGCCACGTGGGTAACGGGCGGCCCGAAACCTCCCACCACCCAGAGACCGACGCGAAGAGGGAAGACAAGCACTACTACGGCATCCCGCCGATAAAGCACGCGCACTGGACGTGGCAGATCCCGGTCTATTTCTGGATCGGGGGCATCGGCGCCGGTACGCACCTGTTCTCCACGGTGGCCCAACTGCTCGGCCACGAGGACGCCGCCCTCAAGCGGGCCAGCCGCTACACCGTGCTCGTCACCATGATCCTGAGCCCCATCTTCCTGATCTGGGACCTCGGCCGACCCGAGCGCTTCTACAACATGATGCGCATCCTCAAGCTGCGCTCCCCGATGAGCACCCAGAGTTGGTCGCTGCTCATGTTCGGCAACCTCGGCGGGCTGCTCGCCGCGCGTCAGGCCGCCAGCGACGGCCTGCTCGGCCGCAACGTCCTCTCGCGGCTGCTTCTCAAGCTTATACCCGAACGCCTGCTCTCCGTGCTTACGCTGCCTTTCGGCCTCTTCGTCGGCTTCAACACCGGCAACCTCATAAGCGCCACCTCCGTCCCGATCTGGGCCCGCAACTGGGCGCTGATGGCCCCGACGTTCCTCGCCTCGGGCCTCTCGACGGCCCTCTCGTGGCTCTCGCTCGTGCTGCACCTGACCCACTCCGGCGAGGCGAAGACCCTGCGCGCCCTGCACCGCGCGGAGAAGGCGACGATCGTCATCGAGGCCGGGCTTATCGCCGCGTCGCTGGTCCGGATGAGCCGGTGGGGCAAGCCCCTCTTCTCGAAGTCGGTGGCCCCGCTGTTCGTCGGGGGCGCCCTGCTCTCCGGCATCGCCGCCCCGGCCGCCCTGCTCTTCTCCGGCAAAGAGACGCGCGGGAAGAGCATCCTCTCCTCGCTGCTCGTGCTGGCCGGCGGGCTCGCCTTCCGCTTCTCGCTCATAAAGGCCGGCAGGATCAGCGCCGACGACCCCGAAGCCTACTTCAGCTTCGCCAGCGGCGAGAGCGCCCCGCAGCCGGAGGACAAAGTCTAGAAGGCTTCAGGTGCCAGGCATCGGCTTTCAGTGGAAAGTGAGGCTGATGCCTGGTAGCCAACGACTACAGTTCTAGTTCCCAGTTCTGGCCGACGAGATCCGCGCCGAAGCTGTGGTGATGTTCTTCATCTACCAGCTTGAAGCCCTGCTCTTCGTAGATGCGCCGGGCTGAATGGAGCACGTTATTGGTCCACAGCACGAGCTTGTCGTAGCCGCGGTCGCGGGCGAAGCTGACGCATTCTCCGACGAGGCGGGAGCCCAAACCCGTCCCGCGCGCGCCGGGCTCCACGAGTAGAAGCCTGAGCTTTGCGACCTCGTCGCTCTCCCTGACGACAAAGACGCAGCCAGCGTTGTTGCCGTTCGTCTCGGCGATCCAGCAGCGCTCCCTCTCCGGGTCATGGCCATCTACGAAGTCCGCGACGATGCGCGCGACGAGGGCCTCGAAACGGACGTCCCAACCGTACTCCCGGGAGTACAACTCGCCGTGGCGCTGCACCACCCACCCCATGTCGCCCGGTCGCGGCCGTCGCAGGAGGAACGGTTCGGGAGGGGCGGTGTCCCCGCCCAGGACGTCCCGGATGGTCCGCGTCGCGTCGAGCAGCCTGCGTTGGTCTTTCTCCGGGATGCCTCCGAGCATCCCGGCCACCTCTTCCCGCGAGCGGCGGTCTAGCTGGGAGAAGGCCTCTTCTCCCGCGGTCGTCAGCCGCAACAGACGCCGCCGACCATCAGCCCCAGATGGGACCCTCTCCAGAAGGCCGCGCGCCTCGAACCGGGCGAGGATGCGGCTGAGGTAACCGGGGTCCAGGCCGAGATCCCGCACCAGGTCGGAAGCGGTCAACCCCTCCCCGTTCGCCACCTCGAATAACACCCGCGCCTCCGCGAGCGAGTAGGGGCTGCGCAACAGCCCCTCCCTCAAGACACCGATCCTGCGCGTAAAGAAGCGGTTGAACCGCCGAAGCTCGCCCACCCGCACTTCCAACCGCCCGTCCTGCACCCGTTACCTCCCGACGCCCCCACCATAATCTCCTATATAGTTGTTTTTGTCAACTAAATAGGGGACGCCGGAGCGGGACGGCGTTCGGGTCAGGTGTTGGCGTACTGCGTGTCGGTGACGGTTTCGAGCCAGTCGGTGCCGCCGTTGCTGTTGGCGGCGGGGTTGACGGCGGCGTGGACCATGTAGGAGTCGGGGTTGGCGCCGTGCCAGTGTTTCTCGTTCGGCGCGAAGTAGACGACGCTCCCGGCATCGACGTCGACGGGCGGCTCGTTCTCCTTGCCGACGCGGCAGGTCCCGCTGACGATGAACAGGACCTGGCCCTCGGGGTGCGTGTGCCAGTTCGTCCGCGCGCCCGGCTCGAAGAAGACCCGGAAGACGCCCGCGTCCGGGGACGGGCCGGCGGGCGAGCGGTCCATCCAGACCGCGCCGGTGACCCAGTCGTCGGGGGCGCGTTGCGTCTGGAAATCTTGCGGGGTTATGATCCTCAAGGGGCTCCCTTTCGTTGGGTTTTGAAGTTCTAGGTTCGGGATTCTAGGTCTTCGTTTACCTGGCTTCTGGTAGAGGCGATTGCGCCGACCAGCGTCGCTGAAGCGGTCTTCCTCGGAGCCTAGAACCTCAAAACTCGTGCCTCTAGGCAAGTTCGTGTTCCAGGATCGTCTCCAGGTGCGGCTCTCCGGCGTCTTCGGGGGTCGTTTTCTCGACCTTGAGGACGGCGTGGCGGTCGCGGAGCTTTATGGTGGAGATGTGGTTGTCGAACCAGGGGGTTTTGTGGGACAGGCGCCAGCGGATGGGCGGTTCGGTGACGCCGGAGAGGCGGGCGAGCCACTTGCCGAACCTCTCCACCGGCCCCGACCATCCGGCGCGCATAAAGAGGCGTTCTGGGGTGCCCAGAGGGTTGCGCAAAGGGGAGCCGACGGCCTGGTAGACGGGGTTGTGGGTGACGTCGTCGAACTTGGCCTCGGCGAGGTAGCCGTGGTGGACGTCGCCGGAGAGGACGACCACGGAGGCCGGGGCCTCGCCGCTCGAGCGTTCGCCGGCTGCGACGGATCGGAGGAGTGAGGCCAGGTCCGTGAAGGAGGCGTGGAAGGCGGGCCAGTGTTCGAGGTCGACGTGCTGGCGCAGGAACTCGCCGAACCTTGCCGCCGGGCGGCCCAAAGCGCCGTCGCAGATCGCCTCGCTCGCGGCTTCGAGGTGGTGGAAGCCGCGGGAGAGGAGGAAGGGCATCGAGGTGCCGAGGAGGAGGTGGTCGAAGTCGCCCGTGGCCATCTCGCGGAGCCACTCCCACTCCCGCGCGTCCAGCATGGAGCGTTTACCCGGCGTGAGGACGCGTCCGGCGCGGGAGTCGGCGACTATCAGGCGGACATTGCCGAAGTCGCGGTGGAAGCTCCAGCGCGTCCCCTCCACCTGCCGGTCGGCCTTGTAGGCGAACTCGCGCAGGACGCGGGTGGGGTCGTCCGCCTCGCGGACGCGGTGGAAGAGGTCGTTGTCTTCCAGATCCTCGGGGGAGAGGTTGCCGAGGTGCTGGTAGATCCAGTACGAAGAAAAAGCCCCGACGATACGCTCGTCCCACCAGGGTTTGGCCCGTATCATATCCACCCAGGCCTTCGAGGTGTTCCAGTCGTCGTGGACGTCGTGGTCGTCGAAGATCATGGCCGAGGGGACGGTCGAGAGCAGCCAGCGCATGGTCGGGTGGCCCCAGGCGTCCCGGTAGAGGCGGGTGTACTCCTCGAAGTCCGCCACGCCCGGAGGGTCCTCCGGGTCGCGGCGGGAGCGGATAAAGTCAAGCGTCCCGGGGGAGGGCTCGTCCGCGTAGATCTGGTCCCCGAGCATCAGCAGGGCGTCGGGCCAGCCGTCCCTGGGGCCGTCCATCATCTCGTGGGCCAGGGCGAAGAGGGCGTCGCGCTCGTAGCGCTGGCCGCCCAGGCCGCCGCGCCTGACGGTACCGCGCCCCAACGTGTACGGCGGCTCGTGCGGCACGGCGACGCGGCAGGAGCCGTAGGCCAGGAGCAGCTCCCCGTCCGAGCCCGTGGTCTTTATGGTGGATGGCGGGAAGTCCGGGTTGGCCTCCGGCCAGACCGTCTCGCCGTCCAGGCCGACCGAGTACTCGTAGAAGGAGGCGGGGTGCAGGCCGGTGACGCGGACGAGGGCGTAGTGGTGGCCCTCGACGGTGAAGGTGGGGGAGCGGTGGGGGAGGCCGTCCGCCGTCACCTCCACCTCGCAGGGCGCGTCCGTCTCCACCCAGATCGTGGCGTCCGTCTCGCCGGCGTAGCGCAGGAGGGGTCCGAGGATGAGCTTTGGTGTCATCCGGCCATCTTACCCGCCGGGGACGCTCGTCTCAGGGATGGGTATTACCCCGCCAGGAAGATGCCGGCCATTATCGGGATCAGGAGGACTATCAGGATGAGGCCGATGATGTCGAAGACTATCCCTGAGCGGACCATCTTGGTTATCGGGATCATGCCAGAGCCGTAGACGACGGCGTTCTGCGGGGTGGAGACCGGCATCATGAACCCGAAAGACGCCCCGAAGACGGCGGCGAGCGCCGGTATCAGGGGGTCGAGGCCCGCGGCCTGGGCTATGGGGATTACGATCGGCACGACGATGGTGGCGCTGGCGGTGTTCGAGGTCGTCTCGGAGATGAGGATGGCGATGATGGCCGAGACGGCGGAGACGAGGACCAGGCTCGTGAACCCGAAGGTGTCGGCGATGCCGGTGCCCATCACCTCCGCGAGGCCGGTCTCCGAGAGCAGGGTGCCGAGCACGATGCCGCAGCCGAAGAGGATCACGGTCCCCCAGTCTATGCGGGCCGCCTCGTTCCAGTTGAGGGTGAAGCGCCGCTCGGACCAGTTGATGGGCAGCAGGAAGAGCAGCACCGCCGCGATGATCGCGACCGTCCCCTCGTCGAGGCGCGAGCTCACGACGGCGTAGAGGCTCGATTCCTCGCCGGCGATAAACGGGAGGGCGAGCACGCCCGGCAGCATCCAGAGGGCGACGGCGACGAAGAAGACGATCAGGGTGTTGCGCTCCCCGCGGGAGACCGAGCCGAGCTTGCCGCGCTCCTCGGCCACGTACTCCTCGGCGCCGGAGATGCGGCGTATCTCGGGCTTGTTCAGCAGGATGAGGATCGTGCACAGGGCCAGGAACATCAGCAGCACTATCGGGGCCGCCGTGAGCACCCAGTCGAAGAAGGTGATGCGAATGTCGGTCGCCTCCTCGATAAAGCCGATGCCGATGAGGTTCGGCGGGGTGCCGATGGGCGTCAGCAGGCCGCCGACGCCCGCGGCGTAGGAGATCATGAGCATAAGCGCCGTGCCGAAGCGCAGGCGGCTGATGTCCGCGTCCGTGTCCGACTGGTCCTTGACGAGCCCGCTAAGCGCCCCCATCATGCCGAGCCCGATCGGGAGCAGCATGGCGGCGGTGGTGGTGTTTGAGATTACCGCCGAGAGCAGGGCCGCTATCGCGCCGAAGGCGATGATCACCCCGTAGGTGGACTTCGCGACGCCGGGCAAAGAGAGTATCCGGAAGGCGAACCGGCGGTCGAGGCCGTGGACGGTCATGGCCCGGGCGATGATGAACGCCCCTATAAAGAGGAAGATGGTGTCCGAGGCGAAGGACCCGTAGACCACGTCGCCTGGGGAGTCGTCCGCGTTCGGGCCGACGCCCGGCACGTTGAAGAGCACGCACAGCGCCAGAGCCAGCACCGCCGTCGCCGGGATCGGGATGGCCTCGGAGAGCCAGTAGACGATGGTGAAGACGAGGATGGCCGCCAGCTTCTGCTGGTTCGGCTCGATCGGCAGCGGCAGGAGCAACATGATCAGGAAGGCGATAGGCCCCAGAATGAGGCCAATCGTCTGGCGCGCCTTCTCGAAGCGCACCTCCGCCGGGCTGAGGACTTCCCTCTGCTCGTCTAGCGTCTTGTAGGTGCCCCCGGGCCTCACTCCTTCGGCCAAAATGTTCCCTCCCTCGCACGAAACATGCTTCCCTATCCTGCGGCGCAGTATAGCGGTTCCGCGGCCTGTTCTGCCCGGGAGCGCGTGGCGGATTGCCGGTGGCGGGGCGTACTGTAAGATGCCTCCCGGAGAGTACCGCGGGCGTCTAGAGAGAATGCATGGACCAGATCGAATCGCTCATCTTCCTGCTCGGGGCGGCGGCGTTGCTGGCGCAATTGGCCCGCGTGGTTCGGATCCCGTACCCGATCTTCCTGGTGCTCGGGGGGCTCGCGCTCGGTTTCACGCCGGGGCTGCCGACGGTCGAGATACCGCCCGAGGTGATCTTCGTGGTCTTTCTGCCGCCGCTCCTGAACTCGGCTGGCTTCTTCTCCTCGCCGCTGGATCTGCGCGCCCACCTCAGGGCGATCTCGCTGCTGGCTATAGGCCTCGTGCTCGCGACTATCTTCGCAGTCGCCGCGGCGGCCCACTTCGTCGTCGGGCTGTCGTGGCCGCTGGCTTTCGTGCTCGGGGCGATCCTCTCGCCGACGGACCCGGTTGCGGCGGAGGCGATCTTCCGGCGCCTCGGGGTGCCGGAGCGTGTGGGCACGGTCGTGGGGGGCGAGAGCCTCATAAACGACGGCTCGGGCCTCGTGGCGTTCCGGCTGGCCGTGGGGGTCGCCTCGGGGGCGGCGGCCTTCTCGCCCATCGGCGCCGGCCTCGACTTCCTGCTCGTCGCCGGCGGCGGCATCCTCGTCGGCCTCGTCCTGGCCTTGACCATCCTGCCCCTGTGGAGCCGCCTGGAGGACGCCTCGATCCAGATCACCTTCTCCGTCCTGATCCCCTACGGCGTCTACATCCTCGCGGAGGAGATCCTGCACGTCTCTGGCATCCTCGCCGTGGTCACCTACGGTCTCGCCCAAGGGTGGAGGTCGCCCAGGCTCTTCTCCAACGCCTCCACGCGCATCCAGGCCCTCGCGTTCTGGGGCGTCCTGATCTTCGTCCTGGAGGCGCTGCTCTTCGTCCTGCTCGGACAGCAACTCCCGGCCATCCTCGGGACGCTGGATGAGTACCCGGTGGCGAAGCTGCTGTTCTACGCCGTCCTGATCTACCTGGTGGTGCTGGGGGCGCGCCTGGCCTTCTTCTTCACGGTGCCCTACCTTCACCCTGTCTTCGACCGGCTCTTCCGCAGCAGGTACCTGCGCGGCACGTGGCGGGAGTACCTGGTGATGAGCTGGAGCGGGATGCGGGGCGCCGTCTCTTTGGCGGCGGCCCTCACCGTGCCCCTGAACACCGCGGACGGGGACCCGCTCGTCGGCCGCGACCTGGTCCTCTTTCTTACCTTCGCCGTGATCCTCGCGACGCTCGTCTTGCAGGGGCTGACCCTGCCCTTCCTCATAAAGGCGCTCGGCCTCAGGGAGGACGGGGAGGCCGCCAGGATCGCGGAGCTTCAGGCCCGCCTCCAGGGCTCCCGCGCGGCCCTGGAGCGGCTGGGGCGGATCCGGGCGGAGAACGAGCTCCCCCCGGGCAACGAGCAGGGCATGCGCGAGTACTACGAGGACCGCATTCGGCGCTACGAGGCCGGCATCGAGGCCGGTGGCATGACCGACGAGTACGCCGAGAGGTCCGCCGCCTGGCGCGGCTGGCGGCGGGACCTTATAGAGGCCGAGCGGGAGGCCATCATCCGCATGCGCGACGGGGGCGAGATCAGCCCCGAGACCATGCGCCGCATCGAACGCGACCTCGACCTCGAAGAGTCCCGAATCGGCGGCTAACGGCTCCGGTGGGGGCGCCCCTGCCGGGATACGGTGGCGTCGGATAGGTGGCCCACGAGACCCTCTAGCGAACCGTCCTTCTCGAACGCCGCGCGTTGGAGCTCGGCCCCGTTGCCGCGGGCCACGATCTCCAACGCGCCCTCGAGCTCGGCCTCGCAGCGGAGGTCCTGCGAGATCGGGCGCAGTTCCTCTACCAGTTCGCGGGCCAGGGACCGGGCGGGCATTGACTCCCCGGCGGCGAAGTCGTAGAAGGTGGCGTCCATGCCGTGACGGACCGCCCGCCACTTGTTCTCGGCGATGAAGAGCGGGTCTTCCGGCGCGCGGCCGTCGGCGCCCGCTACGAGGCATTGGACGAGGGCGACGAGGGCGGCGGTGTGGGAGGCGTCCGTCTGGACGTCGGGGGCGCGGAGCTCGACCGTGCCGAACCGGAGGTGGGGCCTGGCGTCCCACCAGCACCAGGAGTAATCGGGGATGCTGCCGGAGGCGACGAGGGTCTCGACGTGCCGGACGAAGTCTTCCCAGTCGCGGAAGGCGGGCGGGAGGCCCGAGCGGGGGAACATCTCGAAGATTTTGACGCGGGTCGAGGCAAGGCGGGTGTCCGACCCGCGCCAGAACGGCGAGTTGGCCGAGAGCGCCACGAGAAGCGGTACCCGCCGGGCGAGCGCGCCCACGGCCCGGACGGCCGCCTCCCCGTCGGGCACGGCGACGTGGACGTGCAAGCCGTAGATCGCCTGCGTCCGGGCCACCCAGCCCATCTCCTCCTCTATGCGGGCGTTGTGGGCGCCACCCGCGAGCGGCTGCCCGGTGGGGTCCGAAAAAGGGTGCGTGCCCGCCGCGACGATCTCGACCCCCCCGTCCCGCGCCATCCCGGCCACCTCCCGGCGCAGTTCGGGTAGCCGCTTCGCGAGCCCCGCGGCCGTCCCGAAGACCGGCGAGACCATCTCCACGCAGGACCGCGAGAGCTCCGAGGTGACGAGGTTCGTGCCGTTGCCGGCGGCGACCACCCGGTCTACGGCCGGGACCAGCGCGCGCGATGCCGGGTCGACGAGCTGGAACTCCTCCTCGACCCCAACCGTATACGGCGGCCCGGCGCCGAAAGCGTCTTCCATCTGCCTACTCTAGCAGCACCCCAACCCGGGGTCGCGCCCGAAACACCCTTCCACGGCATCTCGAGCCGAAAGCCCCCGGGAGGGGTCGTGTTGCTTAAGAGACGAGCGAGCGACGGCCGAGGGCGACGTGGATGCGTTGGGAGGTCTCAAGGTCGCGGACGGCGTCGAAGAGCTTTCCTTCAGGGACGGTCGCGTGCCAGCGCTCGGTCCGGTAGCCGTAGCGGCGCTTGAGCTCGCGCACGGAGGCGTCGGTGTAGCGGAGGGTGTAGACGAGCTTGCGGACTTCGTTCGGCTTGCGGGGCAGGAGGCGGCGCCGTCCCTCGGTCCACCAGCCGATGGGCGGCATAGGCTCGCCGGAGCGCAGGATCCCCTGCGTCTCCCACTCCATCCTCAAGGAACCCATCTCGAAGGTGCCGGGCAGGACGCTCAAGGGTCCCAGCGAGAAGGAGTCGTCCTTGTGGAAGCCGAAGGTACGCTCGAGGCGGTCCCTGAGCTTTCCCGCGGGCATCCGCTCGTAGCGGGAGCGCAGCTCCAGGAGTTGCTCGTCCGAGTAGGCCTTGAGGCCTTCGGCGGTCGGGCGCTCCGGGTCGACCCCGCCCCCGAGGAGCACGCGTCGGAACCCCCTGAAAGAGTGCAGGCTTTTGAAGAGCCAGGCCAGGTAACCGCCGACGGCGAGCGCCAGGCCCAGGAGCATGGTCGTGTAGAACGCCCCCCGCGGCACCGCAACGGCGACGCCATCGGCGTAGCGGGCGCCGAAAAGGTTGTAGAAGAGGACCACCGCGGTGGTCGCCGCGACGAAAAAGACGAAGCCGACGAGAGAGAAAGCCCCGAGGCGCCGGATCGGCCCGGCGCAAGACGCGGCCAGGCCCTCCCAGGCTACCCGCTCTTCTTCGAGCCCGAACGACGCTGTCTTGAGCTCCTCCACGCTCACCAGTATACCCGCACGCCGGGCCCCGAAGCTGGGTGAAATATCACCCGGCCGCAGCCCCGTTGATGGCGCGAGCGTGTGTGGTAGAAGAGATCCCATGAGCATGAAGGTCTTCAAGGCGGGACGCGGGGTGGAGGGCAAACGTCGGGGCGGCATCCTGCGGCCGGTGCTGCTCGCCGTGCTCGTGATATTGTTGCTCCTGCTGGCCTACCTCGTCCTCCCCTTCGGGGGGCAGCGCGCGGTGTTGTTGGGCAGCGACGCGTCCGCCGGCGGGGCCTCACGAGCGGACACCATCGTGGTGACCAAGGCGGGCGGGGGGATGCTGGCCGTGCCACGCGACACGCTCGTGGACATCCCCGGCGTGGGAGAAGACAAGATCAACGCCGCCTTCGCCGCCGGCGGCCCGGAGCTCACCGTCGCGACGGTCGAGAACCTCACCGGCGTCCCCGTCGGCAACTACGTGGTCGTGAACTTCGGCGGCGTAAAGGACATAGTGGACGCCATGGGCGGCATAACCGTCGAGGTCGAAGAGCCGATAAAAGTCGGCATCGAAGGCCAACGGGTCTCCATCCCGGCCGGCACCCGCGAGCTGGACGGCCTCCAAGCCCTGGCCTACGTCCGCTACCGGGGCGGCCCGACCGCCGACATAGGCCGCATCGGCCGCCAGCAGAAGTTCCTGCGGGAGTTGGCGCAGGAATCCACCTCCCCCTCGAACCTCCTCCGCCTGCCCGCCACGGCCCGGGCCACCTGGCGCAACATAGACACGAACATGAACCCGCTTGGGGCAGCCCGCTTCGCCATAAGGACCCGCCTCTCAGGCATCGAGGAGGCCGAGCTCTACCCAGGGACGCCGCAGTACATAGAAGGCATCTCCTACTGGGTGCCCGACAAGCAGGCCGGAGCCGAGGTCGTGGCGCGGACGGTCGAGTAGCGGTTCAGTTTGGGGGACGGTCGATCCAGGCGACGCGGGTTATAACGACGCCGTTCGTGTCGGCGGCTTCGGCTCCGCCGACGACTTCGTAGTTCCAGTCGCGCAGGATCTCACCAACGGGTTCGGTCTTCGGTTGGGGACGGCTGGAGCTGCCGTAGGAGCAGACGATCAAGCGTCCGCCGGGGACGAGGTACTCGTTTAGCAGGTACTCGATCACGTTCGGTTGGCGGTGCCGGGGGACGTATTCGAGCTCGGTACGCACGAAGTCGAAGCGGAAAGGTGGTCTCCAGGCCATGACGTTGCCGACAAAGATTCGGTCAGCCCACCGTGGCAGTCGTTCTCGGGCGAGGACGGCTAAAGAGGGGATCGGGTCGAGGCCGTATGGCTCGATCCGAAACCCGTCCTCTCCGGTCCAATCGGCGAGGCTTTCCATCAAGAGCCCGTTGGCGCAGCCGACGTCGAGACAGGTGCCGTCGCGGTCTATGGCGGCGGCGATGGGTCTTCTCCCGCGTTGCCAGCGGGCTTCGTCTCCCCGGAGGCCGGAGCCCCCGCGCGGATCTCCGGCCTCCAGATAGGCCCGCTCCAGCAGCCTGCGCGTCTGCGTGTGGTGCGCTTCGTCCTCTCTGGGATGCCCGGGGGCGGGCTGGCTCCCGCTGGCATCGTGGCTTCCTACGTTATGTCTTCGGGCAGACGGAGGTTCCTGCGCCGTGGGGCCAGCGAGTCCCTCATGCCGCTCAGGTCTCTGCGGGCCAGGCCGTAGGCCAGAAGGGACTCGACCTCTCTGGCCTTGTTCTTGTGCTCCCGCGTGACGTAGAGCGCGAACTGGCCGGCCCGGCTGCCGGGAACGCTGCTGGCCGGGTGCAGCCGCCTGGTGCTGAAGAGCAGCGTGTTCCTGAGCAGGCCCCGCCTCTTGAAGGCGACGGACTCTATCTCTTCGAAAGGGAGGACGACTTCCCTAGTGCCTATCCTGAACATGCTCTCTTTGACCTCAAACTCGAGCACCAGCTCCGACTCGCAAACCCTGGCGATGCCGTCCACCACGCCGAGGCCGCGTGGTATCCAGAACGGCAGGCTCATAAAGCTAGAGGACATGCACCACCTTCGGGTACCCGGTTTGCGCGATGGGATGAATCTTATGCCCTGCCGAAACGTAAGGCAAGTGCTTGGACTTGCCACGGTACGGCGGGCTGGTAGAGCCTCGGCTTGAGAGATTCACGAAGGGGAGAAAGGACGCCGAGAACCAGGCCACCGTACCCGCTAGAGTTCCGCCCCGAGGTTCCGCGACGGGGCACGAAAACCAGCTCGAAGATGCCACGAACCGAAAGGAGCCGCGGACCGATTAACCAACCGCGCACCAGTAACCACCCTGTCCCCGTGACCGGGGCCACGGGTAAGCAAGGCGGGGTCTCGCCGCGGCCCCTGCCGGCGGCCGGTTTCGGCGTTCGCGCCTTCTTCGGCGTTCGCGCCTTCACGCGAGACCCGGAAGGGTTCAACGCCCTGGCCGAGCCCCCTCGAAGACGCAAGAAAACTCCGCGTCACGCTTCCGCCTCGGCTTCCGCCTCGACTACGTTCACCCCGTCAGCAGTTATCCTCGACGCCGCGAAACCCTCATGAGTCGCGCAGGTAACGGGTTTACGGCGCGGCCGATGCCTGCTGCGATAGACTCTTGCCGTCTATGATGACTCCCAAAGACGACAGGCCCGCTCTCGGAGCGTATCGCGGCGGTGGGGGGGCGCCCGCCGTCATAGAGACCAGGGGACTCACCAAGACCTACGGCCACGTGGCGGCTTTGAAGGCGCTCGACCTCAGCGTTTCGAAGAGTTCGATCTTCGGTTTTCTGGGGCCGAACGGGGCGGGAAAGACCACGGCCATGAAGCTGTTGCTGGGGCTCGCCCGTCCGACCTCCGGCTCCGGCTCCGTCTTCGGCAACGACATAGTCTCCGAGAACTTCCAGATCCGCAGAAGGGTCGGCTACCTCGCCCAGGACCCGCGCTACTACGGCCACATGACGGCGCGGGAGACGCTGCGGTTCGTGGCGCGATTCTTCTACTCCGGCCCGGAGTCGGCCATCGAACGGCGCGTCGACGAGTCGCTCTCGCTGGTCGGGCTCTCGGACCGGGCGGACCGCAGGATCGGGGGCTTCTCCGGTGGAGAACGGCAGCGGCTGGGGCTCGCGCAGGCCCAGATAAACGACCCGGAGTTGTTGATCCTGGACGAACCCGCCGCCTCGCTGGATCCGATGGGCCGCCGGGACGTGCTGGAGATCATGGCGCGGCTGCGCGACGAGCAGAACACGACGATCTTCTACTCCACCCATATCCTCGACGACGTCCAGCGCGTCTCCGACTCGGTGGCGATCCTCGATCGCGGCAGGCTCCTCGCGCAGGCCCCGATAGATGAACTCTTGACGATCGGCGGGGCCGGGGTCGCCATCTACGAACTGGACCTTCGGGGCGAATCCGGGGCCGTGCTGGAGCAAGCGCGGACGCGCGTCCGCTCGCAAGGCTGGGTCTCCTCGCTCGACGAATCCTCGGGGCCGGGCGGGGAGCGCCGCTGGATCGTGGGGACGACCGACCGGTCCGCCGCCGAAGAGAACCTCCTGCGGTTGGTTCTGGGGACCCGGGGCGTGAAGGTCACCGGCTTCGGCCGCAAACGGCAGAGCCTCGAAGAGGCCTTCTTCGACCTGATCGAGAAGGGCGGTGGCGGTGAAATCTAGAGAAGAGGCGCTAGGGCCGAACGACCGCGGGAGCGCCGGGAAGAGCACGGAGAAACCAGAGGAGCGGGCCGTCCTGGAGCCGGTCGGGGGTCCTCCTGGCGGTTTTCGGAACCTCGTCGGCAAGGAGAACGGCGAGTGGGCCGTGGGTCCGTCGCTGGTGGCGCACGCCGCGATCTGGATGTTCATAGTGGCGCTGATCTCCGCGGCGGTGGCCTACATCCGGGGCGAGATGGAGCCGGGGTACACCCCCAAGGACATAAACGACGCGGGCGCCCTGATGTTCTTCGTTCTGGGGTCTGTGGCCTCGGTGATAGCCGTGGTCGCGAAGACGCAAGGCGCGATCATAGGCGAGAAACAGCTGGGGACCGCAGCCTGGGTCCTGAGCAAGCCCGCGTCGCGCAGGGCGTTCGTCCTGGCCAAGCTTGCGGTGCACTTCCGGTGGCTCCTGACGGTCACGCTGCTCTTCCCGGCCCTGGTGTTCTACGGCCTGATGACGATCATCTCCACGCGGCCCCCGCCGCCGTTGCTCTTCGTCGGGGGCCTCGCGATACTCGCCCTGGGCTTGCTCTTCTACCTCGCGCTGTCGTTGCTGCTCGGCACGTTCTTCGAGAGCCGGGGGCCGCTGGCCGGGAGCGTGTTCGGGTTCATGGTCGGGGGGTTCATGATCGCCAACTACGCGCCCTGGCTGACGGCGGCCTTCCCGTGGCTGTTCTTCCAATCCGGGTACTACCTGGTGACACGGGGCGAGATCCCCGCTTACGGCCTGATCTCCCTCCCCGCCACGGCGCTCTGGTCCGTGCTGTTCGTCCTGCTCGCCCTGCGCAGGTTCGAACGCGCCGAACTCTAGAAGATCAGAGAGCCGTAACTCCATTTCGGGGCGCTAGGAAAACCGCGATCCCCTCCGTTAGGCTGCTACGCTGCCTGCTCCTCGGCCAGCTTTCTCTGCTTGTCTATGAGCCGGTCGAGCCAGGCGACGCGGGGATCTCCCTCGGTGGTGCGGCCGGCGTTGACGTACCAGTTGAGGGCCTCGCGGTGGTTGCCGAGGCGGCGGTTGAGCTCGCCCACGAGGTAGGTGGTTACGGAGAGCTCGCGGCCGACGAGGTTCTCGTCCTGGAGGGAGCGTATGAAGTGGCGGACGGCCCTCAGTTGGAAGGTGCTCTCGAAGGGGCGCTCGCGCTCCTTGCGGCAGACCCAGGAGGCGCGCAGGCAGAGGTCGCCGAGGTCGCGGGACCTGAAGCCGCGGGCCTTGCCGCAGATTTCGGCGGCGTGAAAGGCGAGCCAGGGCGGCGAGTTCGACCGGAAGACCCTGAGCAGGCCGTCCTCCTCCAGGCGGGCTTCCACGTCGTAGCGCTCGTCGAAGGAGAGGTAGAGGTCGCCGAAGTCCTCGCCGGCGGCGAAGGAGCAGGCCGGGCACATCGTTATGCCGTTCCGAATCAGGCGCGCGCCGTCTGAGGGGCGTCCCGGGATCTTGGGGCAGAGGTCCGACTCCCTGCCGACGGTGACGTAGGTGCCGACGTGGGTGGCCCGGAAGGCGTACCCGCAGACCGGGCAGGTGACTTGGTTCGGGCCCGACCTACCCACGGGCGCCGCCCCCTTCGCATGCATCATCAATCGTGGTGTCCGGGTCCGTTCTAGGGCCGCCAGGTAAGATCAAAGCGCCCGGAAGTTTACCATAGCGCCGCATCGGGCCGATATAATCCCCCCGCAAACGAGGGTGAGGAGACGCGCGCGTGGAGCCACAGAAGAGCGAGGCCGAGGTCGCCCTGGAGCTTATGCGGCTCGTCCTGGAGCAGGCCGGAAGCCGCCGGCTGACCCCGACCCGCACCCTGGCCCTCTACCACCTCTGCAAGGAGGCCGTGGCATACGCCCCCGAAGGCCCCGTCACCGCCGACTACCTCGAAGAGAACCTCAAGAAGCTGTTGCAGTAGGCCCCGGAGGACGAACGCGGGGCCCGGGCTCGTCTGGCGGCCCCCAGGGGTCGCGGCCTCCCTTGCCTCCTTTGCGCGGGTGGTCCCGACTCTATATGATGCCGGGTAACGATCTGTCACGTAAGACCGGACGCCCGGCGGGTTGCGCGCGGGGGCGGTTCGCAAATCGCAAAAAGGGAGGTCCTATGCGTACCAGAGTGGGCTCGATCTCGCTGGCCCTGGTCCTGTCGCTGGTCGCGGTGGGCTGCGGTGGAGGGGGCGGTGGCCAGGGCGGCGGTGGAGGCGGCGGCGGTGGCTCGGACGTGCGCCCGGCGCTGGTGCTAGACATCGGCGGCCTCGGCGACCAGAGCTTCAACGATTCGGCCTACGCCGGGTTGCAGAGGGCCAAGAAAGAGTTCAACGCGGAGACCGAGACCCTGGAGTCGAGCGCCGCGACGGACTACGTCAACAACCTCACCCAGCTCGCCGACCAGGGGTACGACCCCGTGTTCGCCGTCGGGTTCCTCATGACCGACGCGGTCAACGAGATCGCCCCGCAGTACCCCGACACCAACTTCGCCATCGTGGACTCCGTGGTCGAGCCCAAGAACGCGGCGAGCCTGGTCTTCAGGGAGCAGGAGGGCAGCTACCTCGCCGGCGTGGTCGCGGGCCTCATGACCCAGGAGAAGACGCAGTACACCACCCCGGGCGACAAGGTCGTCGGCTTTCTCGGCGGGCAGGAGTCCGAGCTTATAGGCAAGTTCCAGGCCGGCTACGAGGCCGGCGTGGAGTCCGTGTGTTCGGACTGCGAGGTGCTCGTGCAGTACGCCGGGTCGACGCCCGACGCGTTCAACGACCCGGCGAGGGGCAAGGAGATCTCGCTGCAGCAGATCAACGACGGCGCCGACATCATCTACCACGCCTCCGGCGCCACGGGCGCTGGCCTCTTCGACGCGGCCAAGGAGCAGAAAGCCTTCGCCATCGGCGTGGACTCCGACCAGGGCAAGCTGGTCCCCGACGCCCCCATCCTGACCTCGGTCGTCAAGCGCGTGGACAACGCGGTCTACCAGGCCATCAGCGACGCCAACGACGGCAGCTTCCCCGGCGGCGAGGTCATCGACCTCGGCCTGAAGGAGAAGGGCCTGAGCCTGGCGCCGTTCCGCCGCTTCGACGGCGACGTGCCGCAGAACGCCAAGGACGAGGTGGACAGCGCCCAGAAGGGCATCATAAACGGCGACATCAAGGTCCCCGACGTGCCGCAGCAGTAGTCGGGGGAACCGGGGTTGACGGAGGAGCGCACAAGGGGGGGCACGGCCGGGGTGGGGGCCCCGGTCGTGCTGGAGATGCGGGGCGTCACTAAGACGTTCGGGCCGGTAAGGGCGAACGACGGCGTCTCGATCACGCTCGGGCGGGGTGAGATCCTGGGCCTCCTGGGCGAGAACGGGGCCGGCAAGTCCACCCTGATGAAGATCCTCTACGGCCTCTACTCGCCCGACGAGGGCGAGGTCATCGTGGACGGGGAGCGGGCGGAGATCAAAGACCCCAAGGACGCGGTCTCCCGCGGCATCGGGATGGTCCACCAGCACTTCACCCTGATTCCGGCCCTCACCGTCGCGGAGAACATCGTCCTCGGCGCCGAGCCCCGCAAGGGCGCCACCCTGGATTTGGCGAGGGCGATCAGGGACACCGAAGAGCTCTCGGAACGCTACGGCCTGCGCGTCAACCCGAGGACGCGGGTGGCCGACCTCTCCGTGGGCGAGCAGCAGCGGGTCGAGATCCTCAAGACCCTCTACCGCAAGGCCCGTATCCTCGTCCTCGACGAGCCGACCGCCGTCCTCACCCCCCAGGAGACCGAGGACCTCTTCTCCGTCCTCAAAGAGCTCGTCGCCGACGGCCTCTCCATCATCCTCATAACCCACAAGCTCGGCGAGCTCCTCGGTATCTCGGACCGCATCACCATCATCCGCGACGGCAAGGTGGTCGAGACGGTCGAGGCCGCCGGGACGGACGAGGGGGCGCTCGCCCGCCTCATGGTCGGCCGCGAGGTGCTCCTGCGCGTCGAGAAGACGGAGGCCAAGGTCGGGGAGGCGCGCCTCTCGGCCGAGGGGCTGGTGGTCCGCTCCGGCGCCGGGGCGAAGGCTGTGGACGAGATCGGCCTCGAGGTTCGGGGAGGGGAGATCCTGGGCGTGGCCGGCGTGGACGGCAACGGCCAGACGGAGCTCGCCGAGGCGCTCGCCGGGACCCGACCCGCCGAGTCCGGCGTGGTGCGCCTCGACGGCGAGGACGTCACAAGGGTCGGGGCGAACGGGCGCCAGGAGCGGGGCCTCGCCTACGTTCCCGAGGACCGGGGGACCAAGGGGCTCGTGCAGGACTTCTCCCTCTCGGAGAACAACGCGCTAAAGACCTACGACGAGGCCCCGTTCTCCAAGTGGGGTTGGATCTTCCCGAAGGCCATGCGCCGCCGGGCCGCGGAGGCCCTGCGCGCCTACGACGTGCGCCCGCCCGACCCCGACGCGAGGGCGGGCTCCCTCTCCGGCGGCAACCAGCAGAAGGCCGTGCTCGCCCGCGAGCTCTCCGGGGACCCCGGCGTCATCATCGCCGCCCAGCCGACCCGCGGCGTGGACGTGGGCGCCATCGAGTTCATCCACCGCCAGCTCCTCGAGCAGCGCTCCCAGGGCAAGGCGATCCTGCTCATCTCCCTGGAGCTCGAAGAGGTCCGCTCGCTCTCGGACCGCATAGCGGTCATCTACGACGGGAGGATCGTCGGCGAGGTCGGCCCCGACGCGACCGACGAGGAGCTCGGCCTGCTGATGGCCGGGCGGACGGGCGGGGAGAAGGGCGCTTGAGCGCCAGGCTGCGCCGGGCGCTCGTGGACGCGGGGGGCGCCCTCGTCTTCCCCCTCATCGCCATTGCCATCTCCTTCGTGCTCGGGGCGTTCATCGTGCTGGCGACCGGCAACAACCCGCTGACGGCCTACTCGGCGCTCGTGCGGGGGGCGGTCGGGTCCCCGACCGCCATAGGCAGGACGCTGCTCGGGGCGACGCCCCTGATCTTCACCGGCCTCGCCGTCGCCGTCGCCTTCCGGGCCGGGCTCTTCAACATCGGGGGCGAGGGCCAGCTCTACATCGGCGCCATCACCGCCGCCTGGCTCGGGGTGACCCTGGCCTCCCTCGGCGCCCTCTCGATACCGCTGGTGTTGCTGGCCTGCGTGGTCACGGGTTTTCTGTGGGGCGCGATACCGGGGGTTCTCAAGGCCCGCTTCGGGGCGCACGAGGTCATCACCACGATCATGCTGAACTATATAGGCATCAACCTGGCGACCTACCTGGCGCTCAAACCCTTGAGGACAGAAGGGCTCGTCCCCGGCACCGACGCCATAGACTTCGCGGCCCGCATCCCGTTTATCGGGCTGGGCCTCGGGCGGGCGAACTACGGGTTCCTGCTCGCGCTGCTCGCGGCGGTGGTGGCGTACCTGCTCTTGTGGAGGACCAGGAGGGGGTTCCAGATCCGGGCGGTCGGCCTCTCGCCGGGCGCCGCGAACTACGCCGGCATGGGCATCGGGATCAACACCGTCCTCGCCCTCGCCATAGGCGGGGCCTTCGCCGCCGTCGGCGGCGGCGTGGAGGTCTTGGGCGTCTACGGCAAGATGACGGTACCGTTCGTCACCAACCTGGGCTTCAACGGCATCGGGGTGGCGCTGCTCGGGCGCAACCACCCGGCCGGGGTGGTACTCGGCGCCCTGCTCTTCGGCGGGCTCGCCTCGGGGGCGCAGGAGATGCAGTTCTCGACGGATGTGCCGTTGCAGTTGACCAACGTGCTGCTCGCGGTGATCCTGCTGCTCGTTACCGCCACCAAGCTCGTGGAGCTCCTGCTCGGCAAGCGCGCCCGCGCCCTGGCCGGCGCGCGCCTGGAGAAAGGGTTGGGACAGTAGTGGACGAGATCTTCGGCGCCCCGGGCCAACTTCTCGCCTCGACGATCCGAAACGCCACGCCGCTCGTTTTCGCGGCCCTGGGCGGCATGTTCAGCGAGAGGAGCGGGGTGGTCAACATCGGCCTGGAAGGCCTCATGCTCATAAGCGCCTTCGCCGGCGTGGTTGGGGCGTTCCTCTCCGGCAGCGCGGTGGTGGCCCTGGGCTTCGCGCTCGCGGCGGGCCTCATCTTCGCCCTGATCCACGCGCTCATGTGCGTCACGTTCGAGGCCGACCAGATCATCTCCGGCACCGCCATCAACCTGCTGGCCCTGGGCGGAACGGGCTTTTTGATGGTCTCGATCTTCGGCTCCGGTGGGACCTCCCCGCGCGTCGAGGGCTTCGGCGAGGTCCCGATACCACTCCTGAGCGGCATCCCGGTCGTGGGCCCCGCCCTCTTCTCCCAGAGCGTCCTCGTCTACCTGATGTACGTGATGGTCCCCGTCACGTTTTTCGTGCTCTTCCGGACGCCCTTCGGGCTCAGGCTGCGGGCGACGGGCGAGTCGCCCGAGGCGGTCGACACGGCAGGCGTCAGCGTGGGCAGGATGCGCTACTACGGCGTCGCGCTCTCGGGGCTCCTGGCATCTTTGGGCGGGATATACCTCTCGATGGGCATTCTCTCGGCCTTTACCGAGGGGATGACCAACGGTAGGGGGTTTATCGCGCTGGCGGCCCTCATATTCGGCCGGTGGAACCCCATAGGCGCCACGGGGGCGGCCCTGCTGTTCGGCTTCGCCCTGGCCGTCACCTTCAGCGCCCCCCAGGAGGTCATACCCAACGAGTTTCTGCAAATGATCCCCTACGTGCTCACCATCGTGGCCCTCGCCGTCTTCGGCGGACGCGCCATCGCCCCCGCCGCCATCGGCAAGCCCTACCGCAAGGAGTAGCCCGGAACGGGGCGTCCTCGTCTTTGGGAAACCCCGCATCGGGGTACAACCCGGTTTGAGGCCGCCCGGCACACGAGGAAGGACGCCGCATGGACGCGAAAAGCAGGATCTTGACGGGGGCGCTCGGCGGGGCCGGGGGCACGCTCGTCTTGTCCGGGCTGCGCGCGGCCTGGAGGAGGGCGGGGTTGGTCTTCGACACCGCCCCGACGCAGGTAGTGGACCGGGTCGAGGAGCTCGTCGCCCCGGAGGGCTTCTCTCCCAACACCCGGCGGGTCCTGGCCGCGACCGCGCACGTCGCCTACGGCATCAGCACCGGGGCCGCCTTCGGCCTCTTGCGCCGGGAGAGCGGGGGGATGGGCGAGGAGGCGGCCGTCGGCTCTTCGCTGGGGATACTCGCCTGGGGCGCCGGGTGGTCGAGCTGGCTGCCGCTGGCGGGCGTCCACTCGCCCCCGTGGGAGCAGCGGAGCCCCAAAGTCTTGCTCCCCGCCATCGACCACGCCGTCTACGGGGCGGTGTGGGGCCTGATCTACGCCGCCCTGACCCGCGACCGCCAGTAGCGCCAACATCCCAACTGAACCGCGATACCTTCGCGGACGGGCTCCCGCCCCCTCCGCGGGGCTAACCCTTGTACGGGTCGTGCCTGGAGTACTCCTCGACGGCCCGGTCGAGGTACTCCTTCTCCTCTTCGACGAAGCGCCCGATGGCGCGCCTGAAGGCCGGATGCCGGAGCTCGTGCGCGCTACGGGTGAGGGTCGGGAGGAAGCCGCGCGCGAGCTTGTGCTCGCCCTGGGCCCCCGCCTCGAAGAGCTTCATCCCCCGCTCGATGGCGAACTCTATGGTCTGGTAGTAGCAGAGCTCGAAGTGGAGGTTCCGGCGGTCCTCGACGGCGCCCCAGTGGCGGCCGAAGAGGGCGGCGCCTTTGTAGAAGTTGATGGTGCCCGCTATGGGCCTCCCCGCCTCGTCGCGGGCGAGCACGAATAGCAGGCGGTCCTTCATCGTCCGGAAGACCTCGCGGAAGAACGCCCTGTTGAGGTACGGGGAACCCCACTTCCTGTCGGAGGTGGAGGTGTAGAAGCGGTACATCATGTCCGCGTGGACCGGCTCCAGCGTCTCGCCCGTCAGGCGCTCTATCGTGAGGTTCTCCTCGGCGAGCTGGCGGCGCTCGCGTGAGATCTGACGCCGGCGCTTGCTCGTGAGCGCCCCGAGGTAATCGTCGAACGACCCGTGGCCCCGGTTGCGCCAGTGGAACTGCAGCGAATGACGCACCGCGAACCCGCGCCTCTCGAACTCGCCCACGTCCCCCTCCGGCACGAAGAGCGCGTGCGTGGAGCTGGCCCGGTTCTCCTCGCCGACCTCCCGCGCCGCGTCGAGCAGCGCGTCAGTCACGGCCCCCCGGTCCGCGCCGGGGCCGACGAGCACCTTGGGACCCGTCGCCGGCGTGAACGGGACGGCGGCCACCAGCTTCGGGTAGTAGGGGACGCCGTGCTCGTGGTAGGCGTGCGCCCACTCCCAGTCGAAGACGTACTCCCCGTAGGAGTCGGTCTTGAGGTAGAGGGGCATGGCGCCCACGAGCTCCCCGTCCATCTCGCAGACGAGGTGGACGGGCGACCAGCCGGTACCCGGGCCCACGCTACCCGACTTCTCCAGGGCGTCGAGGAACTCGTAGTCGAAGAACGGGAAGTCCGGCGGCTCCAGCGCACGCCAGGCCGCCTCGCCCACCCTCTCTACGGCGTCGATGAGCCCGACGCGGATCGTGCCTGCGGCGGAGATGGTTCTAGAACCCGATCTTCCTGTCGGGGTTGGCCTTCTCCGGGACCTCCTCAACCTCTTCCACGGGCCCTTCATCCAGGTACTCCACACCCCCCATGAGCATCTGCGGCTTGACCTCCAGGCCGAGGGCGAGCTTGCGGATCGTGGACGGGTAAGCCCGGCGCTGGCCCGTCTCCAACTTGGAGATCGTGTCCCGCGCCACCCCGCTCCTGTCCGCCAACTGCTCCTGGCTCATCACCGCCCGCAACCTGAGCACCCGCAAACGATCCGGCTCCAATACCCCTTACCTCCAAAACACTGCAAAAAACTTGCATAAACACTGCATCGGTGTTACTCTCTCGCAAGTATAGCCCGAAGGCGAAAGAGAGGCGGGCATCACGATGAGTTCCGACCCGAGGTTGGTAATCCCTTACGTCACGGAGCAGAGCCCTCGCGGCGAGCGGACGATGGACATCTACTCGCGGCTGTTGAAGGACAGGATCATCTTCCTGGGAACACCGGTGGACGATCAGGTCGCGAACGTGGTCATGGCGCAGCTCTTGCACCTGGATTCCGAGGACCCCGAGCAGGACATAAACATCTACATAAACTCGCCCGGTGGGAGCATATCCGCGATGCTCGCGATGTACGACACCATGCGTTTCGTCAACGCGGACGTGGCGACTACGGCGCTCGGGATGGCGGCTTCGGCCGGGGCTTTTCTTCTCGCGGCGGGGACGAAGGGCAAGAGGAGCGCGTTGCCGAACACGAGGATATTGCTCCACCAGCCGGCCATCCAGGGCGGCATCGGGGGGCAGGCCTCCGACGTGGAGATTCACGCCAAGGAGATCGTCTTCACCAAGCGCAGGATCAACGAGATCATGGCGCAGGCGACGGGCCAGCCGTTCGAGAAGATCGAGCGCGACACCGACCGCGACTACATCTTGAGCCCCCAGGAGGCCGTGGAATACGGCGTAATCGATCAGGTCGTCACCCGTCCCGGCGAGGCCGTCGGGGGGTAGCGGGCAGGGACCGGGGCCGACGGAAGGAGGCGCCCGTGAAGGAAGCGCCCGTGTGTGTCGCCCTGATCTCCGACCTCCACGGCAACCTGCTCGCGCTGGAAACCGTGCTGGCCGACCTCGAACGCGAACGGCCTGACCACGTCCTGTGCCTCGGCGACGCGGCGGCCACCGGCCCCCGGCCGCGCGAGACCGTCGGGCGCCTGCGCGGGGTCGGGTGCCCGGTCGTCATGGGAAACGCGGACGACGATCTGTTGCGGCCGACGCTGGAGCTTTCCCTCGGTTCCGACCGCACGCTCCTGTGCTTCCACGGCTCGCCGCGCTCGTTCGACGACACCATCGTCGCTACGACCCCGGAAGAGGAGTTGGCCGGTATGCTCTCCGAACACGAGGCCGCCGTGATGGCCGGCGGTCACACGCACGAGCAATTCGTGAGGCGGCACGCAGGGACGACGCTGATCAACCCGGGCAGCGTCGGGCTGAACCCGCCGGTGGCGGAGTACGCGCTCGTCGATCTCGAGGATGGACGCCTGGCGGTGGAGTTGCGCCGGCTGCCGCTCGACGCGGCGAGGATCCGGCGCGAAGCCCTGGACAGCGGGATGCCGCACGCGGAGTGGTGGGCCGGCTTCTGGGGGGAGAACTAGGTGGACCTCCTGATCCTGGGCGGCACGAGGTTCCTCGGGCGTCACCTGGTAGACGCGGCGCTCGAACGCGGGCACCGCGTCACGCTCTTCAACAGGGGTGTCAGCGGGCCGGGGATGTTCACTGAGGTCGAGGAGTTGCGGGGCGAGCGCGGGGGAGACCTCTCCGCGTTGGGCGGGCGGGGCTGGGACGCGGCCATCGACACGAGCGGCAACCTGCCTCGCGAGGTGCGGGCTTCTGCGGGGCTGTTGGCAGACGTAGTGGGGCACTACGCCTTCGTCTCCAGCATCTCCGTCTACGGGGACTTCGGCCGGCACGGCTTCGACGAAGACGCGCCGGTCCTGGATCCGCCCGACCCCGAACCCGAGGAGTTGGATTGGGAGCTCTACGGGGGTTTGAAAGTCGGGTGCGAGCGGGCGGCGGAGTGGGCGATGCCGGGGCGGGCGCTCGTGATCCGTCCGGGCATGATCGTCGGCCCCCACGATTACACGAACCGTTTCCGCTACTGGTGCCGCCGGGTGGCGGAGGGGGGAGAGGTCCTGGCCCCCGGGGACCCAGACCAGCAGGTGCAATTAATAGACGCGCGCGACCTGGCGGATTGGACGATCCGCATGACGGAAGGGCGCAGCACCGGCACGTACAACGCCACGGGGCCCGACCGCAGGCTCACCATGCGCGGGATGCTGGAAGGCATCCGGGACGCGGCCGGTAGCGAAGCCCGATTCACCTGGCCGTCCGAGAAGTTCCTCCTCGAGGCGGGTGTGGAGCCGTGGGAGGGGTTGCCGTTCTGGGTCCCGAAGGAGATGGCGGGCATACTCGCCGCCGACGTGGGCAGGGCGGTCGCGGCGGGCCTGGAGTTCCGGCCGCTCGCCGAGACCGTTCGCGACACGCTCGCCTGGGACGCCCACAGAGAAGGGCCGCCAGAGATGGGGGGCGGTATACCGCGGGATCGGGAACGGGAGTTGCTTCGGGGCTGGCGAGGGGCCACCCTGTAAGGGTACGAGGATGGGGGAGAGCGAGGCGGGATGAACCTCACGCACGAGTACATGCACCACCGGACCGGCTACGGGCTCGGCTCTTCCTGCTGGATCCGGGTCTACAAAGGCGCCGAAGGCGACGCGCCCGTGGTGGTGTGCGAGGCGCTTCCCGAGGTCGGGGGCGCCGTCACGAAGGAGACGACCGGCTTTCTGGCCGCCGAGGTCATACGGGACCACTTCCCCGACGGCATGCCCGACCTCGAACGCCCGATGCTCTGGATCGAACACCGCCCCGCCCTCCGCCGCGGCCCCGGCAAATTCTTTCTACACACCTTCCCCTCCTACAGCCCGAGGCTCGTGGGCGCCGGCTTTGTCCGCCGCGTGACCCTCGGAACCTCGCGCCGCGAGCCCCTCGACCCCGCCGAGGTCGCCGCGCTTACACAGACCGTCTAGAGACGGTCCGCGAACGGCCCCCGGGCGGCCCTCGGGCCCCGCCTGTAAACTGCGCGCGATGAGGTTCAGGGAGCTGCGCGAGTCGGATCACGCGACCGTCACCGCCGTCGTCGATGCGTGGTGGGGCGGGCGCCCGGTCGCGGACAAGCTGCCGCGCCTCTTCTTCCGGCTCTTCCCGGAAACGAGCTTCGCGGTAGAGGAGAACGGGGAGCTCGTCGCCTTCCTGGTTGGTATCGTCGGAAGCCCCGCCGATGAGGCCTACGTCCACTTCGTGGGGGTCCACCCGGATCACAGGTCGGTCGGGCTCGGGCGCGGGCTGTACGAAAGGTTCTTCGAGGAGGCCCGCAGCCGCGGGTGCCGCTCGGTGCGGGCCATCACCTCCCCGGTCAACAAAGGGTCCATCGCCTTTCACGGACGGATGGGCTTCGAGATATTAGAGGGCGACCGCGAGAACGACGGCGTGGGCGTCCATTCCGACTACGACGGGGACGGAAGGGAGAAGGTCGTCTTCCGGAGGGAGTTGTCTTGAACCGTCGCCGGCCGGAGTCGCGCGTCGTACCGGGCTTCGAGAGGCTCGGGGTCGCCGGTCTCTAGTTCGGGCTTTCGCCTGGGGTGGAGAGGCCTATGGCCGGGCCTTCGGGGGTGTCCACCAGGTTCAGGGTGCTGCCGTCCAGGGCCTCGCTGACCGGGCCGGCGATGTGCAGGAGGCTCACGCCGTCGTGCTCGACGACCTGGTCGTCGCCTTGCGGTTCGCCGGCGGAGAGCCCGATCTGGGTCTCCCCGGTGCTCTCGTCCGTCACCGGGTCGAGGCGCAGGATGGTCCCCTCCGGGTGCTCGACGCTCAGGAAGAGCTCCCTGGCTTCTTCGGTCACCGTGATCATGCCTTCTCCTCTCACGCCGGCGGGACGCAGGACCCGCGACACCGGCCTGGAGCTTGCACTACCAACCATGACCCTACCAGCTACGCGCCCGATTCAAACCGGGGCCTCGGCCCGCGTCTTGGGGTGGCCGCGTGGGATCCTCCAGAAGGGCTTATAGTAGTCGCCCACGCGACCAGAGGAGGCTACGTGGGCGAGGGGAACAAGAAGGCCACGGAGTACGGGATAAAGAAGGTGGGCGAGCGCTACTATCCCGTCATCGTCGACCACGAGGCCGGGGGGCACTACGAGATCAACAACCCCATGACCGGCGGCGTCCTCAGCTACAACAACCCGGAGGCCGCCGAGAAGTACATAGAACGCGCCCGCGAACGCGCCAGCGAGAGCGAAGCGTAGGACCAGAAGAGACGGCCCGCGAAACGAGGAGGCGGTTGGGTGACGGAGGGGACGGGGAGGCGGGGCGGCCTGAGGCGCGAGTTGCGGTTCTGGGAGGCGGTCGCGCTCTCGATCGCGATCATGGCCCCGGGTGCCGCGATGGCCCTGAACGGCACGGCGACGGCCGGGCTGGTGGGCCGGGCGGTGCCGCTCGTGTTCGCGCTCGCCGCGGTGGGCATCCTGTTCGTCTCGTACGCCTTTATCCGCCTGACGTCGTACTTCAGCCACGCGGGATCCGTCTACGCGCTCTCGGGGGCCACCCTGGGGCCGCGGGCCGGGTTCTTCTCCGGGTGGGCGCTGCTCGGGACGTACCTGTGCTTCACGGCCGGGTCGACGGCCGAGGTCGGGCTCTTCGGCCAGGAGTTCCTGGCGTCCGCCGGCCTGCCCGGGATCGACTGGGTCATCATCTCCCTCGTGGCGGCGGCGCTCATCTGGCTTCTGGCCTACGGGGACGTCCGGGTGGTGACGCGGGCGCTGCTCACGATGGAGGGCCTCACCGTCGCCCTGATCCTGGTCCTCGTCGCCGTGATCTTCGCCCGCCTCTTCGGCGGCACCGCCCCCGAGGGCCAACAGTTCACCCTCTCCGCCTTTACCCTCCCCGGCGGGGTGGACTTCGGGACGGTCGGCCTCGCCACGGTCTTCGGCCTGCTCGCCTTCGCGGGCTTCGAGGGAGCGGCCTCCCTCGGCGAGGAGACGGACAACCCCCGCCGCAACATCCCCCGCGCCATCGCCGCCGCCGTCCTGACCATGGGCCTCTTCTACGTCGTCGTCATGCTCGCCCAAACTTTGGGCTTCGGCGTCGGCAACGGCGGCCCGGAGCGCTTCGCCGGCTCTTCCTCCCCCTTGGGCGAACTGTCCACGGGCTTTATCGGGCCGGGGATGGCCGTCGCCATCAACTTCGGCGTCATGGTCAGCGCCTTCGCGAGCGCCCTCGGTACGGCCACGGCGGGCTCCCGGATGCTCTTCGCCCTCTGCCGCGACGGGTTTCTCTCCCGCCGTCTGGGCGAGACCTCGGCCCGCACGGGGGCCCCGGCCAACGCCCTGGCGGTCGTCATGGCCGTTGGCACCGTGTCCTTCGTGATCTTGAGGATAGGCGGCGTCTCAGCGGTCAACGCCTTCTTCTACCCCGCCACCATCGGGGTCCTGAGCCTGCTCGTCGCCTACGTCGTCACCAACGTCGGCGCCCTCAGGTTCCTCTTCACCAGCCGCAGGGTCCCGACCTGGGAGGCGGTCTTCCCGCTCGTCGGGCTCGCCGTGCTCCTCTACGTCCTCTACAGGAACGTCTTCCCGACGCCGGACTTCCCCTTCAACCTCTTCCCGTACGTCGTGGGGGCCTGGCTGCTCGTCGGCCTCGGCACCGTCCTCTTCGTCCCCGGCCTCGCCCGCCGCATCGGCGCGAACCTGGCCGAACGCGAATGACAGCGACTTTTGATTACTTCGAGCCGCCAACTCGACGGGAGGATAATCTGCCAGGTCGAGGTACTCGGAGGCGCAAGGCTTTGAGGTTCTAGGTTTTGAGGTATTGGGTTCCGGGTTGCTTTTTCGCTTTTCGGACGACCACTTATCCGTGTAGAGAACCGATACCCGCGAACCCCGTTGTAGAGACGGTTGGCGGCCTTAGTTGCGTTACCTAAAACCTTAGTTGCCTAAAGCCTTATGCCTCAAAACCCAATACCTACCCGTCGGCGGCGCAGCGGAAGCCCGTGTTGCCTGTGGAGGAGTCCGGGGTGTTGGAGGAGCGCGCGGCGACCCGGTAGCGGTTACAGTACGACCTGTGGCAGAGGTAAGAGCCGCCCCGGATGACCCTGGCCGTTCCCGATGGCGGGCCTGCGGGATCCCCCCGCGGGGCTTTGCCGCCGTCTCTGTGGGCGGTCGCGCTGAACCAGTCGGAGCACCACTCCCACACGTTGCCTGAGACGTTGAAGAGGCCGAAGCCGTTGGGCGGGAAGGCGTCCACCGGGCAGGTGCCCCGGTAGCCGTCCTCGGTGGTGTTGCGGGCGGGGAACTCGCCCTGCCAGATGTTGCAGCGGTGCTCGCGGTTGGGGGTGAGGGTGTTGCCCCAGGGGAAGCGGCGCCCCTTCAGGCCGCCCCTGGCGGCGTACTCCCACTCGGCCTCCGTCGGGAGCCGCACGCCTGCCCAGGCGCAGTAGGCCAGGGCGTCGTTGTGCGAAACGTGGACGACGGGATGGTCCGCGCGGCCTTCCAAACCGGAGCCCGGTCCCTCCGGTTCCCGCCAGAACGCGCCCTCGACACCCCTCCACCAGGGGGCGGCGCCGACCATGCCCTTTATCTTTACCCCCGCCGCCGGCAAGAAACCGTAGAAGACGAAGGACCAGCCGAACTCTTCCGCCTCCGTCCTGTAGCCGGTCGCCTCGACGAACCCGGAGAACTCGGCGTTCGTCGTCGCGTGGGGGGAGATTGAGAAGGGGGAGAGCCGGACCTTGCGGACGGGCCCCTCGCCGTCCTGCGGGAAGCCCTTGCCGTCGTCCGTGCCCATGAGGAACTCGCCGCCGGGGAGCCCGACCATCCCAGGGGTCGGACGCGTCTCTCCCGTCTGACCGGAATCCCCGGAGGTTTCCGCGGGAGACCTGGCGGGGGCGCAGCACGAGCGGATGCTCTCTGTTGCGTGCGCCGCGGGCTTCCTTCCCTCGTTCACGTTCGAGAGGTTATCAGGCCGGACGGGGCGCCACGATCAGGACGGCCTCGTTCTCGAAGACGTTCTCGTAGAGGTCCGGCCGCGGTTTGAAGATCCTCCAGAAAGGCGTGACCGGACGGTCCGGCATCTTTTTGTACAGGACGACGTACCGCACGTCGTGTTTTTGGAGGAGGACTTGCGTCTTCTCGCCCGCCGGGTGGTACATGACCCAGAGGGTATCCAGGAGCGGTTCCGGGCCCGAAGGCGGCATGTGCCTGGGGTCCCGGATGCCGCTCTCGGGGTAGGACTGGAGCGCGTCGTAGTGGCCCATGGCGAGCATCATGCGGCTCGGCACCTGGTTCTCCTGCGGGCTGACCATCACGTTGCCGCCCCCGTTGTGCCCGGCGAGCCACGCGCCGGCCTCGGCGATGCCCGGGGACATCAGCAGGTGGGGGCTTTCGGACGCAGCCTGGTCGAAGCTCTGCGCCCCGCGCAGGCCCACGAGCGAGACGGCGAGGATCACGGCCAGGGAGCCCGCGAAGACCCCCAGCCCCGAACCCCGCCCCTTGAGCAGCGTCGCGAGGAGGACGACGAACGCGAGGGCCGCGAGAAGGGAGAGCGGGACGGCGAGGTCCCGGCCGAAGCGTTGGGGGAACCCGCTGAGGGGGGTCCGGCTGCCGGCGAAGAGGACCAGGGCCCACGCGAGCAGCGTGGCCCGTACCAGTATCTCCGGGACGCCCGGGATTCTTGCCCGGTCGGCGAGAAGCAGGACGGCGCCGAGCAGGCCCAGCCAGGCGACGGGCTGGGAGAGAATCGCCCCGATCAGGGTCCCAAGGTCGTAGGCCGGCTGGGAACCGAAGACGGTGCCGATCTCCGCGGTTGCGCCTTCTGCGTCGGAGTCGCCGAGCAGGCCCAGGATCTCGCCCCCGAGATCGTAGGTGTCCCAGGCGTAGGCCACGGAGAGGAGGGCGGTCAGGGCCAGCGAGGCGAGCAGGACGAGCCCGGTCCGCCTGTGGCGGCCGAGGAGCAGGTACGGGACGAAGAGGACGCCGACCACCGCGAGCAGCAGCGCCAGGTACAGCCCGGAGACCTGGTGGTAGAAGACGACCGCGGAGCCGACTACGGCGAGGAGAAGGCCGTCGCGAGCGGTGGGCGCGGCGTAGATCCTCACCAGGGCGACGACGGCGAGGACCATCAGGAACTGGGAGGCGACCTGGTTCGGGTACATGGCGTCGTTGAAGAAGTAGTATGTCCCGCCCGCGAGCACCGAGAAAAACGTCGCGGCCACGCCGTAGATCCGGCCCCAGAGCCCGGCCCCCAGCGCGTAGAGGGCCAGGGCCGGAAGCACCATCAGGGCGGGCCCAAGGACGGGGAAGATCTCCAGCGGTTCCAAACCCGTTAGGCGCGAGACGCAGGCGGTAAAGACGTGGAACCCCGGGGGGTAGACCAGGTACGAGCCCGTGTCCCCCCGCGCCAACATCATGTCCGTCATAACGGCGTGGGAGTAGTGGTCGAGGCCCCTGACGAAAGGCCAATCGTGCAGCACCGGCCCGACGTACCCCCGCGCCAGCGCGAGCAACAGCACCGCCGGCAGCAGGAACCTTGCCCCGGAAAAATCGCCGGATAGCCCCGCGGTCTCCGGGTCGCCGGCTTCCCCGCTCTCCCGGTGGTTGCGCCGGGAGAAGACCAGGTGCGCCGCCCCGGCCCCGACCAGGAGCAGGGCGACGGGCAGCACGAACCGCTGCGCCTCTCCCGCGGCCCGGCAGGTGCCCGTGGGCCAGCCCTCGCACGCCCCGGCGAGCCAGAATCCCCGCGGGTCTAGGAGGACGGAGGCCGCGACGAGCGCGAACGCGACGACGACCGGTGCTAGGGCCGGGACGGGCATCCCCCTCAGCGGGGCGAGGAGGGGCTCGTCTCCCCCCTTCGACGGGCCGAAGCGGGCGGAGGCGGCGGCGCCCAGGCCGAGCACGATCAGGGGCGCGGCGACGGCTATGGGCAGCGTGACGCCACCTCCCAGCAGCCTCGCGAGCAAAAAGGCGGCGACCGGTACCAGGCTCAGGGATAGGGCCGCCGACCAGGCGAACCGTTCGGCCGATCCGGTGTTTGGGGAGAGGCATCGCGCCCAGAAGTAGCCCGGGGCCACGCCGACGAGCACCGCGACCGGGAGGGCCAGGATCAGGTCAGAGAGCACGCCCGGTCCCCGTGTCCCTCAGCCGTCGCACCGCAGCAGCTTACCAACACCACAGAACTCTCCGAAAGGGATTTTACCGAACGTTTACATAGCGTTGCCACGATCGCGCTAACATCCTACCGGCCGCGGGCCGCGCCGGGTCCGCGCCGATGCACGTCCACGAGGTATGGAGCACGGAAGAGTTGCAGCCCCGAACATCAGAGAGCCACGGTGGTCGTCTTATATTCGCCATTTCCCGCGATCTTCGGACCCCGGGGGCGCGGCCCTAAGTGTCCGACGCCCCCGCGGTTCTGCGCAGGAATCGGGCGTATCTGGCGCTCGGGGCGATCATGGTCCTCGGCGGGGCGCTGCGTTTCTACGGGCTCGGCATCCAGTCGCTGTGGAGCGACGAGCTCGCGAGCTGGTACTTCAGCCGCGCCGACGGGGTGGGGCAGGTCGTCTCGAACGTGCGGGAGGACATACACCCGCCGGGGTACTTCGTGATCCTTCACTTCGCCCAGAGGGTATTCGGGGATTCGGAGTGGGCCCTGAGGCTGCCGTCGGCCATCGCCGGGTGGCTCTGCATACCCGCGATATACCTGCTGGGGCGCCGGATCTACTCGGGGCGCGAGGGGCTCATCGCCGCCCTGCTCGTGGCGGTCTCCTGGGCGGGCGTCTACTTCAGCCAGGAGACCCGCTCATACTCGATCCTGATCCTGCTCTCCATCGTCACCGCCTACCTCTGGTGGGGCGTCATGCGCGGCCTGCGCGAGGAAGGCAGGCTCCCCGTGGCCGAAACGGCCGTCTACGTCGTGGCCGCCGTACTGTGCGCCTACGTCCACTACTTCGGGGCGCTCCTGATCTCCCTCCAGGGCGCGGCGCTTGCCTTCCTGGCGTACCGCGCCGTTCTCGGGGTCGCCCTGATCTACGTTCCGATCTCCTTGGCCTACGTCCTGTGGCTGCCCGGCATGGCCTACCAGGTGCGCAACAGCACGGCCCAGGGGGCCTGGATCGGGGAGGCGACCCTCTCGGTATTCCCCAAATACGCCCTGTTCATCTTCGGACGCTCGGAAATCCTCACCCTCGCCGCCTGCGCGTTCTTCGCCCTGCTTCTGGTCCGGGCCTGGGGCTTCTTCCGGGGACCCCGCGAGAAGCGGGACAGAACTGTCCCGCCGGGCCTGCTGCTCCTGGCCTGGTTTGTGGGCCCGTTCCTCGTCGGCTACGCGCTCTCCCAGTCCTCGGTCCAACTGCTGACGCACAAGAACCTGCTCGTCTCCCTGCCGGCCGCCTACCTCCTGGTCGCCCGCGGGATCACCTCGGCGCCTCCGGGCAGGACTTTCGGCCCGGTCCTCCAGTGGTCGCTGGCGCTCGGGTTCGCCGCCGCGTGCCTCTTCAACCTCTTCGTCACCCTGGGCTACTACTCCGAGCCGAACAAGGAGCAGCTCCGGGCCGCCGCCGCCTTTATCAACGAGAACGAGACCCCGCGAACCCTCCTCGTCCGCTGCGACATCGACGCCCGCCTGGACTACTACCTCAACGACCGGGTGCCGGACGTGAGACGCGACGTCGACGCGTGCACCGCGAAAGACTTCCCCGCCCTCATGGACCGGGTGGAGGAGGACGGCTACCGCGAGGTCTTCTACTTCATGTCCCACAAGCAACCGACCCCGGAGCTCGTCTCCAGGCTCAAGACGGAGTTCGACCTCGTCGGCTACAAACCGTTCTACAGGTCCTGGGTCGCCGAGTTCCGCGTAGAGGGAGGGGCGGAAAACGCGCCCAGAGGCCGCCCCGGGGACGAACGTGGCTGACCCCGGCGCCGGCCGCGTTCTGACGCGGCGGGGCTTCCTGAGGGCCTCAGGCGGCCTGCTCGCCGGGGCCTACGCCCTGGGTCTCGCCGGCTGTGGGGGGGAGAAGGCCCCCGCCTCCAGCGGGCCGAACATCCTGTTCCTGATGACCGACCAGCACCGCTTCGACGCCATGGGCAGCGTCGATCCCCTGGTCAAGACGCCGAACCTGGACCGCCTCGCGGCGCGCGGCGTCCGGTTCACGCAGGCCGTGTGCAACGCGCCGATGTGCGTGCCGAGCCGCTACTCCATGATGACGGGCCTCTATCCTTCGCAGGTCGGCGTGAGGCACAACGCGCAGATGATCCCGACCGACGAGGACCTCCCAGCCCCCGTCATCGCCCAGCGTCTTCTCGACGCCGGCTACCAGACGGCAGGCTTCGGCAAGACCCACTGGTACATGGGGGAGAGGCTCGCCCCGAACGCCGAGGCGGAACCATCCAGGCGCGGCTTCGAGGTCCGCGCCATGCGCAACACCGACGAGCCCGGACGCGTCGAGCCCGGCGCGGTCCAGATGGGCGACGAGCTCCCGGACGCCTTCGCCGCCCTCGAAGCCGAGCGCCGCCCGTTCGGCTCCGGCGAGACCATCGGGGGCTACAAGGGCCTCACGAGCTCCGTCCCCCCAAACAAGCACACCGAGGCCTGGCTCACGGACGAGGCCCTGGACTTTCTGGAGAACGACAGAGACGAGGACCGCCCCTTCTTCCTCTACCTCTCCTTCGACTTCCCCCACGCCTCCTTCAACGTCCCGCCCGGCTACGAGGACCTCTACGAAGTGGACGACATGCCGCCGCCCACCAAACCGCCGCCTGGCACCGACCTCTCCGGCCACGCCGACCCGTGGCAGTGGGAGGAATGGATCGCCTCGACCACGGAACAGGAGCGCCGGCGGACCACCCTGCGCTACTACGCCCTCTGCACCTACGCCGACGAGCAGCTCGGCCGGGTACTGGACAGGCTCGAGGAGACGGGCGAGGCGGAGAACACCTTCGTGATCTTCGTCTCCGACCACGGCGAGATGCTCGGCGACCGCCACCGCTTCTCCAAATATTGCCTCTACGACCCGAGCGTGCGGGTGCCCATGATCTTGGCCGGGGCCGGCGTCCCGGCCCACCTCCGCGGTACCACCGACGACCGCCACGCGGAGCTCGTGGACGTCCTGCCGACCCTCCTCTCCGTCTCAGGCGGGTCCAAGCCGCCGGAGCTTCCCGGCCGCAGCCTGCTCGCCGCGCCCACCCGCTCCGGCGCCTTCTGCGAGATGCACGGCACCGGCTACGAGCCCAAAGAGAAGGCCCCCGCCTACATGTGGCGCGAACGCGACTGGAAGCTCGTCACCTACACCCCCGGCACCGCCGCCGGCGCGACTTCCCGCGTGGACGAGGCCAAAGGAGAACTCTACGACCTGCGCAACGACCCGGACGAGTTCGACAACCTATACGAAGACCCCGCGCACCTCGAAACGAGGGAGCGCCTCCAGAACGAGCTGTTGATGCACCTCGCGGGCGCCTGGTCCAAGTTCCCCAGGCAAACGTCGAGGCCGCCGCTGTAGCGCCCTGGCGTCCGGCTCCCGGGGTCTTGTTTCGGGGCACGGTGGGGGAGGACGACCGCCCTAAGAGAGCAACTCCTCGAAACCCGCCTCGTCCAGGACGGGGACGTCGAGCTCCCTGGCCCGCTCCAGCTTCGAGCCGGCCTCCTCGCCGGCGAGCACGTAGTCGGTGTTCTTGCTGACCGACGAGGTGAACGTGCCGCCCGCCCCTTCTAGTTGCTCGACGTAGAAGCTGCGGGGTCTCTCCAACGTGCCGGTGATGACCACGCGCTTGCCCGCGAGCGGCCCGTCGGCGGGGCGGCCGGCCTCCCGCTCGAAGTTCAGGCCGATCTCCATCAGGCGGCCGACGAGGTTCTGGTTGTCTTCGAGAGAGAAATACTCGACGATCGCGCGGGCGACGACCTCGCCGACGCCCTTGATCTCTGCCAGCCCCTCGACCGTCGCGCTTTGCATCAGGTCCTCGCCGGAGAAACGGGAGGCCACGAGCTCCGCCGTGACGGAACCGACGTGGCGGACACCGAGGGCGTAGAGGACGCGGGAGAAGGGCTGCTCCTTGCTCTTCTCTATCGCGCGGACGAGGTTCTCCGCGCTCTTCTCCCCGAAGCCCTCCAGCGGCACGAGCTGTTCGGCTTGGAGTTCGTACACGTCCGCGACGTCTTTTATGAGGCCGAGGTCGAAGAGGCGCCTGGCGAGCTTCTCTCCGAGGCCGTCTATGTCCATCGCGGACTTGGAGGCCCAGTGGATGATGTGCTCCAGCGCCAGCGCCGGGCACCTGGCGTTGACGCACCGCGTGACCGCTTCGCCGGGCGGACGCGAGACCGGCTCGTCGCACACCGGGCAGCGCGACGGCATGACGAACTCCCGTTCGCCGCCGTTCCGGTCTTCCACGATGGCCTTGACGACCTGCGGGATCACGTCCCCCGCCCGCTCTATGACGACCGTGTCCCCGATGAGGATGCCCTTCTCCCTGACGTAGTCCTCGTTGTGCAGCGTGGCCTTCGAGATCGTCACCCCGCCCACGTTGACCGGCTCCAGCACCGCCTGCGGCGTCAGCGCCCCCGTCCTTCCGACGTTGATGATGATGTCCAGCAGCTTCGTCCGGCCCGCCAACGGCTCGAACTTGTAGGCGATGGCCCACCGCGGCGACTTCGCCACCGACCCGAGGGCGAGCTGCTGCTCCCGCGAGTCCACCTTCACGACGACCCCGTCGATCTGGTACCCCACCGACTCCCGTTCCCTCGCCCACCGCTCGCACTCGGCAACGACGGACTCTATGCCCTCGTGCACCTCGTAAGGGTTGACGCGCAGCCCGTAACCCTTCAGGGCCGCCAGCATCCCGGAGTGGCTCTCGAAGATCTCGCCGCCCTCGCCGACGCCGTAGAGCAGGATCGTGAGCGGCCTCCGCGCCGTGACCTTCGGGTCGAGCTGCCGGATGGACCCCGCCGCCAGGTTCCTGGGGTTGGCGAACGTCTTTTTGCCCTCGGCCTCTAGCTCCTCGTTGAGCCTCTCGAAGTCCGCGAGGGCGATGTACGCCTCGCCGCGCGGCTCCAGAACGGCGGGCGGGTCGTCGTCGAGGCGGTCCGGGACGGAGCGGATCGTGCGTAGCTGCGCCGAGACGTCCTCGCCGACCGTGCCGTTGCCGCGCGTCGCACCCCTTACCAACCTGCCGCCCTCGTAGCGCAACGAGACCGCCAGGCCGTCTATCTTGAGCTCCGTGACGTAGCGCGGCTCCTCGTCCTCGCCGAGCAGGCGCCTGACCCGGGCGTCCCACTCGCGCAGATCCTCCGTTCGGCGGGCGTTGGCGAGGGAGAGCATGGGGACGGCGTGCCGGATCTCTTCGAAGCCTTCCATCGGTTCCCCGCCCACGCGCTGGGTCGGGGAGTCCGGGGTGACGAGCTCGGGGTGCTCCGCCTCGAGCGCTTCGAGCTCGCCCACGAGGGCGTCGTACTCGGGGTCGGAGATCTCGGGGGCGTCCTCTATGTGGTAGCGGCGGTTGTGGTAGCGGACCTGCTCCCGCAACGCCTCGATCCTGCCCCGAACGTCCCTCTTCTCCGTCACGCGAGGATTATACGCAAGGTCCGAAGGGTCCCCAAGAGCCGCTATCCTTCAACCCGCCGAACCGGCCAGTCCAGCTTCCCGCCGTCCCCGCTCACGAACGTGAACTCCTTGCCCCGAAGCTCCAGGTCTCGCAGCATCGCCAGGGCGTAAGGGTACGTCAGGGCCTGCGTCACGATCGCGTCGGACGGCGGCCCCTTGAGCGAGAACCGGACGGTCACCCGGTCCCCTTCGACCCGCGCCCCCGTGACGTTCACGGAGTAGCCGCCCGTCGGTTTCTCCCCCGAGTAGGCAACGAGGTAGGTCCCCCTGCCCGAGCCCGGTATCTTCGCGCCGAGCTCCCCGGACAGGGCCTCCGCCGAAGGGGCCAGGACGACCCGGGGCCGCTGCGGGCCCTGACCCGGGGCCCCGGACGAGATCTTCTCCACCCCCAGCTCGCGGGGTTCTGGCGCATCCGGCGGGCCTCCTTCGGAGGGGCCGGACGGGCCGGTGGCCGAACAGGCGGAGAGCAAGAACAGGAGCAGGATGGGTCGGGCGCGTACCATCGCGCAGAGCTTACACGATGTAAGGCCTAACCCGGCCCCTGCCGACGGGGGAGCATAGAATTCTCTGGCAAACCTTTCCGCGAGAGAGGACCGTTTACGGATGGAACCCCTGATCCTGACGCTCAAGATGGACGACCCCTCGCAAGAGAGGTTCGACCGCCTGCGCGAGGAGCACTTCCCGAGAGAGCGCAACTTCATCCCCGCCCACCTCACCCTCTTCCACAAACTACCCGGCGACCGGGAGGGAGAGATCGTCGAGGCCCTGCAAGACTTCTGCCGCGGGCAGGAGCCCTTCTCCTTGATCGCCACCGGCCTCGTCTTCATGGGCCGCGGCGTGGGCTACAGGCTCGAATCTCCGGCGCTTCCGACCGTAAGGAAAAAGCTCGCCGACGGGTGGTGGGCCTGGCTCGGCGCCCAGGATCGCAAAGGCTTCCGTCCCCACGTGACGGTCCAGAACAAGGTCCCGCCCGAAGAGGCGCGCGCGCTGCACCGCCGCCTGGAAGGCTCGTTCTCGCCGTTCGAGGTCGGGGCGGAGGGCCTGCTCCTGTGGCGGTACTTTGGGGGACCGTGGGGGAGGGTTGGGGCTTACGGTTTCGGGGGATGATCCCGGCCGTCAGGCGCGTCGGTCCTGATTCCGAAGGCCCCGGATCGGGTACGCAAGGGTCCCAAATGGAGGACCTCGACAAGGAGGAACCGTGACCGAGAGAAGGATGGCGAACCTGGAGCGGGCGCCCGAGCAGGCCCCCGAGCAGGCCCAGCAGGAGTGGCTCGGCATGCTGCGGACCCTCTCCGAGCAGATCCAGAGGCAGCAGCAAAACTCCCAGCAGATGACCCAGGAGTTGATGAACACCTACATGCAACTCCTCAACACGCCCGGCTCCTACCTTTCGGGCCAGGCCGAGCAGCAGCGAGAAACCCTCCAGCAAACGGCCCAGCAGTGGATGGAGCAGGCCCAGCAGCAGCGGCAGTCTTTCCAGCAGCAGGCCCAGCAGCAGCAACAGGCCTTCCAGCAGATGACCCAGGAGGTCATAGGCACCTACTCGCAGCTCTTCAACATACCCCTCTCCTACGCCCAGAAGGGTTTGCAAGACTCCGGGTTCCCGATTCAGAACTACGACGATCTGACCGTAGAGGACATCTCCAGGCGCATCGGCGGCCTCTCCACCGAGGAGCTCCGGATGGTGCGCGACTACGAGGAGCGCACCAAGAACCGCGACACGGTTTTGGAGCCCCTGGACCGCAAGATAAGGAGCGGTTCGTAAGCCCTCGAAAGGTCCGGGAGGGCGATTAGCGTAGAGGGACCGGGGCTACAGCGCTCCCGGCCCCTTCGTCGTTCGCCGCCCCGGTCCTCGACCCCCCCGGCGCGGGGGCCGCCGTTCTCGGCTATGCCTTCTCGGCTATGCCTTCTCGGCTATGCCTTCTCGGCTATGCCTTCTCGGCTATGCCTTCTCGGCTATGCCTTCTCGGCTATGCCTTCTCGGCTATGCCTTCTCGGCTATGCCTTCTCGGCTATGCCT
>CADCVH010000029.1 GCA_902806085.1 uncultured Rubrobacteraceae bacterium | reverse complement strand
CAGCCGTCGGCCAAAAGCGCGTCGCGCTGGGGCTCCAGCTTCTGGTCCTGCCTCGACACCCTCGCGTAGCCGATCCTCATGGGATGAATTGCCCCGAAAACGCTTCGCATATCAAGTACCGGGATTCCGCAAACGGTACGGAGTTTCGGGACTCCGGGCACCGGTTGCGGGACTCCTTATCGGGACTCGCCGGTCGTGTCCCTTACCCGGGGGGGGGGCCGTTTTTTGGAGGCGTCCTCGGACAAACCGAAGCCCACGAGTATGCATGCATACGCGGGACGCTTCGGCGATCCAAACTTCCGTACCGCGCAAGCCCTCGCCGGTGTCCGTCCCGTCGGACGCGGTGCCCATCGAGGCTCACGGCCGTCACGGATCGAGAGCCGGCAGCTTGACTCCAATATACCGGAACTGTATTCTACCATTATGGAACATGGGTCTTCGGAAGCGGATGCTCGGCTCGCGGCGCGCTTGCGCGGTTTGCGGGCGGAGCGCGGCCTCACGCTCGACGGCCTCGCCGAGCGCGCGGGGGTGAGCCGGTCCATGATCTCGCTCGTCGAGCGCGGCGAGAGCAGCCCGACGGCCGCCGTGCTCCACCGGCTCGCGGCGGGGCTGGGAACGACGCTCGCCTCGTTGTTCGCTGAGGAGGAGCGGCCCGAGGCCTCTCCCCTGGTGCGGCGCGCCGACCAGTCGGTGTGGCGAGATCCGGGGACAGGGTACGTGCGTCGCAACCTCTCGCCGCCCGGCTTCCCTTCGCCGATCGAGCTCGCGGAGGTGGTCTTGCCGCCCGGCGCACGCGTCGCCTACGATGCCGTGCCGGGTTCTGTCGGCATCGCCCAGCAGGTCTGGGTACTGGAGGGCCGCATAGAAATCGTGGCGGGCGAGGAGAGCCACGGCCTCGCCGAGGGCGACTGCCTGGCTATGCGCGTCGGGGGTCCGACCGCCTTCTCCAACCGGACCGGCCGTCCGTCCCGCCACGTCGTGGCGCTCGCATCCGAACGGGCCGCCGACCGGGCCCGGGAGGGCGGCGGAGCGGGGCTACGGGAGGAAACCGCTCCGCCGCCGCGCCCGCGGGCGGTGGGACCGTCCGACAACCCTAAAGCCGTTAGGAGGTCGTGACATGAGCAAGACCCTAGCAATCGAGCCCGTCGCCGCCCGGGATCTGCCCGAGGTCCGCGGCGACCTGGCGGAGCTGTTCCGGGAGACCGTGAACGGCGGGGACACTGTGGGCTTCCTGCCGCCGATCTCCTCTGAAGAGGCCGCCGCGTACTGGGACGAGGTCGGCGAGGCGCTGAAGGGCGGCAGGAGGATGCTCGTCGCGCGGCGGGGCGGGCGGGTGGTCGGCACGGTGCAGCTCGACCTGGCCCAGCAGACGAACGGGCGCCACAGGGCCGAGGTCATGAAGCTCCTGGTGGACCGCGGGGCGCGGCGGTTGGGCCTGGGACGCAGGCTGATGGAGGCCGTCGAGGGGGTGGCCCGGGACGAGGGGCGGACGCTCCTCGTACTCGACACCCGCCGGGGCGAGCCTTCAGAGGAGTTCTACGCCGCTTTGGGCTACGAGCGCGCGGGCGTCATCCCGAACTTCGCCGAGAGCGCCGATGGGACGCTACACGCGACGGTCCTCTTCTACAAGGAACTCTGAGGCGGGAAGAAGGGGGCGGTCGCGGGTGGGAGCGTGTGCGGAGGCGTGGGGCAGGTTCCGGGCCTGGCGCCGGGGGCGGTCGGCGCGGCCCTGGACGCGCTCACCGTAAGGGGCTGTCTGCTCCTTTCGGGGGCTCTGGCGCTTGTCGGGGGAGGAATGGTCCTGTCGCGGCGTGCGGCGGGGCCGGCGTCGGACCCCGCGCCCCCGGACACCGGGGACCGGGCCGCAGGATGGACAAACCTCGCCGTAAACCCCGCGACCCATAGGGGGAGCTAGCTCGGCAGATAAGCTGTTCCACCGAATCGGCTCTCTGGCGCGGAACGGGCAACCGTGGCATCCTTCCGCTCCCGCAGCACCGCGGAACGAGGGGGAGCCGAGGATGGGCGGGAGGAGACGCCGAAGACGCATCGAGCCGAACGAAGACTGGGAGC
>CADCVH010000028.1 GCA_902806085.1 uncultured Rubrobacteraceae bacterium | reverse complement strand
GTCGGGCTCGGGACGGGCTCTACGGCCTCGTGGGCGGTGCGGAGGATCGGGGAGAAGCTTGCCTCGGGCGAGCTGGAGGACGTGCGGGGGATACCGACATCGGAGACGACCGCGAGGCTCGCCCGGGAGGTCGGCATCCCGCTCTTGAGCCTCGCCGGATCCCGGCCAGAAATCACGATAGACGGCGCAGACGAGGTGGACCCGGGCCTGGCCCTGATCAAGGGCCGCGGCGGCGCGCTCCTGCGAGAGAAGATAGTCGCCGCCGCGGGCGACGGCCTGATCGTGGTCGTCGACGACTCGAAGCTGGTCGACTCCCTTGGCAGAGGAGCCCTCCCGGTCGAGGTCGAGCCCTTCGGGTGGGAGGCGACCTGCAAGGCGCTCTCTTCCCTGGGCTGCGAGCCGCGCCTTCGGCCCCTCGAGCCGGACGGGGAACGCCCGTTCGTGACCGATGGGGGCCACTACACGGTGGACTGCCTGTTCCCCTCGATAACGGACCCCGCGTCGCTCGGAACCGAGATAAAGCTCATCCCGGGCGCCCTGGAACACGGCCTCTTCGTCGGCCTGGTCCGGACGGCGTTCGTGGCCCGCGAGGACGGGACGGCGGTCGTGTCAGCCCCAGCGCCTCAGGCCGGGTAGCGAACAAGCCGGTCGCGGTCGAGATACTCGAGCTCAGACAACCCTGCCAGCAGGGTCGCCGAGAGCGTGGGACCAAACTTCCTGCACGAGAGCTTCCTGTTCCGAGATGGTCTCCTCGCCGAGGATCTCGCCGGTGTCCGGCCGGTGGAGCTCGCCGCCGAGATCGCGAGGGACAGACCCGATGGCGAAGACTCCGACCAAGCTGGTCGGCCCCACTCCGAGATGCAGTGGGCCTCCTCGACGACTACGAGGGAGACGCCCGCGCCTCGGGCGGACTTCTTGAGGAGCAGGCAGAACTCGAGCGAGCGCAGCCTCTCGGGTGCCGCGAGCAGGATGCGCACCTCCCCCGAGAGAACCCGGACCTCGGCCTCCCGCCTCGGGGTCAGACTAGGGCATAAACCCTGTCACGCGGGGGTGCCGCGAGGTTGGCGGGAGGCTGCGGAAGCCCGCGGGCAACGCGTTCCGTCCGCGGTCGAACTGGCCCCAAGCGGCGCAATGTGGCATCGTTCCGCCCCCACGGATGTGCGGCGAGGGGAGAAGATGGGCAGGGAAAGGCGCCGCAAGGCGAAGCCGCCCGACGACTGGCAAGAGCTGCTCCCGCTCTTCGCCCTCGACGAAGGCGGCTGGCTGAAGGCCCTCAAGCTGGAAGGGCACGCGGCGCGGCAGGCCCCCGGCCCGATGGCACTGCAGGAGGTTCTCTTCCCCTACCTGGATGCCCTCTAGGCCGGTCGAGGAAGACCTAGTCCTCGGCCCAGAAACCGCGGCCGGAGAACCGGCCGAAGACTACCTGGAGCATTCCTAGGAACACGCCGAACCAGAAGGCGCTCCTGACGGAGTCCAAACCGAGGTCGACGACCAGCCACTCGATGCTGCGGACCAGACCGAACACGGATACGAGGAAGGTCAAAGGGACGCCCAGCCCCAGCGCCAACGCCACCCACCCACGATACCGGCGCGGCTTCGTCAGGAGGTACGCGGCCACCCATCCCGCCAAGCAGCCCACCATGCATAGGAAGATGCCCGAGAACACGGCCAGACTTCGCCAAGAACCCTGCAACACCCGCGCGGAGCGAGGACCAGCAGAACGCGTTTGCAAGCTGAAAAGGTGAACGGTCACGAACTGGCCGCAAACCCCAACTCATGGCATCCTTCCGGCCCCGCACATCGTCCTCTGGCGGGGGAGGCATAGAACGGCGGAAGAGGCGCCGCTGCGTTCACGTCTCCAGTCGCCACGGGCCGAGAATCAGCGGCTGCGAGACGGGAACGCGGGTCTCGAGCGGTAGCCCGCGATCGCCCACGGCCACCAGCGCGCGAGCGCGACCTGTCATCACCCGCAGCCCGTCGACGGGGGTTTCAACAGCGCGGACTTCCGCGCGTCCGTGCAGGCGGCACCGGTGCGGCTCTCGGCTTTGGGGCGTCGTCAGGCGTCGTACCGCGTGCGCGCTCGGTGCACGTCCTCGATGTTGTCGGTTGCCCACCGG
>CADCVH010000027.1 GCA_902806085.1 uncultured Rubrobacteraceae bacterium | reverse complement strand
CCCGTACTCGCCCCGCACCCTCTCCAGACGCGCCGGCAGCGCGGCCTTGCCCCCGAAACCGCCCCCCATGACCGCCGCTCCTTGTTATCGGAACCAGAAAACCGGGCCCAAGGATAGCAAACCTCGCGTTATCGGAAGTAGGATGTCCTTTCCAGTTCCATTAATGGTGCAGGCTGTTGCAGAACGGCGGGTTCGAGGAGCGGGTGCTCCGCGTTGCCGCTAGCATGACCTCCTCGATCCTTCCCGCAGGAGGTTGCGCCAGCATGATGGGGATCAAGGAGCGCCGTTTCGACCCGCTGCCCCGCGACATCTCCCTGGAGAATCTGGTCCCCGAAGACAACCGCTACCGTCGCCTGCAGGCGGAGCTGGACCTCTCGTTCGTCCGGGAGCTCGTCGCCCCGCTCTACGCCAGGGGCGGACGACCGTCGGTGGACCCGGTGGTCTTCTTCAAGCTGCAGCTCGTGATGTTCTTCGAGGATTTGAGGAGCGAACGGGAGCTGATGCGCGTGGCGGCCGACCGCCTGAGCGTGAGGTGGTACCTCGGCTACGACCTCCACGAGGCGCTGCCCGACCACTCCAACCTCACCCGCGCCCGGGAACGTTTCGGTCTCCGCGTCTTCCGGCGCTTCTTCGAGGCGATCGTCGAGATGTGCGCCGAGGCGGGGCTCGTGTGGGGCGAGGAGCTGTACTTCGACGCCACGAAGGTGGACGCCAACGCCTCTGCCGACTCGATGAAGCCACGCTTCGCGGTCGAGGCGCACCTTTCCGACCTCTTCGGGGAAGATGAGCCGGAGCCCCGGCCCGATGCGACCGGGGCGCCCGGGGGAGACCCGCCCGGCCGGGCATCCGAGAAGACGCACGAGGACCTGACGCGGGCCAACGCCGGGCGTCACGACTGGCTCTCCTCTGCGGGCCGTCCGCGGCGGGGCGTGGTCCGCGGCCACTACAGGCGCAAGGCGGACTTCGTGGCGAGCGCCACCGATCCGGACGCCTCGCTGATGCAGCGCAGGGCGGGCGGCTCCCATCCGGGCTACCACGCCCACTACGCGGTCGACGGCGGCAAGGCGCGCGTGATCCTCGCCGCGCTCGTCACTCCCTCCGAGGTGATGGAGAACCAGCCCATGCTCGACCTCCTCTGGCGCAGCCGCTTCCGGTGGCACCTGAAGCTCCGCCGGGTGACGGGGGACACCACGTACGGGACGGCCGAGAACGTCAAGGCCGTGGAGGACGCCGGCATCCGGGCCTACGTGCCGCTGCCGGACTTCGGCAAGCGCACCCCGTTCTTCGGCAAGAGGGACTTCGTCTACGACGCGGAAAAAGACGTCTACGTTTGCCCCCGGGGCGAGGACCTGCGCCGGTACGCGCGCGTCCGCAAGGAGAGGATCGTCAAGTACCGGGCGGCGGCCACCACCTGCAACGCTTGCCCGGAGAAGAGCCGATGCACGAACAGCTCCAAGGGGCGCGTCGTGAGCCGGGGCTTCGACGAAGGGTATCTGGAGAAGGTGCGGTCCTACCACGGGGCGGCACCCTACGAGAAGGCCATGAGGAAACGCAGGGTGTGGGTCGAGCCGATGTTCGCCGAGGCGAAGGACTGGCACGGGATGAGGAGGTTCCGCCTCCGGGGGCTGGAGAGGGTGAACGCCGAGGCGCTGCTGACGGCGGCCGGCCAGAACGTCAAGCGGTTGCTCGCCTACGGCGGCGGGAAGCCGAGAAGGCCGGCCAAGGAGGACGCCCTGCGGCAGCCGGGACCCACACCATGCCGGTCCTTTCGCGCCAGGAGGCACCTCGCAGGATTGGTGAGGCCCGTTCTGCAACAGCCTGCTGTTGTTATCGGAAGCAGATCCAAGGTCGTCGGGATTTAACCGTCTACTACCCATGTCCCGACTTGTTGATGAGCTCGCTGGTGACCCATCGTGCGACGTTTTCGGGGTATGGGGCGGGCAATCCCAGGACGACGTGCCGGAAGCCGGCGTCAACGGCTTCGGAGATCGCGTTTCGGGTGTCGCCGGGGTGGTCGTAGGAGGCCGGCAGGAAGATGGATCGGGCGACCGAGGCGGGGTCGCGCCCGATCTCGGCGCAGAAGCGGTCCATCAGGGCGCCCCGACGAGCGGCGTCCCCGATGTCGCCGCCGGGGATGTTCCACACGTCGGCGTGCTCGGCGACCACGCGC
>CADCVH010000026.1 GCA_902806085.1 uncultured Rubrobacteraceae bacterium | reverse complement strand
AAAACGGCCACGATGATCTAGTGTCGCCAGATATATGCATACTATGTCGAATAAATCGGGTTGTCAGCCCCCGTCCGTCAGCCCCTTCAAGAGGGGGCGGCGCGTCGCGGGATACGCACCATCAAACCTCTCCCTAAAAGCCCTCTCTAGCCCACTCCTATCCCTCTTTTCTATCGAAGGCTTCAACTTGGCCATCTTCTGGCCGATCGCACCAGAGATCGATCTTGCATCGAAGTCGCCCAACATCTCGATAAGCTCCCTGTTGGAGAGGGCGAACCATTCGCCGGATATTCTCCTGTGGGCGTAGGTCTTGTGGCACCTGTCCCTCTGTCGGTACGCGGTTCCATGCGACTCCCTCTTGGTGGCGACGAGCCTTATGGTCGGGTTGGCCTTGCGTAGCTCCCGCGCCTTCCTCTCGGGGTTCCTGGAAGCCCCTATGCAGAAGAAGCCGCTCGCGTCGGTCATCACGAAGATGTGGTTGTCTTTGGGGTCCAAGGTACCGCCTCGATCTCGTTGCCCTTCTATAAACCAAGGCGGGGAAAGGGGCCGGAGCGGCTTGCGCGTGATCCTCCGGCCCCTCGTGGGTGGCAAGCTCGTCCCTCTTCCCGAGCGCCCGGGTGCGCCGCTCGGTATCGAGGCTACTCCAGGAGGTCCTCCATCGCCGAGACGGCCTCCTGCTGCATGTCGGGAAGAACGTGGCTGTAGAGGTCCAGGGTGATGGTGATGGAAGAGTGACCGAGCATCTCCTGAACGATCTTGGGGTGCACGCCCTTGGTCAAGAGCAGGGTGGCGCACGTGTGCCTGAGGTCGTGGAAGCGTGAGTCCGGCAACCCCGCCCTCTTGAGCAGGGGCTTCCACGAGCGGTTGATCAGGTTGTGGCAGCTTATGGGGGTTCCTACCCTGGTAGGGAATACCCACTCGCCCTCCCTAGGGCGTTCCGCCAACAGGCGCACGGCCTCCTTGGTCAGCCTCACGCTGCGGTTGCTCTTGGCCGTCTTCGGCGGATTGACGACGCCCTCAAACACGGTGCGGCGCACCCTCAACTTCCCGACTCGTAGGTCCAGGTCCCCCCACTTCAGCCCGAGAAGCTCCCCCTGCCTCAAGCCCGTGGTTACGGCCAGGACGTAGAGGCCCTCCAGCTTGTCGCCCCGGGCGGCCACCAGCAGCTTCTTTACCTGCCCGGCGGCGAGCGGCCTGATCTCCTTGGAGGCGGGCCTTGGGGGATCGACCGCCTCCGCGATGTTCCTGGGTATCAGCATCCATTTCACGGCCTGCTTGAGCGCCTTGTGGAGGGTCAGGTGGACCATCTGCACGGTCCTTGGCGAGAGCCCGGAGTCGAGCTTGGAGCGGTAGAGCGACTGGACCTGGAGGGCGTTCAGCCCGTCGAGGCGGGTCTTGCCCAGGGCAGGCTTCAGGTGGATGCGGGCTATCTCTTCGTGCCGCCGCCACGTCCTCTCCCTGAGCGAGCCCCGGATGGCGTCAAGCCATCCCTCCAGATACTCTCCCACCGTCGCCTTGCCGGAGTCGTAGACGAGCCCGGAGTCGCGGTCGGCTATGGCCCTGGCCAGCCTGCCAGCGACCTCCTTCTTGTCCTTGCCCCGGACGTACCTGCGCCTGATCTCGCCGTCCGGCGTCCGGACCTCGTACTGCCCGATAACGACCCCGTCCCTGACGTAGACGGAGCCCGTGCCCTTCGGCCTCCTGGACTTGCCCTGTTCGGTCATGCTCCCTGCCCCTTCTCGATAAGCTGCGGAATAAGCTGCGTTTTCCGGAAGTAGGTGGGGCGGTCCCCTGGGGCGGTTCTCTTGCGCGGGCCCGTAGCTCGGGGGATGGAGCAACCTTTTTCGGGGCCGACAGCGGTGTTCCGGGCGACAAAAGGCACCCGTAAGCCAAGGCAAAAAGAAGAGAGAAGTGGGCGGGCCCGGCAGGATTCGAACCTGCGACACACGGCCCCGGAAACCGTTGCTCTATCCCCTGAGCTACGGGCCCGCGTAAAGAGAACCGCCCACGGATACTACCCCACCGGCACCGGCGCTTCAATCGGGCTTTGGGGGCGTTTGCAATCGTGTGGGCGATGTATAAACTACGCCGCACCCGATATGTACGCGGTGATCTCTGACATCCACGGGAACTACGAGGCGCTGGAGGCCGTCCTGCGGGACATGCCGGAAGGCATCGATACGGTGTACTGTCTTGGGGACGTTATCGGGTACGGGGCGAGCCCGAACGAGTGCTGCGACGCCGTGCGGAAGCTGGGGATGCCCACGATCACGGGCAACCACGACCTCGCCGTGACGGACCTCTCCACGGACCTCAACTGGTTCAACCCGGTCGCCGCCGCCGCCGTGATGTGGACGCGGGAGCAGTTGAGCGAAGAGAACGCCGAGTTTTTGCGCTCCAGGCCGCGCATGATGCAGACCCGCGAGGCCCTTTTCGTCCACGGCTCGGTGCGCGACCCGGACGAGTACATCATAAACAGCATCTCCGCCGAGGAGAACCTGGCCGTGCTGGCGGAGGAGTACCCGAACGTGCCGGTCTGCTTCTACGGCCACACGCACGTCAAGGCCGTCGCCCCCTCGCCCAACGGGGCGATGAACGGCGGGCACACGCTGGACCTGAGATCCGGCGGACCTTATCTTGTGAACCCTGGCTCCGTGGGGCAGCCGCGCGACGGGGACACGTTCGCCTCGTACGTGCTCGCGGACGGGGGCCGGATCGTCTACCGCTTCGTCGACTACGACATAGCGCAGGCGCAGACCAGGATCCGGGCCGCCGGCCTCCCCGAGATGCTGGCCGACCGCCTCGCCGTCGGCCGCTAAAGTCGGGGAAGGTCGAGCGTGCAACCCGACTTCCCGAGGCTCTTCACCGTCGAGGAGGCGAACGGCCTCCTCCCCAAGCTCAAGGAACTGCTCGCCGACGTCTCCGTCCACCGCGACGCCATGCGCGAGAAGGCCCCGCACATGGAGCCCATCCTGCGCGCGGCGGGCTCGAACGGGGGCGGGAGGATAGGCTCCGAGTACGGTGTGGAGGCGTACCGGCTCTACCTGGCGATAGAGGCCATCAGGGAGGAAGGCGTGCTCTTGAAAGACCTGGACACGGGCCTGCTGGACTTTCCCCACGAGCGGGGGGGGCGCGTCGTCTTCCTGTGCTGGCACCCGCCCGAGGAGGACATCCGGTTCTGGCACGAGATCGAGGCCGGCTACCCCGGCCGCCAACCCCTCTAGAACCTGTGAGGATCGTGCTTCAGAGGGTGAGGAGCGCCTCCGTAACGGTCGAGCGGGAGAAGATCTCCGAGATAGGAATGGGCCTCCTGCTCCTCGTCGGCGTCGCCAAAGGGGACGGCGAGGCCGAAGCGGGCTGGCTCGCGAACAAAGTCGCCGGCCTGCGCGTCATGGCCGACGAAGAGGGCAAGATGAACCGCAGCGTGGTCGAGTCCGAAGGCGGGATCCTCGCCGTCTCCCAGTTCACCCTTCTCGGCGACGCGAGAAAAGGCCGCCGCCCGAGCTTCATCGAAGCGGCCCCGCCTGAGGCCGCGGAGCCCCTGTTCGACCTTTTCTGCGAGAAGCTGCGCGCGGCGGGGGTCCGGTCGGTGGAGACCGGGCGCTTCGGGGCGATGATGGACGTGGCGCTCGTAAACGATGGGCCCGTCACGCTCGTGCTCGAAAGGAGCTAGCCAGCACGCTTCGCCCTTCGGGCTCCGCTTTCAGCTTGTCGGCGAGACACCGAACCACGCATGTACTACTTTCGGTCGACGCTTCCCACCCAAAAAGCTGACAAGCTTGAAAGGCGCGGAGGCCGCGCTGACAGGCGGAGGCGTTAGCCGGAGCGTGCCGAGGTTCAGCTGGCGCGCTCCTTCGCGGCGGTCTGCCAGTCGCTATATCCCCCTACGTGGCGGCGGAGTTCTCCGTCGCGCACCTCGGCGGTCGTGTCCGAGATGCGGTCTAGGAAGTAGCGGTCGTGGGAGACGAAGACCACGGTGCCGGGGAAGCGTTCTAGCTCGGACTCGAGGACCTCGAGCGAGGCTATGTCCAGGTGGTTTGTCGGCTCGTCCAGGATGAGGAAGTTGGGCTCGCGGAGCATGAGCAGGAGGAACTCCAGGCGCGTGCGTTCGCCGCCGCTTAGGGAATCGACGGGGGCGCGGGCCTGCTCGTAGCGGAAGAGGAAGCGGCCGAGGAGGCTCACCGCGTCTCCTTCGTAGATCGGCCTGGTCTCGCGCACGAGGCTCAAGGGCGTCGCGCCCGGGGCCGGGGCGTGGTCCTGGGCGAGGTAGCCCGGGGTTATGGAGGGGCCGATCCAACGCTCCCCCTCGGTGGGCGCGAGCCGGCCCGCGAGAACCTTCGCGAGCACGCTCTTTCCCGCGCCGTTCGGGCCGACGACGCCGACGCGCTCGCCGCGCGAGACGGTCAGGTCGGCCCCGATCAGGACGGGCTCCTTCCCGAAGGCGACGGCCACGTCCCGCAGCTCCACGACCTTCTGGCCGCCCCGGACGCCCTCGCGGAAGCTAAGGCCGATCCTGCGCCGCTCCAGGACCGGCTTCTCGACCTTGTCCATGCGTTCGATCTGCTGGCGCTTGACCTTCGCCTGCCGCGCGTGGCGCTCGTCTTCGGTGATGTGCGCCCACTGCTTGAAGCGCCGGATGGCCGCCTCCAGGCGGGCTATCTCTTTCTGCTGGGTGACGTAGAGCTGCTGCTGGCGTTTCTGCTCCAGCTCCCGGGCCAGGGCGTAGGCTGAGTAGTTGCCGGGCCACAGCCTCGCCTTCCCGCTCTCAAGCTCCGCGATAACGGTCGCGGTCTCGTCGAGCAGGTAGCGGTCGTGGGAGACGACCACGACGGCGCCCGCGAAAGACCGGACGAGCCTCTCCAGCCGCTCCCTGCGCGCGGCGTCGAGGTGGGCCTCCGGCTCGTCTAAGAGCAGCACGGCGGGCCGCTTGGCGAGGCAGGCGGCCAGCACCGCGAGCTTGCGCTGCCCCCCGCTCAACTCGCGCATCGGCCGCTCCGCGTCGTCCGGGTCGAAGCCCAGGTCGGTCAGGTAGCCGCGGGCCTCGCCGTCGAAGCCGTTGCCGCCGAGCTCCGTGAAGCGCTCCAGAAGCCGGCCGTGCCGCTCAAGCACCCGCTCCATCCGGCGCAGATCGGCGGTCACCTCCGGCGCCCCGAGGCGCTCCTCGCAGGCCTTCAGATCCTCCCTGACCCGCGCGAGCTCCGGGCGGGCGGCGCGGATGACTTCGAGCGGCGTCCGCCCTTCCGTCTCGACGTGCTGGGGGAGAAAGGCCACGCGCAGGCCCCTGCGGCGGACGACCTCTCCCCCGTCGGCCTCCTCAAGCCCCGCGAGCAGGCGCAGCAGCGTGGACTTGCCAGCGCCGTTGCCGCCGACGAGCCCGATCCTGGCGCCCTCCGCCACCGACAGCTCCAGGCCGCGCAACACGGCCCGTCCGCCGTAGAACTTGTCCACGGACCGTAGTCCTATCAGGGTCAAGAGAGCCTCCCAAGAGCCAACCGTAACGCCTTCATGACGCGAACAATGCCGTCCGGGCGCCCCCGGCGCATCACCCGTTCGGCCGATCTAACCCCGTCGCCCACCGGGGACCGTCCCCTCGACGTACACGGTCGCCGGCCGCGTGTACCCCTCCCGCCGGACACGCTCCCGCAGCGCCTCGCGGCGGCCACGCAACCTTTCCGCCGTCCCGGGTGGCAAGCCGGAGAGATGGGCGGGCTCGTCCTCGGCGAGAACCACGCGGTCCAGGTGCCGGATCCAAACCGGCGGGCAGACGCGCCACCGCACACCGGACAGGACCTCCCGGTGCAGGGTAACCAGCCTTTCCGGCGGTCCCACGCCGAAGAGCTTCTTGCCGAGAGACGCTTCGGCCAACTCCGCGTCCAGCCTCTCGTCTTCGAGCTGCGCGGCGGGGACGGAGTCCACGAAGTCGCCAGTCGCGACCCGCCCTCCGGGCCGCGTGACGGCGGCGAGCGCCGAGAGCGCCCGCGCGGCGTCCCCCTCCCCCACGTCCAGCTCGTGGAAGAGCCCCGCCGAGTACACGAGGTCGAAGGAGCGGGGTCCGAACGGCGGCCGGAGGACGTCCCCCGCGGCGATCCGGACCGGGGCGGGGAGGTCGGCGTTGCCGAGGTTTCCCCTCGTCGCCTCCACGCGGTCCCCGTCCGCGTCGAGGGCGGTGACGGAGCCCCGTTCCCCGACCCGCTGGGCCAGGCCCTCGATCCAGAGCAGCGAAGAGCCGCCGGCGTAGAGGACTTCGAGGCCGCCGAGGTCGCCGAGCAGGTCGAGCTCGCGGTCGCAGAAGGAGACGAGGTCCTCCTCGAATTCCTCGCGCTGTTCGGGTAGAAGGGGGTCTTGCCGGTATAATCCGTCCGTCATGAAGGTGATTGTCGCAAGCAACCTGGTCAAGTACCACGGCGGGGACGTGAAGGTCCTCTCTGGGGCGACCCTGTCCGTCGAGGCCGGGGAGAAGGTCGGGCTCGTCGGGCGCAACGGCGCCGGCAAGACGACGCTGCTAGAGATACTCGCCGGAAGCTCCCGCCCGGACGAGGGCTCCGTCGAGTACCCCGGCGAGGCGAAGGTCGGGATGACCGCCCAGAAGCTCTACGCCGGCGAGCGCGGCGAGAGGTCTATAGAAGACGAGATAATCTCCGCCTTCGAGCCGATCATGCGTCGCGAAAAGGAGCTGGAGGAGCTCGGCGCGCTTCTCTCCGAAGACCCCTCCGACGCCCTGATGGAGCGTTACGGGCGGCTGCAAAGCGAGTTCGAGCGGTACGGCGGCTACGACTACCGCGCCCGCGCCGCGTCTACCCTCTCCTCCCTGGGGTTCGCCCCGGAGGATTGGAAGCGCCCGGTTGGCTCGTTCTCCGGCGGGGAGCAGAGCCGGGTGGCGCTCGCGCGGCTGCTGCTCGAAGAGCCGGACCTGATCCTGCTAGACGAGCCCACCAACCACCTCGACCTCCAGGCCATCGAGTGGCTCGAAGGCTTCGTCAAGAACGCCAAGAGCGCGGTCCTCGTCGTCTCCCACGACCGCTACTTCCTCGATGCGGTCTCCGGCTCCATCCTGGAACTCGAAGACGGCGCCGTCAACCGCTACACCGGCAACTACAGCCGCTACGTCGAGGAGAAGAGGGCCCGCGCCGAGCAGCTCTCCCGCCGGGCGAAGGCGAACGCCGACCGCCGCGCCCAACTGGAGCGCTTTGTCGAGAAGAACCGCGCCAAGGCGACCAAGGCCGCCCAGGCCCGCAGCAAGCAGAAGCTCCTCGACCGCATGGAGAAGATAGAGGACCCGAGGAACCGGGCCAAGAACGTAAAGATGGACCTCGGCGGCGAGACCCGCCGCGCCGGCCGCGTCGTGATGGAGCTGGAAGGCGTCCGCTACGCCCACAAGGGCTCGGACACCCCCCTGCTGGACGACCTCGACCTCGTCGTGGAGCGCGGAGAACGTGTCGCGCTGCTCGGTCCCAACGGCACCGGAAAGAGCACCATCATGCGCCTCGCCACCGGCGAGCTCCGGCCGGAGGGCGGCCTCGTCCGGCTAGGCAACAACGTCACCCCCGCCTACCAGGACCAGCAGCTCGCCCGCCTCGACGACCGCAAGACCGTGCTCCAGGAGGCCATGGCCGCCACAGGCCTCGACGCCCCCGACGCCCGCGAGCTCCTCGGCGCGTTCCTCTTCTCCGGCGGCGACGTCTTCAAAAAGGTCTCCGCCCTCTCCGGCGGCGAGCGCAACCGCCTCAGCCTCGCCGAGATAGTCGTGAGCGGCGCCAACCTCCTCCTGCTAGACGAGCCTACGAATAACCTGGACATCCCCGCCCGCGAGGCCTTAGAGGAGGCCCTGCTGGAGTACCGCGGCACCATGTTCTTTATAAGCCACGACCGCTACTTCCTCCGCAAGCTCGCCACCCGCGTCGTCGAGCTCGAAGACAAAAAGCTCCTCAACTTCCTCGGCGGCTACGACTACTACCGCGCCCACCGCCGCCTCGACGAAGGCGCCAAGAACGGCAAACGCCGCCCCCGCCGCCGCGTCCGCCCCGGCCAGAGCAAAGAAGAGAGCATCCTGGCGAGCCGCCTCGTCGCCGTGGAGGGCGAAATAGACGCCACAGAGCGCCGCCTCGCCCGCCTGGAAAAAGAGCTGGCCACCTCCGAGCTTTACTCCGACGGCAGGCGCTCCCGCGAGGTGGTGACCGAACACCGCCAGCTAAAAGGCGTCCTCGACGGCCTGTACACCGATTGGGGCCAGTTGCTCGAAGAGGCGGAGGAAGTGGGGCTGTAGCCGCCGGCCAAAACGCGGTAAACGAGATCGCCCGGCGCGAACGTTGCCGTGGACGGCAAGCCACGGGTCCGCAGAAAGAGTACGCCGAACCGGCGAGGGGCTGAAAGCTGATCGCTGACAGAGAGTCGGGACGAGAGGATTCGAACCTCCGACCTCCTCGTCCCGAACGAGGCGCGCTACCAGGCTGCGCTACGTCCCGACTGAGTAGTGGATTATAGCAGTCAGCCCCCAGCTTTCAGCCCTCAATGGGAAATTGCCCTCGCGCTCCCCGGCGACCCACCCCACGAGAAAACCGCGACGCGCCGTGCTGAAGAACCTAGACCGCGATAAACGCCTTGTCGCGCCCGGCGTACAACTCCAGCGAGCTGGCCACGGCTTCGGCGACGGCGGCGGGGTAGTAGGAGTCGGTGGCGAGGTCGAGTTCTTTGGGGTTGGTCAGGTGGAGGGGTTCGAGGACGACGGCGGGGATGTTCGTCTCGCGCAGGATCTCGTAGGAGCGTCCGAACTCGCCTACGTCGCAGGTCTCCAGGGTTCGGCTGACGCCGCGCTGGACGTAGGTCGCCGCCATCTGGCCGCGGTGGGAGCGGTAGCCGAGGCGCTCGAAGTAGAAGGAGGCGGTGCCGCAGGCGGAGGGGGTGTGGTGGGCGGCGTGGTGGATCGAGACGATCATCTTGGCGCCCGAGGAGTTGGCGAGAAAGGCCCGGTCCGCCGCCGAGACCTCCTCGTCCTCGCTCCTGGTCAGCAGGATCTCGCGCGCCGGCAGGATCTGGGCCAACTCGTGCGCCACGGCGAGGTTGAGGTCCGCCTCGGAGAAGCCGCCCTTCGCGACGTGGCCGGCGTCCCGCCCGCCGTGGGCGGCGTCCACGACGATGGTGCCGGAGAAGAGGTCCTCGGGAAAGTAGCCGCCGCTCTTGTCCGGGAGCTGGTGGGTTCCCAGAGTCTGGGCGGCGTAGGTGTTCAGGGTCTTGAAGACGGCGGCGTCGACGACCCCGTCGTCCTGGAGGCCTGCGTTCTTCTGGAAGTCGCGCACGGCGCGGGCGGCCCGGTGGTCGAAGAGGCCGTTCACGGCGCCGGGGTCGAAGCCGAGGTCGTTGAGCATCCGCTGGAGCTCCACGACGTCGGTGCCGCGGAACGGCGGTTGCCGGAGGTAGAGGAGGCGCCCGCCTGGGCGGTAGCCCGCCTCGACGACCTCGCGCCAGGTGATCGGGCCGACCAGCCCGTCCGCCAGAAGCCCGAGCGACCGCTGGAAGGCCTTGACGGCCAGCTCCGTCGTCTCGCGGAAGACGCCGTCTATGCCGCGATCGCCGAGGCCGAATCCCAAAGATTGGAGACGGGTCTGGAGGTCCACGACCTCCCGTCCCCTATCCCCCCTCCGCAACGTTCGCGAGTGCTGGACCGTTTTGCCTTTCATCCCGGGACCGTGCCCCCAAGAGCGGCTAAAGTCGGGGCGCCGGGCGTCCTCTCGGAACCCGGCGCCCGTGTGACCGATGCCCTTCGGTTGGGCTAGTTCTCGACGATGCCGAGGATGTCGTCGGCGTCGAGGATCATGTAGTCGTCGCCTTCGAGGCTGATCTCGGTGCCCGAGTACTTGGCGAACACGATGACGTCGCCCTCGCTGACGGTGATCCCGTCCTCGAACTGGCCGACCGCGACGACCTCGGCGGTCTGCGGCTTCTCCTTGGCGGTGTCGGGCAGCACTATGCCCGAGGCCGTGGTCTCTTCGCGCTCCACGACGCGGACCAAAGCCCGCTCACCCAGTGGCTTGAACTTCATCTTTCGTACCTCCTTGCTGTCTGTGAACTACGCCCCGCCGGGCGCCCTAAGTGGCCGGGGCCCGCGGGTCTCAGCGCCAGGGATTCTAACCGCGGGGGTTCCTCCTGGCAATCGCCGGATCGGCCGGGCGGCCCTTAGAGGCCGAGCCGGGCCGAGAGCTGGGGCTTGGGCAGGGCGCCCACGGCCTGCTCCTTGACCTCCCCGCCCTCGAAGCGGGCGATGGTAGGTATGCTGGAGATGCTGTAGCTCATCGCCGTCTGCGGGTTGTCGTCCACGTTCAGCTTCACGAACTGCACGTCCTCGCGCTCCTCGCTCATCTCCTCGAGTATCGGGGAGATCCTCTTGCAAGGCCCGCACCACGGCGCCCAGAAATCTACTATGACCGGCCTCTCGGACCGCAGGACGTCGCTCTCGAAAGAGGCGTCCGTAACCTCGGAAACCGCCATGATCCCGTACCTCCGTCTCGTGTAAGGTGGCTTTCGACCCCGCCATTCTAGCACGATGGAATGAGCTATCAGCCGCCGGCGAAGGCCCCGGGTGACGCCGCCCCACGACGCCCCACGGACGAACCGGCGCGTTTCGCGGGGCGGATCGCCTACCGCCTGCTCTCCTGGAGGTTGCGGTCGAGGACCTCGACCTGGACGGAGTCCGAGAGCTCTTCGGCGCGGCGGGCCTCGAAGTGGCCGGCGCCCAGGGTCTCGGCGTTTGCGGCGGCGCAGCCGGCGGCGAGGCGGACGGCCTCCACCGGCGGGAGCTCGCGGTGCAGGAGGCCGGCGAGCAGGCCCGCTAGGTAGGCGTCGCCGCTGCCGATGGTCGAGACGGCCTCTATCTGCGGGGCGAGGGCGGAGACGATGCCACCCCCGGTGGTCAGGTAGGAGCGACCCTCGGGGGAGGTCACGCACGCGTCGGCGGCACCCAACTCGACGAGGCGGGCGAGGCCCAGGGGGAAGTCCGCCTCCTCTATAAAGTCGAAGCCGGCCACGCTCTCGGCCTCGTGCTGGTTCGGGCTGACGAGCGAGGGGTCGGCCTTGAGGGTCGCCCGCAGCGTGGAGGGCGGGGAGTCGACCACCGTGTAGAGGCCGCGTTCGCGCGAGCGGCGCACGAGGCCGACGAGAAAGCTCTCGTCCATGTTCGGCGGGACGCTGCCGGCGAAGACGACCCCCGTGGCGTACTCCATCAGGTGCTCCAGGCGGCGCGAGAACTCCCTGGCCTCCGCGGGGGTGACGTCCGGTCCGTGCTCGTTGATCTCGGTCTGGGACCCGGACATGGGGTCCACGATGGCCGTGGAGGTGCGCGAGTCCCCCCCTATCTCCACGAGGTCGAAAGGGATGGCGGCATCCGATAAACCGTCCCGGATCGCGTCCCCGTTGCGCCCGCCGGCGAACCCGGCGGCGAGCACCGGCACCCCGAGGGTACGCAAGGAGCGGGCCACGTTCATGCCCTTCCCGCCCGCGAGCGTGACGCTCTCGGGCGCCCTGTGGCGGTGTCCCAAGGTCAGGCTGGGTACGACCAATGTCCGGGCGACGGCGGCGTTCAGGGTGACGGTCAGGATCATGCCTTCTCCTCTTCCCCTACTGTTCCCTCTACGCGAAAATCCCCTCGACGGTATACCACAGCCGCCGAAGTCCTAACATTCCCGCGTAGTGAGCGGGTTTTCTCTCTTGCTCGGGTCCAACGCGGGGCCAACACCCCTCAGAACCCGTACGAATCTATCGTGTCTGCTGCCCTTTCCTGCATGGAGGGTAGCACGTGGGCGTAGACCCGTAGCGTCATGGCCGGGTCCTTGTGGCCGGCGATGTCGGCGACGGTCCTGACGTCCACGCCGTGGCGCAGCATGAGCGTGATCGCGGTGTGCCTGAGGTCGTGGAAGCGGACGTCCGGGAGGTCGGCCCTGGCGCGGTGCGCCTTGAAGTTCTCGAAGACGGCGGCGTGGCGGCTGACACCCCCGGTCCTGTTCGGGAAGACCAGCTTGGGGTTCTTCCACTCGCCCTTCGCCGCGAGCCGCTCCTCGTTCTGGAGGGCGCGGTGCCGCGTCAGCACGGACTCTATCGACCGCGGCATGAGGATCTCGCGCTCCTCGCCCGTCTTGGTGGGGCTCCACCTCTCGCCGGCGCGGTAGGTCGAGACGCTGCGCCTGATCGTCAGGGCGCGCCTCCCGAAGTCGACGTCCTCCCACATCAGGCCCGCGAACTCCCCGTAGCGCGGGCCGAGCTTGGAGGCCACGGCGTAGAACGCCTCGAAGCGAGTTCCCTTCGCGCCCGCGATCAGGGCGGCCGTCTGCGCCTCGCTGAGTATCCGCATCCTCGTCCCGCGCTCCCTCGGCTTCTTGACCGAGCGCCCCGGGTTCTTCGGGACGAGCTCGTCCTCGACGGCCTGGTTGAGGGCGGTGCTCAAGGTGCCCAGCACGTAGGCCGCGGTCTTCGGGGCCAGGCCCTTGTCGAGGAGCTCCTGCTTGAGCATCCGGACGTGGATCGCGCGCAGGTCCGAGAGCTTTTCGGTCCCGATCGCGGGCAGGATGTGGTCGCGCCCGTGCGAGGAATACTGCCTGTAGGTCCCGTCGGTGACGTTGACGCGGGCGGTGTTCTCCAGCCAGTCGTCGAAATACTCGGCGAGGGTCGTCCGGTCGGCGTCCATCGTGAGCCGCCGCCGGCCCCCGCGGCTGAGGGCCTCGACCAGGGCGGCGTGCGCCTCGTCGCGGGTCTTGAACCACCCGAGGTGCCTCCGGATCGCGCCCGACCCGTCCCGGGCGGGGTAGGAGACCCTGGCGCGCCACCTCTTGCGACGCTTGTCGTAAGAGATCGAGCCCTCGCCGTTCGCGTTCTTCGCCATGCCCGACAGCGTAGCGCGGCGACGGGCTTGCCGCCAATCCTTGCGCGGGATTTTGGAACCTGTATATCATGCGACCGTTCCCGGGGCAGTGGAAGGTGCAGGTACTCCTCGGGTTGGGGAAAGCAAGCAAAAAGGAGGCACCATGAGGAGATTGTTGTTGATGGCCGCGCTATGCATGGCGTTGGCACTGGCGTTCGCGCAGGTCGCCGTGGCGCAATCGGCTAGCCCGAGCCCGGACGAGCCGTGCCCGGCGGATCTAGACCAGTTCCCCGAGGGCACGACCTGCGCCGAAGGGGGCGGATACGATGTCCCTGGCGACGAGGGCGACGCCTCTTCCATCCCGCCCTCCTCGAGCGCCAGCCCCGGCGCCTCGGCGGACCCCTGCCCCGACCCCGACTTCCCGAGGGAGACCCCAGACGGCTGCCAGGCGAGCGACCTGCCCGACGTGACTCCCGGGGCCTCGGCGACGGCCGACGCGTCTGCTTCCGCGTCTGCTTCCGCGTCTGCTTCCGCGTCTGCTTCCGCTAGCGTCGCGGCCGAAGAGGACGTGGTCCAGTTGCCGGAGACCGGCGGCCCGAGCCCGGCGGCCTTCGCGCTTCCCTCGCTGGCCCTGCTCGTCGCGGGCAGGATCTTCGCCGCGAGGCTCGTCAGGAGGTAGCCAAAGCACCCAAGGCCGAGGCCGGGGGCGACCGCGCCGCCCCCGGCCTTTTTCTTGCCCGGCTCCGGGGCGGCACGGTACCGCCCGGAGCGTCGGGCTCTGCCCTTAGAGGCGGACCGAAAAAAATACGCGGTTTGGGTGATACGCGGCGCCCCCTGCGCCGTAACAATACTCGACGGAACGGTCCCGGGCCCGGAGCGGCCCCCGAACAAAGGAGAGAAGATGAAGAAACTGGTTGCTACGGGGACGATGGCCCTGCTGATGCTCGCCGCCACCTCCCCGGCCTCCGCGCAGGCGATAATCACCGACGACGGCGACGACGGGAA
>CADCVH010000025.1 GCA_902806085.1 uncultured Rubrobacteraceae bacterium | reverse complement strand
CTCCTGAGGGTTGCTGGGTGGTTGCGGTCCGTCCGGTTACGGTTTGTTCGACTCGATCGGACGCGGGGACGAAAAAGCGGCCCATCGGGTCAGGCGAGTTCACAAGGAGACGACCACTTTTTGGCCGGATACGCCTCGCTTTTGGGCGTCTAACCCGGCCTGCACGTGCTCGAGGCCCTTCCCGACGACGTGGGGTTCCGGGGCGGCAAGGTAGCGGCCGTCCGCGAGGGCCTGGGGCAGGAAATCTTCGTAGATGACTTTGCCAACCTCGTTGTCCATCAGGGAACTGCCGAAGATGAACTTCGTGCGAATGTTCCTCATCCGGAACCTCACCTGGCTCGACACGCTGGACGACACAAGCCGAAGGACCAGCAGGGGAAGCCGCAAGCTTAGGCCGCGGCGCCGGGGGAGCTTGTCGAAAGAGACGGACGGGCTGGCCGTGGAGACGAACTCGCTGCCGTCGCAGGCGTGGACGACGTCCGAACAGGCCTCGGCCGACCCTTTTCCGACGGCGAGCGCGCCGGCGAGCGTCTTGCCTTTGAAGGCCCCGATGACGTCTTCGACGACGGTCTCGCCGTTGTAGTCGAAGACCCGGCTTGCCCCGAGCTTCTTGATGTAGTCGAAGTTCCGCGGGGACGCGGTCGTGATGACCTCGTACCCGGCGGCGACGGCGAGCTGGATGGTGTTGCCGCCGACGCTCGTCGAGCCTCCCCAGACGAGGAGGGTCTCGCCCGTGGGGTTCGGGGCCGCGGAGGGGTGTTGCAGCGCCAGCTGATCTTTCTGGAACAGGCCGCAGGCCGCGGTGGACAGGCCGAGGGGCAGGACGGCGGCGTCCTCGTACGGCATGGTGCCGGGGATCGGTGCTGCCATGCGGGCGAGGACGACGGTGTATTCCTGGAAGGCGCCCTCCGCCGGGTTGTTGCGGCTCTTGTCCGTTCCCACGGCATGCCCGAGAACCCGGTCGCCCACGGAGAAACGGGTGACGGCCGTCCCGACCTCGACGACCTCGCCCGCGAGATCGGTACCGATGACAAACGCATAGTTAATCCAGGAATAGATGAGGTCGCCGACGACCTGCAGCATCCAATCGAGGGGGTTGACGGCCACCGCGCGGTTCTTGACGACGATCTCGTCCTCGCGTGGGCGCGTTTAGGGCGCGGGCCCGACCTCGAGCTCGGCCCGCTTCGCCCCGAGCCAGGCGGCGGTGTTGGTTGGCATTCGGGCTCATCCTTTCTTTCCGGGGCGGATCCTCTAAGTTCTCCCGTGTACGGTACTCCGGTTAACCAAACAGGCAAAGCTTTGCCCGTCCTAGGGGTCCGCGCCCGCTCCCAGCAGCCCTAAGAGCCGGGCCAGCTCGGCGCGGTCGTGGGGGTTGAGGCGGCCGAGGAGGGCGCGCTCGGCCTCCCCCGCCAGCCCGAGGCCCTCGTCGTGGCGGCGACGGCCCTCTTCGGTGATCTCGGCGATCACGCCCCGGCGGTCCTCGGGGTCGGGGACCCTCCTTGCGAGGCCGCCCTCCTCCAGGCGGTCGACGAGCTTTGTGATGTTGGACTTGGCGGTGCCCGTGCGCTCGGCGAGCCGCTTGTGCGAGAGGCGTCCGCCGGCCCTCACCAGCAGGATCAGGCCCCACATCTGCGGCGGCGAGAGCCGCGCGCCCTCCAAAACCCCCGCCAGCGTCGCCTCCGTGAGCTTGCCCGACCGCAAGAGCGCGGCCATCAGGTTCAGGAGGTCCTCCCTCGACATCAGCGGCGCGCGCTCTTCATTCACGAGATAACAGTACACCGGTTAATCAAATCCGTCAAGCGCGTTCCGGGGTCACGGGACCATTGGGGAAAATCGCACGCCGAGAGCCCGCGGAAGACAACGGTCCGGCGTGTACCGGGGGCCTTCTTCGCATGCGGCCCCTCGGAACTTCTTGCTGAGGGGGTTCTGAGAAGTTCGGGGGCGAGGCTAGTACCTTAAGGCTAGCCGAGGACCGGCCCGAAGAGGGGCCTTCCGGCCGATGCGCCGCGCCGGTGCCCCGCGCTATGCTGCCTCCGTTGCGAGGCACACGTTGGACGCACACGACACGTTGGATGCACACGTTTAGTTCCGCCCCGCGTGGGGCTACCGGAAGGGGCGACGGATGAGGAAGATAGTGCTGATAACGGCGGCGACGCTCGCATTGCTGGCCGCGATTGGCGGGGCGGCGTGGGCTGCGACGGTGTCCTGCCCGGCCGGCGGCAGCA
>CADCVH010000024.1 GCA_902806085.1 uncultured Rubrobacteraceae bacterium | reverse complement strand
ACGGCACCCCAAATACTTTCCAGACAGTCTCTGGAGAGACTGTCTGGAAAATAGCCGGACGGGTCAGCTAGAGCGTATTTTGGTAGCGCGGAGCGTTGGTGAGGTGACTTTTCACCCCTTTCTGCAGGCTCTCGGGACCCCAAACCGGAGCCCGTTCGGAGTTTCCAGACAGTCTCTCTACGAGGTTCGGTGAATAGGGGCAAAAAGGGGAAGGGCTGCGCGTGACCCTAGGAGCCGTCCTCGTGGCCGTGGCCTCGGTTCCTGTCCCTGTGCGCCTCGACGGAGGAGCGTTGGACCTTCCACGGTGCCCGCGGATCGCCGCCCTCCAGCTCCCCCTCCAGCTGGCCGGCGCGGAGCATCTGGCGGACGCGCTCGGGCGTCCTGCCGAGGACCTTCGCGGCCTTGTCGACGCTGTAGAAGTCCCCGCCCCGCTTCTCCCGCATGGGGGCATCGTAGCCCAACAGAGGGGGCGAGGAGGAACGATGGTACCCCGAGAACCCCTCCGCCCGGAGTTCGCGGAATGAGCCTTCCACGCACTCCGGTGAATAAGGGCAAGGAGAAGGGCCGGAGCCCCGTAGGACCCCGGCCCTCGAGACCGGGAGCGCGTCGGCTCGCCTGGAAGTCGCCCTACCTCGGGAACCGGAAGAGCACCCTCTCGCAGTCGCCCGCCACCACGTCGGCCCTGTCGGCGAAGACCCTGTCGCGCCCGGACCCGCAGGAGACCACGTCCTTGCCCGCCGGCTTGTTGATCGGCAGCAGCGTGTCCCTGCCCGGGCCTCCGGAGAGGACGTCCTTGGCCCCGCGCCTGGGCTCGCCGTCGGCGAGGGTGTCGGCGCCTCTGCCGCCGGAGATGCTGTCTGCCCCTTCGGCGCCGGTCATGAAGTCGTCGCCCTCTCCGCCGCTCATCGAGTCGCTAGCCGCGGGTCTCTCCAAGCCGGTGCGCGTAGCGGGCCCGCCGAGCATCTGGTCGTTCCCGTCCCCGCCGGCCATGGAGTCCGGGCCCGTCCCGCCGGCCATGCGGTCGTTGCCGCCGAGGCCCGAGATCGAGTCGGGACCGCCCCTGCCCTCCAGCGTGTCCCTACCGTCGGTGCCCACAAGGGTGTCGGGGCCGTTGGTGCCGACCCTGGTCACCGCCATGGCCACCCCGCTGGCCATCACCAAGCAAGCCGCCACCACCGCCACCAACAGCACCGTTCTTCGCATCCGTGCCTCCCTTCTTCGGCAGGGCGGAGAAGGGAAGGTACGCGGCCCCCCGCCCCTGCTTGACATAGCACCAGAAGTATCGAGGAGGCGGGGGCGCTGGCGTATCCCCCAGATGGGCTATCTTTGCCGTTGCTTGGTCGTTACTAAAACATCGCCGGGCGCACAAGCGGCTTGCAACTTCTGAGGACCCCCTACGCCCGAAGTTCGCGGAACACCCCTTCTACGAGGTTGGGTGAATAGGGGCAATAGGAAGGGCCGGGGCTTAGCATCCCCGGCCCTAAAAGTACGCTCGACTATCGAGTCGTTAGCCCGTGCGTGGGGTGAAGAAGCCGGTGACCGTAATGTCCACGGTGACCGTCCCCAGCTCCGGGTCCTCGAAGGAGCCGGAGTCGTCGCAGGTGGTCAGGCTGCCCTGGAGGCCCTTCTTTTCCCCTTGGCCTGTGGAGAACTCGAACTCGTATTCGACCACTTCTCCGGTCTCGGGGTCGGTGAAAGTTTCCGTGCCCTCTACCCGCATGAGCACGAAGTTGCCCGTGGTGTCGACCACGCTGAAGGCCGCCCCCCTGCTGTTGCCGATCGCCACTAACGTCACTTCTTCGCCGCCGCAGTCGAAGGTGAATATCTGGGCGTTCTTGCTGTTCACCGGATCGGCGGACGCCATCCCCACCGCCAGCACCGCCACGATAGCCATCGTCGCCCCCAGCAGCACCGCTCTCCTCATCGCTCTACCCCTTCGTGGAGCCTGCACAACGCGGAACCGGCCACCCCGAGAGCCATCCCACGATGCCTCTCTTGCGGTAGCCGGTTGCACCACTGGCTCCCCTCGCCCCTGGTGCCCAAACGCGCATACTTCTGGCGGAACGAGGTTCAAAGCCCCTGCCACAACTTACGGGCAGCAAGTCCTCAACGGGGGCACCCTAACACACTTGTCACATTAGATACATCGATTACTTGTCGAACTGCCGAGAACCCCCTCAAGACGAAGTTCCGAGAACGTTCCGAATATGGGTCATTTGGTAGATGGAGCCGCCCCCTCGGCCACCTACGATGGGTGCCCTGCATCCTCTAGGAAGGGATCGCCTTGGACCGAAGGAAGCGGGGCGTGTGGCGCTGCACCCACCTCAGCCCCGTGGTGGTGGAGCCGACCCCCAAAGGGCGAGTGGCCCGCTGCCTGCGCTGCGGGAGCAGCGGGCCCGTGCGTCAGAACTCCGAGCGGGCGCTCGCGGCGCTGCGCGACGAGGCGCGCAGGTCATCGTGGGAGGCGGGCTAGAGGCTTGAGGAACGGCGGCGGGCCGGTGGCCGAGTCCCAGCTATCTGAGCTGAGGAACATGCGCATCCTGCTAGAGCAGGCAAGGCTGCACGCCCGCGACCTGGCCTACCACCGCAGGGCGAGGCTGGAGGCGGCCATCGGGCGGGCGCTGGAGGAGGTGGACGGCCAGATAGAGGAGCTGCGGGCCGATCGGCGGGGCTAGGGCCGCATCCTCGAGTCCCGCCCGTCTCCGCCCGGATGGGGCCTGTCGGCAAGGGGGCGTAATACCTTCCCGACATATTATGTGGAGCTGGAAGCCGGTGCGGTAGGACCGGGACAGCGCGGACTTCGGAGAATAAGCCTTCCACGCACTCCGGTGTATAGGGGCAAAGAGAGGGCCGGAGCACGCGGTGCCCCGGCCCTCCTCGGCAGGACTCGGACGAGCCTACAGTGAGTTCAGGGGCTGGAAGTAGCCCTCGCCCCGGATAGAGCGGAACGCCTCGCGCGGGCTGGTGAACTTCTTCTCGCAGTCGCTGGTGATGTCCTTGGAGTCCACCAGCACCCGGTCGAAGCCCTTGCCGCAGTCTATGACGTCCCTGGAGGCCGGGCGGTTGCGGGCCCCGATCGCGTCGCGGCCGTCGCCGGCGGCTATGGCGTCTTGGTCCTGCTCGCGGAACCCGCCGTCCACGAGGAAGTCGCCGCCTGGCCCGCCCGACAGAGCATCCCCGCCGTTGCCACCGCCCACGAAGTCGCGCCCGGGGCCTCCGGAGAGCGCCTTGTCTCCGCCGCCCTCGGGGCCCCTCTCGTTGCCGCCGAGCACCGCGTCGCGGCCCTCCCCGCCGGAGAGGGCGTCGGAGCCTCCGAGACCGAGCAGGTCGTCGTCGCCGCCGTTGCCGGAGAGGGCGTCGGAGCCGTTGGTGCCCCTTAGGGTATCGTCGCCCGGACCACCGGAACGGACGACCGCGAGTGCGACCCCGCTGGCCACGACCAGCACCGCCGCCATCACCACGAGCAACAGCACCGTTCTTCGCATCCCTGCCTCCCTTCTTCGGCCGGACGGAGGAAGAAAGGGGATAAACCCCCGCCCCTGCTTGCCATAGCACTAGAAGTATCGAGGAGGCGGAGGCGCCGACGTATCCCCCAAACGGGCTATCTTTGCCGTTGCTTGGCCGTTACTAGGACATCGCTAGGCGCACAAGCGGCTTATAACTTCCGAGAACCCCCTCGGCCCGAAGTGCGTAGAAAAACCCTTCCACGCACTCGGGTGAATAGGCCGTCGTTGCGGCTCTATGCGCGGTACCGTAGGACCTGGCGGAGACGCGGAGCGAACAACGGGGGTACCGACGCGTGGACCAAACCGACCATCCGTACCCGGGCGCGGCGGCACGGCGGGTGCGCGACGTGATCGAGCGCCTGCTTAGTGAGGGCGCCGCCGTAGCTCGCTCGGACGGCACGACCCACGACCTCTTCCCGATCGCCGTGAGCGTCGCCGAAGGCGAGGCGCTGCGGGGGTGGGTTGTGCGGGAGGGGGCGACGCGGACGGTCGAGATCGGACTCGCCTACGCCGTATCGGCGCTCCACGTCTGCGAGGGCCTGCTCGAGAACGGCGATCCGGAGGCACGCCACGTCGCGATCGACCCTCTCCAAAGGACCTACTTCTCGGGCTGCGGACTGCAGTTCCTGGAGGAGGCCGGGGTCGCGGGGATGGTGGAGCACCACGCCGAGGAGTCACGGATCGCGCTGCCGCGCTTCGTGGCCGAGGCCCGCGGCTTCGACCTGGCGTTCGTCGACGGCAACCACCACTTCGACGGCGTCTTCGTGGACCTGTGCTACCTCGGACGCCTCGTGCGCCCTGGGGGCGTGGTGTTCCTGGACGACTACCAGCTGCCGGCGGTGGAGCGGGCGGCGTCTTTCTTCCTGAGGAACCTGGGATGGGAGCTGGAGGAGGTATCGGAGTGGGACGAGCTGCACCGGTGGGCCGTGCTGCGCACCTCGACGGCCCCCGACACGAGGCCCTTCGGCTACTACGTGGACTTCTGAGAATCCCCTACGCCCGAAGTTCCGAGAACCGTGCTACCCGTAGTTAAGCGGGCATAGGAAAGATACGCTACATGAGTGATGCGATGCCCCGCGTCGCCGGCCGGGGGCAAGGTACCGCCGGGATGCGAGACCGGGGCCTCCTAGCTGTTCTCGGTGCCCTGTTCCGCCCAGGGTATCCGGTCCAAGGGGTCGTCCTCGTCGGGGCCGCGAGTGCGCAGGAGCTCCCGAGCTTCTCGCAGGGCCTCGTGGGGGTTTACCGCGAGGTTGAGGAGGACGCGGGCGAAGACGCCCTCCCCCTCGCCTAGCAGCCCCAGGAGTAGGTGGTCGGTCCCGATGAAGCCGTGCCCTTGTCGCAGCGACTCTTGCGAGGCCGCCTCCAGCGCCCTCTTCGCGCGCGGGGTAAAGGGGGCACGGGCGATCGTGCCCCCTTTACCCCAACCCACGACGCACTCGACCTGCCCGCGCGCCGCACCGAGTTCGACGCCGAGCCTGCGTAGCACGCCCGCCGCAACGGACGCGCTCTCGCCCAACAGCCCCAACAGCAGGTGCTCGGTGCCGAGGTGAGTGTGCCCGAAACTGAGCGCCTCTTTCCGAGCCAGCAAGAACACGTTGTGCGCGCGTTGCGAAAACCTTTCCTCCTGCATCGCCACCCCCGCCTCGCGCCGATCGACACGAGGTAGTATACTGCCCGCTATGCATCCCTAGCCGATGCATCGCAACAAGACCGTACCAAGAGATCGGAGGACCGGATGGGCGCGGAGCGGCGGGCGGACCCGGAGGGGCTGCTGCCCCTGACCCCGGTGGCGCTGAACATCCTCCTGGCCCTGGCGGACGAGGAACGCCACGGCTACGGGATCGGGGTCGAGGTGAGGGAGCGTACCGGGGGGAAGATGCGCCTGGGGCCGGGCACCTTGTACGGCTCCCTCAAGCGCATGGTGGACGGCGGGCTGGTAGAGGAGTCCGAGGGGCCCGACGAGGAGGAAGCCGACGGTCGCGGCGGATACGACGCGGGGAGGCGCCGCTACTACCGGCTCACGGGCTTCGGCGAGCGGGTGCTCGCGGCGGAGCTCGAAAGGCTCGAGGGCGTGGTGCGCACGGCGCAGGCCAAGGGCTTCTTCGCGCCCGGGGAACCCGGGCGGGGCGCGTCGTTTACCGGGGGGGTGTGAGGTGGGGCCTGGCGTTGCTAGCGATCGGGGCGATGCAGCCTCCGAGAAGGTCTACCGGGGGCTGATGCGCGCCTACCCGGAAGAGGTGCGCCGGCGCTACGCGGACGAGATGGTCGGCTACTTCGGGGACCTGTGCCGGGAGGAGCGGCGGAGTGGGGGTTCCGGCGGGATGGTGCTGCTCTGGGCGCGGGCGCTGCCGGACCTGCTCTTCACCGCCTTACAAGAGAGGGGCGCGGCGTTCAGGAGGAACGGCTACCTGCCCGCGGGGCCGGGGGCGGTGGCGCGATGGGGGGCGCTCTGCGCGCTCATCGGCGGCTCACTGGGGGTGGCCTTCCACCTGATCGAGTACTCCCTGCTCGGGGCCCTCGGGCACCTGGCGGGAAACCCCTACATAAGCGACCCGTTCGTGCGGTTCCTGACGCTCACCATGCTCCTCGGCGCCCTCTCGCTCTCCTCCCTGGGGCCCTTCGGGCTGTACGGCGCGGTGGTGGCGCGTTCCAGCGAAGCCCGCCCGGGAGTGCTGGCCGGGGCGGGCGCGATCTGCGCGGCCGTCGCGGCCGCGCTCTTGCTCGCCACGAGCGGGTACGCGGCCGTCCACCAGGTGGCCTCGGGTTGGGCGCTCTTCGCCCCCTTCGAGTGGCTGTGGTACGCGGGATCCGCCGTGCTCCCGCTCGCCTTCGGCTCGTGGTTCTTGGGGTTCCTGCTCCTGGGCGTGGCGGCGGCCCTCAATGGGCGCCTGCCGGCCCGCCTGCGCGTCCTGCCTTTGGCGCTGCTCGCTCTCATGGCGCTGGGCTACGAGTTCGGCGCCTGGTTCGAGATGTGGGGGGGTAACCCGGTGGTGGGCGCGATCGTCATGGGCGTCGGCCAGGGCCTGCCGTTCGTCGGCGTGGCCTTGCTCGGCTGGATCCTGCTCGGGGACCACGACGCCGAGCCCGCCGCGATCCCGGGCGGCCCGGCCGAGGGCGCCGGGACCGCGGGCGGTACGCGCCTGGCGGCGCACGAGGCGACGGCCGAGCGGGAGAAGGAGCTCCTGCGGGCCATCCGGCGCCACGGGCGGCTGACGGTGGCCGGGGTCGCTTTGGAGACCTCGCTGTCGGTGGAGGAGGCCGACCGGATGCTCTCGAATCTGGCGGGCAAGGGCCACCTCGAGGTGCGGGTGGAGCGCGGCAGGCTGCTCTATTCCCTGTGGGAAGGCCGCGGGTAGGCCGCCGTGGAACGCCTGAAACGCTGGCTGCTGCCCCGCACGTGCGGGGGATGGGCCCTCGCGTTCCTCCTTCTCTCGCTGGTATTCGTCGCGTCGGTGTACTCCGTCCGCGACGATCTCTACAGGACGTACCTGGGCCTGCAGCCCGGCGCCCAGAACGTGGGGAAGGCGGCATACGCCGCGGGCGAGAGGCTGGAGATGAAGAAGACCGCGGGCGGCGCGAGGGTCACCCTCAACTCCGTCTACGCCGAGGAGGAGTACGTCGTCGTGGGCTACGAGGTCGAGGACCTAACAAAAGGGCGCCGCGTCGGCGAACACCCCGCCGAGCTCCAACCCCTCCTCGGCTTCGAGGGAGACAAAGAGAAACTCCGGAAGCGAGGCCTGGGCGGCGACATCGTCGAGCTCACCGACGAGAGCGGCACCGAATTTCGGATGGTCAACAACTCCGGGTCCGTCTCCGAGGGACCGGACAACATGGCGAGAGGGCCCCTGCAGAACATGGCGGCCTTCCGGCCCGAGCAGAAGCTCGACCCCGGAAAGAAGCACCGATTCAGCCTCAAGGTTCCCCTCGTGGAGACGCCGGTGGTTCAGATGGGGCAAGAACGACCGCCGCCCGAGGAGCCCTTCGGAGGCGGGCCCTTCGTCTTCGACTTCGGGGTCCCCGTGCAACCCGTACCGGTCGTTGACGTCGGCCAGGAGGCCACGGCCAAAGGGGTCACGCTGACGCTGGATCGGGTGATCGACTCCCCCGGCAGGCCCCAGGCCGTCCTCTGCTACGAGGCCCCGGACGACGAACACGCGTGGTTCCTCCACGGCGGGAAGGGCACGGACTTCGGCGGCTGGGGTTCGAGCGGATCGATGAGGGGCGTCACGTCCAGCGGCTGCCAGAAACTCCTTTTGGAGGGCCCTTCGAAGGGCCGATCGTCGCTGGAGGTGGCGGCGATCGAGGGCATGCCGGAGTGCCCCTTCGACGACGCCGAGGCCGCCGAGGCGTGCCACGAGGAGGTCGGGGAGAGGTGGATCCGTGGTCCGTGGAGGTTCGAGTTCGATGCGCCCCGTCCCTAGAAGGGCGTGCGTCGGAGGCCGGGATAGCCGGGGCCCGGCAACGCCGGTGCGTCGCCCTCGGCGGCGCGACGGCGTAACCGAAAGGAAGCAGACGGACGCATCGGGGGAGGGGTGAACCGGACCCAGACCATAGACGGCGCGAGGGTCACCATCGAGGACGTCCGCGCCGAAGAGGGGTTCGTGACCATAGACTTCGGCGTGCAGGACCTGAAGGACGATCGGCGCAGCGCCGCCGGGAAGCCCGCCGCCCTGCTGCCCGCCCTCGCCAGCAATCCCCCCGAAGCGCTCCCGCCGCATTACGGCCGTCTCACCGACGAAGTCGGCAGGTACTTCTCCCTGGTCGGGGCGAGCATGGAGGAGGGGGGGCGCGCGGACGGACCGGAGGCGAGACGGGCGCCGAAGGCGAACTCGGCGGTCTTCGCTCCCCCCGAGAACCTGCGACCGGGCACCAGCCGCCGCCTCCGCTTCCGGTTCTCCCTCGAGCAGTTGCCGCTCCAATCGTCCCGGGAAGGGCCAGAAGAGGAGACAGGAGGAAGGGCGCCGGGGGGGCCGAGGCCGCCCATCGGGCCGTTCGTCTTCGACCTCGAGGTCCCCGTGCGACGCGTCCCGGTCGTCGAGGTCGGCCGGGAGGCCGAGGCGGGCGGGATAAAGATCGTCCTGGAGCGGGTGGTGAACTCCCCGGCGAGGCCCGAGGCGATCGTCCGCTTCGATCCGCCCGACGACGGGCGCCTGTGGACGCCGCGTCTGCGGAGGGACTGGTTGGCGGCGAAGGCGGCACCCGCTCCCGGGCAGCCGGAGGGCGGCCGCTGGTCGCTGGCGATGGGCGAGCCGGCCGAGGGCCGCTCGTCGCTGACGGTTGAGTACCTCCGCGGCGTGACCCCGGGCGGTTCGCCGGACGGCATCAGGGTGATCTGCGGCCCCTGGACGTTCGAGTTCGAGGCTCCCGACCCTTAGCCGACGAACTTCTGAGAACAGCCACGCGTGAAGTTCCGAGAACCCCCCTTCTGAGGCTGTATGAAAAGCTCTCAAACACGGGCGAGTCGCCTCGTCATGAGGCGAATCATTGCAGCGTACACCAACGCCTCGCCACTCGCACACAACCTCTCGTAGTCTTTGCTCATCCTCCTGTTCTGATCGATCCAGGCGATCGTCCGCTCCACTACCCATCTTCTCGGTAGGACGACGAACCCTTGCTGCGGCATGAACTTCTGCCAATCTAGCGTCACGCCTTCCTTGGCCCACTCCGCAGCCCACCTCATCAACACCTCTTCGGGGGCGGGTTTCTTCGGACGCTCGACGAGATCGACGCTCCAGCCTAGGGCCTTGCGCACCCAGTCCGCGCCCTTGTCCTCCCCGCGGTAGCTTGATCCCTTCGTAGTCCATCACCTTGGCGCTGTGGACCTTGGCCTTGAGCACGAAGCCCTCGGTGTCCACCAGGATGTGGCGCTTGCGCCCCTTCACCTTTTTGCCCCCATCGTAACCGCGCTGTTCTCCGCCCACCGCGGTGCTCTTCACCGACTGGGAATCCACCACGCCCGCGCTGGGCTGAGGAAATCGCTTCAAGCGCACCCTAAGGCGTTCTCGGAGGGCTCGGTTGGTCCTCTCCCAGGTACCGTCGATACGCCATTTCCTGAAGTAGTGGTAGACGGTGGGCCATCGGGGGAAGTCGTGCGGCAGTAGGCGCCACTGGCATCCGCTCTTTAGGAGGTAGAAGATGGCGTCGAGGATCTCGCGAAGACTGTGGGTCCTCGGTCGTCCGTGTCCTTCGGGGACGGGCATGTGGGGTTCTATGTAGTTCCATTCGGCGTCGGAGAGATCCGTGGGGTAAGGCTTTCTCATGCGTGCTAGGGTAGCGAAACACCCTCCGAGAACCACTTTTCATACAGTCTCGGAAGGGGTGTTCTAAGAAGTTCATCGATCTAGCCCATTCGGGTGATACGCCCTGGCCGCGGGCCCGTTAGAGTTGGCCCCAGAGAGCACGCACGGCCCATCTACGGAGGAGCGTGGCGATGGCGCGGGAGAAGCCGGACGTCTGGGGTTGCGGGCACCGTCCGCCCATCGAGGTTGTTCCCTCCGGGGACGGGCGACGGGCGAGGTGCCTGACGTGCGGCTGGTGCGGGCCGGTGCGCCACGACGCCGAGGGGGCGCTGCGGGCGCTGCAGGGCGAGGCCGGCCGCCGGGAGAAGATGGGCGCCTGAGGGTCCCATCCACCGAACTTCGGGCCTAGGGGGTTCTCGGAAGTTCCGCCACAACCGGCCAAAACAACGATCGGGTACTTAACCGGAGAGAGACCCAGACGTGTCCCACGTCACCAGCAGCACGTCGGCTTCCGCTCGCTTGATCGCGCTTATGAGCTTCCAGCCGCAGCTCCTCCCCTCGGCGAAGACCTCGCGCAAGAGCGCCGACGCCGCGTCCTCGTCGGCGGGCAGCCGAACGCGCAGGTCGTGGTAGCGTTCGGATTGCGGTCCGGTCATGCGCACTCCTCTCTTGCCGCGGCGTCACCGTGCCCCGCGGGCTTCGAAGCGAGTCGTTCTACGCCGCCAGGTTCGCCGCTCGGGGCTGGGGCTAAGGCGGCCTCGATCGCCAGCTTGAGGTTCTCCAGGGGGGTAGGCCAGGGCACTACGCCCGCCGTCCGGTCGTTCGGCTCTTTCTGGGGGGCCGTGGACAGCACGAGGACCGGCACTTCCGAAGCCGCGGAGGCGGTGACCTCGATGGCCCTCAGGAAGCCCTCCTGGGTCTCCTCGCGCAGGGAGGGCGTCAGCAGCAGGACGTCCACGCCCACCAGCTGCTCTTCCGCGTTGGCCCCGGAAGCAGAAGGATCCTCGAGAACCTTGGTGGAGTAGCCGGCGCCCCCGAGGAGCAGAGAGAGGGCGTTCTCGACCACCGTGTCGGCGCCGAGGATGGCTATGGTGGTTGGTCGGTGGTGGTGTGGCACTTCGGTTGGCTCCTTGCCTGGGAGAGGACTTCTCGGGCTCTCTGTCCCTCTACAGCAGAGGGGGCCGGGGCTGTTGTGCCCCGGCCCCCTCTGGTCGATGAGTGTGGTGTGCTTTACCTCCTTAGCCTTACTTCATCTTGAAGAAGGCGGTTATCGGGGAACCGTCCTGGGCGGTTACCGTCACCTTGTAGCAGGTGCCGGCGCCCGTCGGCGTCTTCCAGTTGTAGATGTACTGGCCGCTGGTGCTGTCGTAACGGAGGCTCGTGCTGCCCGACGCCAGCGTCTCGATATCGTCGATCGTCGCGCCATTATCGCAGAGGACCTTCGTAGCCTGCAGTGACTTGATGGCGGTCGTATCGGTCAGCTCGGTGGTGCCCGAGAAGAGCTCGAACTTGAGCGGCACGGTGGCGCCACCCTTGACGGCGTTGTAGACGCCGTTCATGTCCACCGGCTGGTAGAAGCCCTTGGTGGTCCAAGGGGTGATGCTCGCCGTTGTCGTCAGGTTGGCCGGGAGGCTGTAGTTGCCCGCATCCACACCGGTGAGCGTGAAGCCCGTGCCGGTCACGGTCTTGCCGGTGCCGACGCTCGCGTTGTCAAACGAAGCGGTTGCGGCGGCGTGCGAGATGCCAACCGTCTCACCGACGACAACCCCACCGGTGATCGAGCTGCCGGTGATCGTCGCGTTGGTGTTGCCGTCATACACCTTGTCGGCAGCGGTGAAGCTAGCCGTCACTTGTTTGGCCGTGATATTGGCGGTTGTGGTGGCCGTCGCCGAGCTGAGGCTGTAGTTGCCAGCCTGGGCGCCCGAGAGGGCCAGGTTCGCGCTCACCGTCTTGGCGGTGCCCACGCCCTTGGTGCCGAACTGGGCGTTGGTGACGTCGAGGCTGACCGTGTCACCGGTGAGCACGCCCGGCAACGACTTGGTCGCTACGGTAGCGCTCGTGTTGCCGTCGTAGGTCTTGTTGTCGGCGGTGAAGCTGCCGGTGAGCGACTTCGGCGTGATCTCGCCGGTGTTGTCGTTGGCGAAAGTGACCTTGTAGTTGTTGCCGCTGTTACCGTCGGTGACCGAGCCGGACGGGATCAGTGCCTTGCCGGTGCCCGCGTTCTTGTTGTCGAAGGCCTGGCTGAAGTTGGCCATATCGTCGCCGGCGAGGGTGCCCGTGATCGTGGGCGTCTCGTCAGAAGCGGTGTTGCCATCGTAAATCTTGCTGTCGCTGACGGCGGTAACCGTGATCGCCCGCTGCAAGATGCTTGCACTTGCCGTGGTGCTCGGGTTGACCGTGTAGTTGCGAGCATCAAGACCCGAGATTGCGATGCCGCTGACATCCACAACCTTGCCAGTCCCCGCGTTTGCGTTGGTGAACAAAGCGCTCGTGTAGCTCGTGGTCAGGACGTCGCCGGCCACCCGGTTGTCAGAGAGGGTGACGGAGGCGTTGCGGTCGTCGTCGTAGGTCTTGTTGGCGGCGGTAGCGGTAACGACCAGGCCGCGCTGCGTGATGTTGGCGGTGGCGGTTCCGGTCGCCGAGCTCAAGCTGTAGTTACCGGCCTGGGCGCCCGAGAGGGCCAGGTCAGCGCTCACCGTCTTGGCGGTGCCCACGTTCTTGTTGTCGAACTGGGCGTTGGTGACGTCGAGGCTGACCGTGTCGTTAGCGAGTACGCCCGGCAGTGCGTCTGGCTTAACCGTAGCGCTAGTTCCACCGTCGTAGGTCTTGTTGGTCGCGGTGAAGCTGCCGGTGATCGACTTCGGCGTGATGTTGGCCGTAGCCGTCCAGGGCCCAGCCTTCAGGGCGTAGTTGCCGGCGTCGGTGCCGGTGAGGGAGCCGCTGTTCACTCTGACCGTCTTGCCGTTGGCGACGTTCTTGTCCGCGAAGGAAGCCTCATCACCGGAGAGGCCGACGTCATCACCCTGGACCACCCCTACGAGATTGCTGGTGGCGATCGTGGCGTCGGTGTTGCCGTCGTAGACCTTGTTTTCGGCGGTGAAGCTGCCGGTCAGTTCCTTGGCCGTGATGGCGGCGGTGGTCGTGCCCACCGAGGCGAGGCTGTAGTTGCCTGCGTCAGCACCAGCCAGCGTTGCGCCGGCAAGGGCGACCGTCTTGTTGGGACCGACGTTCTCGTCGGCGAAGGTAGCGGTGCCACCGGTCAGGCTGACCGTATCACCGTTGACCGCGCCGTTGAGGGTGCGGGTGGCGACCGTGGCCGAGTTGGTGCCATCGTAGACCTTGTTGGCCGCGGTGAAGCTGCCGGTGATCGACTTGGCCGTAATGTTGGCGGTGTCAGTGCCCGTCGCCGAGCTGAGGCTGTAGTTGCCAGCATCCGCGCCCGAGAGGGCCAGGTTCGCGCTCACCGTCTTGGCGGTGCCCACGCCCTTGGTGCCGAACTGGGCGTTGGTGACGTCGAGGCTGACCGTGTCACCGGTGAGCACGCCCGGCAGCGACTTGCTCGCTACGGTAGCGCTAGTTCCACCGTCGTAGACCTTGTCGGCAGCGGTGAAGCTGCCCGTGATCTGCTTGGCGTCAACGGTGAGGGCAGCCTTGCCGTCGCTAGCTCCGTAGCAGTTCGTTGTGCAACCGGAGCCGGTGCCCGTATAGCTTGCGCTTACAGCGTCGGCATGGGTGCCGGCGTCGAGGCCCGACAGGCTAACACCTGTCAGAGTGGCAACACCCGAGCTGTTGGTGGAGGCGCTGACGTTCCGGCCGTTGAAGGTGAAATTAACACTCTTGTTGGCCACTCCTGTGCCGCCGGCGCTAAGCGTTGCCGATACGCTGGTGTTGCCGCCGTAGGTGCCGCGGGCGGGGGAGACGTTGAGGGCCGTGCCCTGCTCCGGGGGGGCGACGATGGTGATGGTAAAGGTATCAGTAGAATAAACGCCCGTCTTGCCGCCGGGGCTCCTCCCGCCGGAGGCGCTCGCGGTAACCGAGATGACGTCGCCGACCTGCGCCGAGTTGCTTACCGTATACCCGAGGCTCTTGGCATTATCAATCGTCGTGGTCTTCGGATCATCGCACCCTTCCAGATCGACAGACCCGGGAGAGGCGAAAGTCACCGGGCTGGTCGCAAGGACGTTGCCATCCTTGCCCTTTGCGGTGGAATTAACTGCGACTTTGACCTTATCGCTAGTAGTCGCGTTACAGCCCCCGACGGGGTCGTCTTCTTGCTTGTTTTCCGGAAGCAGATGGAAGCGGGCTGAGCCGTTTTGGCCGGCCTGCTTGGTAGTGTCACCGCTAGCCTGCAGGGTGTCCGCGTCACTTACGGTTACCAAATCCGCAAGCGCCATCGCCGGCAAGGCCAGCATAAGCGCAAACGTCATGAAGAGCAGGGAAACCCTGCTCCTGAGCCTAGTTCGCATATTCGATTCTCCTCTGTTCGTAGTCTTCCCCGCCGACCTTTTGTTCAATAC
>CADCVH010000023.1 GCA_902806085.1 uncultured Rubrobacteraceae bacterium | reverse complement strand
AAGGCTAAAGATGCACAAGCACAAAGTAGACGTGCCGGGCGCGGAGGAGTTCGCGTCGCGGCCCAAGAAGAGCCGGAGGGACTTCTTCAAGACCCTCGCTGCGGCCAGCGCGGGCGCGGCCGGTGGCTCGCTGCTCCTTTCGCGTAAGGCGTCCGCCCAGGACTACTCCAGCGCCTCGGCCAGCGCCAGCGCTTCCGCCAGCGCCTCGGCGAGCGCCTCGGCGAGCGCCGGCGGGGACGTGGACCTCCTGAACTTCGCCCTGACGATAGAGTACTTCGAGTCTGAGGTATTCTACCCGGCGGCGCTGGAGGCCGGCATACTCTCGGGGGAGTCGGAGGCCGTCGTCGCGCAGCTCGCCGACATCGAGGCGCAGCACAGGGACGCCCTGATCGAGGCCATAGAATCCTTGGGCGGGACCCCGATCGAGAGGCCCGAGTTCGTGGTCCCCGACTACGTCCTGGCGAGCGAGGGGGCCTTCCTCGAGGCCGCCCTCGCCCAGGAGATGACCGACGTGGGGGCTTCCCTGGGCCTGGCGCCGATGATCCAGAGCCCCGAGGTGCTGGCCGCGGCGGGCGCCCTCTCGGGGGTAGAGGGCGAGAACGTGGTCGCAGTGCGCCAACTGCTGGGCCTGGTGCCCTACGCCGCCGAGGCCTTTCCTGCGGCCCTCACTCAGGACGAGGTCCTCGCGGCCATCTCCCCGTTCGTCGTGGGCGGCATGATGGAGACCGGCGGCCAGGAGTACCGGGACCCGAACAGCTTCGGGCGGGTTTAGTACCCTTACGCCGGTCAGGAGTTTTCGTAGGGGGGTGGGGCGGCGGGCGCCCCACCCCCCTCTTGCCGGTCCAGGTCCTCCCGGCTCGCGGCGCGGCTTCCGCCGGGACGGTCGGTGGAATGCCGGCAGCCCACACCAAGATCCCGCTCGCACGGCACCAGCGCCGATCGTCGCCGGGCTGAAAGGAGGCGACTACCGGGTGGCCGCTTCCGTGGTGTCCCGTCCCTCGTTCGGTCCCGACCTCGGTCCGCGCCGTGCCTCCGGAGTCGACCAGGCGGAGATGCCCCACTCTTTGCCGGGGTCACGGTTCCCTCGAACTCGGTTGCGAGGCAGTCCATGTAGATCTCGTCGTAGAGCCTGCCACCCAGAAGGCGGTACTCGCGCCGGTGCCCGATCTCCTCGAAGACCGTGAGCGTGACGTTGTGCAGGCCGGGGGCTGTGAAGGCGTAGTCGGGCATGAGGCGGGTGGTCTCGGTGCCGGCGCCTCTGCCCCGGCGCCTCTGCCCCGGCACCCGGGCTCCCCGATCATGATGCCGAACGAGACGCTCCTGTTGCGGTGGTTCAGGCCGTGCAGGGCGGTGTTACCGACAGATCGCAGGGTCGCCCGTTCGTAGAAGGTGAACATCGGCTCGCGTTCGTTTTTCGACCGCTGCTCGTAGCAGCCCTGCTCCTTCTCGGCGGTCGCGGGAACGGGCGGAAGACAAGGCGTTGATCCAACGCCCATCGAGGGGCAGAAGATCTTTGCGCAACGGGCCCAACGCCACCGACTCGCCGACCACGTTCGAGATCGGGCTTCGCTACTTTGCGGTCCTCTCTGGGCCATCTTCGTCGGCCTCTTCGTCTTCTTGCTGCTCCCCGTCAAGCGGCGTCTTCTCGTTCGTGGCGAGCAGGAGGCTGAGGAAGACGAAGGGCTCGAACCAGATCACGTACGCGTAGAACCAGTAGTTGACGGTGAGCTGGAAGGCTATGACGACCGCCGCCGACAGCGCGGCGAGGCGCCTGACGGTGCGCCGGCGAGGCACGAAGGCGACGAGGATGGCGAGGAGGATGGCGAACGCCATGAGCGGCTTCTGCAGGAACGCGAGTGATGGGACCTGGGTGAAGATGGTCCAGGGGCTGACGCGGTCCCCCTGGAAAGCCAGGGTTCTCTCGTAGAACAGCTTGACGGCCTCGATGGGTTGGCCCGGGAGGAGCAGGATGGCGAAGCTGACGAGGACGACGCCGAGGCCGCCGAGGACGAAGTCCGTCATGGGGCGGCGCCTCCAGCCGCCGTGGGAGATCCAGAGCGGGCCGAGTATCAACGGGTAGAGCTTGACGGCGAAGCCGGCCGCGATGGTGGCGCCGCGGCCGAGGGGGGAGGCCGCCGCCGCGAGGCCTATGGCCGAGACGGCGGCCACGATCACGTCGTTGGTGTTGTTGTTGGTCGCGTAGATGGTGTACGGGAAGGCCGCCCACGCGAAGACCATCGCCGCCGCCCCCTTCGGCCCGGAGAGCCTGTACCCGGCGATAAAGAGCGCCATCGCCCCCGCCACGAACGAGAACATGGTGAGCGCGTGGGCCGCCGGCAGGAAGTCCCAGTCCCCCGAGAAGCCGAACATGAGGACGAAGGGGACGTAGAGCAGGTAGTTCAGGGGACCGTAGGTGTCCCCGGTGCCCACGTCGGGGGGCATGTTACCGTACGGGATCTCCCCGCCGAGGATGCGGTCCGCGCCAACGACGCCGGCGTATCCGACGTCTATCACGCGCGAGTCGGTGTTCAGGGCGAGGACGAGGCCGGCGGCGAGGCCCGCGAGCAGGAGCAACAGCCAGGTCGGGAGGTTGCTCGTCTTCTCGACCCGCTCCCCGATGCCGAAGCCCATGAGCAGGGTGCGCACCAGGAGGTAGATCAGGGGCGGATACCAGAGCACCACCGCCTCCAGAACGATCCCCTGCCGGAAGAAGGAGTGCGAGACGAGGAACCCGAGCATCACCGCGACGTCGAGGTTGCGCAGCGAGAAGAGCTTGTCCGTGCGGAAGAAGGCGAGGGCGAACGCCAGGGCGAGCGGGCCCCACACCCACGGGTAGTTGGCCTGTTTGCCGTAGGCGCCCGAGACCCCGCGCGCCATGAGCCACCCGACCTGGTCCCCGGTCTGCACGGAGCCGATGACCCACGTCTCGTCGTCGATCTCGACGCTCGCGACCTCCTTGCCCCGGCCGGTCGGCCTCCCGCCAACCATCCCCTTCTCGTCCACGTAGAACCGCACCGTCCACCGGCCGTCTTCGTACCGCGTCCCGGTCGTGTACGGCCCGTGCTCGGAGAGCTCCCCCCTGACCTCCTCGTCCGACCCGGCGAGCTTGACGGCCTCTTGCTCTGAGAGGGTCGGGTAATCTATCTTTTCGGCCCCCGACGAGACCTCGACCCCGCTCACCTCTCCGGAATCGTCGTCTACGGTGTACTCCGCAACCTCCCTGCCCGAGACCGCCTCGACGAGCGCGACCCGCCAGGCGTCGTCGTCCCGGTCGTAGAGCGCCTCCGGCCCGACGGTCGGTTTGGCGTAGTAACCGGAGAGCTCCCGCACGGAGGCGGCCCTCCCCGCGGCCTCCCGCTCTTCGAGCTGCGGGCCGGGTGCGAGGCCCGCCGTCAGCAACAGCAGGGGCACGAGGAAGGCGAGCAGCGGTCGGTTCACGACGGGGAACCCTTCGCGCCGGTCCGACTGGCGGGTAGGAGCAGCAGGACCCAGAGCGCGGCCAGCAGCGCGTTGCGCAGCAGGAGCAACTGCGGGCCGGGGGGGCGGAGGCCCAGCAGGTCTCCGTAGTGGGTGGGGAAGACCTGGGTCGTGGCCCAGCAGGCGGCCAGGAAGAGGAGGGAGAGGCCCGCGCCGGCGAGCCCGCCCGCGCACAGGGGCACGAGCGGGAGGAGCCAGAGGACGTACTGCGGGGAGAGCACCTTGGAGCCGAGCATGAACGCCAGTATAAGGGCCGCCGCGCAGCGTGGAAAATGCAGGCTCTCCGTCCCCCCGCGCCGAAGTCGACGGTAGATGACGAGCACCGTTATGATCAGCAAAAGGGCGGTGAGCGGCAGGCTCGCGACCGCCGCGAGGTCGGCGGCGGGCCCCCGCGCCTCGAAGGCGCCGAACTCGAAGGCGATGCCCTCCACCCGCCCGGCCGCCATGAGGACCGACGCCGCGGCGCTCTCGACCTGCAGGCCCCGGTCCGCGTGGTACGCGAAGCTCGCGAGAAACTTCTGGCCCCCGAAGACGAGCGCCGGGACGAAGAAGAGGCCTGCCACCGCGCAGAAGACCGCGAGGCCGCGGCCCGCGCCGCGCCGGGCGAGCACGAGCGGCAGGACGGCGAGCGCCGGCACGAGCTTGGCGGCGGCGCCAAAGCCCAGGGACCCGTATGAGAGGAGGCGGTAGCGCCCGCCCGAGGCGGCGCCGAACGCGGCGACCGCGAGGGAGAGGGCGACGACGGGGTCGAAGCGGGTAACGGCGACGGGGTAGAGCAGGAGCGCGCCAGCCGCGAAGGCCGCGGCCGGCACCGGCCAGGCGCGCAGGTCCCCAAGGCGTCTCGCCGTCAGGGAGACCAGGACGAGGGCCGCGACGAGGACGAGCGCCATCTCGGAGGAGAAGAGGTCAATAAAAGCCGGCCTCTCGTCCGAGAAGAGGGCGGGGGGTACGAAGGCGGGGAGGGAGCCCGGCGGGTACTCGATAAAGAAGTCCCGGTAGGGGATCTCGCCTCGCAGGAGCGCCTCTCCCGCGCTGTGGTAGATCCCGAGGTCGTTGGAGCCCTCGCGGAGGTCCGGCGCCAGTCCCCCGGAGAGCGCCAGCAGGCCCCCGTAGAGGACCGACCCCAGCAGGGCGAGCGGCGCCCAGAAGAGTAGGACGTGCCGGATTACGCCGGGCCTTCCAGCCTTTGGCCGAAGAGGTCGGCTATGGGTTCGAGGCCCTCGGGGGCTCCGGTGAAGAGGAGGGAGTCGTCGCCCTTGAGGACGTAGGTGTCGCGGGGGCGGTAGGTCCAGCGCCCGCCGCGGTTGACGGCGAGGGCGAACATGCCGGTCTCGGTCTCCAGTTGCAGGTCTTCGAGGGTCTTGCCGTCTGCGGGGGAGCCGGGGGAGACGGTGAGCTTCATGACGATCTCGTCTGACTCGCCGAGGGCGGCCGAGAGGACGGGGTGGACCTCCTCGCCCTTCTCCACGATCCAGACCATCTCCATCGCGCAGTCGGCGATGGTCTCTGACGCCGTCGCCAGGTGGAGCACCCCGCGCAGCCTACTGGAGTCCTCGATGTGGCGGGCGGCCAGGAGCACCCAGCGTTCCAGGCGGTAGCGCATCTCGTCCATCTCGTTCTCGATGGCGACGACCTCGCGGGCGAGGCCCGCGTCGTAGTAGAGGAGGGCCGAGTAGGCCAGGCCCACGGCGACCTCAGAGAGGTTTTTCATCTCTATGAGGATGTCCACGGCCCGCTCGAGCTCGGTGAGCTCGCCCGCCGGCTCGGCGGTGTGGGTGTGCACGAGCGGGGCCCCGGCCAATTGCCTGACCTCTGCCACGCCCTCCGGCGGCCCCTGCATGAAGAGCACGTCGCCGGCCCGCAGGACGTCCTCGGGCTCGGGGTCGAAGTTCCACTCGTCGTCCGAGCGGATGGCGATGGGGCGCATGCCCGTCTCCGTCGGGAGGTCCGCGCCGTCGAGGCTGCGGCCGTCGAGGGCGCTCTCGGCGTGGATGCGGACCCTTGAGGGGGTCTCCTCGGCGTCCGGGATATCCTGGAGGAGCTCGCGGGGGATGCCGAGGCGTTTGACGACTATCTTGGCGATGTCGTTGGCGGCGTTGCCGATCTTCTCTATGTCCTGGACGACCTGCAGGATGCCGGCCATCTGCTCGGAGTCCGCCGGGCTGCGGGCGGCGAGGATGGCCATGGTGCGCATGTCGAAGACGAGGTCGTTGAGGCGCTCCTCCAGGCGGAAGACCTCCTCTGAGATGTCCTCGGAGTTGTAGAACAGGGCGGCGTAGGCCAGGTCCACCATGAGCTCGGAGGTGTCCTTCGCCTCGCGGAGCATGTCCTTCAGGTTGCTCGGTCTTCCGTCGCGCATGTCCCTACCCCGTAAGATCGAAGATGTTCAACGCAATTATAAGGCTCATGAAACCGAGCAAGTCGACCGCCGCCGTGATGATCGGGATGCCGTAGGTGTCCGGGTCGAGCCCGAAACGGTAGCTCACGGTCGAGCCGTAGTACGCCGCGAGCACGGCCGCCGTCGTCGCCATGAGCCCGGCGAGCGCGCTGACGCCCAGCATGGTCAGAAACCCGGGGCTGAGTTGCCCCGTCCCCAGGCCCAAGGCCGCGAGGAGGTCGGGGCTCAGTTGGCCGAGGCCCACCGCGATCCAGTGCGAGGCCCCCCCGATAAAGAGGTAGACCCCGACGGCGAAGATGTACGTCAGGGTGAAGTCCCTGAAGGCGCGCGGCTCCGGGATGCCCCGCGGCGCGAGCAGGCCCAGGTGGACCTTGGAGGAGAGCCGGCTCGAGAGGATGCCGCCCAAAGCGCCGCCCTCCTGCAAGAAGGCCGGCAGCAGGATGAAGAGGGCCGGCAGGGTCACGAAGACCTCCTTGCGGTCCTCCAGGGCGAGGCCGACGAGGGTCATCACCGTGCCCGTGAGCGCCAGGATGGGGAGGCTCTCCGCCAATATGCGCCTGAGGTTCGCCGCCCCGAGCCGGAAACCGAGCCCGACGGCCGCGGCGGCCACGACTATGAGGACGAGCGCCAGCGCGTTCGAGAAGATCGGGATGCCTATGAGGTACGTCGTGAGGACGAGGGCGGGGAGCGTCAGGATGTCGCCGGCGGCGGTCAGCATGGGGGCTGCTATGTTGTCCATGTCCCAGCCGCGGGAGACCGAGAGGCGGGCCACGAAGACGGTAATGCCGAGCAGGAGGACCCCGGCGAGGATGCCGCCGACCGTCGAGATCACGACGTAGTCGAAGACGGACAGCTCGGTCGGCACCCCGAGCACGCCGCACAAAAAACGCGCCAGAAAGGCCAGGAAGATCCCGGAGACGAGCGAGAGAACGACGGCGGCCTGCGCGTTCTCGGCGAGCACGCCGCGCCTCAGGTTCAGCTCGAAGAGGCCGGTCTGGATGGAGGTCGAGAGCCTGCTGCCCATCGCCCCGAAGATGGCCCCCCGCATCCCGATGGCCGCCGGGATCAGGACGGCGAGCCCCACGAGCTCGTCAAGCGTACCCGAGATGCCGGCGAGCACGATCCCCGCGACTAGCTCCCCCACCGACGAGAGGAAGAGCGCCGCGAAACCCTGCCGCAGCGACTCCTTCTCCTCGGTGAGGTAGCCGTAGACCTTGGGGCGCAGCCGCGGCCGGTTCTGCAGCCGTTCGCGCACCCTGTCCCGGCGGCCCCCGCTCTTCTCCGTCTCGGCCACAGTGACGGTATAGACGTTGCCGCCCGCCTTGTAAAGTGACGGGCGCGGCCACACAGGCCTGGTCGGATGTTCCCCGATCCGGCCCGCGGGGTAGAATGGACGCGTGCGACAAGATTTTTCTATCGGGGATCGGTACGAACTCGGCGGGCTTTTGGGCTCCGGAGGCATGGGTTCGGTGTACCGGGCCCGCGACGCGCGGCTGGGCCGCGAGGTCGCCATAAAGGTCCTCGGGGAGCACCACGCGGGGTCGCCGGAGTTCGTGGAGCGCTTCGAACGCGAGGTGAAGAGCGTGGCCTCGCTCGACCACCCCAACATAGTCCGGGTCTTCGACTCGGGGACGGGCGACGACGGCTCCCCGTACATGGCCATGGAGCTGGTGGGCGGCGGGACCTTGAAGGACAGGATCCGGCACGAAGGGCCCCTCCCGCCGCGGGAGGCCGCCAGGGTGGCGCTACAGGTCGCCGACGCCCTCGGGGCGGCCCACGCCGCCGGCATCGTCCACCGCGACGTCAAGCCCGAGAACGTGCTCCTCACGCAAGACGGCCGGGTAAAGGTCGCGGACTTCGGGATAGCGCGCGCCACCGAGGCCACCGCCATGACCCGCACCAGCATGATCCTGGGCACCGTCCCCTACCTCTCGCCCGAGCAGGCGCGCGGGGAGCCCGTGGGGCCGGCCAGCGACCTCTACTCTCTGGGCGTCGTGCTCTACGAGGTCCTGACCGGTAGCACCCCCTTCGGGACCGGGGAGCACTTGGGCCCGCTCGCTATAGCCATGAAGCATTGCACCGAACCCGCCCCCTCGCCGAGGACGGCCAACCGGGGGGTGCCGCGGCCCCTCGAGCTCGTCACGCTCGCCCTGATGCGCAAGCAGCCGGCCGAGCGCTACGCGAGCGCCGCCGCGCTCGCGGACGACCTCGCGGCCTTTCTGCGGGGAGAGAAGCTCTCCTCGACCGCGGCGACGAGGCTGGCTTCCTCTTCGGAGGGGGCCCGGACGCGGGCCCTCCACCGGGCGCCGGCGGCCCCGGCGCGACGGCGGCGCCGCAAGGTCGTGCCCGTAATGGCGGTCGCGCTCGCCAGCGTCCTCGCCCTCGCCTTCTCCCCGCTCGTCTCGATGCCGACGCCCGTGGCGTTCGTGGAGGGCACCGTCGCCCCCGACACCGGTGGCCTCGACCGCGCCACGAGCCCCGCGCTCCGGGACCACCCCGGCGCACCCGAAGCGCCCGAAGAGGAGCGAGCGGAAGTGACGCGTCCGGAGGAGCGGGACCCGGCTCCCGAGCCGGATACCCCCGCCGACCCGGCGCCCACGGCGCCGACGGACCCCGTCGCACCGCCCGAAGCCCCGGCGGACGCCGCCACGCCACCCGACGTCCCGCCGGGGGTGGATCCCTCGAGCGCCAGCGCGTCGGCCGGGGCGTCGGCCGGGGCGCCTGACGAGGCGTCTGCCGCGCCCTCGCCTGCCCCGGCGGCCACCGTACCGGCCGCGCCTTCGCCGCCGGCGGTGGATGACGCGAGCGCCGCCGTGGCCGAAGACGCCCCGCAGCAGACGCCCGAGCCCGCCTCCTCGCCCTCCTCCGCCCCGGTGGTCGAGGAGGCCCCCGCGCCGGAACCGGAACCCGCCCCGTCCTCCCCGGCGCCGGCACCCGAGCCCGCCGCTTCGGCGCCCGCCGCCCCCGAACCCGACGCCCCGGAACCCGACGCCCCGGAACCCGACGCCCCGGAACCCGACGCCTCGGCGCCCGCTGCCCCGGCGCCCGCTGCCCCGGCACCCGAGCCCGCAGCTTCGGCGCCCGCCGATGAGGGAGAGGTTCGGGTTCCTGAGGTGAAGGTACCCGAGATCAAGGCCCCAGACTTTTAGAGGGGTCGGCTGGGGTTATCTCTCAGCCGGCCCCTCTGGGGGTGATCGGTTTCAGGCTGGAGCCGATCGCCCCGACCGGTTCGGTGCTTGCGTCTGGTAGGACCTACGCGTCGCCGTTACCTGCGGTCCCTTCGCGGGCCTCGTCCTGCTCGGGCGGTTCGGGGGCGCCGACGCTGGCGTAGACTACGGTGAGGATCACGACCACGAGCCCGAGCGGGGCGAGCCAGCCGGGGAGACGCAGACCGAAGGCCCGGTCCAGCGAGTACTTGCCGGGGCCGTTCAAGATGAGGGCGGTTGCCGCCGCTATGTTGGTGACGGGAAGCTCCGCGCCGCCCTCGGTCACCCAGATCGGCTTCCCCCGGTGCGCCTTCGTCCAGGCCATCGCCATCGACCCTATGATCCCGATGGGTCCCACGGGGCTGAAGAACCCGAGCAGCGTGAGCACGCCCCCGCCGAACTCGGACAGCCCCGCCGTCATGGCCCAGGGCCGACCAGGCTTCAGGCCGAGCATCTCCATAAACCCGGCCGTCCCCTCCATCCCCGGCCCGCCGAACGAACCGAAAAGCTTCTGCGCCCCGTGGCCCGCCATAAGCCCCCCAAGGGCCACGCGCAGGATCAGCGCCGCCAGATTGCCCATACCGCTCTCCTCTCTTTTTCTCCGCCGTTGACGTTCCCCGTGTGTCCCCATGAACATCGCCTTTCAAAAACCCGGCACCTGATGGATACCGGGCCTAGACGGGCGTCAGCCGCGCCTCTATCTCTTCGCGGCGCCCCTCCAGGAACGGCGGCAGGGAGAGCCTCTCGCCGAGGTGGGCCGCGTCTTCGTCGGTGGCGAAGCCGGGGCCGTCGGTGGCGATCTCGAAGAGGACGCCCCCCGGCTCGCGGAAGTAGATGGACCGGAAGTAGAAGCGGTCTATCTGCGGGGTGACGCCGAGGCCCATCGCCCGGATCTTCTCCCGCCAGAGCGCGTGCTCCTCGTCGTCGGGCGTCCTGAACGCGACGTGGTGCACGCCCCCGCGCCCGAGGTGCGCCGCCGCAGCACCCGGCCTCGCAAGCACCCTCACGGTCGCGCCGGGCCCGCCCGGGCCGACCTCGAAGGTCGCCGTTCTTCCCCCGTCTTCGGCGCGCTCGTCGGTCTTGCGGAAGCCGAGCACCTCCGTCAGGGTCCAGGCCGTGGGCCCGAGGTCTTGCACGGTGAGGTCAACGGACCCGAGGCCCCGGATGCCGTACTCCGCCGGAACCGCGCTCGCGTCCCACGGCACGCCGCCGCGGGTTCCCTCGCCCCTGTCCTCGGCGAGCCGCAGGCGCTGGCCCTCTGGGTCCTGGAAGTCCAGCCGCGCGCGGCCGGCGTCCCCCGCGGCGCCGTCCTGCACGCCGCCGCGGGGGACGCCGGCCTCCTCCAGGCGTCCGGCCCACCAGTCGAGGGCCGAGGCGTCGGGGACGCGCAGCTCGGTCGTGGAGACCTCGCCCGCGCCGGGGTGGTTTGGGGCCACCCTGAGCTGCGGCCAGTCGAAGAAGGTGACCTCGGTCCCGGGGTTCCCGACCTCATCGCCGTAGAAGAGGTGGTAGGCGGAGACGTCGTCCTGGTTGACGGTCTTTTTGACGAGCCTCATCCCGAGCACCCCGGTGTAGAACTCGACGTTCTTCCCCGCGTCTGTGGTGACCGCCGTGAGGTGGTGCAATCCTCCAAGTTCCATGTCTCTCCGTTCTGTTTTGTGCCTACCGTTTTTTCGGAACGAGCGTCTTCATCCCGGCGCTGATGCGCCCCGGAGAGAGCCCCTCGACGCGGCGCTGGTGGTAGTAGAGGTCCACGTTGAGGGGTGCCAACAGGGCCTCCGAGAGGTACCGCAGGTCCGTGCCCGCGTCGAGGTCACCGTCCCGGACCGCGGACCGCAAGAGGCCGAGCACCGTCGAGCGCTGCCAGTCGTGGGCGGGGTGGGAGAACTGGGCGAGCCGGTCGCCCCCTACGAGGACCTCGTGGCCGCCGTAGAGGAGGTCCAGGTTCTGCTCCGTAAAGCAGACCAGCCTCTCGAAGAAGAGGCCGAGCTTCTCCAGCGGGGCGACCCCGATGGCGCTGAGGATCCGCAGCGTCTCCGACTGGAGCCGGCGGGTCGGCTCGTCGAGGAGGGCCTGGCAGAGATCCACCTTGTTCGGGAAACGCCGGTAGAGGGTGCCCTTCCCGACCCCAGCCTCGCGCGCGATCTCCTCCATCGTCACGCTGGTAACCCCGCGCCTGTCGAAAAGGGCCCGCGCCGTCACGAGGATCGTCTCCCTGTTTCGCGCCGCGTCCCTGCGCTCCGAACCCTCCTGAACCTCCCGACCCAGGTGGTCCAGACTCCAGTTCGACCTCTCCCGCTTCCCTATATAAATCAAAAGAACCACCCCGTCGCCTTGACACCGGCAGTCTACCGCGATAGCCTCCAGCTTTAAAGTGGACGCGGGTCCACTTATGACCAAAGGAGCAAGCGTGGCTGTCAAGGTAGCAGTGATCTACTACAGTGCTACGGGCAACGTGTACAAGCTGGCGCGGGCCATCGAGGAGGGCGCCAAGGAGACCGGGGCCGAGGTCAGGTTCCGCAAGGTGCACGAGTTGGCGCCGGAGGAGGCCATCAAGAGCAACCAGGGCTGGTCGGACCACGCGCTCATGACCGAGGACGTGCCGGAGGCCGACCTTGCGGACCTCGACTGGGCCGACGCCTACATCTTCGGGACGCCGACGCGCTTTGGGAACGTCTCCGCGCAGCTCAAGCAGTTCATCGACACCACGGGCGGGATGTGGTTCGAGGGCAAGCTAGCCGACAAGGTCGTCAGCGGCTTCACCAGCGCCTCGAACGTGCACGGCGGGCAGGAGTCGACGCTCCTCTCCCTGTACAACGTGTTCGCGCACTGGGGCGCCATCCTGGTGACGCCGGGCTACACCGACCCCATGCTCTTCGAGGCCGGCGGCAACCCCTACGGCGCGAGCAGCACCAGCGAGCCCAACGAGCAGGAGCTCGCCGCGGCGAGGTATCTCGGGCGTCGCGTGGCGGAGAAGGCCGAGCTTCTCGCGGGTAGCCGCGTTTAAGAAGGATAAGGGCGTTCCTGCCGGCGCCGAGCGCGAGGGCGCGGCGCCGGTGTAGACTGCGGGCATGACGCGCGGCACGCACACCTTCCTCCCGACCCGGCGCGTCCATTTCGGCGCCGGGAGCCTGGAGAAGTTGGAAGAGGAGGCCCGGCCCTACGGCCGGGCCTTCGTCGTTACCGGGCGCAGCCTCCACGAGAAGACCGACCTTGTGCGGCGCGTCGAGGCGTTGCTCGGGTCCCGGCACGCCGGCACCCACGTCGGCATGGGCGAGCACACGCCCGGCAGCGCCGTGGAGGCGGCGGCGGGGGAGGCCGAGGCTTCCGGGGCCGACATGCTGGTGGCCGTCGGGGGCGGGAGCGTTGTGGACGGCACCAAGGCCGTCTCCCGGCAGCTCGGGTACCCGGCGCAGGTGGCGGTGCCGACCACGCTCTCCGGGGCCGAGTGGGCGCACCGCGTCGGGGTGACGGACGAGGCCGCGGGCCGAAAGGGCGGGTTCGCGGACCCCGGAACCGTGCCGCACGTCGTGATCCTGGACCCCGGGGCGACCGTCTTTACCCCGGAACGCCTCTGGCTCTCGACCGGCATCCGGGCCCTCGACCACGCCGTCGAGGGCTTCCTGTACGGCGGCGACCATCCCGTCACCGACGTGACGGGCCTCGAAGGCGCCCGACGCCTGGTGGGGCTGCTGCCGCGCTCCAAGGCGGACCCCGGCGACCTCGAGGCGCGGGCCGATCTGCAGGTCGCGGCGTGGCTCGCGTACTTCGGCCCGCTCAACACGCCCATGGGGCTCTCCCACGAGCTGGGGCGCAGGATCGGGGCGAGCTACAACGTACCCCACGGCATCACCTCCTGCGTGATCCTCGCCCCGAGCCTGGAGGTGGCGGAGGAGACGGTTCCGAAGGAGCGCTGGCGGCGGCTCGCCGAGGCCCTGGGCGGGGATCCCGCCAGGCGGGTCGCCTCCCTGGTGAAGGGCCTCGGGCTGCCGGGCAGGCTTCGCGACGTGGGCGTTCCGGGGGGCGAGTTCGAGGGGATCGCCGGCGGGTTCGGCGACAAGAGGATGGACGCCCTGCGCGTACTCGACGCCGCGCGCTGATACGGGAGGGGGGTGGCCGCGGGACGGCTGGGGGGGCTTGGCCTGCGGGCCTCTTACGGCCGGGCCGGGGAGGCGCTGGACCGCTTCGGATCCTCGCCCGCCGAAGAGGGCGTTTGCGAGCTTCTAGGACACACGGGTCCACCAGGCCTGACGGCGCCGGCAGGCTACCTTTGTTCCACAGGCGGCGGCGAGGGAGGGCGGAGGACGAGCGTGCCGCCGATCACCGCAGGAAACGCTCGGACTGGGCCAGGAGGGTCAAGGAGTCGCCGCCCCGGCCCACGAGCTCGCGGAAGGCGTCGGGATCCCCGCGCACGCCTTCGTTGAAGGCGGTGACGGTCGGCCACCACAACTGCCGCGCGCCGAGGAAAGGCGGGTCGTCGCCGTGGACCTCCCGGGAGGGACGGTTGCGCGCGTGGCGCAGGGCGCCGATCCTGCGGCCGAGTTCGGCGTCGTCGTCGCCCACCCAGCCGGGATCGCCACCCGGGCGGACGAACTGCAGGAGCTGGATGCTGACGCTGCTGTCGAGGTCGTACCACAGGGCGTCGGCGTACCCGGCCCCGTCCTGGGTCTTGACGCGGGGCACGAGAACCTCCTCGTCCGTGCTAAAAAACCGGTTCTTGGGCAGGTCCTGAAACGAGGGCTCGTCGGGTTGGACGCGGTCGACGTACTGCGGCTCGTCAGCCAAGCCGGTGGCTTGGTCGGCGGAGTCGAAAGCGGCAACGACGACGCCTTCGAACTCGTCCTGGTCGGGGCCTAAGAGGTCGGTCGGTATCTGGTGGGCCTGCACGTAGCTGCGCAGGCCGGGGATGAGGCGGCCCATGGTGCCGTGCGGGTGGCGCCAGTGGTCGTGGAACTCCCGGGGGCTTACCCCTTCGCGGCGAGCGATGAGGGAAAAGAAGCGGATCATGGTTGGGCACTCCTCTCGTACGGCGGACCGGGCCACCTTTGTTCGTACCGACGTCTCATATCGTATTTGGCAGCACATGGTTGCTTCGATGCTGAGAAAAGCCGGGCCTCCCAACAGAGCTCCTCGACGGTGGCGGTAGCCGGCGAGACGACGGCGCGGGCGCGCATTTCCCCCAAGGCCGCCTCCACGAGCGCCGGTCCCCGGTCGGTGCCCATCCCCACCGGGAGGAGGAACCCGAAGATCTCCCGGCGGGCCTGCGCGTCGAAGGGACGGAGACCGAACGAGCGCACGATCTCCCGGAGGTGCTCTCGACGGGTCGCGTCCCGGCTGCTCGCGTACTCGTCGAAGGCGGCCGGGGCCTCGCCGACCCGCGACGCCGCGTATTCCAACATGTTCCCGGGCGTCTCGCCGGCGCTTCTCGATGACCGCGAGGTGCCCATCCGGGGGCGTGTGTTAGCGGGCCAAGTCCCCCTCGCGCCTTTCCCATAAAAAGTCTCGCCGTCGCCAGCCTGATGCCGGTTGTCCCCCGATGATCTATGCCGTCTTACGTTCAGCTTGTCCTTCGGCTCCTTCCTCGTCGTTCGTTGTTGGATCTTCGTCATGCCTCGCGACCTTCTCCTCATAGAACCGCTCGATGTGACCGGCGATCTCGTCGAGGTGGTCCTCGACGGCGAAGTGGCCGGAATCGAGCCTGTGCAGTTCGGCTTCGGGCAGGTCGCGCAGGTACGCCTCGCCGCCCGCTGGGGTAAAGAAGATGTCGCCCTGCCCCCAGAGGATGAGCGTCTTTGGCTGGTGCTCGCGCATGAACGCCTGCCACGCCTCGTACAGCGGCACGTTGGTCTTGTAGTCCTCGAGCAGGTCGACCTGGACTCGTCGGGCGTTCGGGCGCTCCAGGAAGTGCAGGTCCATGTTCCAGTTGTCGGGGCTGA
>CADCVH010000022.1 GCA_902806085.1 uncultured Rubrobacteraceae bacterium | reverse complement strand
GCAAGGCCTGGACGAGGAGCAACACCAGCACGACCGCCGCGATGACCGCCGCGATGCGCGTGTCCCAGCCCGAGCCCCTGATGCTCTGCAGCAGGGCCTCCGACCTGCTCTTAGCCGCTCCACCCGTAGTCATAGGACCTCTCTCCCGGCAGCGGGGACCGGCCCGAAAGGCCGGCCCCCAAGCAGAGTACCCGTGGCCGCTCCTAGAGGTCCGCTACTCGGCCACATCGATGACCCGGTCGAGTGTAAACTCGCCGTCCTCGACGGTTTGGATGGAGAGCTCGGTGAGGCTCGTGTCGCCCTCCTCGTCGAAGCTCCAGGTACCGAGCACGCCCTCGAAATCCTCGGTGGCGAAGACCTCATCGACAACCGCCTGGCGCTCGGGCACCCCGCCGGCCTCGTCGGCGGCCCGCTCGATGGCGTCGAGCATGACGTTGGCCGCCTCGTAGGCGTAGGCGGTGTAGGGCTGTATCTCGTCGTCGTACGTGGACTCGTACGTCTCGACGAACTCCGCCCCCTCAGCGGAGTACTCGCTCTCCGGTACCCCACCGAAGGTGACGTAGATGCCCTCGGCCGCTTCCCCGGCTTGGCTGAGGATCTCGTCCACAAAGATGCCGTCGGGGCCGACGAAGAGGACCTCGTCGTTCGGCATCCCGGCGCCGACCTTGTCTTTTATGAGCTGGGCGGCGTTGTTCTCGATGATGCCGCCGAAGTAGACGGCGTCGGGCTCGGCCTGGGCGACCTTGTTCATCAGGGAGCGATAGTTGGCCGCAGATCCGTCTATCCCTTCACGCCCCACAACCTCAATGCCGAGCTCCTCAGCGGCGCCCTGGAACTCATCGGCAACACCCTTGCCATAGGTCTCCTTGTCGTCGAGGATGTAGACCGACTCGAGGCCCTCTTCATCCAGCAAGGTGGCGCCTGCCTGGCCCTGCTGAACGTCGTTTACGATCACACGGGCGTAGTTACGCTCGCCTGTCGGGTAGTACTTGTCCGGCTCGCTCTCGTCAGGGGTGGGCTTGGTTAGACCGGTGTACGTATTCGCAGGGCTGACCATCGCTAGGCCCGCCTCGTTGAGGGTCGGGATCTGGGTGGCTGCGCAACCGGAGTTGAACGGGCCGATCCAGCCCACCACGGCCTCGTCCTGCGCGGCAGCCTGCGCGTTCTCGGCGCACTTGGCCGGGTCCCACTGGCCGGCCTGGGCCGTGGCGTCGTCGAGGGACTCGTAATCTATCTGGAGGCCCGCGACCTCGCCGTCGCGCTCCTCGATGGCGAGCTCGATGGCGTTGACCATCGTCGTCGTCTGGGCGCGGTTGGCGCCCTGCAGGGGCAGGTCGCTGACGATCTTGACCGACTCCCCGCCACCACCTTCTCCCCCGCCGCCGCCCGCGCCGCCGCATCCCACCATCAACAGGGCCGCGAACACCCCCGCCGCCACTAGAGTCGTTACCCGACGCGCCTTACTCAATTCTCCTCCTCGATTCCGGTAAGCCCGGGTTCGCCGCCACGACGACCCGAAAAAAGTCTTATTGACGCGGCATTATGGATATGCATGATCCGATTTGTCAAGCAGACGAACCCGGCGCGAGGAACACCTTTTATACGTTGGTATAATGGCCCCCGTTCCACACGCCGGAGTGGCGGAATTGGTAGACGCGCCGGACTCAAAATCCGGTTCCCCGAGAGGGGAGTGTCGGTTCGAGCCCGACCTCCGGTACTCCCGACGAAGGCTCCCCGCCCTGATAGCCCCGCCCCCGAGCGAGGGGTGTAGCAAGCAGCCCTCCGCGCCGCCGTGCCGGACGTCGTTGCTCGTGGCTTGGGTTACGCAGGGCCGGGCCGTCCGCGCCTCAGGCGGGCAGGTTCTCTATCCGGTATTTCGGGGCCAGCGCCAGCGCTTTCTGCATGCGTCTGGCCTGATCTACCCCATCGGGCTTGGGCGCGGGCGCCGTCCGGCTCGGCAGGGGCTGGCCGAACTCGCCGAAGTACCGCTCGAGCCCCGAGGGCGAGACCATGCACAGCATCCGCGCCGGCAGTTCGGAGGCGTTTCGGAAGGCGTGCGGGGCGTTTGACGGCACGTTGACCGTGTCGCCGGCCCGCGCCACCGAGGAAATGTCCCGGAACGTGACCTCGATCTCACCCTCAAGCACGTGGAACATCTCCTCGAAGTCGTGGCGGTGCGGAGGTGGCCCGCCGCCCGGCGGCACGTGCATGTCGATGAGCGCGTAGCGGCCAGCGGTGTCTTCGCCCCTCACCAGGATCGTGTAAGTGTCTCCCACCACCGCGAGGTGGCGCAGGTTCTCGTCGTCGGGCCGCACAAGCAGGAGGTCGCGCCCGCCATCGTCAGGCGGGACAGTGGAGGCGTTCTGCGGCATGCTGCTCGGGTTCTCATTCATAGCATGATCCTTTCATTGACAAGCTCGTGGAAGTACTGCTCTAGGGTCCGCGTCCCAGGATGGCCCGCGGCACGAGGGCGTTGCCGCCGGGGAAGCAGAAAACGCTCGACTGCGGTTCTTACTGCTCGTTCGCCTCTCATCCTCCTTCCGCCGTTCTCGTTTGTGCGCGTCGATCGTCGACCACGGGAACCGGTGCGCCGTGCTCGATGATGGACCTTCGGATCGCCGCGCTCGTGGCTATGAACCGCTCGATCGTATCGGGGTCGAGGTCGTCGACGGACGCCCGCTCCAGCGCGGACCACATCTCCTCGAGGTCCTTGCGCATCGCGCGCCCCTTGCCCGTAAGCCACGCGCGCGTCGCGCGCCGGTCGTGCTCGGCCGGCGCGCGGGTGAGGAGGCCCGCCTCCTGCATCCGCCGCAGCGACTTGGAGACCGTGGAGTGATCGAGGCCGACGGCGGCGAGCAACTCGGACTGGGTCTGCCCGTCCCGTTGCAGGAGCCGCATGAGCAGCAGCTCCTGGCCGGGGTACAGGCCGAGGTCGCGCAGCAGCCGGGCGGCGTGGGCGCGGTGGGCACGGGCGAGCTGGAAGATCGCGTAGCTTAGCCGCCCACCGCCATGCAACGGGCCGGGATCGTCTCCCATCCGCGCACCCGGGCTCTCAGGCGACACGGGCGCCCGCCGTGGTCGTCGCGGGAAGCGTCGGGTAGCCAGCGTAGCCGCGCTCGCCGCCCCTGCAGAACGTGGTCCCGTCCGGCTCGTTGAGCGGCGCCCCCGTCTTGGCGCGGTCCACGAGGGAAAGGTTTGCCGGACGGGTCATCGGCGCCATCGCCAGGCGGTTATCGAGCGGGATCTCCCCGACGGCGACCGGTCCCCAAAGCCTGTTTGTCACAGTCATCGTAGCTCCAATTCAATATAAGTGGCCGGCAACATATCGAGAGCCTACCACAATATATTGCCGGACACCTATTGCGCTCCGGCTCGCCCGCCGCTACCCGAGGCGCCGTGCCGCGGGCACCTTCGTCGTGTATTGCGGAAAGCTAGCCACGGCGGGTCATCGGGAAGCTTCCGGCGACCGCTCCTACGGCATCAGCCGGGGTCTTGGGCCATCGGTCCGGAAGCTCGGCACGTCCAGCGTTTCGGCCCTGCTATCGGCCGAGAAGAGGACGGTTCGGAGGCGTTGCGCCGCGGCACGTTGCCCGGGCTCTCGGTGGTATCTCGAAGTCAACGTTTATTCGAGAGGGTCCTGCTGAAGCGGTGTTTCGGGGCTCCGGAAAAGGCGAAGCGGGGCGGTCCTGCCGGATTCAAAATCCGGTTGTCCGTGAGGGGAGTGTCGGTTCGAGATCGACCCGCGGTGCCGGGTGGGAGCTTTGCTGATAGGGTAGGACCCATCAGCAAAGCTCCCGATGTTCTGGTTTTTGTTTGTTGTCGCTGCTGACCCGCTCAGGTCTCTATGTTGACGGTCAGGAGTCCCGAGAGGCCGTTTTCGTCCACGCCGACGAAGTGGATGGGGACCTCGGCGGTGCCCGTTTCGCAGCGGTAGACGGCGAGTTCTTCGTAGCGACGGTGGAAGAGCTTCCGGAGCCTCGCAAAACCGCGGGCGCTCTTCTTCTGGTCCCGGTCCATCCAGGGCTGGACCTCGCGGAGTTGGTCGAGGGTGGCGTCGAAATCGTTGCGGGAGACGCCGCCCCCCGGGTGGCCGCAGCCGGTAAGCTCGGAGAAGCGTTCGGCGGAGGGCAGTTCGTCCTCGCCGGGGTAGGAGACGAACCACCAGGCGCTGTCCGCTTCGGAGCCCGGCATCTGTAGGCCCGCCGACGCTTTGAGCAGCCGGCTCTCCGTGTCCTGCGCGTTCGCGGCGGTGGCGAGCAAGAGGCTCGCCAGCAGGGCAATCGATCCGATCAGGGCGCCCTTCCATCTGTTCATGCATCTCCCCTTTCCCGATAGCGGAACCTTGTAGGGGGTATCGGCGGGATGGGGGCAGTTGTTTAGCGTCGGGGTCGACGGAGTAAGATGGGCGCGCGGGGTCGGCAGTGGCGCCGTCGCGAGGTTATCGAAAGGAGTGGAGATGCCGCATCCCTGGCACGAGGTGGAGATAGGAGACGACGCACCCCGGGAGTTTCAGGCGCTGGTCGAGATCCCCAAAAGCTCGAAGGTGAAGTACGAGCTTGACAAGGACACGGGGCTGCTGAAGGTGGACCGCGTGCTGTACTCCTCCGTCCACTACCCGGCCAACTACGGTTTCATCCCCCGCACCCTGGGCGACGACGGCGATCCGCTCGACGTGCTCGTCCTCATGCAGGAGCCCGTGTACCCTTTAAGCCTGCTGGTCGTGAGGCCCATAGGGATGATGCACATGGTCGACGACGGCGAGAACGACGAGAAGATCATCTGCGTCCCCCTCGAAGACCCCGAGTACCGCTCCTACAAGAGCTACGACGAGCTGCCCCAGCACCGCCTGGACGAGTTGAAGAGCTTCTTCGAGGACTACAAGAAGCTCGAAGACAAGGAGGTCAACGTCGAGGACTTCGCGGGCGCGGAGGAGGCCATGGCGGCCGTCCGGCACGCGATGAAGCTCTACGAGCAGAACTTCCCCGAGAACTTCCCTGGCCGCGGTTAAGAACCGGGTCAGGGGGGCATAGAAGCCCGCAGCGACGCAGACGCCGCAAGAGACGAAAGGAGGGTTCGTGGTGGAACAACGCACCGAGGATCGGATCAGGGTGCGCCAGGTAACGGAGGTGCAGTTCTCGTGGAGCGAGGAAGGGCGGGGCGAGCACGGCTCCTTCACGGTGCAGCTCGTCCTTGACAACGGCGCCGAGGAGTACGTGCTGCAGCCGACGGCGGAGGACGCCAAGGTGCAGCTGGAGCTTTTCGAGAACGCGAGCGCCGTCTATTTCGACCTGGACAGGAAGGTCTTGATCCCGAACAACCTAGCCCTGGGCTAGAACGGCCCGAAACTCAGAACGCAGGAGGAGAGAAATGAGCGAAAACGTCGAGCGGAACATAATGGTGCGTCAGGTCACGGACGTACACGCCAACTGGAGCGAGCAGGAGCGCGGGGGGCCCGGCAAGTTCTCCTACCAGCTCATCCTGGACAACGGCGCCGAAGAGTACGCCATCAGGCCCGAGGCCGAGGACGCGGACGTCCTGATCGAGCTCTTCAAGGCGACCGGCACCGTCTACTTCGACATGGAGCGCAAGGTCCTCATCTTCGGGAGCATCCCCCTGGGCGGCTAAGGCCCTCCGGAAGACGGATGGGAAGGCAAGTGAGACGGAAGGGGCCCCGGCGGGGCCCTTTCTGCTTGCCCGACGCAACGAGAAGAGGGCCGGCGTCTCTGACGCCGGCCCTCTTCTCCAAGTAACAGCTTAGAGCTCTAGAACTCGAAGATGATGCGGGACTTGCCCTTGGACTTGGAGGAACCGCCACCCCTGCGCAGCAGGAGCCAGAGCAGGACCACGCCCCCGACGACCGCGAGACCGGTGCCCGAGGTCAGCGTCGCTATGGCGCCGCTGTGCGCGTCGGCGGCGGCGGGACGCTGCTGGATCTCCTCGGGCGTCGCCGTGCCTTCCATGATGTCCTTGAAGTTCTTGAGGTCCTGCGCCATGATGGCCTTCGGGCCGGAGGTCAGCCTCGAGACCGCCTCCCCGGCCTTGCCGCCCGGCGGGTTCGCGTACTTCATCTGAACCTCTACCTTGGTGCGGTCCGGGCCGAGCTCCTGGAAGCGGACCTGCCCTGAGGTCTGGACGTCGCCGTCCACGGTGTTCCACCCGATGGCGCTGTTGGGCTCGTCCTGGGTGGTCCTGGCGTCGAACTCCGCCCTGTAACCGAGCGGCCCCTTGACGACCCAGTGGGTGGTGTCCGGCCCGGTGGAACGGACCTCTTCGATGTTCTTCATGAAGCTCGGTAGGTTCTCGAGGTTGCGCCAGTATTCGTAGACCTGCGCTACCGGGGCATTTACCTCTATGTTTCCGGTTATCGGCTCCGCCATTCTAAACGCCCTCCACTGTTTGGGGAATCCTGCAAGACTTCGATAAGCCCTCTCTTTACCCCCAGGCTTGAAGGGTAAACCTGCCGCCCGCGAAGGACGCGGCCCCGCGCACGGCCGCGTCCTTCGCGGGTGCTCTTTCGGCCCGTACTCGCGGGCCCGGGCGGCGCGAGGGGGGCTCGAAAAGATGCGTGTCCGAGGCTTGCGCCCCCGGCGTTCACGGGCCGGATCCGTCGCCAGAAACCAACCGGGCCTCCCAGACGCCCTGACGGAGGTCCATGTAGGTAACCAGGGCGGCGTGCGGCAGCGTGAGGGCGGAGACGAGCACCAGGTAGAGGGCGAGAAGGGAGCCGGGGTCTTGCGTCGCGGGCGGGACCGCCAGGTAGAGCCCGACGAGCAACGCGAGCGCCAGGCCGGTCAGTGGCGCGGCGTCCCTGGCGAACCGGGCCAGCGCGCGTGCCGGGCGTCCGGTGCGCAGGTAACGGGCGCCCGCGGGTTCCAGAAGGACCAGCCGGGCCACGTGCCGGGGGGCGTGCCACAGCGTGAAGTACAGGCCGACGGCGAGCACCGGCGGCACGACGGCGAAGAACGCCAACAGCAGCAGCGCCTCGCACGCGACGGGCACTAGCAGCCTGCGCCGGCCGTTGAGGTCGCCGGCCGCGCGGAAGAGGAAGAGCAGGGCGGTCGCCGCCAGCGCTGCGCCGGCTGTGATCCGGAAGGCCGGCGAGAAGGCCGCGGAGAGGGCCGTAGCGTCGGCGCCGAACAGCCCGGCGGCGTCGGCCGCGACGCTACGGTAGGCGTCAGGGAAGAAGAGGAGTGGGACCACCATGGGCAGGCCGCCCCTGAGGAGGAGCAGGAGAGCGCGGGAGGCGCGGCCCATGCCGTCGAGCCCACCGGGGCCGAAGAAGAGCAGGGCGTGCAGGTCCCCGGCGCCCCAGTGGAAGACCGTGACGCAGACGAAGAGGACGAAGGCGGTGGCGGGGGCGACGAACCATAGGGCGAGGCAGAGACCGAAGAGCACGAGGTAGAGAAGCACGACGGCGAGCACGCTCCGCCCATCGGCGGCCCGGCCGGCGAGGCGGGAGGGCACCAGATGGTCCACGGCGCCGTGCGGCAACCCGAGGAGCACGAGGCTCGCGGCGAACGGCAGGTACTGGGCCCACCCCGGCACGCGAAGCCCGAAGATAAAGGCGACCGTCAGGAGCAGCACGACGAACCGGGAAGGCCACACCACCGCGCGCCGGACGGCCCGGCGCGCGTCGGCCGCGGGCCCCCGGTCAGAGTCAGAGGATTTCGCGCGCACGGTCGAAGGCCTCCGCGGCGGCCAGCCGGAGGAAGGGGAGCTTCGGGAGCGCCCCGATAAGCCTGGCCTCGTCGAGGGGCGAGCTCCTCTCGGTCAGGAAGCGGACGAGCGGGTCGGGCGGGGTACCGGCGAACATGCGGGCGTAGATCCCGGGGCACCCCTCCGGCCTCTCGCGCAAGAGCCGTAGGAACACCCGGTCGAGGGGCCCGTAGCGCCACGGGTGCACCCTCTCGGGGTCTTCGCCGGCGCCGGTCAGGCTCGCGGCGAGCGCGCGGCAGTAGCGCTGCACGCGCAGGAACGTGTACCCGGTCGAGGGTCGGGTCTCGCCGCCGAGCGTCCCGATGGCGTGCGTGCGGTCCCCCGTCCGCCGCCGGAAGCGGTGGGACGTCATCGGTATGTCCCCCCACTCCTCGCCGCGTACCTCGTAGTCTCCCCCAGAGAGCCCGTAGCGGTCTTGCAGGTAGCCGGAGAGCTCGGCGCGGTGCGCTTCGGGCGGGGCGCCGGTCCTCGCGAGGTAGACGTTCTCGACGAGCGCCTCGTGCTCGTCGAAGGGCAGCACGTAGGCGAAGCGGAGCCCGCGGCCCTGGTCGACCGAGAAATCCATGAGGGTGCAGGTCTGGGGGTCGAAGGTGGGCCGGCCCGCGCGCAGGCGGAGGCCGAAGAACTGCTGGGAGATCCAGCCGTCTCCCCGCCGCGCCTCCCGCAGGGCCGCGGAGTCCGACGGCAGGCCGCGTCCGTCAAACGCGTAATCCGCCAGGTACGAGCCCTCCGGGGTGACCACCAGCACCCCGTCGTCCAGCTCTTTGCAAGACCGCACGTCCTCCCCGAGCCTGACCGTGACGTTGCCGCGGGCGGAGATCTTGTCGAGCGCGTCCTCGTAGAAGTCCGCGCCCGTGAGGCACAGGTACGGGTACCGCCCGCTCGTGTGCACGACCTCGCGGCCTTCGGCGCGGACGGACCAGGAGTTCCAGCGCCGGACGGCGCGGTCGGAGAACGGCGTCTCCTCGACGTCCCAGAAGCACCAGGTCCGGTCGTCGGCGAAGGCCTCCTTGCGGTCCAGGATCAGGATGGGCGCGTCCACGCCGCACTCCAGGAGGTAGTGGCAGAGGCTCAACCCCGCGCACCCCGCGCCCAGGATCGCGTACCCGTACCTCTCCGGTTCGGGACCGCGGGGCCCCAGCCGCCCCGGCAACGGTACGGACCTCCCCCGCCGCGCCCGGGCCGTCACGGCCCGCCGGGTGTCTCGGTCCTCCACATCCCGAGGATCATAGCCGATGCGACGCGCCCGTCCCGTCTGTTGGATCGCAAAACCGAAAGCTGCTCGTTCTCGACCAAGGGAGGAGAAAGATCGCTTCGAAGGCGTGCCGGGGCGGAGAGATCTGGCCGACGGTCGCGCGACGGCGGCGGACGGTCCGTGCCGTAGAATGCGGGCATGGAAGACCGCCCGGACGTTCGAGTCATCGTCGTGCCCTACGACTCCGGGCACCGCGGCGCGAGGATGGGCGCGGGCCCGGAGCATCTTGTGAGAAACGGCCTCGACGGGACCCTTCGGGCGGGGGGCCGTAGCCCGCACCTCGCGCCCGTGCGCCCCAGAAGCGATCCGCCGGCCGAGGTGGCCACCGCCTTCGAGCTGGATGGCCTGGTCTCGGGGCAGGTGCGCGGGGCCATCGTCGAAGGCGAGTTCCCGCTTGTGCTCTCCGGCAACTGCAACGCCTCCGTCGGGACGATCGCCGGCGTAGAGGGGGACCTCGGGGTGGTGTGGTTCGACGCCCACGCGGACTTCAACACCCCCGAGACGACCACGACGGGCTTCACGGACGGGATGGGCCTCGCCGTCGCCGTGGGGCACTGCTGGCGGAAGATGGCCGAGGGCGTTCCCGGCTTCTCCCCGGTGGCCGAGGAGGACGTGGTGCTTGCGGGTATCAGGGACGTGCAGCCCGCGGAGGAGGAACGGCTCGCCGCCTCGAAGGTGGCCGTCGTCGTCGCGGAATCGGTCAGGCGCGAGGGCCCGCGGGCCCTCGCGAAGGCCCTGGACGGGCTGAAGACCGGGGTGGACAGGGTCTACGTGCATCTGGACCTCGACGTCCTCGACACGGAGAAGGTGGGCCGGGCCAACGGGTTCGCCACCGAAGGGGGCCTGGGCGCCGAGGAGCTCCTGGCGGGGCTCGGTATGGTCCGCGAGCGCTTCGCCGTCGCCGCGATCGGGATCGCCTCCTACGACCCCGCCTTCGACGCGGACGGGCGGGTCCTCGGCGCCGCGCTCGCGTGCGTGGAGGCGCTCACCTCCCCTGCGACGCCAGCCGGCTAGATCGGCCAGGGTCATCCCGCCCGTGTGCCGCGCAATCGTTGGCGCGGTTTCGCGGAGAGGTCCGGCCGGTTCGGTGTCAGGCGGGCGTCAGGACTTCCGGGCCCTGCGGGAGGAGGACGAAGGTCTCTTCGGCCTTCGCGCCGGGGAGGGAGGGGTTCCAGGCGAAAGCGTGGCCTGGCTTGATCTCCTGGGACGTCTCGGGGGTCGCCACCGTTTCGCGGGAGGCGTAGCCCGTCGTGCCGCCCTGGTGATGGTCCCGCCAGCCGTCGGGGAATCCGGCCTCGGCGTAGAAGGTCCGGCAGAGCTCGAAGGCGTCGGCCAGGGTCGTGCCCGGGCGGGTGGCCTCTTGCCTCATGCGGCGTAGGATTTCGTCGCAGGCCACCTGGCGCCGGAGGGTCTCCGGGTCGGCCTCCTCGAAGGGGACCATGCGCGTCAGGTTGGCGTAGAGGCCGCCGCGTTCGGCGCAGACCACTAGCATGGCCCGCCCGCCGAGGGGTCCGCCGCGGGGTATCGGGTGCCGGTAGCGCCCGATACGGTCTGCCGACGCGGCCAGCAGGACCGGGGCGAACAAGCCGCGCCGGCGGCAGGCGGCCGCCAGCTCCGCCGCCGCGTCGAGCTCGTCGGTGCCGGGCGAGAGCCCAGCGGCCGCCTCCGAGACCGCAGCCACGGCGTCCGCCCCGAGGCGCCGGTAGCGTTCGACCGCCTCGTCGTCGAGGACGTGGCGGAGGGGCAGGATCTCCTCGGAGACGTCGGGGCCGAGATCCGAGGGATGGTCGGCCCCGACGGGGCCGCCGGCGAGCTCGCCCAGCAGCGCCCGCGGGCCGGTGTGCCAGGGGTGCTCGGCGATCTCCAAGCCGGGCGTCTGCTCGCCGCGCATCCGGGGGGCCTCGATGTTGTCGGTAAGCACGTACTCGGCCCCGTCCGTGAGCAGGATGCCGGCGACGCCGAGCGGGTCGTCGTGGTCCACCCGGTTGTCCGCCCCGCCCGTGTACCACGCAAAGTTGGCGGGCCTCCGGAGGAGCAACGCCCCGAGCCCCCGCCTCTGCATGAGCGACCGCAGCTCGTCGCGTCGCGCCTCCCGGCTCACCCCACCACCTCGGCGCCGGCCGACGGCGCGAACTCGTAGAATACCGGCTCCTTGAACCCGCGCCCGGCGAACACCCGCCGGCAGGCCTCCGCGAGCGTCTCGGAGTTGCCCGGGGGCATAAGGGCGATGGCGCAGCCGCCGAAGCCCGCTCCCGTCAGCCGGGCGCCCGGGGCGCCGTTGTCCCCTGCTATCTCGACGAAGGCGTCGAGTTCGGGGGTGGAGATCTCGTAGTCGTCGCGCATGGATTCGTGCGAGGCATACATCAGGTGCCCGAAAGCCTCGAAATCCTTGGACCGCAAGGACTCGACGGCCCTTGTCACGCGGGCGTTCTCCGTGACGACGTGGCGGGCGCGGAGAAGCTCCTCCCCGGAGAGCCGGTCAAGATCCTCCTCCGTGGCGTCGCGTAGTTGCTCGACACCCAGGGTCTCGGCCGCCCGCTCGCAGGACGCCCGGCGGTCGTTGTAGCCGGTGTCGGCGAGGCCGCGCTCGACGCGGGTGTCGCAGACGACGAGCGAGAGGCCGGCGCCTTGCAGGCCCAGGGGGACGGTCTCGGCCTCCAGGGAGCGGCAGTCGATGAGCAGGGCGGAGCCGGCCTCGCAGAGCAGGGAGGCGTACTGGTCCATGATGCCGCTCTGGACTCCGACGTACTCGTTCTCGGCGCGCTGGCAGATCCGGGCGAGGGTCTTCCCGTCCAGGCCGAACCCGAAGAGGGCGTCGAGGGCGAGGGCCGTGGCCGCCTCGATGGCCGCCGAGGAGGAGAGACCGGAGGCGCGGGGCACGTCGCCGGCCAGGGCCGCCCGGAAGCCATCGGCGTCGTGGCCGGCCTCCCGCAGCGCCCAGGCGACGCCGCGCGGGTACTTCGCCCAGGAGTCGTCCTTGTGGCGCAGCGGGCGGGCGCGGTCGAAGTCCGCGGAGTAGAGCAACTCCTCGCCGTCGCGGCCGGCGGCGACGGCGATGCGGCGGTCGATGGCGCAGGGGAGGACGAAGCCGCCGTTGTAGTCGGTGTGCTCCCCGATCAGGTTGATCCGGCCCGGCGCGCTCGCGACGACCTCGGGCTCGCCTCCGAACTTCTCGACGTAAGCCTCGCGCGCCCTGTTCTCCGTCTCTCGCATCGTCCTCTATTCGTATCCGTCGGGGTGCTCTTGCATCCAGGCCCAGGCGTCGGAGATCATGGCTTCGAGGCCCGGCTTCTCCGGCCTCCATCCGAGGTCGGCCCGGATCGCGTCGCTCGAAGCCACGAGCTCCGGCGGGTCGCCGGCCCTCCGCGGCGCCTCCTCGGTCCTGATGTCCTCCCCCGTCACGCTCCTCGCCGCCTCGACGACCTGAAGTACGGAGAAACCCGAGCCGTTGCCCAGGTTGTAGACGCGGTGCTCGCCTGGTTCCGACGCCTCTAGGGCAAGCTGGTGGGCCCTTCCAAGGTCTTCTATGTGGACGTAGTCGCGAACGGCGGTGCCGTCGCGGGTCGGGTAGTCGGTGCCGAAGATCTTGACCGACTCGCGCGTGCCGGCGGCTGCCTGGAGGACTATCGGGATCAGGTGCGTCTCGGGGTGGTGGTCCTCCCCGAAACGCCCGCTCGCCCCGGCGACGTTGAAGTACCGCAGGCTCGTGGCCGCGAGCCCCCGCGCCTCGGCGACGTGGCCTATGAGCCGGTCTACCGCGAGCTTGGAGGACCCGTAGGGGTTCGTCGGCCCCGTCGGGGCGGTCTCTGGGATGGGAACCTCCCCGGGCTCGCCGTAGACGGCCGCCGTGGACGAGAAGACCAGCCGCCCAACGCCGGCCTCCCCCATCGCCCCGAGCAGGTTGAGCGCGCCGCCCACGTTGTTGCGGTAGTAGCGCTCCGGCTCCTCGACGGACTCCGCCACGAGCGAGAGCGCCGCGAAGTGGAGCACCCCGTCGAAGCCCCGAGCAAGCGTCTCCCGCACGAACGCTTCGTCCAGCAGGGAGCCTTCGACCAGGCGCGCGCCCTCGGGTACGGCCTCTTTGTGGCCCTTCGAGAGGTCGTCCAGCACGACCGTCTCGTGCCCGGCCTCCACGAGCTGCGAGGCGACGACGCTGCCAACGTACCCGGCCCCGCCCGTGACCAGGAGCTTCAAAGGCCCGCGCCTTCGACGGCCCCCCGGAGCGTCCCGGCCGTGTGCTCTGGGAGCACGTCCACCACGTAGGCGCCGGCGCCGGTCTCGCTGCCGGCGAGGTACTTCAGCTTGTCCGCGGTCCGGTTGGGTGGGTAGAACTCGATGTGGAAGTGGGCTAGACCTGCGTGGTCCCCCCCGTCCGTCGGCGCCTGGTGCATCGCCATCATGTAGGGCAAGGAGAACCCGAAGAGCTCGTCGTAGCCCACGAGGAGCCTCTTGAGGACGCGGGCGAGGTCCCGGCGTTCGGCGTCGTCGAGGTCGGCTATCGACGGGGCGCAGCGGCGCGAGTAGACGTGCGCCTCGTAGGGGAAGTGCGCGTAAAACGGGACGAAGGCGACGAAGTGCTCGCCCGCAAAGACCACGCGCCGGCCGTCTTCGAGCTCCCCGGCGAGCAGGTCGCAGTGCAGGCAGGAGCCGTTCGCGGCGTGGTAGGCGCGGGCGGACTCGAGTTCTTTTTTCGGGCGGGGCGGGACGAAGGGGTAGGCGTAGATCTGGCCGTGCGGGTGGTGCAAGGTCACCCCGATGGCCTCGCCCTTGTTCTCGAAGACGAAGACGTATTCGACAAAGTCTAAAGAGCCGAGCTCCTCGTAGCGGTCGGCCCAGACGTGGACGAGGTTGCGGATGCGCCCCTCCGGCATCTCCGCCAGGGTGGAGTCGTGCTCCTGCGAATACAGGACGACCTCGCAGACGCCGCGCCCGGGCGCCATGGCCGTTACCGCGCTGGCCCCGCTGGTGGCCCCCCCGCCGGCCTCCGTGGCGTTCGGGGAGAGGGCGGGAAACTTGTTCTCGAAAACGACGATATCGTAGGACTCCCTCGGAACCTCCGTCGGGAAGCCGCCTGGCTTCGTGGGGTCGAGGGGGCAGTACTCGGCCGGCGGGAGAAAGGTGCGGTCCTGGCGGTGGGTTGCGTAGGCGACCCACTCCCCGAGCGTCGGGTCCCAGCGGAGCTGGTTCAATCCCCCTCGCCTCTCTCGGCCTCGTGCGGCTCCTCTTCCTCGCTCTCGAACGTGTAGAAGATGATGTAGCGGCCGTCGTCCTTGGCCTCGCGCTCCTTCTTTACCGCGGTCTTTTCTTGCAAATACGTCCTCCCCAACTCCGGTGGTTTCGGGTCGTCTCGTAGTCTAGCTAAGGTTTCCGTCCGGCACAGGTCGGGGCCTGCGCGTCCGCATTCTCCGTTCACGACCTCTGTTTGCGGGTCAGGTAAGCCTGGACCAGGACGACGGCGATCAGGAAGACGCCGCTGACGAGTTGCTGGGTGTAGGAGCCCAGGGTGCCGAGCTGGTTGATCAGGTTCTGCAAGATGCCGAGCAGCAGCACGCCGGCCAGGGACCCGCTCAACGTCCCCGCGCCGCCGGTGAGCAGCGTCCCGCCGACGACGACCGCGGAGATCGCGTCCAGCTCCCAGCCGGTCCCCGCTACGGGCTGCCCGGCGGCGAGCTGGGCGGCGAGCAGGGCACCCGCGAAGCCGGCGAGCGCGCCGCTGGTGGCGTAGGCGATCACCTTCGTCCGGTCCACCGGGATGCCCATGAGACGCGCGGACTCCTCGTTGCCGCCGATGGCGAAGATCGCCTGCCCGTACCGCGTCCGCACCAGCACGAGCCCGCCGACGATGAAGGCCACGAGCATAAAGACTATGGGCGCGGCCAGGCCGAGGATGTCCCCCTGCCCGAACCAGACGAACGGCGAGTCGTTCGCCACGCCCACCGGCTGCTCGTCGGCGAGCGCCAGGGCCAGGCCCCGGATGCCGAGAAGTCCGGCCAGCGTCACTATAAACGGGGCCATGCGGGCCTTCGCTATGAGGAGGCCCTGCCCGAGGCCGATCAAACCGCACGCGACGACCGGCAAAAGCAACGCCAGCGGCCACGCGAGCTGCACCGAGAGGGCCGCCAGCACCCCGCCGAGGGCCAGAAGCGACCCCACCGAGAGGTCGATGCCGCCGCTGATGATGACGAACGTCATCCCGACCGCGATCAGCCCCAGAAACGAGGCCTGAAGCGCCACGTTCTCCAGGTTGCGCAAGGTCAGGAAGCTGTCGAACCGCAACGAGGCGATGGCGACAACGAGCAACAACACCACGATGGCCCCGCGGCGCTGCAGGGTCCCGAAGAGCCGCTCGCGGCGCGACGGGCCTCCCCCTTCGCCGCCGACGGGGGTCCTCCCCTCCGCGGCCCTGGCCTGTCCCGTAGCCATACTAGGCCGCCCCCCTTCCCTTCTGGACGTACACGGCGATCAAGATGATGCCGGCCGTCAACACCTGGGCGTAGGTGAACGGCAGGTTGTTGGAGATAAAGGTCGTGCTTATGAGCTGCATCAAAAGCGCCCCCATCACCGTGCCCGCGAGCCTGACGCGCCCGCCGGTGAGCGGCGTGCCGCCCACCACGACCGCCGTTATTGCGGACAGCTCTATCAGGACGCCGATGTTCGACGGGTCGCTCGCCCCAAGCCTGGCCGTCGCCACGATCCCGGCGACCGCGGCCAAAAGCCCGCTTATCGCGTAGACCGCCAGCAGCGTCCGGCGGACGGGATGGCCGGAGAGAAAGCTTGCCGAGCGGTTCCCGCCGATGGCGACGACGTAGCGGCCGAACGTGGTGCGCCGGATCAGGAACGCAACCACCGCCACCGCGACCGCCGCCACGATGACCGGCGCCGGTATCCCGAAAGGCCGCGCCTGGCCGAGGGCCAGCACGACCGGGTCGGTGACGATCAGGAGTTGTCCGTTCGTGAAGATCTGGGCCAGCCCCCGCCCCGCCACGAGCAGCGCCAGCGTGGCGACGATGGGCTGGACCCCGGCGAAGGCGACGAGGCTCCCGTTGACGAGGCCCGCCAGGATGCCCACGGCGAGGGAGATGCCGATGGCGAACGGCCACCCGTAGCCGAGGTATAGAGGCAACGCGGCAGAGGCGAGGGCCATGATCGCGCCGACCGACAGGTCTATGCCCTCCGTCCCGATAACGAGCGCCAACCCCAGGGACACCAGAAGGACCGGCGAGACCTGAACCAGCAGGTTGGTGATCGTCCCGACGGAGGCGAAGTTCTCGGTGACGACGAGGTTAAAGACGACCAGCATCGCGAAGGCGACGTACACGCCGCGGTCCCGCAGCCAGGGCGCCGCCCGGTCCCAACCGGACACCTGCCTGCCCGCCGCCGCCCCGCCGCTCATCCCTGGCCCCCGTTCTCCGGGCCGTCCGTGGCCCCGCCCTCGGTTCCGCCCTCGGTCCCGCCCTCGGTCCCGCCCTCCGCGAGCATGCTCAGCAGGTTGCGCTCGCTGACCTCGTCGCCCGACAGGACGCCGACCACGGCGCCCTCCTTGAGGGCTACCGCCCGGTCGCTGCCCTCGACCACCTCCTCCAGTTCGGAGGAGATAAAGACCACGCCGAGGCCGTCACGGGCGAGGTCGTCGACGAGCTTCTGGATCTCCGCCTTGGCACCCACGTCTATGCCGCGCGTGGGCTCGTCCAGGATCAGGACCTTCGGGTTCATGCACAACCAGCGGGCGAGCATGACCTTCTGCTGGTTGCCCCCGGAGAGCTCGCGCACCGGCTGGTCCGGGCCGGAGGCCTTGATCCCCAGGCTCCCCATGAACCGCTCCACCACCTCGTCCTGCGCCTTCTCCGAGACCAGGCCGGCGCGCGATAGCCTGGGCAAAGCCGCCGCGACGATGTTCTCCCTGACGGAGAGGTCCGGGATTATGCCCTCCGATTTACGGTCCTCGGGCAAGAACGCGATGCCGGCCCTTATGGCCGAGGCCGGCGAGCCGGTCTTGACAGCCTTGCCGTTCACCTTCACGCTCCCGGCGTCCAACTGGCCGGCCCCGAAGATGGCCTTGGCGGTCTCCGTGCGGCCGGCGCCGAGGAGCCCGGCCAACCCGAGGATCTCCCCGGGCCTGACGTCGAGCGAGACGCCACGCAGCAGCGGGCGCTGGGTGAGGTTCCGTGCCTCCAGGACGGGCTCCTCCGCGGCCGTGCGGTCCTCCTCGCCGAAGTTCGTCGCGCCCTTTTTCTGGACCTCGTCGAGCTCCCGCCCGAGCATCATGGAGACGAGCTCGAGCTTCGAGAGCTTCGAGAGGGATCCGGAGTGGACCAGCTTGCCGTCGCGAAGGACCGTCACCGCGTCACAGATCTCGTACAACTCGTCCATGCGGTGGCTCACGTAAATGACGCCGATGCCGCCCTCCCGGAGCTGCCGGATCACCCCGAAGAGCGTCTGGACCTCCTTCGCCTCGAGCGAGGACGTCGGCTCGTCCATGATGACCGCGCGGGCGTCGATCGAGGCGGCCCTGGCTATGGCCACCATCTGCTGCAGGCCCAGGGAGAGCGAGTTCAACGAAGCCTTGGGGTCGGCCTCGATGCCGTAGCGGCCGAGGATCTCGCCGGCATCGCGGTTCATGCGGGGGATGTCGATCAGGCCGAGGCCGTTGCGGGGCTCGCGCCCGAGAAAGACGTTCTGGGCCACGCTGAGGAGGGGGATCAGGTTGACCTCCTGGTAGATCGTGCTGATCCCCGCCGCCTGCGATTCGCCCGGGCTGGAGAAGCTGACCTCCTCGCCCCGGAAGAGCACCTCCCCCTCGTCCGGTTGGTAGACGCCCGTCAGGACTTTGATCAAGGTAGACTTCCCGGCGCCGTTCTCCCCGACGAGGGCGTGGACCTCGCCGGGCATCAGGCCGAAGGTGACGGCGTCGAGGGCGAGTACGCCGGGGAACCGTTTGGTCCCCCGGCGCACCTCAAGTACGGGGTTTGCTCTCTCCAAAGCCTGCCCTCCCTAGTACGCCGCGCCCAGGTTTTCCTCCGCGTTCTGCGGCGTGTAGATGCGGTCCTGGATGATGATGTTCTGGGGGATCGGCTCGCCGGAGAGGAACTCCTCGATGGTCTGGAAGGCGAGCGGCCCGAACCTGGGGTTGGACTCGACCACGCCGTTCATCTGGCCCTGGGCGAGCGCCTGGACCGCGCCCTTGGTCCCGTCGATGGAGACGACCTTGATGTCCTTACCGGGGGTCTTGCCGGCGTCCCTTATCGCCTGGATAGCACCCAGCGCCATCTCGTCGTTGTGCGCGTAGACGGCGTTGATGTCGGGGTTGGACTGCAGGAGCTGCTCCATCACGGTCTGCCCCTCGGTCCTGACGAAGTTGGCGGTCTGGGAGGCGGCGACCTTCATGTCCGGGTACTCGGCCTTGAGCTGGTCCACGAAACCGCTCTGGCGGTCGGCGCTCACCGACGCGCCCGGCGTCCCCTCGAGGATGGCGACCTGCGCCTTCTCGTTCGTCGCCTCGGCCAAAAGGTCTGCGGCCTGCTTGCCCTGGCGGACAAAGTTTGAGCCCATGAACGTGATGTAGTTCTCGCAGGGCTTGGCCGTGACCTCGCGGTCTATAAGGAAGACCGGCACGTTCTCGTCGGCGGCGGCCTGGAACGCCGGCTCCAGGCCGTCGGCGTTGAGCGGCGCCACGATCAGGATCTCGGCCCCCTGGGCGAGCATGTCCTGGATGTCGGAGTTCTGCTTGTTTATCTGGGACGCCGCGTTGGTGACGATGAGCTTCTCGACCCCGACGTTTTTGGCCTCGTCCCGTATGGACTGGGTCTCCGCGATCCTGAACGGGTTGGTCTCCTCCTCGGACTGGGAGAACCCGACCACCGCCTGCCCGAGACCGCTGATGTCCGGCGGCTTCACGTCGCAGACGGGCCCCTGGCCGCCACCCGACTTGTTCTTTTCGACCACCTGCTCGGCCTGCTCGCCGCCCCCGCCGCCGGCATCTCCGCCCCCGCCGGTGTTGGACCCCGGAGGCGCGCACGCGGCCACCAGCAGACCGGACAGCACCAACACCAAAAGCAGGCCCTTGATGCGCAACGTTCTCACCATTCGACTCCCTTCCCAATGCCCCATTACCCGCATTCCACAAACCGCGCGGAACCCAGACCGCCGGCCGGCAGAGGTCCCCACCTCGCCACCACCCGAATCACGTCCTCCTCTCCATGATATTCCTACCGGTGCCGGATTGCTTGCGGGCCCGCTCTTCCCCAAAACGGGCCGCTGGCTGCTTCCTGATCTCATGTGAACACAATTTCAAACACGGGTCAACTTTTAGCATCATGCCATTATCGGGCGGCCGCCCCCACAGGGGCGTCCCGGGCCAGGGCGAAGGGGTGGCGCGGCCTCCGTTTGGCCGCGCCGCCCCTCCTGCTCTCCCGTATCGGGGATTTCGAGGGTTACCCTGTCCTTAGAACTCGTACCCGCGCACCGTCTGCTCGGCCTGCATGACGTAGAAGTCGCCGTGCGTGCCGTAGCCGAGGCGTTCGATGTAGTACTGGTCCCCGTTGAAGGAGATCATGATGTACTTCGTCCGCCTATATTCCTTGCGCTCCTCTCTTTTGACGGGTGCTCGCCCGCGGTATCGTGCTTCCCACGTAACCTTTTTTCATCACGGCCCGTGATCGTGGATCGGTCGATAAATCTCCCCTCCCCCATCCTGCACCGAGCCCCTTCGGGCTCGGCCCGAGGACTCGTCGATACTGCTTCCCAGGACAGAAAACCCCCTGTCTCACCATGCACGTGAACCGTGCTGAGTCCCGATCCCCTTACCTAGCGATGAATCCTCACCTCGCCCCTATGCACCTTTGCGTTGCGTGTTTACTCCGTTTCCACCAACACTAAACGTAACAGGTGTACCGCCCAGGCACACTACGCCACATTATCCGACACTGGCGGGAAGGGTCCGCCGGCGCCCGGCGGGGAACCGGTAGGCGCCGAAAGGACACCCGGGTGTTTCGTCTCCGGCTTCGTGGCCGGGACCTCCGCGCGTTCCCGGAGGCCAGGTTGGCTGCCCCGCGGGCGTCGGTGGACGCCTGGCGGCATCCCGGGTTCGGAGCCACCCGCGGGCGGGTATCGGCCGTGCCGCGGGCGTTGGTGGTTCTCTGATACGCCACTTCCAAGCTTACACGCGGTCGAACGCTGCGATCCAGCCGGCACTGGCCCGCGCGCCGAAGCCGCCCGGTATTGCCAACCCGTACGGGCCCGTGGGACGGGTGTTTTCTCGACCCGCCCCACGGGCCCGTGCCGATCCTTATCGGCTACTCGCCCGACGCGTAGAGCTCCGCGACCTCGGCGTCGGAGATCGCCCGGTCGTAGAGGTGGACCTGGTCGAGGTCGCCGCGCCAGAAGTCGACCGGGCCGCCGTTGAACTTGCCGCGGCCGATGACGGTGCTGCCCGAGGACTCGTCGCCGACGCAGGCGCTCTTTGTGTCGACGAGCTTGCCGTCTATGTAGAGCTTGTTCTGGCCGCTGGCGGCGTCGCGGACGCCGACCATGTGGTACCAGCGGCCGACCTCGGGCTCCGTGGGCGCGAGGGCCCGCGTCCCGACGAAGCTGAAGGCGAGGCGCCGGTCCACGCCGGAGTACTGCAGGAAGAAGGCGCTGGTGCGGTCCCCATCCTGGCTGACGGCGGTCTGGAAGCCGCCGAGAGAGTCGAGCTTGACCCAGGCGGCGACGCTGTAGTTGCCCGTGGTGTCCAGGACCGGCACGCCCGTGTCGACGAAGTCGTCGCCGTCGAAGTGCAGCCCCGGGTCGGGGTGTCCGGTCGTCCACTGCGGAGGACCGACCAGCGTGCCGTCGTGGTCGTCGGTATCGTCCGTGCCCTCGTCCTCGGTGGTGGTGCCGCTGCCCTCGCTAAACGGGTAGTAGCTGAGTCCCACGAGGCCTGGGGTGCCCGGCGGGAAGTTTCCGCCGGGCGCGCCGGCGCCGTCGGAGGCGGCGATGACGCCCTCGTTGGCGGCGACTATGCGGTCGCGGTTCTCCTCGCCGGGCTTGAAGACCTCGCGGTCGTAGGTCCACATGCCGTTGATCTCGCCTTCGACGTCCGTGATCTCGGTGTAGACCCCCGCCGAGACCGCGCAACTCCTGACGCCGGCTTCCAGCCTGTTTTGCAGCTCCTCGTAGCGCTCGGTGAGCCGCTCTGGCGTGGGCTCCGTCCCGTAGGGCGCCACGGGCGGGACCAGCGGGTACAGGTGACCTTCTGGCGGGGTCAGCGCCACGCCACCGTACTCGCCGGCCACGGTGGCCCGGTCGTCGAACGGCACCGGCAGCGGCGGCCCCTGGTACTCGTGCTCGTCGTAGATGTCGCCGGCGCCGGTGTCGCCCTGCGAGAGGCAGCAATTCACGCCGGAGTGGGTGTTGACCATGCGGCTCGGGTCCCGCTGTTTGACCATGTTGGCGACGCGCGCCGTGGTCGCCTGGTCGAGCTCGCCCCAGCCCTCGTTGTAGGGGACCCAGGTCGTGATCGAGGTAAAGCTCTTGTGCTCGTCGATAATCTGCCGCAGCTCTGCCTCGAACTGCCGCTGATCCGCCGGCCTGGGGTTGTAGTCGGGCGGGAACGAGGGCATGTCCTGCCAGACGAGAAGGCCGAGCTTGTCCGCGTGATAGAACCAGCGATCCGGCTCCACCTTTATGTGCTTGCGGACCATGTTGTAGCCGAGATTCTTGTGCTCTTCGAGGTCGAACTTCAGTGCTTCATCCGTGGGCGCGGTGTAGACGCCGTCGGGCCAGTAACCCTGGTCCAGGGTGCCCACGTTGGCGACGAACTTGCCGTTTAGCATCATGCGCGGCCTGCCGTACTCGCCTCTCTGAACGCTCACGGATCGCATACCAAAGTAGCTGCCCACGGAGTCGACGTACCTGCCGAGCTTGCCGGGGGTGCCTTCGCGCAGCCTCACGCGCAGGTCGTAGAGGAACGGGTTGTCCGGGGACCACAGCTCGGGGTTCGGCACGGGCAGCTTGAGGTCCTGGTTGGCCGGCCCGACGACCCGCCCGACCTGGCGCGCGCCGTCGAAGGCTATCGCCTCGACCTGCAGGCCGGAGGCGTTGGCCGCCCGGACGTTGAGCTTCAGCGAGTCGTCTTGGAGGTTGGGGGTCATGTCCAGCCGGTTGACGCGCGAGGGGCGCACCGGCTCCATCCACACCGTCTGCCAGATGCCGGAGCTCGCGGTGTAGAAGATGCCGCCGGGTTGCAGCGTCTGCTTGCCGGTCGGTTGTCCGCCCCCGTTGTAGGGGCCGAAAGGCGGGTTGCCCCGGGTGGTGAGATCGGTGACGCCCACCACGATCTCCTGCGTTGCCCCCTTCCTGAGCGCGTCCGTGACGTCGAAGGAGAACTCGTCGTAGCCGCCCGCGTGAGATCCCACGCGCTCGCCGTTGACGAACACCGTCGCCTCGTAGTCCACCGCCCCGAAGTGCAAGAGCAGGCGCTGGCGTTCCGTGCGCCAATCCGTCGGCACCGTGAACGTCCGGCGGTAAAACATGCGGTCTTCGTGGCGCTTGATCCCGGAGAGGGCGGATTCTATCGGGTACGGCACAAGCACGCGCTCGCCGAGCCGCTTTCCAAACGGAGGCTTCTCGCCGGCGGCGGCGTCGGAGAACTGCCAGACGCCGTTGAGGTTCTGCCACTTGTTGCGGGTCATCTGGGGCCTGGGATACTCGGGCAGCGCGTTGTTAGGCCCGACCTCCGCCGTCCACGGCGTGTCGAGCGGCGGCTCCTTCTTTTCGTAGCCGGGGCCGGCCGTCTGCGCGTCCACCGGGCTCTCGATGAGAACCGCCAAAAGGACGAAGGCCGCCAGCGCGGCCGCCGCCAACGTCGCGATCCCGACGCCGACGCCCCGCCTCGACGAAGTGCGCCCCCCGCCTACCCCGCTCGCTTGCATCGCTCTCTCCTCGCTCCCTATACCCCGACCCGGTCCAATCTCCCGACCATTCATCGACAGCGCCAAAGATGGCATTCGCGGAGCCGCACCACGGCGCCTACCTCCACAACCGAACCCCCCACAAACGGGCCCCTTTCCCATGCTCCGCGGGCGCGACATGCACGATGGCTTCGGTGACGCCTGGCACCCATAACCCCTGCCCCTAGCGCGGCCTACCCCCTACTCGCAAAATCCGCCCCCTCTACCCCTAATGTAACGGGCGTATCACCGCGGCACACTAAAACACAATAACAAACATGTGTCAACACGCCTCGCCGCACCGGGTCTCCTTTTTCGGGGCTTCGCGGGCTGTCTCGGCCAGATCGCGGGCTTTGGCGCGCGATCTGCTGTTTTCGGGGGGCGAGCATGGTTACGAATGGCTAGAATAAGCGAGGACCGTCAGAAGAGGAGTGCAGGCCATGATAGCCGAGCAGCGTCGCCGGAGCATCTTGGAGGAGTTGGAGCGTTTAGAGAGCGTCTCGGTTGCCTTGCTCTCCGAGCGGTTCGGCGTCTCGGACATGACGATCCGGCGGGATCTCGACGCGCTCTCCTCACGCAACCTGTTGCGCAAGGTGCACGGTGGGGCGGTTCCGGTTGGCGCCTCCGCCGGGGGCAAGGCGGCGGTCGAGCCGCACTTCGCGCAAAAGCGCAGCCTCAACCAGCCCGAAAAGCAGGCGATCGCGAGGGAGGCGTCGGCCCTCATCGAGGTCGGGGACACGGTGGCCCTCAGCGCCGGTACGACGACCTGGACGGTCGCGGCCGGGCTCTTGCCAGAAAAGCAGGACCTCACGTTCATCACCAACTCCACGAACATCGCGCTAACGTTGCAGGAGAACGGGTGGGACCACATCGTGCTCTCCGGCGGTATCTTTCGGACCCCTTCGGATGCCCTCGTCGGCCCCTACGCGGACAGGACCTTGAGCAACCTCAACGCCGACGTCCTGTTCCTCGGCGTGCACGGCATCCACCCCAAGGCGGGCCTGACGACGCCCAACATCGCCGAAGCCGAGACCAACCGGTGCCTCGTCGAAGCGGCCCAGAGGGTCGTCGTCGTGGCCGACAGCTCCAAGCTCGGCGTCGTCGCGCTGGCGGAGATAGTCCCGCTCTCCCAGGCCGACTTTATCGTCACAGACGAGGGCGCCCCGGAAGAGATGCTAAACGCCATAAGGCTGGCCGGCGTCGAGGTCATCGTCGCGAAGGCCCGCGGCTAAAGCGGGGCGAAGCGGGGCGAAGCGGGGCGAAGCGGGGCGAAGCGGGGCCTCTACCGCGCCGCCCTAGCCGGCGCGGTGGGGTTCCAGGGCGGACTCGTCGAAGCGCAGCCCCGTGCCCGGTGTCTCCGTCGGGCGGACGTGGCCGTTCTCTACCCTCTGGGGCTCTTGCAGGTACGGGTCGAGGGCGAAGGCGTGCTTCTCCAGGTAGACCGGCCTGTTCGAGGCGCACAGCAGATGGGCGCTCAGCTCGTCGGTGTAGTGGCTGCTGGTCTGCAGGCCGGCCTCGTCGGCCGTCCTTAGCGCCTTTAGGGAGGCGGTGATGCCCCCGTTCGTGATTGGGTCTATCTGCAAGACCTCGACGGCCCCCTCGTCGGCGTAGCGTTGGAACTCGTAGGGTGAGTGGAGGCTCTCGCCGACGGCTATGGGCATCCCGAGCTCCCGGACCATCCTGGCGTGGGCGGGGACGTCCTCGGGGATCGTCGGCTCCTCGTACCAGAAGGGGTCGAAGCGCTCCAGGCGCCGCCCGTGCTCCAGGGCCTCGTCGGCGCCCCAGACCATGTTGGCGTCGAGCATGAGGTCCACGCCGTCGCCGACGAGCTCGCGGACGGCGCCGACCCTCCGCACGTCTTCCTCGAAATCCGGGCGGCCGATCTTGACCTTGACGCCGGGGAGGCCCCTCTCCATGAAGCCCTCGACCTGCGCGAGCAGCGCGCCTAAGGGCTTGGGCAGGTCCACGCCGGAGCCGTAGGCCGGTATCTCGCGCGGCTCCGCCCCGACAAGGGCGTAGAGCGGCTTCCCCTCGCGCTCGCCGCGCAGATCCCACAAGGCGACGTCCACGGCGGCGATGGCGAAGGACGCCAACCCCCCGCGCCCGACGTACAGCAGGCGCCCCCAAATGAGGTCCCACAGGCCCTCGATATCGTCGGCGTCCCGGCCCTCGACCAGCGGCGCGAGGTCGTGGTCGATCAGGGCCTTTATGGCGCGACCGCCGCGGCCGATGGTGTAGGTGTAGCCGTGGCCCGTGAGGCCCTCGGCGCGGAGGGTCAGCGTGATCAGTTCCTCCGTGTCTATGGCCCCGTGACCCGCGTCACCCATCGGCTCCAGCGGAAGGCGGTAGTAGGCCGTCTCGACGCTCTCTATCTTCATGCAACGCTCCTTTTTCGGTGGATAGCCGACCTTGGACATCTCCCGGACCGGATACGCGGACGCACGAAAGCCGGCCTGAGGTGGGGCATCTCGGGCGCGCCCTCTCCCGCTGCCTGGTGCCCGGCGTATCGGTCACGATCCTCTTCCTCGCGGGGCCCCGGGGATCGCTACTCTTCTCCCCGGCTCAGGCGCTCGGCGAGACGCTCAGCGGCCCGGTAGCAGAGGGCGAACATGGTGAGCGTCGGGTTGACGCCGTGGCAGGTGGGAAAGACCGACGTGCCGTAGACGTAAAGTCCGGGGGTGTCGTGGACGCGCAGGTCCGGGTCGACCACGGACCCGGCGGGGTCTTCGCCCATGCGGCAACCGCCCTGGTCGTGGCTGCTCATAACGCCGCCGAAGCGTTTCCCCCGCCACACCTTCGTAGCCCCCATCTCGCGCAGGATCTCCTCTGACTTCGTCTCCATGAACTCGGCAGCGCGGTGCTCGTTGTCTTGCATATCGTAGGTGACGCGCACGACGGGCAGCCCGAGCCCGCTCCTGTCGCGGTAGCGCGGGTCGAGGTCGAGAAAGTTGGCGCGGTAGGAGAGGTTGTCTGGCTGCAGACGGACCGCGGCCTGGTGCTGCCACCGGAGGACGTGGTCCCTGTACTCCGAGCCCCAACGGCGAACGTCGGGCGGCAGGGCCTCGCGGCTGATCTGTATGGGCAAGCGCTGGTTCTCGACGTTGGGCGTGGCCCCGCCGATAAAGCCGTGCGAGGCCGAGTCGAAATCCGCGGCCTCGAAGTCGTCCAGGCTCCACATCTGCGCCGCAGGCCCCGTGTGGGCGTTGAAGATGGTGTCGGGGAAGTGGCCGTGGACGTCGGCCCACATCTTGGTCATGAAGTTCTTGCCAACCTGGCCGGCGTTGTTGCCAAGGCCCTTCGGGTGCCGGTGGTCCCCCGAGAGGAACAGGAGCCGCACGTTCTCGAAGGTGTAGCCGCACAGGATGACGGTACGGGCCTCTTGCACCCGCGCCTCCCCGTTGGCGTCCACGTACTCGACGCCCCTGGCGCGCCCGTCGCGGCCGGTCAGGACGCGGACTACCCGGCAGTGGGTGCGCAGGTCGAAGTTGCCGGTCGAGAGGGCCTCGGGTACCCAAGTGAGGCCCGGGTGCCACCGCTCGTCGTTGAAGGGTCCGAAGCCGCCGCTCCAGGCGCAGTAGCCCGTCGCCGGGTACCCGTTGTAGGGCTCGCTGTTGACGGCCACCGGCGTCGGGTAGGGGTGCAGGCCCATCGCTTCCGTGGCCTTGCGGAAGGTCTCCCCCATGCGGAAGGGCCGCACGGGGCGCATGGGGTAGGGCCTGCTGCGCGAGACGTAGGGGTTGGCCTCGCCGTCGCCGGCCACGCCGATCTCGTACTCGACCCGCGTGTAGTACGATTCCAGGTCGTCGTAGCCGACGGGCCAATCGACCAGGGTGTGCCCCTCGGGCAAGGCGTCCTCCCCGAAGCTCTCGCGCACGTGGGTGAGGTACCTGAAGTGGTGGGGGTGGTTGCGGCGCAGGGCGCCCCCCCAGTGGACGACCGAGCCGCCGACGCCGTTCATCATGCGGCCGAGCGTGAAGCTGGCCTCGCGGGTGGACTCGTCCTCCTTGATCCGCCAGCGCGGCACCTCGCTCAGGAACTTCGGCCCCATCCCGCCCCGGCAGTAGTAGGTGGAGCCGAGCTCGTCGGGCACGAAGTCTCGCCCGGTGCGCCAGGGCCCGGCCTCGAGCCCGACCACGCGCAGGCCCGCGCGGGCCAGGATACGGGCCGCCAGGGCGCCCGCGGCCCCCACCCCCACCAGCACGGCGTCCGCCGAACCCTCCGGGGCATCGGCGCCGCGCTGGGGGTCGTAGCCGGGGATCTCCGTGGGCTCGTGCGGGGCCCCGTCCAGGGAGTAGCCCACGTCGGCTAAAGACAGGATCTCACCCCCTTTGGTGACGGGCTCCCCGGAGAGGTTCTCCTCCGCGGTGTTCTCCAACCACACCCCCGTGTGCCCCAGGAGCCTCCAGCCGGACTTGTCGCGGTTGCCGCCGTACGCGGGGTCGGCGAAGACCCCCTCCTGAAGGTGGGCGCGAAGCATGTCGAAGAAGGCCCTTTGGGGCGGGACCCGGAAATCCGGGAGCGCACCCCGTTCGAGGTCCGCCAGCAGGGCGTCCTGCTGCCCGACGCCGCAGTCGGCGAAGCGCGCGTCGTGACGCTCCCTGGCGGCGCGGTCAAGCGAGGCCAGCCCCACCCGGTAGGCCTCGACCTTGTCGTGGTACGCGCCCGTCAGGGCCCGGTCCACGTAGGCGAGGACCCCGATTTCCGAAGCGCCGGGTCCGCTTGCGTCGGCGGGAAAGAGGCGTTCGAAGGCCGCCGCGGCCGTCCTGGCCTCGCTCGCGTTCAGGGCGATCAGGGCCGGCATCTGCTTCTCCACACGCCTCTTCCTCCCAGCCGTCTTTCTGCTCCCAGGTCCGTCGCGGGGCCGCCACCGCGCGCGGCGTCGACGAGCGTATCGCGTCCCCGAAGGTCCTCCGACGAGACGTCCCCTCCGGGCGAGGATGAGCCCTCCGAGGAGGGATGCCGGAGGGCGTTCGGGTGGGGCGCCCGCAAGGGTCCCGGTAGAGTTCTGCGCTTCACCGCGGTAGCCCGTGGCGGGTCGCCGGCGGTCTCGGCGTCACAGGTTCGCCGGCCGCTCGTCGACGGTGGCGTCCCCGTAGCGGAGGTACACCGTCTTGCGGTGGAAGTACCGCTCGTAGCCGTACAGCCCGTCGTCGCCGCCCATGCCGGAGAGCCGGTACCCTTGGTGGAAGCCCTGGAGTTGCTCGGGGCCTATCTTGTTGACGTAGACCTCGCCGAAGTCGATGTCGTCGATCGCCCGCATCGCCTTGCCGAGGTCGGACGTGAAGACGTAGGCCGTCAGGCCGTAGCGCGAGTCGTTGGCGAGGCCCACGGCCTCCTCGAAGTCCTCGAAAGGCTGTATCGGGAGCACGGGGCCGAACACTTCGTCCTGGACGATGTCCATGTCGTTGCTCACGCCGGTCAGGACCGTCGGCTCGTACCAGTATCCCTTCTCGAAAGGCTCGCCCCCGGGCCGTTTGCCGCCGAGCGCCACGGAGGCCCCTTGTTCGACGGCGGCCCCTACCATCGCCTCCACCTTTTCCAGCTCTGGCCCGTTGGCCTTCGGCCCCATCTGCACGTCGTCGCGCATCGGGTCGCCCATCTTGATGTCCGAAGCCGCGCGGACGAAGCGTTCCACGAACTCGTCGTAGAGGGCACCGTGTACGTAGGTGCGCTCGTTGCAGGTGCACACCTGGCCGCAGTTCCAGAAGCGGGCGTTCACCGCGTTCTGGACCGCGACGTCCAGGTCGGCGTCGTCGAGGACTATAAAAGGCGCCTTGCCGCCGAGCTCCAGCGAAACCGGGGTGATGTTGTCTGCGGCGGCGGCGAGGATCTCACGCCCGGCGCGTACGGAGCCGGTTACGGTGACCATCTGCGTAATGGTGCTCCGCACCAACGCGCCGCCGGCGGTGCGGCCCGCGCCGGTGACGACGTTGGCGACGCCGCCGGGCAGGCCTACCTCGTCGATGATCCCGGCGAGCGCGAGCGCGGTGAGCGGGGTCTCCTCGTGCGGTTTGAGGACGATGGCGTTGCCGGCCATGATCGCAGGTGCCACCTTGCGGGCGAAGCTCGCCGCAGGGTAGTTCCAGGGGATGATGCCGACCACCACGCCGTAGGGGACGTCCCTTATGAAGAGGTGCTCGCCCCTCTCGTCCGGGGCGAACATCGCGCCGACCTGGGCCCGGTCGAAGCCCGCAAAGTAGTCGAAAAAGCCGGCCGCGGCCCCGATCTCGCCGCGCGCCTCGGTGATCGTCTTGCCCTGCTCCGTCACGACGAGCCTGGCGAGATCCTCCCGCCGCGCCCGGATCCCGTCCGCTATCGCCCGCAGGGCCGCCCCGCGCTCCACGCCGCTCCTGCGGGCCCACGCCTTTTGGGCGTTCCGGGCCGCCTCGAGGGCCATCTCCGCCTGCTCCGCGCCGGCCTCCGGCACCTCGGCGACGGTAGATTCGTCCGCGGGGTTGATAACGGGGCGCTTCTCGCTCGCCGTGACCCAGGCGCCGCCGATGTACATGGCGGGCTCCCGGCCGAGAACACTCAAAACGTCCATATGACTCCTTTGGATGGGTCGACTTGCTGAAGGCACAAATCCGCGCCGCTAATCCCAGGGGTACACGCGGCGGGCGCCGTTGCCCGGGCTCGCAAGGCCAGGCCGCCGTTCTGGTCGATCAGGGCGGTCTCGGCTACGTTGCGACGCAACTTTGCCCTTCCTCTCCTACAAGCCAACAAACGGGAACGAGCAGTGTCTCATATTGCTCGTCTTGCGCCCGCGGGGCCTGCCTGGCGGAGCCCACCTGGCGGAGCCTGCCTGGCGGAGCCTGCCTGGCGGAGCCCACCTGGTGAGCCTAGCGGGCCCGCAACCAGACGCGCATCGGGCCGGCCTCGCGGTTGGCCCAGGCGTGGTACGGGACCGCCGTCAGCTTCGCGGTGCCGGTCGGTCTCCCGTCGGGTCGCGCCGTCGCCGGGCGGTAGAGGCGTCCCTCCCAGCCCTCACCGGGGGACGAAATTTTGGCCTCGCCCGTCAGCACGACCGCGCCGCCCAAAAGCCCAGGCCGATATTCCTCAGAGAGCGGCGCGTCTTCGGGCAGGACGAGGTCGCGCGGGTCGAGGCCCGGGTTGTCCGCGCCCTCGACGCAGTAGAGGATCGGGCCCCGCATAAGGGCGACGCGGCCGGCGTTCTCCGCGACGTGCGGGTGCGCCTCCACCCGGCGGACGGGCGTCGGGAGGCGCAGCCGCACGGTGTCGCCGGGCCGCCAGACGCGCCCGATCTCGGCGTAAGAGCCGGGCGAGACCTGACCCGCAAACGGTTCCCCGTTCACCTCGACGGACGCCCCATCTTCGCACCAGGAGGGTATCCGGAGCATCAGGGCGAACTCGCCCTCGCCGTCGACCCGGAGCCCCACGCTGCCATCCCAAGGGTAATTCGTGCGCTGGCTCAGGCGGACGGCGCGGCCCGCGCCCATCTTGGCCTCCGCGCTTCCCGCGGCGTAGAGGTGGACCCAGAGGGCATCGTCCGAGGCGCTGTAGAAGTAGCCGGGTATCGAGGCCAGCAGGCGGGCCACGTTCGGCGGACAGCAGGCGCAGCCGAACCAGGGCTGGCGGCGGTGCGTCCCGTCGTCCTCCAGGGGGTTCTCGTAGAAGTAGTGGCCGCCGTCGAGGGAGACGCCGGGCAGGACGGCGTTGTAGAGGGTGCGCTCGATCAGGTCCGCGTACCGGGCGTCGCCCCTCAGCATCAGCATCCGCCAGTTCCACATCACGCTCGCGATGGCGGCGCACGTCTCCGTGTACGCCCGCGCGTTGGGAAGCTCGAAGTCCCCGCCGAACGCCTCGCCCTCGTGGCGGGACCCCAACCCGCCGCTCACGTACATCCGGCGCGTGGTCATGTTGCCCCACAGACGATCAAGGGCCTTCAGGAGATCCCCCTCCCCCGTCTCGGCGTAGACGTCGGCGGCCCCGGAGTAGAGGTAGAGCGCACGCACGGCGTGGCCGACGACCCGGTCCTGATCCCGGAGGGGTTCGTGATCCTGGCTGTAAGAGGGATCGTGCCGGCCGTAGGGCCTGCCGAGGAGGCCGCGCCCACGGGCATCCACGAAGAACCCCGCCTGTTCGAGGTAGCGGCGATTTCCCGTGACCCGAAACAGCTCGACGAGGGCCATCTCGATCTCCTCGTGCCCGTCCACCGCCGGACGCTTTCCGTCCTCCTCGGGTCCGAAGGTGTCGCAGATGTGGTCCGCGAAGCGGACGGCAACGTCGAGGAGACGCCCCGAGCCTGTGGCGTGGAAGTGGGCGACGGCCGCCTGGAAGAGGTGCCCGGCGCAGTACATCTCGTGCAGGTCGAAGTCCGTCCAGCGTTCGTTGGCCCGCTCGAACGTGAAGTAGGTGTTCAGGTAGCCGTCGGGCTCCTGGGCGTCCTCTATCTCCGCGATGGCCGCGTCCACCATCTTCTCCAGGTCGTGGTCCGGATCAGTCGCGAGCGACCACGCGGCGGCTTCGAGCCACTTGTACACGTCGGAGTCGTTGAAGTAGATGCCCTCGAACCGGCCCTCCATCTTGCCCGCGGCCTTGCGGAAGTTGTCCAGCCGGCCGGTCTCCTCCAGGTGCCGGTACTGCGAGGGCAACGTCTCTTCGCGGTTGATGCGCCGCCGCGGCTCCCAGAACCCGTCCGAGAGCCGCACGCCGACCAGCGGCAGGGGCCGCAGGCGGGCGTGCGGGCTGCGCGAGGTGTCCACGACCACGGGCGGGCGTCGCGTAGAATCGAGCACGGCCGCCCTTACCCGGACATCGCGGCGCGCAGGACCGTCACGGAGCAGGCGGGGAACGTGTGCTCCAGGGAGCTACCGGCGGCGCTCACGGAGCGCCCGGTAACGCCGACGCGTTCTTTGCCGAAGTCGTTTGTGGCCTCGGGACCGTCGCCCGTGACCTCGTAGGCCGTGGCCGCCCCGTCGAAGGCCGCGTCGGTGAGCTGGACGGTGGTCTCGATGGGATTGTCCGGGTCGCGGTTCACGACGACGAGGGTCAGGTCCCGGCCCGGGGCGTCGCGGGTCGCGGAGACGTCCAAGACGTCGAAGGGCCCCATGTTCGCCACGCGGTGGGGCCAGGTCGAGGCCTCGGCCACGAGGTCGTGCTTCTCGCAGTCGACGAAGGCGTCCAGGACGACCTCCTGCATGTGCTCGGCGCAGAGCCTCAAGGGGTGGTAGATGGTCTGGAGGAACATGTCTTCTTTGTTCGTGAAGATGGGGGCTATGACGTTGACCATCTGGGCTAGGTTGGCGATCTTGACGGTCTCGCAGTGGCGCGCGAAGACGTTTAGGTAGGTGGCGACGGCCAGGGCGTCCGAGAGCGTGTAGCGCTCCTCCAGGCCGCCCGTCTCGTCCCGCTCGCGGAACCACACGTTCCACTCGTCGTAGGCGACGTGGATCGGGTGCTCTATCCCCTGCTCGTAGCGGGCGCGCTCTATCATGCCCCCAACGGTGCGCAGCGCCCGGTCCGCGGCGTGCGGGGCGAGCACGTTGGACCAGTGGTCGTCGCTGCCGGTGTAGATGTGTACGCTGTGGTAATCCACGAAGGGCGCGAGCCCATCGACGACGACCCGGTCCCAACCGGAGACGCCGCTCAGGCCGCAGCCGACGAGCTCTATGGACGGGTCCGTCCGGCGCATAACCTTGGCGAACTCGCGGGCCTTCTTGACGTACTCTTCTGCGGTCAACGTCCCGATCTGCCAGTCCCCGTACATCTCGTTTCCGAGGCCCCAGGACTTGACCCCGAACGGCTCCTCCCGCCCGTTCGCGCGCCTGAGGTTCGCCCAGTAGGTATCGCTCGTGCCGTTGCAGTACTCGACCCAGCCTTGCGCCTCGTCCATCGTGCCCGTGCCCATGTTCACGCAGATGTACGGCTCGACCCCTAAGGTACGGCAGTAGTCTATGTACTCGTGCGTGCCGAAGCGGTTGGACTCCTCGCTGAACCACGCGAGCTCGGTCCGGCGGGGGCGCTCCTCGCGCGGGCCGATGCCGTCGGTCCAGTGGTAGCCGGAGACGAAGTTGCCGCCGGGCCAGCGCAGGATCGGCATGCGGAGGTTCCGGGCCGCCTCCAGGACATCCTTTCGGAAGCCCCGGTCGTCGCTCAAAGGGGAGTCCTCGTCGAAGAGGCCGCCGTAGATGCAGCGCCCGAGGTGCTCGATAAAGCCGCCGAAGACCCTCCGGTCCAGCTCGCCGACCTTGCGATCGGGGTCTATCTTGATCTTCGCCAAATCTTATTCCTTTCCGGAGGGTGTCCCGGCCTGAACCCTACTACCGCCGCACGACTCGCGCACGACCAGCCTCACCGGCAGCAGCACGCGTTTGGGCTCTCTCACCTCCCCCGCTATGGTGTCCAGCAGCAGTCGCATCGCGGTCTTCCCGGTCTCGAAAAACGGCACGTGGACGGTGGTGAGAGGCGGCGCCGCGTGCGCGGCGAGCGGGATGTCGTCGCAGCCGACCACCGCCCGCTCCTCGGGCACCGCGAGGCCCCGCTCGCGCAGCGCGCTTAGGACGCCGAGGGCCATCACGTCGTTCTGGGCGAAGAAGGCGGTCGCGTCGGGCGCCCGGTCGAGAAGCCGCAGCGTCGCCTCGTAGGCCCCGTCCGCGTCCCAGTTTCCGCTCTCGACCAGCGCGGGGTCGAACGGTATGGCGGCCCCGGCGAAGGCCCTCTTGTAGCCCTCCAGCCTGTGGGCCGTGACCTGGCGGTCGTCGGAGCCGGCCACGGTGGCGACGCGGCGGTGGCCGAGGCCGAGGAGGTGTTCCGTGGCGAGCAGGCCGGTCTGGCGGTGGTCGGAGCCGACCAGGGAGACCCCGCGCCCGGGGACGCGGTGGATGCTTACGGCGGGCGTCGGGCCGCGCAGCAGGTCCCCGAGGTGCTCGTCGTGCTCCATCTGCGGGGCCGCGGTCAGGATGCCGTCCACGCGCCGCTCCAGGAGCATGGCGAGGTAGCGTTCGGCGTCCGTGCCCTCGCGGTTCACGTTGCCTATGAGGACGCCGTGGCCCCTGTGCCTCGCCTCGCGCTCGGCGCCGACGACGAAGCGGGCGAGCTGGGCGTCGCCGATGTCGCCGGCGACGATGCCTATGGTGAAGGTCTTACGGGTGACGAGGCCCCGGGCGACGGCGTTAGGCACGTAGTCGAGCGTCTTGGCGGCCTCCAGGATGCGCCGCCTCGTCGCTTCGGAGACCGAGCCCTTGCCGTTGAGTACCTTGCCCGCGGTCTGGAAGCTCACGCCCGCCTTCGAGGCGACGTCCCGTAAGGACGCGCGCGTCACGGCACCACCCGGGGTATCAACCCTTCAGGCCGGTACCCGCGATGCCCTGGACGATCTGGCGCTGGAAGATCAGGAACACGATCATCAGCGGCAGCCCGCCGAGGACCGCGGACGCCATGATGTCCGCGTAGCGGACGCCGAAGGAAGACTGAACCGTGGCGAGCCCCACGGGCACGGTCATCATGTCCGTGCCCGTCACCACTATGAACGGCCAGAGAAAGTTGTTCCAGGAGGTGACGAACGTGAAGATGGCGACCGCCGCGATCACGGGCTGGCTGAGCGGCATCCAGATCTGCCAGTACACCCTAAGCCGGCTCGCCCCGTCCACGATGGCGGCCTCCTCGAGCTCGGGCGGTACTCCGTCGAAGAACTGCTTGAAGATAAAGACCGCCACCGGGAAGGCGAGCTGCGGCAGGATCACGCCGGGGTAGGTGTTGATGAGCCCGAAGGCCTCCATCTCCGTGAACAGCGGAAGGATCAGCATCTCCCCCGGCACGATGATCCCCGCGAGCACCAGCACGAACACGAGCCCCCGGCCCCGAAACGGCACGCGGGAGAAACCGTAGGCCGCGAGGCTCGCGAGCAGCACCACCCCCAGGGTGATAAGCGCGGAGGTCAGCGCGCTGTTGAAGAACCACCGGAGCAGGCCGCCGGCGGTGATCACCTGCACGAAAGACTCCAGCGTGAACCCGCCCGCGGGTATCCAGCTTATCGGGATCGCCGTGGTGTCGCTCTCGGGCTTGAGCGCCGTGTCCACGGCCCACGCCAGCGGCGCGAGCCACAGCACCGCGAGCACGACGAGGGCCACGTAGGTCGCGACGTCGCCGAGCCTCTTTGCGCCGGAACCGGACTCCCCGGCCTGCGTCGCCTTTTCGGCCCTTGCCACCATCAGGCGCTCTCCCTTCTACGGCTGTTTATCAAGAACCAGACCGCGGCTATCAGGATGACCAGCACGAAGAACACGTTGGCCATCGCCGAGGCGTACCCCATCCGGTAGTTCGTGAACCCCTGCGTGAAGAAGTACTCGATGACGCCGCGGGTGCTGAAGTTGGGGCCGCCGGTCTGGTTGGCGAGAAGGTAGGTCTGCTGGAAGACCTTGAGCGAGTTGAGTATCTGCAACACGAGGACGAGCACCGTGGTGCGGGCGAGGAGCGGGATGGTGATGAAGCGCGTCTGGTTCCAGGAGGTAGCGCCGTCCATCGCCGCCGCGTCGTAGACGTCCTGGGGTATCTCCTGAAGGCCCGCCAGGTACAGCACGAAGTTGAAACCTATGGTCCACCAGACGGTGGCGATGGCCATGGAGATCATGGCGATGTCGGCGTTTGTGAGCCACCCGATGTCGGCCCAGGCGGGGTTGATCCTCGCGAGGTAGCCGTTGACGAGCCCGAAACCCGGCTGGTACAGCCAGATCCAGATAAGCGCCATCACCGAGACGGGCACGACGAACGGCGCGAAGAACGCCGTGCGGAAGAACCACTGGGCGAAGCGGATCCGGTTGACGAGCATCGCGAGGATCAACGCGCCGATCACGAGCGGCGGCGTGGTCAGCAGCGTGAAGTAGACCGTGTGCCACAGGGAGGCCAGGAAATCCGGGTCACCCAAGAGCTCGCGGTAGTTGGCGAGCCCCAGGAACGTGTCCGAACCGACCCCGGCGAGGCTCGCGTCGTAGAAGCTCATCCGAACCTGGAGCAGGATCGGCCAGAGGATGAACAGGCCGTAGATCACCAAAAAGGGCGCCACGAACGCCCACCCTGCGAGGTCCTCGCGCCACAAACTCTTTTTTTCCTTTACGCCGCCGCTCGCCTCGGTGGGCGGCGCAGCGGTCCTCTCCCGTAGCTCCATCCGGCCTCCTCCCGTCGCCGTCTAGTTGCCCTACACCGGGCTCGGCGTGTTGACCAACTTCTCCACCGCCGTCCGGAATTGGGATACGCCCTGCTCCGGGGTCAATCCCCCGTTCATGACCTGCGAGAACGGGGCGGAGGCCTCGGACTGGAACTGCGAACCGGCGCCGGTAAACCAGGCGATGGGATCCAGGACCGCGTCCTCTGCCGCCCCGACGTAGTTGCTCTGCGGATCTAGCTTCTTGTACTCTGCGCTGGTCGCGACCGGCTGGTAGGCCGGGATGTGGCCGCCCTCGGCCCAGGTCAGGCTGTTCTTGAGCATCGAGCTTGCGAACTTCAACGCGAGGTCCTTGCGCCCGGCGCTCAGGCCCCGTGGGATCACGAACGCGTGCCTGTCGGCCTGCGCCTGACGCCCCCCGAACACGTCGGGGAACTGGGTTATGCTGAACGGCATCTTTGCCGCCTCGAACGTCGTCACCTCCCAACCCCCGTTCCAGTGGAACCCGGCCTGCCCACCCTGGAACTCGGCGACGGACCCCGCGTAGTCGGTCGCCGCCGAAGTTACTTCGCTCTTCAAGGTCAGCCTCGCCATGAACTCGAGCGCGCGCCTGGCCATCTCGTCGTCTATGACGACCTCGCTGGCGTCGAGCGAGAGGACCTTGCCGCCCATCTGGCCGTAGAGGGAGGTGAACAGGCGCCAGGGCCCCGCCGGGTCGTTCGCCGGGTAGAAGGAGAGCCCGAGCGATCCGGTCTCCTCCTTGGCCTTCTCGAGGGCCTCCACGACCGCGTCCGCCCCCTGGAGCGGCTTGAGGTCCCCGTTTGAGTCCAGCAGGCCGGCCTTCTCGCAGATATCGGTGTTGTAGTACTGGACGAACGGGTGGGTATCCATGGGGAGGGCGAAGATGGTGCCCTCGTACTTCGCGCTGTCGATGACGTCGGGCAGGAACTTCTCGGGGCCGATGTCGTAGCGGGCGAGCTCCTCGGGATCCAACGGCTCCAGAAGGTCCACCGGCGCGTACGCGCCCAGCTTGGAGATGTGCATGACCGCAACGTCGGGGGGGCTGTCCCCGACCATGGCCATCGAGAGCTTGGTGTAGTAAGGCGGCCCCCACGAGAACGTGTCCGAGTTGAGGCCGAGGTTGGGGTAGTCCTTGCCGAACGCGTCCTCCATCGTGGCCAGCCGCGCCCCGTCTCCCCCGCCGAACAGGTTCCAGAAACGGACGGCCTGCTCAGAGCTCCCAAGCGCAGCTGCTCCGGAGCACGACGATAACGCGAGCCCGCCAATGGCGGCTCCGGCCCCATACAGAAATCGCCTCCGGCTTACACGCCGCATGCGCACATCACCCACACCCTCTCCGCTTTCGAAGCGAACGTTCGCTTTCCCACCACGAATCGTAGCAGCGGGTTCAGCCGCGGTCAACAGACTCCGGGGCGGCCTTTTAGGGCCTCTCTCTGGTTGTGATGGCGTGTATTCGGGCGAGGTCGGCCTTGGGCTTCCGGTCGTAGGTGAGCAGGCCGTTGACCTCTTGCTCTATATCCGTGAGCTGCGTGTAGCAGAAACCCTGGACGGGATCGGAGGCGAGGAGGGCCTCGATCATGGCCTCGTAGAGGCCAAGGAACTCGCCCGAATCCACGACCGTGCTGTAGCCCCAGCCCTCCTCCTCCCCGGCGAAGGCGATGCCCCCGAACTCCGTGACGAGGATGGGCTCGCCGCGGTAGCCGTGGCCCGGGGCGTAGATCCGGCGCCCCGACGGCGCGGCGGCGACGGAGGATTCGGCCGTCGCGTAGGTCTTCGCCAAAACCTCTGCGCCCCTGTAGTCGTGGATGTTGCACAGGTCGGTCAGGGCGTGCTCCCAGCCGTCGTTGGAGACGACCGGACGGGTACCGTCCAGGGAGCGCGTGAGGTGGTAGAGGGTGAGGATGTGCTCCCTCTGGGCCGGGTCGGCCTCCAGGTTTGGCACGCCCCAGCTCTCGTTCATCGGGACCCAGGCGACGATGGACGGGTGGTTGTAGTCGCGCCGGACGGCCTCCTGCCACTCGGCGGTGATGCGCCGGGCGTAGTCGAGGCTGTACTGGTAGGCGTTGGCCATCTCGCCCCAGACGAGGAAGCCCAGGGTGTCGGCCCAGAAGAGCCAGCGCGGGTCCTCTACCTTCTGGTGCTTGCGCGCGCCGTTGAAGCCCATCTCCTTGGCGAGCTCGATGTCCCGGCGCAGGTCGTCGTCCGTGGGGGCGGTAAGGTTGCCACCGGGGAAGTAGCCCTGGTCGAGGACGAGCCGCTGGTAGTACGGGACGCCGTTCAGATAGACCCTGCCGTCCCTTACCTCCACCTTCCTCATCCCGAAGTAGCTGTGTACCGTGTCGAGCGTCTCTCCCGCCCCGTTGCGTAGCTCCAGGCGGAGGTCGTAGAGGTTCGGCTTCTCGGGGCTCCAGAGGGCGAGGCCCGTCCAGGCGGCGAAGCGGGATTCGTCGGGGGCCTCGCCGCGGCGGACGAGGGGGAGACGGCGGTCCATGAGTACCGAACGCACCGTGAAGGCGTCGTCGAGCACCATCTCCCCGTCGAGCTCGACGACGACGCGTAAGGACGCGCCGGGGTCGGCGCCTTCGATCTCGAACTCCGCGTCCACGCAGGCGGCGTCCACGTTCGGGGTAAGCCGGAGGCCCGCGACGCGGCTCCGGTTCACCGGTTCCAGCCAGACGGACTGCCAGATCCCGGTCGTGCGGGTGTAGAAGATGTCCTCGGATTCCTCCCGCCAGTACTGCTTGCCCCTGGGTATCGCCACGTCGCGCGAGGGGTCCTCGACCCGCACGACCAGCACGTTCTCCGGGCCGCCCAAAGCGTGCGTCACGTCCGCCGAGAACGGCGTGTGACCGCCCTCGTGGGAGACCACGTGCACCCCGTTTACCCAGACCTCCGCCCCGTAGTCCACCGCGCCGAAATGCAACAACAGGCGCTCGTCGTCCGAGACGGCGTAGTCGAAAGTCCGCGCGTACCAGACCACGTCGTGGAAGGCCGTCTCCCCGATGCCCGAGAGCTTGGATTGGTAGCAGAACGGGACGGTTATCGTGCGGTCGAAGGGCGAACGTTCGCCCGAAGGACGGACGCCGGCGTTCTGCCAGCCCTCCCTTCGCCCCCGGTCCTCGTCGTCGAAGGCAAAACGCCACTCACCGTTCAGGTTCGTCCAATTCTCCCGGCGGAACTGCGGGCGCGGGTACTCGGGACGCGGTGCAGTGCTCAAAGGCTCTCCCTTCCAAGGTGGGAACGTTAGACGTGAGGAATATACAGGACGATGGGGGACGAAAGCCAGGCCGCCGCTACCGGACCCGCTGAACGGCGTGGTTGGCGAAGAGGAGCTCGTAGCCGGCGTCCCTCAAAGCCGCGTCGGCCAGGGGATTCTCGCCGAGCGCCACGCCCTCGCACCAGGCGAGGGCCCCGACGGCCGCGCCGGAGATCCCTTCGAGTTGCTTTTTGGAGCCTCCGGCTTCGCGGGCCAGGGCTTCGGGGCCCTCGCCTGGCGGGGCAGCCGAGTGCGTGCGCGTGTGGGAGGCGATGACGTGCCCACGGTCCGCCAGGGCGGAGATCTCCCCGGACGAGAGCGCCAGCCGGCCGTCCGCGGGAAGGTCGTGTTCGTCGTAAGGGAGATCTATGAAGTGGCGATCTGCGAAGGCACGTTGGTCCTCGGGCGGGGCGGAGATCCAGCCGGAGACGAGAAAGAACCAGCCGACGAGGCCGAGGCGGTCCAGGATCGGGGCCGCGACCTCGTAGTTGTCGCGGAAACCGTCGAAAAAACTGAGGATCACGCCGGGTTTGTAGTGCGGCCACTCGCCGCGGCCGACCAGGCCCACCAGGTCGTCGTAGGAGACGGGCGCGAAGCTCCGCGCGAGCCGCGTCAGCTGCTCTTCCAGGCCGCCCGCGAGCCGCCGGGGCGTCGCGTGAAAGTTGACCACCCGCACGTAGCGCCCTTCCCTGAAGGCGCGGAAGGGTCCCTCATCCGGCCCGTCGTCCTCGGGCCGGGTGCTCGCCAGTGGCCCGGCCGCGGAGAAGGAACGATCCGCGAGCATCTGCAGGGCGAGCGCGACGCCCCCGGGCCAGGCGCCGCGCTCCGCGGGGGACAAACCCCGGTAGATGTCCCCGGCCAGTGCCCCGAGAGCCGCGCCCTCCGCGTCCGGCCGCGCGGGGGAAGCCGGGCCGCGCGGGAGAAGCCGGGCCGCGCCGTCGAGCAGGAGGAAGGTGGACGCGCCTTTCGCCGCCAACACCCGCCACTTCTCGCGGCCCGAGGTCCGCATGATGCCGGCTATGGGCCCGTCGCGCCCTCCTTTACCCACGAGACGCTCCTGCTTCTGCGCGGGCCGTTTTGTTACGTTGCGGGTATGTACTTGGGCGGAGACGTCCCGGCGGGACGTCGCCACGGGCCGGTTGGTGGTCGGGGCAGCGGGGTTTCACAGAGCGCCGTCGGCGACGAGGGCGGCCACGTGGCGGGAGGGCTCCCTGTACAGCGGGTACAGGGAGCCAACCTTTCTGTCCAAGGCTTCCACATCGAGCCAGGGGTATGGTCCGAACTCCTCGCGGTCCGCGTCGGGGAGGAGTATTCGCCGGGCGCCGGGGGGCGGGTCGTCCGTGCCGACCAGGCCGTCGTCCCGGCGGAGCATGCGGCGGAGGTTGCGGGCCCCGATCCTGGCGTAGCTCGCCGTCTCGACCTCGAGGCCCGGGACTATTGCCCTGATCACGCAGGTCCCCCCCTCCGGCGGCGAGAGATCCACGTAGAGCGGATCGAGGCCGCCTTCGCGCAGCCGTCGGACCACGGGGCCGGCCGCGGGCCCTTCGCCTTCCCCCGAAGGCCCGGGGAGGGAGGAGAAATCTACCCCGGAGCGCACGGCGAAGACGGGATCTTCCAGCAGACCGCGCATCTCGTGGGGGCCGAGGCGGAGCCACGCTATCGTCTCCCGCAAGGACCTCTCTTCCTCGTGCTCCAGGGTGGCGGCGCGCAGGGCCCGGCCGACGTAGGCGCCCGGGGCGACGGCCGTCACGCGGGAGACGGGCCCGCTGTCGAAGGGCTTGCGCGACCTGCCGGCGCAGAACTCCATGAGCGCCTTTTTGAGCGCCTTCTCGCGGTCGGGGTCCGCGGCCTCGCCGCAGGCGGTTAGCGCGAGCGGGTGCGGCGTTCTCTCCGGCTCGCGCTCGGCGCCGACGACGTAGAGGTTCGCGATGCCGAAATCGGTCGAGGCGAGCTTGACGGTTACCTCGATGCCCGCGCCCTCGAGCGCCTCGAGCAGCGCGCGCGTCTCCCCGTCGCGAACGTCGTCGAGCCTCACGCCGACGCCGAGGTCGAGGGCGCGGTAGGTCGCGCTGTTGCCGTCCCGCTGCACGAGCTCCAGCAGGCCGTGGGCGAAGGCGTGCTCGCGCGTGGGCCCGGCCCCCAGCCCGTTGGTCACGGGCTGGACGAGCCACCCGTCCCCGTCGGGCTCGATATCCACCGAGGAGGCGGCGACGAGCTCCAACGGAACCAGGACTGGCTCGTCCGTCCCCCACCGCCGCGCCTCGACCCAGCGCAGGGGCCGGGTCGGCGTGTAGCCGCTGCCGGCCGGGAGGCAGACGGTCAGCGGGTCGACCACGCCGCTTGGGCCGGCCTCGCGCACGAGGTCCCGGAAGGACGCCAGGCGCGGCCGGAGGCGCTTCACGGCGTCGCCGGCGAAGAGGGTCTCCGAAAGCTCGCCGAGGGCCCCGGTGGTCGCCCGCTCGTCGGAGGCGCCAAAGCCCACGCCGTGGTGCATCGTGCCGCGGGCGGCGAAGAGCTCCGCGGACCAGACGGGCAGGCCGAGGCGGTCCAGCGGGTCCAGGGGGAAGGCGAGGACCTCGCCTTCTGGCAGCGCCTCCCTGTAGGCGGAGATGGCCGGGTGCCCGGGCAGCCGGCGGTGCGGTGGTTCGAAGAGGGGGACCGTCAAGATCTACTCCTTCAGGGAGCCGCCGAAGACGCCCGAGACGATGTACTTCTGGAAAAAGAAGAAGATGAGGGCGAGCGGGATCAGGCCGATCACGGCGGCCACCATTATCGGGGCGTACTCCACCGCCCCGCCCTGGCGGACCAGGCTCGACAGCATCAGGGGATACGTAAACTTCTCGGGCGTGCTTATGACCACGAGCGGCCAGAGAAAGTTCCCCCACTGGCTCATGAACGTGACGATGCCGAGTGCGGCGCAGGCGGCCTTCATGTTCGGCAGGACGACCCTGAAGAACACCCCCAACTCCCCGTTGCCGTCTATGCGGGCGGCGTCCAGCAGGTCGTTCGGGAAGCCCATCATCTGCTGGCGCATGAGGAAGACGCCGAAGCCGGTGACGAGGTAAGGGACTATGAGTGCCGCGAAGCTGTCCACCCACCCGAGCTGCAGCATGATGATGAAGAGGGGCACTATCATGATCTCCGTCGGCAGCATCAGCGTCCCGAGCACGACAACGAACATGACCCTGCGCCCCCTGAACCTGAACTTCGCGAACGCGTACCCCGCGAGCGCCGAGAGGAAGACGGTGCTCACGGTCGTCACCGTGGAGACGAAGATGCTGTTCAGGAGCGCCCGCAGAAACGGGGCGGACTGCGACAACGTCTCCAGGTTGGCGAGAAACTCGGTGCCCGGCAGCAGGCGGGGCGGGCTTTTGAAGATCTGGGACTCCGTGAGCGTCGCCGCGGTGAGGGTCCAGTAGAACGGGTAGAGCGTCACCAGCGCCCCGACGCCGAGGAAGATGTAGAGGATCAGGCGCATCGGCTCGCTCATCCTCCGCGAACGGCTCTTCATCCTACACCTCCCCCCACCGCGCCAGCCTTATCTGGGCGTAGGACATGGCCGCCACGATGGCGGAGAGCACGTAGGTCCCGGCGGCGGCGAGGCCGAAGTCGAAGCGGGCGAAGCCCGTGTCGTAGATGTAGAAGAAGCTCGTGAGCGTCGCGTTGTTCGGCCCGCCGCCCGTGAGTATGTACGGCTCGGTGAAGAGCTGCAGGGTCCCGATGGTGCCGAGGACCGTGCAGAACAGGATCACGGGCCGCAAGAGCGGGACCGTTATCCTGAAGAACCGGGTTACGCTGCCGGCGCCGTCGACGCTCGCGGCGTCGTAGAGGTCTTTCGGGATGTTCTGGAGGCCCGAGAGCAGGATCACGGCGTTGTACCCCGTCCACCGCCACGTCACGGCGAGGATTATCAGCACCCGCGCCCAGAACGGGTCCGACCGCCACGGTACGCCGTCAAGGCCCACGAGGCCGAGCGCCTGGTTCACGACGCCGTACCGCTCCGAAAAGATAAGGGAGAAGACCACGGAGTACGTCACGAGGTCTATCGCCACGGGCAAAAAGAACGCGAGCCTGAAGGCCGCCTTGCGCCTCTTTCCGAGCAGGTCGGAGTCGACGACGGAGGCGACAACCGTCGCCAGCCCGATCATGAGCGGCACCTGTATGACCAGTATGAGCCCCGTGTTCAGGAGCGACTTCAGGAACAACCCGTCGGATAGCAACCGCCGGTAGTTCTCGAGGCCCACGAACGAGATGCTCCCCCCACTGAACTGCCCGAAGCTCAGGGCCGCCGAGTAAAGAATCGGGTACAGGATGAACCCCGCGAAGAGCAGGAAGAAGGGGACCACGAACAGGTACGGGACGACGGCCGACCACCCGGCCCGCGGCCCGTTCTTCTGCTCTCCGGCCAAGACGCCGCCCTCCTAGGCGACCTCGAGGCCTGAGGCCGAGGCGGCCCGCTCCTCGGCCTGGGCCATGGCGTCTTGGGGCGTGGTGTCGCCGGTCAGGACCGCCGAGTACGCGTCCATGAGCGGCTTCTGGAAGTCGAGGAAATGCGGGCCGTAGTCCAGGGCCGGGACGTTGCGGGCGATCTCGGCGAACTTCGGGGCCACGGCGAACCCGAAGTAAGGGTCGGCCTCGTTGAAGGCCCCCGTCTCCCAGTAAGGCTCCCACGAGGGGAAGAGGCCCTGCGCCCACGACTCGGCCTGGCCCTCTTTAGTAAGGAGCGCCTGCTCTATAAAGTCCCACGCCGCGTCCTCGTTCTGGGTCTGGGAGGAGATGACGAGGACCGAACCGCTCAAAGTCGCCTCGCGCGGGCCGCCCCGCATGAACGCCGGGAGGGGCATCACGTCCCACTTGCCCTTCTGGGCCTTGCCGCCGGCCGACTTTATGAGGCCGACGTCCCACGCGGCGCCCATGTCGGTGGCGGTGTCGCCGTTGGAGATGGCGCGGCTGATCTCGTCGTAGGTCGGGGTGTCTATGACGATCTCCTCGTTCACGAAGCGGTCGAGGAGGTCCATCGCCCCGTAGCTCTTCTCGTTCGTGAAGTCGATCTTGCCGTCAGGCCCGTAGAAGGAGCCGTCCTGCTGGTTTAGCAGGATGTGGTAGTGGGAGGGGTTCGTGCCGCCGCCCGAGGCGTCGAACGCGGTCATCTTCGTCCCCCCGCCGACCTTCCTCTCCAACTCCTTGCCGGCCTGGATAAAGCCGTCGTAGGTCGCGACGTCCTCGGGGCCGATGCCGGCCTTCTCGAAGAGGTCTTTGCGGTACCAGAGGCCGACCGGGCCCATGTCCCACGGCACGGCGAAGAGCTTGCCGTCCTTGCGGGCGTGGGAGAGCGGGGCCTCGGCGAACTGGCTCGTGTACCCCCCCATCCTGTCCGTCACGTCCACGAACTCGCCCGGAAAGCGCGTAAGGAAGTTCTGAAAGTCCTGCTGGGCTAGGGAGAAGACGTCCGGGGCCCCGCTGCCGGCCTGCAGGCGCGGCACGATCTGCTGGTAGTCGATGGTGATCGACTGCATGGAGACGTCCGTGCCCGGGCGCTTCTTCTTGAAGAGCGGGATCGTGTTCCTCAAGGCGTCGCTCGCTATGTCCCACGAGGCGACCGTCAGGCCCCCGCCGGACGACGACCCACCGCCGCCGCACCCGGCCAGCGTTCCGCTCCCAAGCAGGGCCGCCCCGGCGAGCCCCGCGCCCCCGAGCCTCAGGAACTCCCGGCGGTTCATGCCGTGAATTGCCGTTCTTCCTCTTGACCCGGTAGACAAAATAGGCCCTTTCCGTTCGACTGCGCGAGACGCCCCAACCACCCGGGGCGTGGGCACATTCTTATCCAGTCGGAAGGGAACTTATGTGTTAGGGACTACCAGAGGTGGTGGACCTGCGGCCGGACCGAGGCGTCGTAGACCTCCTTCGCGCGCTCCATCGCCCCGTCCGAGAGCGGCGCCATATCGGCGGCTGCGACGTTGTCCTCGACCTGGGAGGGGTTCTTGCCGCCCGGAATCGCGCAGGAGACCGCCGGGTGCATCAGGATCCAACGCAGCGCGAACTGCGCCAGCGTGCTCCCCCCGGGCACGAGCCCCTTGAGTTCCTCCGCCGCCCGCAGCCCGGCCTCGAAGTCCACGCCGGAGAAAGTTTCGCCCCTGTCGAAGGCCTCCCCGTTGCGGTTGAAGTTCCTGTGGTCGCCCTCGTCGAAGGCCCTGTCGGCGCTCATTTTGCCGGAGAGGAGGCCGCTCGCGAGCGGCACGCGGGCGAGGATGCCGACGTTGTGCTCTTCGGCGAGCGGGAAGAACTCCTCCGCGGGCTTCTGGCGGAAGACGTTGAAGATGATCTGGACGGTCCTCACGCCCGGGTACTCCAGCGCCATCCGCGCCTCCTCTACCTTCTCCACGCTCACGCCGTAGTTCTTGAGCTTCCCGGCTTCCTGCAAACCGTCCAGCGCCTCGAAGGTCTCGTCCCGGCGGTACGTCTCCGTCGGCGGGCAGTGGAGCTGCAAGAGGTCCAACGCCTCGACGCCGAGGTTCTGCAGGCTACGCTCGACGAAGGCGGAGAGGTTTTCGGCGTTGTAGCCTTCGGCCGTGTGGGGGTCGAGGCGGCGCCCGGCCTTGGTAGCGACGAAGATCTCGTCGTCGGGGCGGTCCTTCAGGAGCTTGCCGATAAGCCTCTCGCTGCGGCCGTCGCCGTAGACGTCGGCGGTGTCGAGGAAGTTCACGCCGAGGTCGACGGCGCGGTTCAGGGCGGCGTAGGCATCGTCGTCGCCGACCGTCCCCCAGTCGCCGCCGAAGGCCCAGGTGCCGAGGCTGATCTCGGACACCCTCATCCCTGTCTCTCCCAGGTCACGGTAATTCAAAGCTCTCTCCTCTATTCGGACAGCGTACGCCCGTCAGTCTACGGGATCTCTGCCGGTCGCGGCCTCTTCGTCGGGGTCGGGCGAGATGTGGCCGACCTCGTTGGTGTAGAGGAACTTCGCGGGGCCGCTCGGGGGGATCTCGGCCTCCGTTATGGAGCAGTTGTCGAGCCTGGCGTAATTGCCGGGCCATTCTCCTTCGGGCTCGCCGAGCAGGTGCGCGATGATCCAGGCCAGGGCGCCCCCGTGCGACACCACGACGACCGCCCCCCCGTCCCGCCTGTGGGACCCCAGGATGCGGTCGATCTCCCCCTCGGTGCGCGCCGCGAGGTCCCGGCCGCTCTCCCCCCCGGGCCACGAGTAATCTATGCCTTCTTTCTGGAACCGCTCGGCCTCTTCCGGGAACTCTTCCGCCCACGCCTCGAAGCGATACCCGGCGGCCCGTCCGACGTCCAGCTCGGCGAGCGCCGGGCGCGGCTCGGGCTCCACTCCCAAAGCCTCGCCGATGGCGCGGGCGGTGTCGAAGGCCCGCCGGTACGGGCTGGCGTACAGCGCCGCGACGTCGTCCCTGTCCGAGAGGTGCGCCGCGAGCTCCTGGGCCTGCCGCCGTCCGCGCTCCGTGAGCGGGTCTTCGGTCCCCTGCAGGATCCGGTCCCTGTTGCCCTTGGTCTCCCCGTGGCGCACGAGCAGCAGCCTCAACGGGCCGGCTCCCCCAGCCCGTTGCGCCGGATGACTTCCGAGTACCAGCGGGCGCTCGTCTTCGGGGTACGTTTCTGGGTCGCGTAATCCACGAAGACGAGGCCGAACCGCTTCGAGTACCCCTCGGCCCACTCGAAGTTGTCCAGGAAAGACCAGACCATGTAGCCGCGCAGGTCCGCGCCGCGGTCCATCGCCTCGCGCGCGGCCCTGAAGTGGGCGTCGAGGTAGGAGACGCGCTCGTCGTCTTTCACCTCCCCGTTGGGGTCCGCGTAGTCGTGGACGGCGCGTCCGTTCTCGGTAACGTAGAGGGGAAGGTCGGCGTACTCCTCCTTGATGCGCACGAGGATCTCCGTGAGGCCCTCCGGGTCTACAGGCCAACCCATCGCGGTCTTCTCGGCCGCGTGCGGAACGATGGGACGGGCGTCGAGGTCGGCGAAGGGAGCGTCCGGCGCGTCCTCCTCGGGCGCGTCCCTGACGGTGTGGCGGAAGTAGTAGTTGACGCCCAGGAAGTCCAGGGGGGCGGAGATCTTCCGCAGGTCCCCATCCCGAACGACGGAAAGGTCGGCGCCGAGCCCGCGGTAGTGGGAGAGCACGTCCTCGGGGTACGCGCCGCGGAAGAGCGGGTCGAGGTAGAGCCGGTTCGCCTGCCCGTCCACCCTGCGCGCGGCCTCCCTGTCGGCGTCGCGGTCGCGCCCCGGGACGGCCGGGTGCAGGTTCAGGGTGACGCCGAGCCGGTTGTCGTCGCCGACCGAGCGCATCCTCTCCATCGCCAGGCCGTGGCCGAGCAGGAGGTGGTGCGACGCCGAGAGGGCCGCGCCCGCGTCCTGCTTGCCTGGGGCGTGCACGCCGTATCCGTGGCCCAGCCACGCGGCGACCCAGGGCTCGTTCAGGGTGATCCAGTACGAGACCGTGCCCGAGAGCGCCCCGTAGACGAGGCCTGCGTACTCCGCGAACCGCTCGCTCGTCTCCCGGCTCGTCCACCCTCCCCGGTCCTCCAGGGCCTGCGGCAGATCCCAGTGGTAGAGGGTGAGCATCGGCTCGATGGACCTCTCCCTGAGCCCGTCCACGAGCCGCCGGTAGAAGTCCAGGCCCTTCTGGTTGGCCGGACCGCTCCCGTCCGGCTGGACGCGCGGCCAGGCGACGGAGAAACGGTAGGCCTGCAAGCCGAGCTCGGCCATGAGGTCGAGGTCCTCTTCGAGGCGGTGGTAGTGGTCGCAGGCGACGTCGCCGGTGTCGCCGCGGTAGACGTTGCCGGGCGCGTGGGAGAAGGTGTCCCAGATGGAGGCACCCCGCCCGTCCTCGTCCACGGCGCCCTCGATCTGGTACGAGGCCGTCGCCGTGCCCCACAAAAAGTTTTCCGGAAAGTTCAAGCTCCTGCCTCCTCTGAAGTGTGTGACCCATGGGTGTGACCCATGGGTGTGACCCCCGGGGCGCCGCCGCCCCGTCCGGCCCTTGCGTGCCCCTCTCGCCTAGTTTCTCACGCCCTCCTGGGCGGCGTGTTCGGCCAGGATGGAGGCCAACTCCCCGCGCCTGGTGCAATTCTCGAAGCGGAACGAGCGCATCAGGTCGTCTATCTCCGTCCCGTCCAAGCCCCTGAAAAGTTCGGCGTACTCCCGCAGCATGGGTTCGGCGAGCAGGATGTTGCGCACCAGAAGCTCTATCTCCCGCTGGGTCCCGAAGGGGAACGGTTTGTGATCCGGGTACTCCTCGGCGAAGAGCCTTTCGAGGGGTTCCATGACGTGACGGATCTTGGCGTCCGTGCCGCCCCAGGCGTCCACCCCGAGGCGGGCCTTCTTCTCGACGATGGGCCTTACGCGCTCGACCCAGGGCGAGTCGGGGGCGGCGTGGACGACGCCCTGGAGGCCGATGTCCTTGTACGTCCAGATCGCCCAGTTGGCGCCGTGGCGGGCGTAAATCTCGAGCTGGTCCCGCAGGAGCTCGCGGCGCATGGCGTGGGAGCCGGGGTCGTCGGGCGGATAGACCGGCCCGAACTCGCCGACCCAGACCGGCACGTCGTGCTCCAGCATGTACTCGCTGCGCTTGAGAAAGGTCTTCTCCAGGGCGTCCCTATCCACGTACTCGCCGCGCGAGACGCCGGGGTAGGGGCCGCCGTCCGCGAAACCTGGCAGGGCGTAGTCGTGGTTCGTGTAGACGACGTCGGGCCAGGGCTCCCCGAACATGTGGAAGTCCACCGAGTAGCGGTTGCCTTCAAGGAAGATCAAATGGTCCGGGTCCACGGCCCTTATCGCGTCGTAGAGCCGTCGGTAGAAGGGCATGATCAGCTCTTCCGTCGGGTCGGCTGGCTCGTTTATGGGGTTGTACCCGGCCACCCACGGGTTGCCCCTGTAGCGTGCGGCTATGTGCTCCCAGATGTTCACGGTCCGGTCTTGGAAGTGCTTGTGGCGCCAGAGGAGCGCCTTGTGGCCCGGGTTGTCCGAGTGCCAGTGCTGGTTCTGGTAGCCGGGCAGGGCGTGCAGGTCGATGATCGTGTAGATCCCGTGCGCCGCGCACAGCCCGACGACCCGGTCGAGGTGCTTGAAGCCCTCTTCCTTTATCTCGAACGGCCGCGCGTCGTCCTCGAAGTGCCGGTAGTTCACCGGAAGCCTGAGCAGGTTCAACCCGAGCGATTGGATAAACCGCGCGTCCCCCTCGGTGAAGAAGTGCTCGAGGAAGGCGTCGAAGAAGCGCTCGTACAGGTCTTCCCCGAGGACCTCCCCGACCGCCTCGCGCTGGGCCTCCTCGTTTGCGGGGTAGCCGGTTATGAAGTTCTCCATGTTCATCCAGCCGCCGAGGCCGAAGCCGCGCAACGCGACGGGTTGCCCCGCGCCGTTCACTATCTGCCTGCCCTCGACGTTCAGAAAATCGGCAGCGTCCATCGGTCCTCCTGTCGGTACGCGTGCGTCAGACGTAGACCACCCGAAACCGCTCGCACACGAGCGGCATGTCCTCCGAAAACCGGCGCCCGATCCCCGGCAGCGTTCTGGCGAAAAACCGCCGGTGCTCCCCGCGCCAGTACTCCAGCGAGCGGTCGCCCTCGCCCTCTTCGTAGGCGAAGCGCCCGTCCACCTCGTCGAAGCGACGGACCGCGACCTCCGTCGTCTCGATGATGCAGAGCGGCTCGTCCTTCCCGTCCAGGATCAAGGACTTCTCGCCGACCTCGGGTAACGGCTCGCCCTCATCCTCCGGCTCCCACAGCGCCGAGCAGGTCGCGGTCTTCAGGCCGTCTCGCACGAGGGCCCCCAGCCCATCCGCCATCTCCGGCCCGTCCCCGAAAGACCACGCCTCGTACTCCTGGTCCCGGATTGGGAGGTCAGCCGGAAGCGTGGAGAGGTACGCCCGCCAGAAGTCCTCCGCCTCTCTCTCGTCCATCATCCTCCCCATCGTCTATCCAGACGGATACTAGCCCTTCACGGCGCCGGCGGTCAGGGCTTCTATGAAGCGGCGTTGGGCGATCAGGAAGACGATGATTATCGGGAGCGTGCTCAGGAACGAGCCCGCCATCACCGCGCCGTACTCCTGGCTGTAGGGGCCTAGCAGGGTCGGGAGCCCGAGGGCGACCGGGAACTTGTTGTCCTCGGTCATCACCACCAGCGGCCAGATAAAGTCGTTCCAGGCGGTCGTGAAGAAGAGGATGCCGAGGACGGCCATCACGGGAGTGGAGATGGGCAGCACCACCCGCCAGAACACCACCCACTCCGAGGCCCCGTCCACCCTGGCGGCGTCAAGTATCTCGTCCGGTATGGAGATGAGGTACTGGCGCGCCAGGAAGACGCCGATGGCCTGCGCGGCGAAGGGCAGGATCAGGGCGACGTACCTGTCGGTCCAGCCAAGGGTGACCATCATGTCGTAGAGGGGCACGATCAGGACGTAGATGGGCAGGGTCAGGGTCGCGAGGACCAGCACGAAGAGCAGGTTCTTGAAGCGGAAGTCGAACTTCGCGAAGGCGTAGCCGGCCATCACGGAGACCAGGATGGCTATGGCCATGCGCGAGACGCTGACGAAGACGCTGTTCAAGAACCAGCGCGGGAAGTTGGTCTCCCCGAACAGCAGCGCGTAGTTGTCCAGGTAGAGGCCGTCCGGCAGGAGCTTTATGGGGATGGAGAAGATCTCGTTCCCCTCCTTGAACGAGGCGCTGATCATGTACAGGTAAGGCATGAGCAGGAGAAAGACCGCGAGGAGCAGCACGGCGTTGACCAGCACCTGCACGACCCGGATCTGAAGCTTGTTGCCGATCACCTTCTTACCCCCTCACCGGTCGAACCTGCGGGCCGCGAGGAGCTGGATCGCGGCGAGGACCACGGCGATGATCGCCATCGAGTACCCGATCGCCGCGGCGTAGCCCCGGTCGAACTCCCTGAAGCCGACCTCGTACAGGTAGATCGCGAGCGTGAGCGTCGAGTCGGACGGCCCGCCCGCGGTGAGCAGGAACGGTATCTCGAAGATCTGGTACGAGAAGATCGTCGCCTGCACGACGACGAACAGGATCACCGGCCGGAGGAGCGGCAGCGTCACCCGCCAGAAGGCCTGCAGCCTGCTCGCCCCGTCCACCGCCGCCGCCTCGAGGACCTCCTCCGGTATGTTCTGCAACCCCGCCAGAAAGTACAGCGCGTTGATGCCGAGGTACGTCCAGATCGCGACGAGGATGATCGCAAGGAGCGCCACCCGCTCGTTGTTCAGCCAGTTGAACGTCGGCAGCCCGAGCGCCGATAGCGCGTTGTTCAACAGGCCGAAATCGTTGTTGAAGATCAAGTTGAACATCAACGCGATAACGACGAAAGAGGTGATGAACGGCAGAAAGAAGATGATGCGGTAGAAGCTCTTGAAGGCGGCCGTCGGCACCACGAACGAGCGGATCGCGACCGCCACCAGCAGGGCGAGCGGGCTCAGGATAAAGACGCTGGCCAAAGCGTACAGGGTCGTGTTTTTCAGGGCCTCGAGGTAGCGCGAGTCCCCCACGAGCCTCGCGTAGTTGTCGAGGCCGGTGAACGTGTCGCCCCCGAAGCCCGACGACTCGTAGAAGCTCAGGCGGAACGCGGCGAGCACCGGGTAGATCAAAAAGACCGCGTAGATCAGGAAAAACGGCAACAAGAACAGGTACGGTGCGATGTTGCTACCGCCCGGCCGCCCCCGGCCCGACTTGGGCGGCGGCTCCGGCGGCGCCGCGTTCGCGGATTCGGTATCCAACCTCTCCTCCTCCCGGCTGGGGGGGACGGCCGCCCAAGGGGCGGCCGTCCCTTCGCGGTCCTACTGCTTCATCTCCTCGACGGTCTGACGAAAGCCGGAGAGCGCCGCCTGCGCGTCCTCCTTGTCCTGCATGACGGGGGTTATCGCCTCGCGGACCAGCCCCTCGGTGGCCTGGCCCCACACCGGCGACTGGTTGAACGGCGGCAGGCCGGGGGCGAGATCGGCGTAGATCTGCCCGAGTTTCTGGCCCCCGAAGTACTTGTTGGACTCCTGGAGCGCGGGGTCCTCGTACGCCGGCTTGTACGCAGGGTAGGCGGTCCTGGCCTCGAAGTCCGCGATGACGCCCTCGTTGGTCAGGTTGGCTATCCGGATGAGGTCGTAGGCCGCGTCGGGGTTCTGGCTCTGCGTGGTCACGCACTGCCCGGTCCCGCCGAAGTTGGCAGTCGGCAGACCTTCGCCCAGGCCCGAGGGCAGCTTCTGCACCGTCCACTTCCCTGACTGCTCCTTGACGTCCGTCGGCAGGAAGCTCAGGTGCCACGGCGGTCCGAAGAGCGCGACGAACCTCTCGGCGGCGAAGGCCGACCTGTACTGCGGCGGGTACCAGCTGTCGCTCGCGACCGCTGGCGCTATGCCGGCGATCTGCGACTCGTAGACCATGTCGTGCAGGAACTGCAGCGCCGCGACGTTCTCCTCGTTGTCCCCGATGTAGTTCCCCTGATCGTCGAATAGCGAGGTCCCCGAGCTCTGCGAGAGCATGTAATGGTCGCCGAAGTCGAGGTCGTGAAGCGCGAACATCTTGCGGTCGCCGGTGGACACCTCCTGCCCCGCCGCGATGACCTGGTCCCAGGTCTCGAACGGCGTCCGGGCGCCCACCTCGTCCATGAGGTCCTGACGATACGCGAGGACGCAGGTGTTCAGCTCGTTGCCCACGCCGTAGATCTTGTTCTGCCACGTCCAGGGGTCGGTGGCCGCCGGCTTGTATACGTCGTCTATGTCCCCGCCGATACGGTCCGTCAGGTCCAGGAACGGCAGCTCGTCGCCCTTTATGAAGTTGGAGAAGCGCGAGATCTCCACGTCCGCCACGTCGGGCGCGCCCTTGCCCGAGACGAGCGCCGTCAAGAGCTTGTCGTGCATCTGCTCGTACGGGAAGATCCTGAAGTTGACCTTCATGTCCCCGTGCGCGTCTCTCCACTCCTTGGTCTCGAGCGCCGCCTTCGCGAAGTTGGCCCGCCCCTCGTCGAAGGCCCAGAACTCCAGGCTGTTGTCCCCGGAACCGCCCTGATCTCCACCCCCGCCGCAACCCGCCAGCCCGAGCGCATACGCCCCCACAAACGCTCCCCCGCCGGCACGCAAAAAGTCGCGCCGTGACAGACCTCTCGACATAGATGCCTCCTCGTTTTCCCTGCCGGTCTCAGCCCACCTGCCGAAACCGGTTTCCTTATCCCGCAAGCACGTTAACACACCGGGCGGCGCCGCGTCAAGCGCGCTTTTATGTTGACAGGGGGTTTTGGCCTCGGCATTATGGCGTAAAGACGAAACCGGTTTTGAGAGGGAAGCATGGCGGGAAGGCGTTCGGCCAACGGGAAGCCGAGGATGGCCGAGATCGCGGCGCTGGCGGGTGTTTCGAAGCCGACGGTCTCCAAGGTGATGAACGGGCAGCCCGGGGTGGCGGCGGCGACGCGGGAGAGGGTCGAACGCGTGATCGCCGAGAGCGGCTACGTCAGGCACGGCGCCGCGCGGGCCCTGAGCGCGGGCCGGGCGGGATCCGTGAACCTGGTCGTCAAAGAGGTGGACAACGCCTACTTCGCCGAGATCATCCGCGGCGTGGAGGCGACGCTGGAGCGGGCCGGGCTCTCGATGGTCCTCACGGCCACCCACGACGAGGCGCGGCGCCACCGGCGCTGGATGGCGCGGGTCGTCGAGCACGGGACGGACGGCGCGATCCTGGTGCTACCCGACGAGCATTTCGCCCAGCTGGAGGGGCTGCGGCGCCAGGGCATCCCGGTGGCGCTCGTGGACGACAGGGGGGAGAGCCCGCCGGGCGCGCCCTCCGTGGGGGCGACGAACTTTGCCGGCGGCTTCGCCGCGACCGAGCACCTGCTCTCCCTGGGGCACCGCCGCATCGCCGTCGTCGGCGGCCCGCCGTACAAGTCCACGCGGGCGAGGGTGGCCGGATACCGGACGGCCTTGCAGGAGGCCGGCGTCCCGCCGAACCCGCTCCTCGAAAAACCCGGCAGGTTCGTGGCCGAGACCGGCTACGAGGCGGCGCGCGCCCTGCTCCGCGGGCCGGAGCCCCCGACGGCCATCTTCGCCGGCAACGACCTGCAGGCCATGGGCGTCTACCGGGCGCTGTACGAGGCGGGCCTGCGCGCCCCCGAAGACGTGAGCGTTGTCGGCTTCGACGACCTGCCGCTCGCCCGCCTGCTCACGCCGGCCCTTACCACCGTCCGCCAACCCGTCCGCGAGATGGGGGCGCTGGCGACCAGGATGCTGCTCAGGATCATCGCCGGGGAGACGCTCGAAAGCACCCGCGTCGAGCTCGCGACGTCGCTGGTCGTGCGCGAGTCCTCCGCCCCCCCGTCGTGATGGCCGGCACGGACGCCCGGGCGGGAGAAGATTAGCGGCAAACTGTAGAGACGGCCCGCGTGAGGGATAATGGTCGTCCATGAACATTCTGGACACCAGGATCTACAGGTGGGCGCAGGTCGCCACCGACTTCCTTTTTCTGAACCTGATCTGGCTTCTGGCGTGCCTGCCGGTGGTAACGGTCTTCCCCGCCACGGCGGCTATGTTCGGCGTCGTCAGGGACTGGACGAGGGGGAGGGAGACCGGGGTCTTCGGGGCGTTCGCGCTGCGTTTCCGGCAGAACTTCTGGCAGAGCCTCGTCGTGGGCGTGCTGTGGGCGCTCTTCGGCGGGGCTTTGTTCCTGGACTTTCTCCTCGCCAACCAGCTCTCCGGCGGCGTCCAGGTCGTCATGAGGTCCCTGCTCGTCCTGGCGGCCGTCCTCTACGCCCTCACCTCCGCGTTCCTCTTGCCCGTCATGGTCCACTACGACACGAAATGGACCGTGGTGCCCAAGAACGCGCTGCTGCTCTCCATCGGCAGGCTCCCCACGACGCTCTCGTGCCTGCTGATCCTCGTGGCGATGGCGACGCTCACGTTTGTCGTGCCCATCCTCATCCTCATCACCGGCAGCCTGACCGCCTACGCCGTCTACCGCCTCTGCGACCGCGAGTTCAGGAAGATAGATGGCTCTTAAACTCGAGGTCTCGGGTCTCCTGGCGGGGACGTCGTCCGAACACCGCACCCCCGCGTCGGGTGTTTCGCCCGGGGATGACCCTGGCCCGCGTTCCGTACCTCCGTCCCAACACCCTGTGCCTTAAAACATCATGCCCGAAAGAGCTTACCGCTCTCTAGCCATCCGCCAATTCTTGGAGCTTCCTGAGGCTCGTCTCGACGTCCTCCATCGCGTCTCGCGGGTTGTCTTGCTCGACTACGTACCATTCGGCCCCCACCTCGCCGGCGGCGTTCAGGAGGTCCGTCCAGGGCATGGTGCCCTCGCCGACGGGTAGGTCCGAGAGCGTCTCGTCCGGGGCCATGTCCTTGAGGTGGACGAGGGAGACGCGGCCGCCAACGTCGCGCAGGACGGTCTCAGGGTCGGCGCCGCCGTACTTGATCCAGTACAGGTCGAGCTCCAGGTGGACGAGGTCCGGGTCGGTCTCCCGGACGAGCACCTCCCACATCGTCGTGTCGCCGAGGCGGGCGAACTCGAAGTCGTGGTTGTGGTAGGAGAACGTCAGGCCTTCCGCGCGGCAGATACCGCCCCAACGGTTGAAGTTTTCGGCGAGGCGGGCGACCGAATCCTCGTCGCCGCGGCGCCCCGGCGGGGTCATCGGGATGACGGCGTGGGACGAGCCGATGGCGTGCATGTCCGCCACGACGGAGCCTGGGTCCGATTCCCACGTGTCGAGGGGGACGTGGGCGCCGGAGGCGCGCAGGCCGAGGTCGTCCAAAACGCGGCGTAGCTCCCGGGGGGCGAGGCCGCCGAAGCCGGCGGTCTCGACGGCGGTGTAGCCGATCTCAGCCAGGCGGAGTAGGGTGCCCGGCATGTCGGTGGCGGTGTGCTCGCGCACGGTGTAGAGCTGGAGCGAGATCTGGTCGGCCCTCATGCGCCGCCCCCGAAGAGGCCGGCGGGCGATCCCGCCGGCAGCGGCTCCGGGCGCCCGAAGCTGCTCGTAACCTCGACGTGACGGCCGCCCTCGGAAGAATCCAGAAAGGCGTGGATGACGTCCAGGACGTGCCCGCCGAGCTCGCCGCTCGCGCGGTGCTCCCTGCCGGACCGAAGGGCCTGGGCCATGTCCGCGAGGCCGAGGCCGCGGCTGTTCCCGGTGTACGGGTGGGTCAAAGGCACGTCCGTCCAGGCGTCCTCGCCGGAGCGCCAGACGCGCACCGGGCCGCCGAAGGTGTTCGGGTCCGGGACGCTCAAGGTGCCCCCGGTGCCGTAGATGTCTATGCGGGAATGTTCCTCGGACCAGACGTCGAAGCTGGTGACGAGCGTCCCCACGGCGCCCCCCTCGAAGTCCATCACGCCGGCGACGTGGGTCGGGGTGTTGACCGTGATCGTCGTCCCGGCGAGCGGCTCGCTCGTGACCTGACGCTCCGGGAAGGTGACCCTGGCGGAGCCGGTGACGCGCCGCACGGGGCCAAGGAGCGTCGCGAGGGCCGTCAGGTAGTAGGGGCCCATGTCGAACATCGGGCCGGCGCCCGGCTGGTAGAAAAAGTCCGGGTTGGGGTGCCAGTCCTCGGGGCCGTGGGTCATCATGACGGCCGTGGCGGCGACCGGCTCGCCGATGATGCCCTCGTCCATCACCTTGCGGCAGGTCTGAAGGCCCCCGCCGAGAAAGGTGTCCGGGGCGCAGCCGACAAGGAGACCCCTCTCCGCCGCCGTCTCGAGCAGTCGCCGCCCGTCCTCGCGGTTCACGGCTAGCGGCTTCTCCGTGTAGACGTGCTTGCCGGCCTCGAGCGCCGCCAGCGAGACCTCCGCGTGTACCGCCGGGACGGTGAGGTTGAGAATGATCTCGACCCCAGGGTCCGCCAACAGTTCCTCCGGGCTACACGCCTTCGGCACCCCGTAGGCCCGCGCCTGCTCCTCCGCCCGCTCCACCAGCAGGTCCGCGCAGGCCACGATCTCCACGTCGTCGAAGATCGCCCCGTTCTCCAGGTAAATACCGCTGATCTTCCCCGCCCCCATGACCCCGATTTTGGTCGGCGTGTTTTCGATGACGCTACCTCCTTTTTAGCTTGTCAGCCGGTCAGCATCTCAGCCCGTCAGCTTTTCCTTTTTGCTGACTAGCTGAGAACGAGGGCCGAAGGCCGGAGCGTACTGACCGGCTGACAGGCTTATTACTTGCTCGCCCACAGCATCCCGCGCTCGACCAGCGTCTTGGCCTCCGGCACGTCGAAGTCCTTTGCCACGTGGCCGAGGGAGGAGTAGAAGACGCGGCCTCTGCCCCACCGGCGTTTCCAGACGACCGGGATCACGGCCCCCTCTATCCAGGGGACGTGCTCGCCGGAGAAGGTCGTGGTCGCCAGGACCTCGTTGGACGGGTCCACGTGCATGTAGTACTGCTCGGAGTGCATCTTGAAGTCCTGCAGGCCCGCGGTTATGGGGTCGTCGTTGCCTACGACGTTTACCTCGTAGTCGATGATGTTGCCGGGGTGGGCCACCCACTGGCCGCCGACCATGAACTGGTAGTTGATGCTCTCGCGGAACGAGTCGGCCATGCCGCCGTGCCAGCCGGCGAGGCCGACGCCGCCCTCGACGGCGCCGATGAGGCCGGCCTCCTGCTCCTCGGTGATGGTGCCCATCGTCCAGATCGGGATTATCAGGTCGAGGGCGCGCATCTTCTCCTCGTCCAGGTAAGAGTCGAGGGTCGTCGAGATCTCGGCCCCGTAGCCGTTGTCTTCCAGGAAGGGCGTGAAGATGCGCGCGCACTTCTCTGGCTCGTGTCCCTCCCAGCCGCCGCAGACAAAGAGCGCCCTTTTCACACGGCTTCTCTGCCGGCGACGTCCGTCAGGGAGACCTCGCGGTTCTCGAGCGCGGAGGCGTAGCAGGCGTCTATGATGCGGGCGCGGCGCAGGCCGTCCTCCCCGAACTGCCCGGCCCAGTCGCCGCTGCGGATGGTCTCGACGAAGCGCCGGACCACGGCCAGGTGCCCCTCGCGCGGCTCTATCTCCGGCGTGACCACGGCGGGGACGCCCGCCACGTCGGTGTAGATGCGGACGGTGTCGCGGGTGCCGTAGTTCTTGACCTTCATCTCCGCGCCGCCGTCGGTGCCGTAGAGGGTCACGCCGAAGTCGTCGCTGGACTCGCGGTAGACGGCCCAGCCGGCCTCCAGGTTGAGCGTGGCGCCGCCGGCCAGGCGGATAAACGCGGTGGCGAGGTCCTCGACCTCGTAGGGGCTGTCGCCCTGCATGAGCCCGAAGTCCGTCCGGCCGCCGCGCCCTCGCGGGCCGAGCTCGGCGTAGGTGGCGCAGCTCACGGTTTCGACCTCGGGCTCGTCCATCAGGTAGAGGGCCATGTCGATCATGTGCACCCCGAGGTCTATGAGCGGGCCGCCGCCGGCCATCTCCTTGCTGGTGAACCAGCCGCCCATCCCGGGGATGCCGTTGCGGCGCATCCAGGTCGCCTTGGCGTGGTAGATCCTGCCCAGGTTCCCCTCCTCGACGTGCCGCTTGAGCGCCTGCACGTCCCCCCGCTCGCGCTGCGTGAAGGCTATGTGGACCGCCCTGTCGGCCTCCTTTGCCGCCCGCACGATCCCCTCCGCCTCGGCCCCGGTCCGCGCCAGCGGCTTCTCGCAGAGGACGTGCTTGCCGCCCTTCAGCGCAGCGATGGCTATGGGCGCGTGCAGGTGGTTCGGCGCCCCGATGCTCACCGCGTCCAAATCGTCGCGGGCGACGAGCTCCTCCCAACTCCTGTAGAGGTTCCGCACCCCGTAACGCCCGCCGAGCTCCCGCAGCCGCCCCTCCTCCAGCCCCGCAAGCGCCACCGCCTCCACGTTCGGCACTCGCACGAAGTTCTTCAGGTGCTGCTCGCCCGCGTAGCCGAGGCCGACAACCCCGACGCGCAAAGTCTTCGAATCCAAGTTCTGCAAACGATCCTCCCTGTCTTTAGGCTCTAGGTTCTAGGGGTGCCCATCGGGACGGGGTCTCGACTTCCCACCCCTCGGACCCCGAAGCCCGCGAAGCGGGCGACCTTGAACCTAGAACCTCTTTTCCAGCGGCTCCGCGTTGCCGTAGACGGGAACGGCCCCCGGGGTCGGGGCGGCCCAGCGCACGGCGTTCTCTATGACGCGCAGCACGTCCGGGTTGTGGTACGAGGGGTTCTCCTCGTGGCCCGGGCGGAAGTAGAAGACCCGGCCGGAGCCGCGCCGGTAGCAGAGCCCGCTCCTGAAGACCTCCCCCCCGCCGAACCAGCTCACGAAGACCAGCTCGTCGGGCTCGGGCACGTCGAAGTGCTCCCCGTACATCTCCTCTTCGAGCTCTATATACTCGCCGATGCCCTCGGCTATGGGGTGGCCGGGGGCGACCACCCACAGGCGCTCCGTGTCGTCGTGGCGCCACTTCAGGTCGCAGGTGGTGCCCATGAGCCGCTTGAAGATCTTGGAGAAGTGCCCGGAGTGGAGCACGATCAGGCCCATCCCCCCCATGACCCGCTCGTGTACCCGGTCCACCACCTCGTCGGAGACCTCGTCGTGGGCGATGTGGCCCCACCACAAGAGCACGTCCGTCGAACCGAGGACCTCCCCCGTCAGCCCGTGCTCGGGCTCGTCGAGGGTTGCCGTTCTCACGTCGAAGCCGCTCCCTCTAAGGGCGTTGGCGAGGGCCCCGTGCAGGCCCTCCGGGTAGATCTTCGCGACCTCCTCATCGTTCCTCTCGTGCCTGAACTCGTTCCAGATCGTGACGCGCAAATTGCCCTCCAACTAGATCCCCCCGTATTCCGGTCTCGTCCATCCGCCGCCCTCAGCGCTTCGCTCCACGGCGTCGAGGACCGCCTGGTCGCGGTAGGCGTCCTCGAAGGTCGGCGCCGGGCTCTCTCCGGTCCTTATGCCGTCCATCAGGTCCTTCATGGTGTGCACGAACGTGTGCTCGTAACCGATGATGTGCCCCGGCGGCCACCACGCCCCGGCGAAGGGGTGCTCCGGCTCCGTCACGTTGACCGTCCGGAAGCCCTGCACGTCCGCCTCGTCGTCCACGAAGAACACCTCGAGCTCGTTCATCCGTTCGAGGTTGAAGGCGACGCTCCCCTTCGAGCCGTTGATCTCGAAGGCGTTCTTGTTGCGCCGCCCCGCCGCGAAACGCGTCGCCTCGAAGGTCCCCATCGCCCCGTTCTGGAAGCGCGCGAGGAACGCCACCGCGTCGTCCACCGTCACCTCGCCCGTCTCGGCGCCCCCGCTGGCGGAGAGCCCGCCGCCCGCGCCCGCCTCCTCCAGCGGGCGCTCCTTGACGAACGTCTCCGTCATCCCGACGACCTCGGAGATGCCGCCGACGAGGAACTGCGAGAGGTCGACGATGTGCGCCCCGATGTCGCCCAGGGCGCCAGATCCTGCGAGCTCTTTCTTGAGGCGCCAGATCAGGGGGAACTGGGGGTCCATGATGAAGTCCTGCAGGTACGTCGCCCGCCAGTGGCGGATCGTCCCGAGCCGCCCCTCCTCGATGAGCCTCTTCGCGAGCTGCACCGCCGGCGCGCGGCGGTAGTTGAAGGAGACCATGTTGACGGTCCCGGCGTCCCTGGCGGCCGCCACCATATCCTTCGCCTCGGCGAGCGTGTTGGCGAGCGGCTTCTCGCAGAGGACGTGCTTGCCGGCCTCGAGTGCTGCCAGCACGATCTCGCGGTGCGTGTTCCCGGGCGTCACCACGTCCACGAGGCCCACGTCGTCCCGCGCTATGAGGCGGCGGTAGTCCGTCTCGTACGATTCCCAGCCCAAGGTGCCGGCGGCCTCCTTGACGCCCGCCTCGTCCCGGCCGGCTATCGCCACCATCCTCGGCGCGGGGTCCACGTCGAAGAAGCGGGGAAGCTGGCGGTAGGCGTTCGAGTGGGCGCGGCCCATGAACTTGTAGCCGACGAGGCCCACCCCGATCTCCGCCACTACTCCTCCCTCGCGAACGCGGCGTCGAAGGCCACGGTGGAAGGCGCGAAGTCTATGCGGCGGGTAAACGCGAGGGCCTCGGGGGCGCCCCAGTCGCGGTCCATGCCGGAGTCCTCCCACTCGATGGAGAGGGGGCCGTCGTAGCCCGTGCGGTTGAGCGCCCGGACCACGGACTCGAAGTCCACGTCGCCGTGGCCCGGCGAGACGAAGTCCCACCCGCGCTCGGCCTCCCCGAACTCCAGGTGCGAGGCGAGTATGGAGCGCCGCCCGTCGAGCGCCTTGCGGGAGTCCTTGACGTGGAAGTGGTAGATCCTGTCGGCAAACTCCTCGATAAACCGCGACGAGTCGAGGAACTGGTGGGCGAAGTGGCTGGGGTCGAAGTTGATGCCAAAGCCTTCCCGGTACCCGATAGCCTCAAGCGCCCGGCGCGTCGTCACGAAGTCGTAGGCTATCTCCGTCGGGTGGACCTCAAGGCCCCACCCGACGCCCTCCCGATCAAAGACGTCGATTATGGGGTTCCACCGTTCGGCGAAGTCCTCGTAACCGCGCTCTATGTCGGCGAAGTCGTTGGGCGGGAACGAGTAGAGCTTGGCCCAGATCGAAGACCCCGTGAAACCGTTGACCTGCGTAACCCCGAACTTCGCGGCGGCCCTTGCCGTGTCCTTTATCTTCTCGGCGGCGCGCCCGCGGACGCCCTCGGGGTCCCCGTCGCCCCAGACGTCGGGCGGGACGGTGGCCTGGTGGCGGGCGTCTATGGGGTCGCAGACGGCCTGGCCGACGAGGTGGTTGCTTATGGCCCAGCAGTTCAGGTTGTTCCGGCGCAGGATCTCCCACCTCCCCTCGACGTATCCGCTCTCGGAGAGCGCCCGGTCGACGTCGAAGTGGTCCCCCCAGCAGGCGAGCTCGAGCCCATCGAAGCCCCACTCGCCGCATTTTCGCGCGAGTTCTTCGAGCGGCAAATCCGCCCATTGCCCCGTGAACAGCGTTACCGGTCTTGCCAAAGCACGCCCTCCTCCATCTCGTATCCTCGCGCGGGCCGCGAGACCGCGACCATCCCTCACAGCTTAACGCCCCGCCGGGCTCGCTTCTTGACGCGCCGCGGCGAGCATCCCCCCGACGTCCGCGGCTTTCCGCTCTCCACGGACCGTAAACAACCCGGCACGACCGCGAGACTCCTCGCGTTGTCCGCCGCGGCGGTCTCGGGCGCCTCTCCGGTCTCCACCGTTGCCCGCAGCGCCCGCAGCGCCCGCAGCGTCGCCGCCCGCTCCGTGAACTCCAGTTCGGGCTGCTCGACCAACCGTGGCGCCTGGCCCCACCGCTCCAGCAGGACCTCGCCAACGGCGCGGTCGGCCTCGTCCCCGCGCCACCCCAGGCGCCCCTCCTCGCCCACGACCTCCCATTCCCCGTTCCAGCCCGTCTCGGGCCCGCGGGTCGCCCAGTCGCCCTCGTAGAGGACCGGGACGCCGCCTTCCAGGTCCACCAGCGCCGAGACGGCGGGCTGGTGGGCGAACGGGCTGTCCGGGACGCGCCGGCCGCGGGCGTGGACGCGGAGGACGTCTCGCCCGGTGGCGGCCCGGATCAGGTCGAAGTGGTGGATTGACATGTCCAGCACGTAAGGGTGGCGCATCGAGTACCGGGAGTCCCCCGTCCCGAAGAGCGCCCGCGTGTCGCGCCGGCAGCTTATCTCCAGGGAGACGAGGTCCCCGATCCCGCCCTCCGCCGCGGCCCGCTGCACCGCGCGAAACGGCCCGTTGTAACGGTAGTTCTGGCTTACCAACAGGAAGCGCCCGGCCCCCTCGGCCGCCCGGACCAGGTCGAGGGCCTCGGCGAGGTCCGTCGCGAGCGGTTTCTCGATGAGGACGTGCCGGCCGGCCCCCAGCGCGGCCTTCGCGACCGCGTGGTGCGTGCCGGGCGGGGTCGCGACGAGGACCGCGTCGCACGCCGCTCCCGCGAGCGCCTCCTTCAAGGACCCGTAGCCCGGCGTTCCGGCGACGGCCTCCCTGGCCCCCGGGTCCGGGTCGGCGACGGCGACGAGCTCGACGTTCGGGGCGTCGCGGAGCCCGCCGGCCCAACTCCGGCCCCGGATCCCGAGCCCTGCCTGCACTACGCGCAGGATGCCCGCCACCATCCTCGGCGCACGCCCAGCCCGCGAAGCCGCCCGAAGACTTCGTTCCGTAGGGCGGAGGCCAACCCCTTCCCGGCCGAGCGGCTCACGGCCGTACCCCGGACCAGGCGACCGGCTTCCCGGCCCCGGGCGCCCGACCGTGGATCACCACGCGGTGTCCTCGCCAGGATACCGAAGGCCCCAGGCCTTCCGGATCTCGTCCACCGTCTCCAGCACCGAGACCGTCTCGTCGAGCGGCATGATGGCGCTCTCCATCTCCCCCGCCCTCAGGCACCGCATCACCTCGGCGGCCTCATACCGGAAGCCGTTCTCTTCCGTAGGCTCTCTCACGACCTCGTCCTCCTGGCCGGGCCTGGAGATCGTCATCGCCTCGGGCCTCCACCAGGGGCTGTGTATCCTCGCGTACCCCTCCGTACAGAGAACGGTCGCCTCCTGCGGAGTGGCGGTGCGGGTGCCGGCGGTGATGGCGGAGAGCCGCCCGCCCTGGTGCTCCAGCGCGGCGACGAACTGCTCGTCCACCCCGGTCCCCCCGAGGTGCGCGTGTCCCGTTCCCCGAACCGGCGCGCCGAGCACCATCGAGGCGAGGGAGACGCAGTAGACGCCCACGTCGAGCATCGCCCCGCCGCCAAGCTTCGGGTCGAAGAGCCGGGAGGCCGGGTCGAGCTCCGCCCTGAAGCCGAAATCCACCGCAAGCATCCTCGGCTCGCCTATGGCCCCGTCTGAGAGCAGCCGTCGCAGCCTGCCCATCAGGGGGAAGAAGCGGGTCCACATGCCCTCCATCAAGAACAGGTCGCGCTCGCGGGCGATCCCGACGAGGCGTCGCGCCTCGTCGGCGTTGATCGTGAAAGGCTTCTCGCAGACGACGGCCTTGCCCGCGCGCAGGCAGAGCTCGACGTTTTCGGCGTGGAAGGGGTGGGGCGTGGCGACGTAGACCACGTCCACGTCCGGGTCGGCGACGAGTTTTTCGTAGCCCGGGTAGGCGCGGGAGAAGCCGTGTGCCTTGGCGAAGCGGTCGGCTGAGTCCTGGGAGCGGGAGCCGACAGCGAACGTCTCGGCCTCGGGCAGGGCGACGAGGGCCTCCGAGAAGCGGCCGGCGATGCTGCCAGCCCCGAGTATCCCCCAGCGCACCCGGCTCACGGGCGACCCCGGCGGGCGCGCTGCGGCGCCGGGTCCTCCCCGAACTCTCTCTGTCTGCGGCCGGGCGTGGTCGCCCCTCTCTAATCCCCCGCCGGGTAATCCCCCGCCGGGATTCGCGGTACAGGCCGCCGATGCTACACACCCGGACCCGCCTGGTCAAACGGGGGGGCTTGCGTCGGTGGACCGCCCGCTGTTGAATAGATCGGGGACCATCAATTTAAGGAGGAAAGAGTGGAGTACCGGAGCCTCGGGAGGACGGGCGTGCGGGTGAGCGAGCTCTGCCTGGGCTGCATGATGTTCGGAGGTCGGACCGGTGAGGAGGACTCTTTCGCCATCATAGACCGCGCCGTAGACGCCGGTATCAACTTTTTGGACACGGCCAACGTCTACAGCACGGGCGCGAGCGAGGAGGTCGTCGGCAAGGCGCTAAAGAGGAACGGCAAACGCGACTCCATCGTGCTCGCCACCAAGGTCCACGGCCCGATGGACGAGGACGACCCGAACGCCAGGGGCAACCACCGCCGGCACATAATCGAGCAGTGCGAGGCGAGCCTGAGAAGGTTGCAGGTGGACCACATAGACCTGTACCAGATCCACCGCCCGGACTCCCAGGTGCCCATAGACGAGACCCTGCGCGCCCTGGACGACCTGATCCGCGCGGGCAAGGTCCGCTGCGTCGGCACGAGCACCTACGCGGCCTGGCAACTCGTCGAGGCCCTCTGGGCCGCTAGAGAACTCGGCCTGAACCGCTTCGTCTGCGAGCAGCCCCCTTACCACCTCCTCGACCGCCGCATCGAGCGCGAGCTCGTCCCGTTCGCCCGGACCTACGGGGTCGCCCTGATCCCGTGGTCACCCCTCGCCGGCGGCTTCCTGACCGGCAAGTACAGCCGCGACGAGAGCCGGTCCCCCGGTGACAGCCGCTACGGCCTGGAACCCCGGCGCCTGGGCCGCAACCACTTCACCGACGCCGCCTTCGAAGTGCTTGAAACCGTGCAGGCCATCGCGCAGGAGAAGGGCTGCGCCCCGGGCCAGATCGCGCTCGCCTGGTGCAAGGACAAGCCGGGCGTGACGAGCCCCATCATAGGCCCCCGCACCATGGAGCAGCTAGAGGACAATCTGGGGGCCGCGGAGATCACGCTAGGCGAGCACGACCACGCCCGCCTCGACGCCGCGGCACCCCCCGGACGCGCCGCCGTCCCCTACTACGACGCCGACTTCGGCCCGCACCCCTTCCGTTGGTGAGGCCCAAACCCCGGTAGTTGTACTGAAGCGGCTCCCGGGAGTCCCGGGAGCCGCTTCGTCTTTTGGAGCCGAGAACCGAAGCCGTGCGCCCTACTCTGTCCCCCGACTGCCTCAAAGACCTCAAAGACCTCAAAGACCTCAAAGACCTCTTGCGGGCCGTCGAAGCGTTCCTGGGCCACGTTACGCGGCCGTTCACAGAGTAGTCCCGCAGGGCTCCGTTGCTCTCGACACCGGGGGCCACCTCATCCTTGTCCGCGGGGAAGTCGGTGCCCTCCGGATACTGCCGCGCGTTCCGGAGACCGCCAGGATTCATGAACCGTCCCTTCTCGTCGGGCCCCAACGCGCCGGGCGTACCCGTCCCGGGTTCGGAGAGTCCTAGAGGGGATTCGTGCGGCGAAACCCGATTGCGAGAGAAAGCAAAGCGGGCCCAGGAGACCGAAGTCGCATGCCCGCCGAACCCGGTTCCGAACCCGGGCTGGTAAGCGTTGCGGGCAGAAGCGTAGCGCCCGGGGGCGAATTGGATCTCCGGGATCTCGGGGCGCTCCGGGACGCCCCGCGCGACGTGCCGCGCTCCGACGAGCCGCTCGTGGTAGGCCTCTCGGGGGACACCTTTTCGACTCCCAGTGCGTCAGGGAGTTCGTTGGCCGCCTGGAAGTTGATCCATCCGAACCTGATGGACCTGCGCGCGCCGTCGTGGCAAGCGCGCTCGAGCTTCGTCGCCTGCGGTATCCACGAAGCGGAGATCTTCGGGACCTAAAAGAATGCCCCCGGAGAAGCCGCGGCTTCTCCGGGGGCGGGCTCCGGTGGGTTAGTCGATCTTGCCGAAGATCAGGATCTCTTTCTCCGTGTCCCAGTAGAGGGTGTCGGCGTCCTGGATAAGGTCCCTCAAGAGCTTGCCGTCGTCGGGCGTGGGCATGATGAGGGCCTCCTGGACCCCGTTGTCCAGGATCAACTGGTAGGAGAACTTGCCGTTCTGAAGGTCCCCCTGGTTGCTCCAGTTGGCGTGGACGTCGGTGACCTGCCGTACCTTTATCGTCTGCTCCGTGTGCTGCTCGGACACAGGGGCCTCCTCTTCGTTGGCTTGAAGAACGAAATACTTTTACCCGTCCGTCCAGACCGCAAACGACCTCTGGCCGGGGCGCGATCCCGGCCGGTTTGCGGGACTTCCCTCCCGGTTGGCGGCGCGGGTAGGTGAGGCTCTCCTGCCCGTTCCTTTCTGGGGCTGGCTCTTCGTTCCGGCGGGGCGGAGAGGACGGAGCGACGTACAGAAAACGACAGGTCCCGGACGAGTTCGGGGCCTGTAATCCGCGGAGCGTGCCGCGCGAGTTCGGGCCTTCACGCAAGAGTCACGGCGTCCCCGTGGGGAGTTCAGGAGATGGGGCTCGGACCCTTTCGGCCGTCAGAGACCATGGCCTCGATCGTGTCGGGGCGCAAGACGTGCTCCGCGACCATCATCGCGGCCCCGAAGATACCCGCCCGGTCGCCGAGCTCCGACGGCACGAGTTGGAGGTGGCGCGTCGCGAGCGGCAGGGAGCGCTGGTAGACGACCGAGCGTATACCGGCGAAGAGTTGTTCGTGCGCCAGGGCCGGGTCGCCCCCAATGATGATCACGCCCGGGTTAAAGAAGTTCACCGAGCCGGAAAGGACCTCGCCGACCAACTCGCCGGTAGTCCGAACGAGCCTAGACGCCACCGGGTTGCCAGCCCGCACGAGGGCCACGACGTCCCTGGCGTCGCCCGCGGGGACGCCCGCGCTGGTCAACTGCCGCGCCAGGGCCCAACCACCCGCGACCGCCTCGACGCACGCGACGTTCCCGCACCGGCAGACGGCCTCGTCGTGGCCGCTGATCCTGATGTGACCTATATCCCCGGCGGCGCCCCGCGCCCCCCGGCGGATGCCCCCCCCGACCACGATGCCGCACCCGATCCCGGTCCCGATCTTGACGAAGAGGAAATGCTCGCAATCAGGCCAGTTTACCCTGTGCTCACCGAACGCCATGATGTTGACGTCGTTCTCCACCAAGACCGGCACGTCGCCGAAGTGCTCCTTGAAGTAATCCGGTATGGAGAAGCTGTCCCAGCCAGGCACGATGGGCAGGCTGGCGGCCTTGCCGGCGGCGAAATCCGCGGGGCCGGTTCCTCGGAATCGGCGGGGCGAGCCCATACGACCACGCTGCCGTTTTTGCAGGTTTGGGGTACCGATTATGCGTCCGAGTCCGGGGGCTCGGACGTTCTGGTTTCGAAGGTGATCCCCTGGGACTTGCACAGGGGATCACCTGTCCTCGGGGGTACCGGATCCCCTCGACGGCGCCCTAGGGAATAGAGGCTTCTATCTCCTTTACCTCATCGTCGGAGAGGCGGAAGTCCGCGGCGCCCACGATGCCGTCTACCTGATCCGGCCTGCGGCCACCGACGATGGCGGCCGAAACCGCGGGGTGCCGGAGCGTCCAAGATATGGCGACCTCGGCGGGGAACTTGTCGTGGCGTTCGCCTATCTCGCGCAGTTTCTCGACGAGGTCGAGGTTACGGGAGAGCTTCGGGTCATTGAACTGCTCGTTGTTACGGCGCCAGTCGTCGGAGGGCATATTCTCGACACGCTCGCGGGTCATCTTGCCCGAGAGCAACCCGCTCGCCATCGGGGAGTAGACGATGACCCCGATGTCGTTCTCTTGAGCATAGGGAAGTATCTCTTCCTCTATGTCGCGCCTGAGCGCGTTGTAGGGCGGCTGGAGCGTCTCGACGGGTGCTATACCGTCGGCCCGCTCCATCTGGCCGGCGTCGAAGTTCGAGACCCCGATGTGGCGGACCTTGCCCTCCTCCTTCAGCTCGGCCAGCGCCTGCCAGCCCTCCTCGATGTCCTCGTCGGGGCGGGGCCAGTGGATCTGGTACAGGTCGATGACGTCCGTCTGGAGGCGCCCCAGGCTGTCCTCGCACTCCCTTTTCACGGAGTCCTTCTTCAGGACGTTGGAGACGTCGCCGCCCCCGTCCCAGACGAGCGAGCACTTGGTGAACACGTAAGGCCTATCGGCGTCGGGGACGCCCTTGAGCGCCCGAGCCACGAGCTCCTCGGAGTGCCCGAGGCCGTACACGGCCGCCGTGTCCACCCAGTTGACGCCGAGCTCGACGGCACGCCGAATGGCCCCGACCGCCTCGTCGTCGTCCTGCGAACCCCACGCGCCATGCCAGCCGGTCCCGCCTATCGCCCAGGCTCCGAAACCTACCGCGGTTATCTCGAGATCTGTCTTTCCGAAACGGACTTTCTGCAAAGGTGGGTCCTTTCAGTAGAGGTTTTAGGTTCTAGGCTTCAGGTTGCCCGTCGGGCTGCCAGGTCCCCAAACCCGAAAGAGCTTCCAACAAACCCGAAAGAGCTTCCAAATAAGGGGAGGTTTCGTGATTGCCACGAAGCCTCCCCAATACCTAGCTAAAACGGCACCGTGATGAACGGCGAGGAGTAGTCCGGGGCGTTCGCGAGGACCCTTTCGGCTTCTTCGCGCGGCATTCTGCGCCCGTCGGCCTCCAGCATGCTCGGCACCAGGGTCACGTCGCCGACCATGGCCATGCCGGTGATCTCCTCGTAGGAGAGGACGTAGGAGACGGCGGCGTCTATGTGCTCCTGGAGGTCGAAGGGCTCGTACCAGGTGGTGTACTTCTGGTCGCCCGTGGGGTCGCCGTGGGGCCAGTTGCGCTTGGAGATGGTTTTTATGGTCATGAGGCCGGCGTCCTGGCGCTTTATCTCGGCGACCAGGGCGTCGAAGTCCCGCCGGTAGTCGTCGTCGGTTGAGAGGATGTAGTTCCAGGGGGTCAGGACGGTGTCGAAGGGGTAGCGGTTCAGGGCTTCGAGGTGGGTCGCGGGCGCTTCGTGGCCGTGGCCCGTGATGCCGATGGCGTCCACGAGGCCCTCTTCCTTCGCCTGGATCGCGGCCTCGAGCGAGCCCCCGCTACCGGTGGCGCGGTCGAGGTCTTCGAGGTCGCCTATGGCGTGGAGCTGGATCAGGTCCACGGAGTCGACGCGCAGCCGCTGCAGGGAGTTCTCTATGGAGCGCCGCGCGGCGGCCGCCTCGCGGTCGCCGGTCTTCGTGGAGAGGAAGATCCCGTCCCGCATCTCAGACATCCAGCGCCCGTAGTGGAGCTCGGAGTCGCCGTAGTCCGCGGCCGTGTCGAAGTGGTCCACCCCGGCGTCGAGCGCCTGCCGGATGGCCCGGTCCGCGGCCTCCGCGCCCGCCTCCCCAAGCGCGGCCCCCCCGAAGATGAGAACCGAGTTCTCCCTACCCAGACGCCCCAAACGCCGATGTTCCATGCCTTCGTCCCTTCTCTAGCTCTCCGGCCCCATGTTACCCGGTTTCGGCCGTTACACGCAGCGTCACCACCTCGAAGGGACCGACGTCCAGGAGCACGTCGTCCCCGCTCACCTCAGGGTTTCCGTACCCCGAATCTTCCAGAAGGTTAATCCTCTCGACGCCCCGGAGGCCGCCCGGGAACGTCAGGCGGCACCGGCCGCGCGCGCCGTGGGGCTCGTAGAGGCGCAGGATGTGGCCCCGCCCGTCCTCGGCCGCCTTGAGCCCCCCGAGCGCGAGCTCCACGCCCTCGGGCCTCACGAACGAGAACTCCCGCGGCAACCCTTCGCCGCCGGCCTCGACCGGAACGAGGGGGCTGTTGAGGGCGAGGGCTTCGCGCGCGACGCCCGCCGCGGTCCAGTCGCCGGGGTGCGGGTAGAGGGAGTAGGTGAAGCGGTGCCCGCCCTCATCGGCTAGAGGGTCGGGGTAGAGCGGGCCCCGGACGAGGCTGATGCCGAGCACGTTGCCCCTGGCGCTGTGGCCGTACTTGCCGTCGTTCATCAGGGCGACGCCGTATCCCGGCTCTGAGAGGTCGCAGAAGCGGTGGGCCGAGGCCTCGAAGCGCGCGGCGTCCCACTCGGTGTTCCCGTGCGTCGGGCGCCGCTGGGCCCCGAACATCGTCTCGCACGTGACCTCGTGGGACCGGACGTTCAGCGGGAAGAGCGTCCGGAGCAGGACCCTCCGCTCGTGCCAGTCCACGTGCGTCTCCACGTCGAGGCGCCGGGAGCCGGAGAGGAGGCGGTAGGTCTGGGAGATGGCGGAGCCGCGCCACCGGCGCCGCACGCGCACGGACGCCCGCAATGGTCCCCGCTCGACGACCTCGATGCTCTCGACCGAGGAGATCTCCTCCCCCTGCTGCTCGTAGCCCTCGTCCACGTCCCAGGCCTCCCAGTTGCGGGGCCTGTCCGAGTAGGCCCAGAGCTGGTTGGCGCGGCCGTCGAGGACCTCGCGCCCGACCTCCCCGTCGTGGACGCGGTGGAGCGTGCCGTCGTCCCCGATCTCCACGCGCAACAGGTCGTTCTCCATCACGGTGCGCCCGTCCGCGACCTCGACCCGGACGCCGGGCCCGTCTTCGGGTCCTCCCCCGTCGCCCGGTTGCAGGGCGGTCCATCCGAGCGGGGGGACCTCGCGGTCGGGGGCGTGGACCAGCAGGGCGCCGCCCTCCGCCTCCTGGGTCGGCAGGGGGTTTCCGTCGGCGTCGGCCATGCCCGCGGCGCCGGGCCGCCTATCGGCGGTGAGCAGCACCGAGAGCGGGCGCCCGTTCAGGGAGGCGTTGGCGAGGAGCAGAGCCGGGTTGCCCGTGCCCGCCGGGGAGAAGGATCCGTCGCGCAGGTCCTCCGCGGTCTCTACGGCGTCTTCGAGCTCGCGGTGGGTGACCTCGTAGACCTCGGGGATCGAGGTTCCCGGCAGGATGTCGTGGAACTGGTTGAGGAGGAGGGCCTTCCAGGTGGCTTCGAGCTCCCGGGCAGGGTACTCGCCGCCGTGGAGGGTGGCGAGCGAGAGCAGGGCCTCGGCCTCGAGCAGGCGGTGCTCGGCCTCGCGGTTGAGCTTCTTGACCCTGGCCTGGGTCGTGAGGGTGCCGCGGTGGAGCTCCAGGAAGAGCTCGCCGGTCCACCTCGGCAGGCCCTCTTTGGGCAGGCCGTCGAAGAAGTCGTCCACGCGGGCCATGCGCAGGCGGGGCATGGCGGGGAAGCTCTTCAGGCGGGCGTAGTTTTCGAGCATCTGCTCCGTCGGCCCGCCGCCGCCGTCGCCCCAGCCGAAGGAGAACAGGCTCTCTGGGTGGCGGCGCTTGCCCTCGAAGTTGTGCCAGGTGCCGAGGACGTCCGTCGGCCTGATGTTGCCGTTGTAGTCCTGGCCCGGGTTCTCGAAGTCGTGGGCGGTCACGACGGACCCGTCCAGGCCCTCCCACTCGTAGAGGTCGTGCGGGAAGCGGTTCGCCTCGCTCCAGTTGAGCTTGTAGGTAAAGAAACCCCCGATCCCGGCGCCGCGCAAGAGCTGCGGCACGGCGGGCGAGAAGCCGAAGGTGTCGGGGAGCCACGCGACCTTCGAGCGCCGCCCGAACTTCTCCTGGAAGTATCTCTGGCCGTAGAGGAGTTGGCGGACGATGGACTCGCCGGAGGGGATCTGGCAGTCCGGCTCGACCCACATCCCGCCGACCGGCTCCCAGCGCCCCTCTTCGACGCGCTTTCGTACCCCCTCGAAGATCCCCGGGTCCTCCTCCTCGATCCAGGCGTAGAGCTGGGCCGAGGACTGGTTGAAGACGAAGTCCTCGTAGCGGTCCATCAGGGAGAGCACGCTCGCGAAGGTCCTGCGCCCCTTGCGCCTGGTCTCCGAGACGGGCCAGAGCCAGGCGAGGTCGAGGTGGGCGTGGCCGGTGAGGGCGAGGCTTCCGGCCGGCGGGTAGCTCTCTTTCAGCTTCTCCAACCGGGAGGAGATCATGGCCCGCACCTCCGCGACGGCCCGCCGCGTCTCGTCGGGGAGCGGCTCGACCTCGCGGGGGGCGGGCGGCAGGCTCCACGGGCCGCCGTCGGCGGACTCCGCGAAGGTCTGCAGGTAGCGCGTCAGGGCCACCTCGCTGCCGGAGGGCCAGTGGGCGAAGAGGCCGGAGAAGGCGTCGTCCATGACGTCGAGCAGGTGCGGCACCGCCTCGTGGTCGCCGAGCCTCTCGCAGACGCCCGAGATCAGGGCCAGGTCCCTCTCCAGCCCCCGCACCCCCGCCTCCGGCACGACGAGCGCCGCCCGCCGCAGGCGCGGCTCGGCGACGTTGGTGCCGAAGGGCCCGCGCGGGACCACCTCGGCCTCCACCCCGATGACCTCCCCGCCCCTCGCCCTCTTCGTAACCGGGAAGCTCTTGTGGTACGGGTTCAGGCCGCCGTTGAGGCCCGTGGAGAGCCGCACGAACCCCTCGCCGCCCAGCCACAGCTCCAGCTCGACGGGGGAGCCGGCCCAGCCGTCGGGGACCCTTGCCTCCGCGGAGAGGTGGGCCGGCAACGCAGGCTCAGGCCAGAAGTCCCCGAGGCCCAGCTTGCGCGCCTCGCCGTTCTCCGCCCGAAAGCGCCACGACTCGACGTGGCTCTCCCGCGCGTTGCGCCAGAGCACGAGATCCTCGATGCGCCGCCTGTGGCGATCCAGGCGCCGCGCGTCCCTGTCGTTCACCTGACCTCTTTCTAGCGGCCGAACGGACCCCGACCGCGGGCTCCCGAATCCCCTACAGTCCCGCAGAAGCATACCATTACACGCACGCGACTCCCCCGCGGCCGCCCGAGGCAGGCCCCAGCCGCGCCCCGGCCGCGCACGCGCTTTCGCATCACGAACCGCAGAGCATCTGGCGAAGCCTCCCGGGCGGGCTATATACTTCCGCCCTAGGGGAAAACCGAAAGGAGCCGCATGGCCAAGAAGGTTTACCGTAGCGAGCTTACGCCCATCAGCTTCCTGAGGCGCAGCGCGTACATGTTCCCGGAGAAAGAGGCGGTAGTCTACGGCGACCGCCGCTACACGTACCGGGAGCTCGAAGAGAGGGTGGACCGCCTGGCCTCGCGGCTGCGCGGCTCGGGCCTCGAGAAGGGCGACCGCGTCGCCTTCCTCTGCCCCAACACGCCGCCGATGCTGGAGGCTCACTTCGCCGCCCCCGCCGCCGGCCTCGTGCTCGTGGCCATAAACACGCGCCTCGGCAAAGACGAGGTCACCTACATCGTCGAGCATTCCGGGGCAAGGATGGTCTTCGCGGACGCCGAGCTCGAGGCGCTTCTCGCGGACGTCGAGGTCGAGACGATCCGCATAGACGATACGGGAGAAGCCGGCGACCCCTACGAGGACTTTCTCGCCGAAGGCTCGCCGGAGCGGGTCGAGAGCGCGCCCGAGGACGAGGAAGAGACCATCTCCATAAACTACACCTCCGGCACCACCGGCAAGCCCAAGGGCGTCATGTACACCCACCGCGGCGCGTACCTGAGCGCCCTTGGGAACGTCATCGAGACGGGGATGGGCTACGGGACGAGGTACCTGTGGACCCTGCCGATGTTCCACTGCAACGGCTGGACCTACCCGTGGGCGGTCACGGCCGCAGCCGCGACGCACGTCTGCCTGAGAAAGGTCGAGCCGCCCAGGATCTGGGAACTCTTCGAGAAGGAGCGCGTCACCCACTACTGCGCCGCCCCGACGGTCCAGATCGGCATCGTCAACGACGAGGCGGCCCATCCTCTGGACACCCCGGTCACGGCGGCCATAGCGGGCGCCCCGCCCTCCCCCACCCTGCTCGGCGGCCTGTTGGGCCTGAACATAAACCCCATGCACATCTACGGCCTCACCGAGACCTACGGCCCGCTGACCACGAGCGGGGTCCATCCGGAGTGGGAGGACCTGGACATGGAGGAGCGGGCGCGGCTCATGGCGCGCCAGGGCCAGGGCTACGTCACCTCGGACCTCGTGCGGGTCGTGGACGAGAACATGAACGACGTGCCGCGCGACGGGGAGACTATGGGCGAGATCGCGATGCACGGCAACATGGTCGCCAAGGGCTACTTCGAGAACGAAGAGGCCACCCAAGAGGCCTTCGAGGGCGGCTGGTACCACTCCGGCGACATGGCCGTCTGGCACCCCGACGGCTACGTCGAGATCCGGGACCGCAACAAGGACATCATCATCTCCGGCGGCGAGAACATCTCTACCATCGAGGTCGAGCAGGTGGTCGACCAGCACCCGGCCGTGATGGAGGCCGCCGTCATCGCGATACCGGACGAGAAGTGGGGCGAGCGCCCCAAGGCGTTCGTTACCTTGAAGAAGGGCCAGGAGGCCACCGAGCAGGAGATCATAGACTTCTGCAAGGAGCACATCGCCCGCTTCAAGGCCCCCGCCGCCGTCGAGTTCACCGAACTGCCAAAGACCTCTACCGGCAAGGTCCAGAAGTTCGTCCTGCGCGACAAGGAGTGGGCGGGCAGCGAGAAGAAGGTGAATTAGAGGTTTTGAGGTTTTAGGTATTAGGGTCCAGGTATTAGGGTCTAGGTATTGGGCTGGTCCTTACGTACCTCAACACCTCAGAACCTCGTGCCTCGAACCTTTGAGGGGATTCTGTGCTGCTGACCATCACCAACGAGGGGACGCCCGCAACGGACCTCGGCTACCTGCTGCACAAGAACCCGGGGCGGGCGCAGGCGTTCGATCTGCCTTTCGGTAAGGCGCACGTCTTTTACCCGGAGAGCTCCCCGGAACGTTGCACGGCGGCCTTGCTGCTAGAGGTGGACCCGGTGGGGCTCGTGCGCGGGCGGGGGCGGGCTCTGGGTCAGTACGTCAACGACCGGCCCTACGCGGCTTCATCGTTTTTGAGCGTCGCGATCTCCAGGGTTTTCGGATCGGCGCTCTCCGGCAAGAGCCGGGACCGTCCGGAGGCGGCGGAGACGGAGTTGCCCCTGCGGGCCAGGCTCGCCGTCGTGCCGTGCAGGGGCGGTGAAGGGTTTTTGAGGCGGCTGTTCGAGCCGCTAGGTTACTCGGTGTCGGTTGGGGCATACCCTTTGGACGAGTCGTTTCCCGAGTGGGGAGAGAGCCCGTACTTTACGGTCGAGCTCTCGGCCGAGGTCAGGTTGCGGGATCTCCTGAACCACCTTTACGTGCTGGTGCCCGTGCTGGACGACGACAAGCACTACTGGGTGGGCGACGACGAGGTCGAGAAGCTCCTGCGCCGCGGCGAGGGGTGGCTGTCGGGCCACCCGGAGAGGACCGCCATCACAGAGCGCTACCTCAAGCACCAGCGGAGCCTGGCCCGCGACGCGCTTGAGCGGCTCGTGGAGGAGGACGGGGAGGATCCGGAGGAGCAAGACCGCGAAGAGGAGGCCGTCGAAACGAAGGTGCGGCTCCCCGAGCTTCGCATCGGGGCGGTGTTGGCCGCGCTCAGGGAGGCCGGGGCGCGGCGGGTGCTCGACCTCGGGTGCGGGGAGGGCAAGCTTTTGCGGGCGCTCTTGGGGGACAGGTTCTTCGAGGAGATCGCGGGCCTGGACGTCTCGCACCGGTTGCTGGAGGTGGCCCACCGCAGGCTGCGCCTGGACGGGTTGCCGGAGAACCAGAGGGGTAGGATCCGGCTCCTCCAGGGCTCCCTCACCTACCGGGACGCGCGCCTGGCTGGCTTTGACGCCGCCGCCGTCGTGGAGGTCGCAGAACACCTCGACCCCTACCGGCTCGCCGCCTTCGAGCGGGTCGTCTTCGAGTTCGCCCGCCCGCGCACGGTGCTCCTCACGACGCCGAACGCGGAGTACAACCCCCTCTTCGGGGGGCTCCCGCCCGGCGAGTTCCGCCACGCGGACCACCGCTTCGAGTGGACCCGCGAGGAGTTCCGCGCCTGGGCCGAAGGCGTGGGCGGGCGCCACGGGTACGGGGTCAGGTTCGTGCCCGTCGGGGCGGAAGACGACGCGGTCGGTCCGCCGACGCAGATGGGGGTCTTCGAGCTTGCCTGAGAAGATCTCCATCCCGGAGCTCTGCCTCGTCGTCCTCGTGGGCGCCTCGGGCTCGGGCAAGTCGGGCTTCGCCAGGGAGCACTTCAGGCCCACGGAGGTCCTCTCCTCGGACTTCTGCCGCGGCCTGGTCTCCGACGACGAGAACGACCAGACGGTCACCAAAGACGCCTTCGAGGTGCTGCACTTTATCGCCGCGAAACGCCTGGCCGCGGGAAAACTGGTCGTCGTGGACGCAACCAACGTCCAGAAGGCGGCCCGCAAACCCCTCGTGGCGCTCGCCCGCGAGCACGACGTCCTGCCCGTCGCCGTCGTGCTCGACCTGCCCGAGAGGCTCTGCCACGAGCGAAACCGTTCCAGGCCGGACAGGGACTTCGGCCCGCACGTCGTGCGCAACCAGGCCAAGCAGCTCCGCCGCTCCCTCAAGGGCCTCAAGCGCGAGGGCTTCCGCCACGTCGCCGTCCTCTCCTCGCCGGAGGAGGTCGCGGCGGCCACCGTCGGGCGCCGGCGGCTGTGGACCGACCGCAGGGACGAGACGGGCCCCTTCGACATCGTCGGCGACGTCCACGGGTGCGCCGACGAGCTCGTCGAGCTGCTGGAAAAGCTCGGGTACGGGGTCCAGGGGCGCGAAGGCGAGTTCGAGGTCGGGGCGCCCGAGGGGCGGCGCGCGATCTTCCTCGGAGACCTCGTGGACCGCGGCCCGAGGTCTCCGGACGTACTGCGGCTGGTGATGGGCATGGTGAGATCCGGCACGGCACTCTGCGTCCCAGGTAACCACGACGCGAAGCTCGTCCGCGCCCTCCGGGGCAACAACGTCCAACTGAAGTACGGCCTCGCCGAGACCCTGGCCCAACTCGAAGACGAGCCGCCGGAGTTCGTCGAGGACGTCGCCTCCTTTCTCGACGGGCTCGTCAGCCACTACGTCCTCGACGGCGGCAAACTCGTGGTCGCCCACGCCGGGCTGAAAGAGAAGTTTCAGGGCCGGGCCTCCGGACGGGTCAGGGACTTCGCCCTCTTCGGCGAGACCACGGGCGAGACGGACGAGTTCGGCCTGCCGGTCCGCTTCGACTGGGCCTCCGGGTACCGGGGGGACGCCGCCGTCGTCTACGGCCACACCCCCGTCCCCGGGCCCGAGTGGGTAAACCGCACCGTCAACATAGACACCGGCTGCGCCTTCGGCGGCGGCCTGACCGCCCTGCGCTACCCGGAGAGGAATCTCGTCTCCGTCCCCGCCCGCCGGACCTACTACGAGCCCGCGAGGCCGTTCCTTCCCGACGAAAACGGGGCCGCCACGCCGCGCCCCTACGACGACCTGCTGGACATCGAGGACGTCCTCGGCAAGCGGATCGTCACCACGAAACTCCAGCGCAACGTGACCATCAGGGAGGAGAACGCCGCGGCGGCCCTTGAGGTGATGGGCCGCCACGCGGCCGACCCGCGCTGGCTCGTCTACCTGCCGCCGACCATGTCCCCCTCCGACACGAGCAACAGGGAAGACCTGCTGGAGCACCCGGCCGAAGCCCTCGCCTACTACCGCCGCGAGGGGGTGTCGCGCGTAATCTGCGAGGAGAAGCACATGGGGTCACGCGCGATAGCCGTCGTCTGCCGCGACGAGGAAGCCGCCACCCGCCGCTTCGGCACGATCGACGGCGCCGGCATCGTCTACACCCGCACCGGGAGGCGCTTCTTCGACGACCGGTCCCTGGAGGACGCCCTCCTGGGCAGGTTGCGCCGGGCGCTCTCCGCCGCGGGCATGTGGGAAGAGTTCGGGACCGACTGGTTCTGCCTGGATAGCGAGGTCATGCCCTGGTCCGTCAAGGCCGGTGGGCTCATCCGGAACCAGTACGCCGCCGTCGGGGCCGCCGCCCGAGCCTCCCTCGCCGAGACCGTAACGTCCCTCGAAGCGGCGGCCGGGCGGGGCCTGGACCTCGCCGGCCTCGCGGAGCACCAGCGCGGACGCCTGGACGCGGCGGGGCGCTACGTCGAGGCCTACAGGCGCTACTCCTGGCCGGTCCGCTCCGTGGAAGACGTGAGGCTAGCCCCGTTCCACCTGCTCGCCTCGGAGGGCAGGGTCCACCTGGACAGGGACCACGAATGGCACCTGGAGGCGGTCGGGAGGCTCTGCCGGGAGGACGACGGCGTCCTGCTGGAGACCTCCCACCTGACGGCCGAAACCGGGGACCCCGGAGACGAGCAAAAGGTCGTCCGCTGGTGGGAGGAGTTGACGGGGTCCTCCCGCGGCGGGGAGGGCATGGTCGTCAAGCCGCTGGAGTTCGTGGCGCGGGGACGGCGCGGCATCGCGCAGCCCGGGGTCAAGTGTCGCGGGCGGGAGTACCTGCGCGTCGTCTACGGCCCCGAGTACACCGCCCCGGAGAACCTGAACAGGCTCCGCCAACGCAACCTCTCCACCAAGCGCTCGCTCGCCCTGCGCGAGTTCGCCCTCGGCGCCGAGGCCCTTGACCGCTTCGTAGGCCGCGAGCCGCTCTACCGCGTGCACGAGTGCGTCTTCGGCGTGCTCGCCCTGGAGAGCGAGCCCGTGGACCCGAGGCTTTGAGGCATTGAGGTTCTAGGTATTAGGTGTGCGGCGCGCCATCCGGCCTCCGAAATCGCCACCCGGGTACAAGCGGAGCGGCGTGACCGCGCCGGCGTCGCTCCGACACACCTCAAAACCCCAGTGCCCCAAAGCGGCTTGCAGACGGGTGTCAGGCTTCAGGCGGCAGCAAAAACCTCAAAACCTAGAACCTAGAACCTCAAAGCCTTGTGTATCATGGGTTCGGAGGCGAGATGCCGAGGAGGATCACATGCTGGAAGCCGAGAAGACCTACGAGCACGTGCTGGAGGAGGCGGACGGCCCGGTCGCCTACGTGACGATGAACCGGCCCAAGAAGCGCAACGCGCTCTCCCTGGACCACATGCTGGAGCTTATCGACTGCTTCGAGGCCATCGGCAGGGCCAGGGAGGCTTCGGTGGTCGTGCTCCGCGGCGAGGGGCCCGCGTTCTGCGCCGGGCACGACCTCTCGGAGATGGTCGGCCGCGACCCGGACTTCTACCGGGGCCTCTTCGACGTGTGTTGCAGGCTCATGGAGGCCATCCAGGCCATACCCCAGCCCGTCGTGGCGCAGGTGCACGGCGTGGCGACCGCGGCCGGCTGCCAGCTCGTCGCGACCTGCGACCTCGTGGTGGCCTCGGAAGAGGCGCGGTTCGCGACGCCGGGCGTCAGGATCGGGCTCTTCTGCTCCACCCCGATGGTCGCCCTAAGCCGCGCCGTCGGCCAGAAAAAGAGCATGGAGATGCTCCTGACCGGGGACTTCATCTCCGCCGAAGAGGCCCGGAGGGAGGGCCTCGTAAACAGGGTGGTCGCGACCGCGGAGCTCGAACGCGAGACGCGCTCCCTGGCGGGCAAGATCTCCGAGGCCAGCCCGCTCGTCGTCGGCGTCGGCAAGCAGGCATTCTACCGCCAGCTGGAGATGCCGACCGAACAGGCCTACGCCTACACGAAGGAAGTGATGTCCTCAAACGCGACCTTCGCCGACGCCCAGGAGGGCATGAGCGCGTTCTTAGAGAAGCGCCGGCCCGATTGGAAGGGTCGCTAGTCCGGCCATGACCGAGACCGTAGCGCGTCCCCGGCAGGAGCAGAAGACGGAGGGGATGCCGCCCTACAACGTCGTGTTGCTGGACGACGAGGACCACAGCTACGAGTACGTGATCCTGATGCTCAAAAAGGTCTTCGGCCACCCGGTCAAGCGGGGCTACGAGATGGCGGTCGAGGTGGACACCAAGGGGCGCGTCGTCGTCCTCACCACCCACCTCGAAGAGGCCGAGCTCAAGCGCGACCAGGTCCACGCCTTCGGGCCCGACCCCCTGATCCCGCGCAGCAAAGGCTCCATGTCCGCGACGGTAGAGCCCGCGGGCGCCTGACTTTAAGAGCCGGCCGGCGCGAGCCGGAAGATGCGGTCGTCGTTTCCGGCGGGCGTCCCGCGTCCGTCCTGGTTGCTGGTCGAGACCCAGAGCGAGCCGTCGGGGGCCTGGGCGACGTCCCTGACGCGTCCGACCTCGCCGTCGAGCAGGCGTTCGCGGCCCGTAACGTCGCCCCGGTCGTCGAGCTCCAGGCGCCAGAGGCTCTCGCCGCGGAGGGCGGTTACGAAGAGGTCGCCTTCCCACTGCGGGATCGCGCCGCCCACCAGGATCTCGGCGCCGCTGGGCGAGGCTTCGCTTGTGGGCCATACCGTGATCGGGTCGACAAAACCCCGCTCCTCGCCGCCCTCCCCCTCGACCTCAGGCCACCCGTAGTTCTCCCCCGCCTCGATGCGGTTCGCCTCGTCCCACGTGTCCTGCCCGAACTCGCTCGCGAACAGTTGCCCCTCGGCGTCCCAGGCGAGGCCCTGAACGTTGCGGTGCCCGTAGGAGTAGACGGGGCTGTCCGGGAACGGGTTGTCTTCGGGGACGGAACCGTCCGGGGCAACGCGCAGGATCTTGCCCCCGAGGGAACTTCGGTCTTGCGAATTGGAGGTGTCGCCCGCGTCGCCGGTGGTCACGTAGAGCATCCCGTCTGGGCCGAACCCTATCCTGCCGCCGTTGTGGTACGAATTGACGGGGATGCCGGTGAGGACGGCCTCGGGCTCGTCCCCGATCCTGAACCGCACCACCCGGTTGTCCGTCTCGGTGGTCGTGTAAGCGTAGACGTAGCGGTCCCTCTCGTACTCAGGCGAGACCGCAACACCCAACAGGCCCCCCTCCCCGGCCCCTCCCTCGGGCAAGGTCTGGACCTCGCGCGCCTCCCCCGACGGGCTCACCTTTAGAATCCGCCCGGAGTCCCGCTCGGTGACGAGGGCGTCGCCGCCGGGCAGAAACGCGAAGGACCACGGCACCCGAAGGTCCGTCGCCAGAGTGCTCACCTCGACCCTCGTTGAAGAAGGCCGCTCTTCCGCGGCCGTCCCGGGGCCGGTGGTCTCCCCGGTATCGGAAGCCGCGTTCGGGGTATCCTCCGCCGCTCCCGCGTCGATCGGCCGGGGATTCTCCCCCTCCGACCCGGACCCTCCGGTCGGGTTGCCGCACCCGGCGCAGACCATCGCCAAGAACGCCACGAACAGCAGCGCCTTGACCCAAATAGTGCCCGTGTACCCGGTATCGCGCATCGAACCTCTTCTACCAGTAGGATAGACGGGATTATATTGCGTCGTCGAGCGGACCTTCGGCTGGCTCGGCATGAACCGTCGTCTAGCCAAGGACTACGGGCGCAAGGTCCAGACCAGCGAGACGCTCATAGAGGTGGCGATGATCCGCCTCATACTGCGACGGCTGGTGGGGCAGGTTCGACCCTTACGAAAAAAGCTCTGAGGCGGTGACCTGCACGGAGCATCCTTTAGTTGGCTAGCGATAGGAGTCTGACGATGCTCCCGTCAATCGGCTACAGTCGAATTCTCTACTCCGGCTGCGCCGACCGGGCATCATCCGCCGACCGGAAACTGGGGATCATCCGCGCCGAGAACTTCGATGGTGAACCCGCCGGGGGCGTCAAGGTAGAACGTCCAGGCGCCATGGAATCTGCCGGGAGACTTTACCTCGAATCCGTCGTCCTTCAGTCGCTGATTGATCTCATCGACCTTCTCTTCGCTCTCCTGCGCGAAGCCGATGTGGAAGGTCCCCGGATATTCGACCTTTTTGCCTCCCATCAGGGTGAGGAACAGCCCGTCATCGTCGGACAGCGCGGCGAAGGAGTCGCCGCGCGTGGCCGCGCACCGTAGCCCGAAGTATCTCTCCAAGAACTCCCGGGCCTCCCCGACGTCGGTGACCGTGAGGTTCAGATGGTTCAGTTTCATGCTGGTCTTTTGCCTCCTCTGGCACCTCCACTGCGGAGGTAATAGATGGGTGATCGATTAAACGTCGGAACTTGCGTCAGAACCTGCCGACGAGCCCCTGCCTTGCTCGTCTTGTTCGAGTATCTCTCTTAGCTGGCGCAGCACCGTCGCGGCCGTCCGCATCTGCTCCAGGTCATGTTGTTCTCCGATCCGGTTTGCCCATCGGGCCTGCCCTTGCTGTATGTAGTCGAGTGCTCGTTGACCTTCGGGGGTCATCGTCATGAGCTTGGCGCGGCGATGGTGGGGGTTGTCGGCGTATCGCACCAGCCCGTCGGCGGCCAGGAGGTCGGCGGTCCTCTGGACGCTCTGACGGGTGAGCCCCATGGTGCGGGCGACCTGGGCGACCGAAGCGGGTCCTCCGGCAACCACCCCCAAAACCTGCCAGCGTGCGCTGGTCTGACCCACGGGAGCCGCTATGCTGTCCCCCGCGTCGATCAAGCGCCCGTTGAGCCGGAAGACCTCTAGAATTATCTCGCCAAAAGCATCAGCGGCGGTGGTCGGCTCATCCATAAGACAGAATGCTGACATATGGACAGGCGTTTGTCAAATCCACGAATCCAGCCTCCCAAGACCCACAAACTTGCGTTTCCGGACAACATGCTAAGCCCGTGGGCGCGTTTTGATGCTCATTCAACTGGCCCGACCTTCAAGTCTGCAAAACAGGCCTTCAGAGAGGTGAGCGTCGACACATCCTCGCGGGTGAGGCGGAGCCTGGCGGCGGCGACGTCCTCTTCGAGGTGCTCGACAGAGGAGGTGCCCGGTATCGGGAGCATGACGGGAGACTTCGCCAGCAGCCACGCGAGGGCGACCTGCGGGAAGCTCGCCCCGTGGCGGGAGGCTATCTCGCGCAAGGGGCCGCCGCGACGCGCCAGCTTTCCGGTCCCGAGCGGCAGCCAGGGGAGAAAGGCGATGCCCGCGCGCTCGCAGGCCCGCAGGACGGGCTCGGAGCGGCGGTCGTTCAGGTTGTAGCGGTTCTGGACGGAGACGACGGGCACGATCTCCGCCGCCCTCTCCAGCTCCCCGACGTTGACGTTGGAGAGGCCGACGTGGCGGATCTTGCCTTCCTCGCGCAGTTGGGCGAGGGCTTCTATGGACCTCTCGAGCGGGATGCTCCTGTCCGGGCGGTGGAGCTGGTAGATGTCTATCCGGTCGAGCTTCAGGCGGCGGAGGCTGCCCTCGCAGGCCTCGCGCAGGCGCTTCGGGCGGCCGTTGGTCCTCCAGCGGCCCGGGCCCTGCCGGGTGTAGCCGCCCTTCGTGGCGATCACGAGTCCCTCGGGGTAGGGGTGGAGGGCGGAGGAGATGAGGCGCTCGCTAACGCCGGGTCCGTAGGCGTCCGCGGTGTCTATAAAGTTTAGGCCGAGATCCAGCACCCGGCGCAGCACGCGCTCCGCTTCGTCCGGGTCCCGGGGCTCGCCCCACACGCCCGGCCCGCAGAGCCGCATCGCCCCGAAGCCCAGCCGCCCGACGGCGAGGTCGCCCCCGAGGACCAGCGTGCCGGCGGCCTGGGTTTCGTTTTTCGGCATAGTTCCCGCTCTTTATACTTCTTCCGCGGGCATACCGCGACGGGTCCGGGTATCGCCGCGCTCGTGCTCTAGAATCACGGGGTCGGGGCGAACAGAGAGGCGGCACCCGTAAGCGACAACGCAGAGAAATCCCCGGCCCGCGGCGGCCTGAGGGCGCTGCTCGACGGGCGTCGACCGCTGCTTGGCGCCGTCTTCCTGGGGGGGTACGCCTGGTCGACCTTCGCGCCAGGCTCCTTCGGGACGGCGCTCTTTCTGGGGGTGGGGGCGGTGCTGTTCGCGATCTCCGTGCCCTGGTCGAGCTCTTTTCATCGGGTGTTCGCGGTGGTCGCCTTCGTCGCGCTCGCCGCGGCGGTCCTCACGGGCCGGTTCGCCGTCGGGGACTTTCTCGACGGGATGCCGACGTACTTCGGAATCGTGGCGGTCTTGCTCGTCCTCAGCATCGCGGGGTACCCGATCCGGGCGGCGCGCTACGGGACGCAGATCCGGGCGCTCGTCGCGGCGCTCACCCGTCGCGGCGTCAGGGTGGAGGCGACGAGCGGGGTGCTGGGCCACGTCCTGGGCGCGGTGTTAGACGTCGGGGCGTTCGTCCTCATAGACGTGATCACGGGCCGGGCCGCCCCCAAGTCGCGCCTGGACGCCCTGAAGTGGGCCGGCCGCGCCTTCTCCTTCGCCCCCCTCTGGACTAACCTCAACGTCTTCACCGCCACCACCATAGTTTTGACCGGCGTCTCATACCCGAGCCTGCTTGCCGCCACCGTGCCCTTCATCCTCCTCGGCCTCGCCGGAACGCTACTCGCCGCCCAGCGCGAAGAGGGCGACACAACGGACATACCCGGGGCCCCGCTCGACCGTGGGGCGGCCGCGGTCCTCTTCTACCCCGTCCTGCTCGTCGCCGCGGTGGCCCTGGTGAACTTGCTGTTCCCCCGTCTCGCGCTCACGGCCGCCATCGCGGTCACGGTCGCCGTCATAGTGCTCCTCATCGCCGTCCTCGCGACCGTCCTCACCCGCAGGACGTCGCCCCTCGTCCGTCTCGCGGACGAGACGCGCGGCTCGCTCTCCTCCTCCCACTCCGAGTTCGCCCTCTTCGGCTCGGCGGGGATACTCGTGATCTCCCTCCAGGCCCTGGGCGCGCTCGCGCCGCTTGGCGACCTCCTCTCCGCCCTGCCCACCGCCCTCGTCGCGCCGGCGCTCCTGGTCATTATGGCGACGGGCTTCGTCGCGGGCATACACGTCATCCCGATGATATTGCTCCTGGACGCGGCCTTCCCGCTCGACGCCGGCCCGGCCCCGGTCCTGTGGGCCGTCGCCATCCTCCTCGGCGCCCAGTCCACCATCCTCCTGACCCCCTTCTCGAGCGCCATCACCATGCTCTCCCGCCTCACGGGCCTGCATCCCCTGGAGATCGGCCCGAAGAGGAACTGGCGTTTCGGCCTCGCCGTCATGCTCGCCGCCGCCCTGTACCTGGGCCTCCTCACCTTCTTGCTCTTGTAGGGATCCCGCGCGCATCAGGCACGGACACCTGCGCCAGGGACACCACGGAGGGGTCCGTCAGGAACTGCCCCTGAAGCACCGGTCGCGCCACCGGGAGGGCGCGGCATTCGAGAGAGACCACGCGAGCCCGTTCGTCCCTACCGCTATGTCCCGGGAACCAGCACGTACAGGGCGATGGCGACGAAGTGGCAGACGCTGCCGAACAGGACGAAAACGTGCCAGAGGGCGTGCGAGTAAGGTATTTTGCGGTGGTAGAAGAGGGTGCCGGCGGTGTAGGAGATGCCGCCCAGGAGCAGCCAGACGAGGGCGCTCGGGTGGAGGGCTTCGATCAGGGGCTTGAGCGCCACCACGCCGAGCCAGCCCATCGCGACGTAGGCCACCGTGGAGACGACGGCGAAGCGTCCCGTGGCGAGGGCCTTGAAGACGATGCCAGCGGCGGCCAGGGCCCACACGACCCCGAACAGGGTCCACCCCAGCCCCCCGCCGAGGCCGACCAGGACGAAGGGCGTGTAGGTGCCCGCGATCAGGAGGTATATGGCGCAGTGGTCGAGCACCCGCAACACCCGCTTCACCCCCGGCCTCCGGAACGCGTGGTACAGCGTCGACGCGGCGTAGAGCGCCACGAGCGTCGCGCCGTAGACCCCGGCGCTCGCGACGTGCAGCGTCTCCTCCCGGACCACCCCGAGGTACACGAGAACCGAGAAGCCTACCACGCTCGCCAGCAACCCGACGGCGTGGGTCGCGACGTTGGCGGCCTCCTCCCTGCCCGTGTAACGCGCCTCCAACCGGGCCCTACGCGGCCTCGTAGGTGACTACCCCGCCCTCCCTGGCCCCCACCCGGCCTTCGAGAACGAGTTGGTCCAGGTGGGCGAGCGTCTCGGCGAGGGCGAAGGAACGCTGCTGGCGCGTAAGCGCCCCGCGGAAGAGCATCCGGGAGACCTCGTAGGCCGTCCTCGGTTCCGCCTCTACGGCGGCGCGCATCGCCCCGAGCCTTTCGGCGTGGTGGGCCGTGATCTCCGCCGCCCGGCCGGCGAGGTCGTGGAAGACGGGGCCGTGCCCCGGGAGCACGAGGTCGGCCCTAAGGTCGCGCATCTCGTGCAAAGAGCCCAGGTAGCGGGACAGCGGGTGGGGCTCCGACTCCGGCCAGACGCCCACGTTCGGCGTGATCCCGAGCATCAGGTGGTCCGCGGCGTAGAGGATCCCGCGCGCCTCGTCGTGCAGGACGAGCTGGTGGTCGGCGTGCCCCGGCGCGTGGACCACCCGCGCGGCCCCCTCCCCCATCGGCACCTTCTCCCCGGGGCTCAAGGGTGAGATCTCCTCCGCCAGCGGCAGCCCCGCCCTCATCACGCCGGCCGCGTCCTCCGCCATATCCCGGGGCATCCCGTGGCGGACGAGCATCGCGACGAAAGGCTCGGCGTCCGGCGAACCCCAGAGCCCGCGGGCGAAGGGTATCTCCTGTTCCATCATAAAGACCGGCGCCGCGGACACCTCTTGCAGCCACCGCGCCGCGCCGATGTGGTCGGGATGGAAGTGCGTCACCACGACCTTCGACACGTCCCGCGAGAGGTCGCACCCGGCCGCGCGCGCCCCGGCCTCCCACGCCTCGCGGGCGGGAGGGTAATCGTACCCCGCGTCGATCACGGTCCACCCGTCGTCGCCCGCGACGAGGTAGACGGACACGAAGCCGAGCGGGAAGGGCACGGGCAGCTTGACCTGCCACACCCCCTCCGCGACCCGCGCCGCCCCGCCGACCGGCTGGGCGCCCAGCGTCGAGGGGGCCACGCTCAACGCAGCGGCCCGAAGAAGGCGGAGATCTCGCGGTTGGCGAGATCCGGCTTCTCGTAGTGGACGTAGTGCCCCGCGCCTCTCGCCGTCTCGAACGAGTAGTTCGCGAAGTAGTCCCCGAGCCTGTCGGCCCACCGGGCCTTGATGATGGGATCGCTCTCCCCCCACAGGAAACGGGCCGGCGCCTCTATCTTCGGCATCTCGGGCGCGCCGTCGCGGATGAGCCGTATGCGGGATTCGTTGGTGGCGACGTACCAGTTGAAGCCGCCCTGCAGGTTTCCCGGCTTCATGAAGTTGTCCACCCAGGCCTCCAGGTCCTCGTCGAACACACCGGGCTCGTGCGCCCAGTGGTCGAGGAAGTGGCGGAAGTAGGTCTCGCAGGTCCTCCTGTTCTCGCCGACGAGGGAGGCTGCCCACGGCCGCTGGTGGAAGGACTGGTACCAGATCTCGTTCACCGAGTCCGGCTCGACCCACCGGCCGCCGATCCCGGGGTAGGGGCAATCGAAGAAGAACAGCCCAGCCAGCCTCTCCGGGTACCGGCGCGCGAAGCCCTGGGCCACGTACGCGCCCACGTCGTGGCTGACGACCCCGAACCGCTCGAAGCCCAGAGCGTCCGCGAGCCCGCGCAGATCCTCGACGAGCTCTTTGAGCAAACCCGACGATGGCCCCGGCAAAGGCGGCTTCTCCGTCTCCCCGAAGCCCCGAAGGTCCGGCGCCACGACGTCGAAGCCCTCCTCCGAGAGGACCGGCACGTTCTTGCGGTACACGTACCAGAACTCGGGCCACCCGTGCAGCAGGACGAGCGGGAACCCGGCGCCGTGGCGGACGTAGTGGACCCGGATACCGTTGGCGTCCAGGTACTCGTGGTTCCACCCACTATCGCTCACTACGCCCTCCCCAGGCCGGCTAGTTCTGCAGGTTCTCGAAGATGCCCGCCGCGCCCATCCCGCCGCCGATGCACATGGTCACCATGCCGTACTTCGAGCCGCGGCGCTGCATTTCGTTCAGGATCTGGACGGTGAGCTTCGTGCCCGTAGCACCCATCGGGTGGCCGAGGGCGATGGCCCCGCCGTTAACGTTCATCTTCTCCAAGTCGAGCCCGACCTCCCGGACGACGGCCAGCACCTGCGCCGCGAAGGCCTCGTTGAACTCGATGAGGTCTATGTCCTCGAGCGAGAGCCCGGTCTGCTCCAGCACCTTGGGTATGGCGACGCTAGGCCCGATCCCCATGACCTCGGGCCTCACCCCCCCTACCGCGAACCCGAGGAACCGCGCCATCGGCGCGAGCCCCCGCCGCTCGGCCTCCCCCCGCTCCATGACGACGACCGCCGCCGCCCCGTCGCTCCGCTGGGAGGCGTTCCCGGCCGTGACCGTGCCGCCCTGCTGGAAGGCGGGCTTCAGCTTCGCCAGTTGCTCGGCGGAGGTGTCCCGCGGCCCCTCGTCGCGCCCGAAGGTCGTCTCGAAGTGCTGCGGACGTCCGTCGTCGTCCACGAAGTCGTAGGCGACGTCCAAAGGCACGATCTGGCCGTCGAACCTGCCCGACTCGACGGCCTCTTTCGCCCGCGTGTGGCTGCGCAGGGCGAACTCGTCCTGGTCCTCGCGCGAGACGTCGAACTCCCTGGCGACCTGCTCGGCGGTGAAGCCCATCCCCATGTACACCGCCGGGTTCGTCTCGACGAGCCCCGGGTCGGGCGCGAAGTTGGGCATCTGCAGCGTCGAGGACATGTGCTCCGTGCCGCCCGCGACTATGGTGCTCGCGTGGCCGACCATGATCCTCTCCGCCGCCATGGCAATGGTCTGAAGCCCAGAGGAGCAGAACCTGTTCACCGTTTGCGCCGGCACCGTATCCGGCATCCCGGCCCGCACCGAGGAGAGCCGGGCCATGTTGTACCCTTGCGTCCCCTCCGGCATCGCGCACCCCATGATCACGTCCTCGACGTCGGAAGGATCCAACCCCTCCGCCCGACCCACGGCCTCCCTGATCGCCGAGGCCCCGAGGTCGACCGGATGCACCCCGCGCAGCGTCCCCCGCGGCGCCCGCCCGACGGCGGTCCTGGCTCCGGATACGATAACCGCTTCGTTCATCAATTCTCCCTTCGTGAAGGTTTTAGGCTTTGAGGTAAGTGCTTGTAGCTTGACCGCGCTGTCTCAGCCACCCAATACCTAGAACCTTAAAACCTCGAACCTAAAACCTAGTTCCTTACCGGCTTTCCGGTCTTGAGCATCCCCTCGATCCTCTCGTGGGTCTTCTCGTTTTTCAGCAGGTCGAGAAACGCCTCTTTCTCCAGGCCGAGAAGGTATTCCTCGCTCACCCACTGGGGCATCGTGAGGCCGCCGCCGGTCAGGATGCTGGCGGTGTGGCCGGCCACGACGCCGTCGTATTCGCTGGCGTAATGGCCCCACTGCAGCGTCTTGATGCCCATGACGAGGGCGGAGCGGGCGGAGGCGCCGGAGGCGTAGACGTTGCCGTTGCGCTCGGGCGGGGCGTAGCCGTCGGCGAGGTCGAGGACCTCCCGTTTGGCGGCGGAGATGAGGTGGTCGGCGTTCATGACCATGCGGTCGTCCTCTTCGAGGAACCCGAGCTCGCGGGCCTCGACGGCGCTCGCGGAGACCTTCGCCATGGCTATGGTCTCGAAGGCCTTGTTCAAGAAGGGGAGGGCCGGGGTGTCGGGGGCGGTGCTCATGGGGCGGGAGACGAGGCGGCGGGCCATCTCCTTGGTGCCGCCGCCGGCCGGTATCAGGCCGACGCCCGCCTCGACGAGGCCCATATAGGTCTCGCCGGCGACGACGACGCGGTCCGAGTGGAGGCAGATCTCGAGCCCCCCGCCGAGCGTCTGCCCGTGCGGCGCCGCGACCACCGGCTTCGGGGCGAAGCGGAATCCCATGAGAAGGTTCTGCAGCGCCTCCACGCTCTTGCCGACCTCGTCCAGCATCCCATGCTGCGCGGCGTGCGCCACCTCGCCGAGGTTTGCCCCGACGCAGAAGTTGCGCCCCTCGTTTCCTATGACGAGCCCGACGACATCGTCCTGCTTGAGCGCTTCGAGCGCCCGGTAGCCCATCTCGGTGACGCCCGCGTCTATGGAGTTGCCCTTCGAGTGAAACTCCAGGCAGAGCACCCCGTCGCCGAGGTCGAGGAGGCTCGCCGAGTCGTTGCGCTCGATCTCCCGGCCCTCGTCGCGCAGCCCGTCGAGGGAGACGTGCATCGGGTCCTCGCGAACCGGTTCGTACTGTTTGCTGACGGGGCTGAACTGGACCTCGCGGCCGTCCTCGGTCTTGTAGAAGCTCTCGTTGCCCGAGTCGAGCATCTCCCTCACCCACGGGCCGACCTCGATGCCTAGAGATTCCATCCCTTCGACGGTCTCCCGCACGCCGAGGAGGTCCCAGGTGCGGAAAGGACCGGTCTGGTGGGCGAAGCCCCACTCCATCGCGTGGTCGGCGTCTTCTAGGGTGTCGCTTATCTCGGGCAGCCGGCGCGAGGCGTAGGCCATGTACGGGTAGAGGGTGTCCCTGATGTACTTCGCGTGGCGGTCCTCGTCGGCCTTGTCCACCAGGAAGCGCAGCCGCGCGCCGAGATCGCCTTGCTTCTGCGCCTCGACGACGACGGGCACGTCGGGGTCTTCGGCGGGACGGTGTTCGAAGGCGTCGAGGTCCAGGACGTCGAAGACGGTCTTGCCTTCGCGTTTGTCCCGTTTGTAGAAGCCGGCGCCGGTCTTGTTGCCGAGCAGGTCCTTCTCCTGCATCTCCTTGAGCTTCGGGTGGGGCTTGAGGTCCTCGCGCGACTCGTCTTCCGGGACGGCCTCGTAGAGGTTCTCGGCCACCCCGACGGCGATGTCCAGTCCGACGGTGTCGTTGAGGCGGAAGGTGGCGGTCTTGGGGTGCCCGATCAGGGGCCCCGTTATCGCGTCCACCTCTTCTATGGAGTAGCCGTTCTCGAAGGCGTAGGTGACCGCCTGCATCCCGGCAAAGGAGCCGAGCCTGTTCCCTATAAAGTTCGGGGTGTCCTTGGCGATGACCCCGCCCTTGCCGAGCACCCGCTCCCCGAAGTTCCTGACCCTCTCGACGATCTCCTCGTCGGTGTCCTCGGTCGGGATGATCTCGAGCAGCTTCAGGTAGCGCGGCGGGTTGAAGAAGTGCGTGCCCAGGAAGCGCCGCCTGAACGATCCCGAACGTCCCTCCGCTATCTGGTGCAACGGGATGCCGCTGGTGTTGGACGAGATGATGGCGTCGTCTTTGGCCAGCGCCTCGACCCTCTCGGCGAGCCCGCGCTTGGGCTCCAGCCTCTCCAGGATGGCTTCGAGCACCCAGTCGGCTTCGGAGACCCGTTCCAGGTGGTCGTCGAAGTTGCCGATCCGGATGCGTTTGGCGACGTCCTCGGCCATGAGCGCCGGCGGGCGGGCCTTGACCATCCGGTCGTAGCCGCCCTTCACGACGGCGTTCTTGTCTTCGCCGTCTTTGTCTTTGGGGGCGATGTCCAGAAGGTCCACCTGGAGCCCTGCGTTGGCGCAGTGGGCGGCGATGGCGGCGCCCATCGTGCCCGCGCCGAGCACGGCCACCCTCCTGATGCTATGCGTCACTCTCTTCCCCCTTTAACCGTAGATCTCCTCGTGTAGGGACTCTATAGCCCTCTTTACCCGCAAGAGGTGCTCCTCCATGTTCGCCTTTATCTCGGCGTACTTCTCCTCGCCGCTCGGCGTGATCTTGTAGAAACGCCGGCTCCTGGTGTCCGGCCGCTCCCACTCGCCGACCACGTACCCCTTCTCCTCAAGACGGCGCAGCAGCGGGTAGACCGTGTTCGGGGAGACGCTCATCACCCCGGCCGAAATGTCCTTGATCTGGCCAATGAGGCTGTTGCCGTACTGCGGCTTCTCGCGGACGAGGTGCAGGATCAGAAGCGGAAACACCGTCCTGGACTTGACCTCCCCCAGAAAGACGTCGTGCGGCGTAGCCTGAGGCCCCGCCCCCCCGATAATCTTCTCCCCGGCCCGCTGCATCTTGACCCTTTCCGCACCAGCTTGTCAATTTTGATAATAGCACGGATAATGGGCCGGCAGGGAGCGGCAAGGGTCTCCCCGCGTCTTTGGGGAACGGAGAAGGAGGAGCTGGCAGTGATCGCAGACGTGACCCGGTCTTTGGGGACCGACTACTACGTTCTGGACGACCTTTTCACGGACGAGGAGCGCGAGGTAAGGGACAAGGTTCGGGCGTTCGCGGACGCAGAGGTCATCCCGATCATAAACGGGTACTGGGAGAAGGCCGAGTTCCCGTTCGAGCTGGTGCCTAAGGTCGCGGGGTTGAACATCGCGGGCGGGTCGATACGGGGTCACGGCTGCCCGGGGATGAGCCACGTGGCGGCCGGGCTCGTAGCTATTGAGATGTCGCGGGGGGACGGCAGCCTCAACACGTTCTTCGGCGTGCATTCGGGGCTGGCGATGGGGACCATAGACATCTGCGGCAGCGAGGAGCAGAGGGAGCGCTGGCTGCCGGCGATGGCGCGGATGGAGAAGATCGGGGCCTGGGGCCTCACCGAGCCCGACCACGGCTCGGACTCCGTCATGCTGGAGACGACGGCCAGGCGCGAGGGCGATGGGTGGGTCCTCAACGGCAAGAAGCGTTGGATCGGCAACGCCACCTTCGCGGACATCGTCGTCATCTGGGCGCGCGACGTCGAGGACGGCCAGGTAAAGGGCTTCGTCCTCGAAAAGGACGAGAACGGGGAGCACCACCCCGGGTACACCACGGAGCTCATAAAGGGCAAGATGGGCAAGCGGGCCGTGTGGCAGCCGGACATCTACCTCGAAGACGTGCGCGTCCCTGCCGCCAACAAGCTGGAGGGCGCCAACTCCTTCAAGGACACCAACAAGGTGCTCACGGCGACGAGGGGCGGGGTCGCGTGGGAGGCCATAGGGCACGCCATCGCCTCCTACGAGGCCGCGCTCCAGTACGCCAAGGAGCGGGTGCAGTTCGGCAAGCCCATAGCGAGCTTCCAGCTCATCCAGAGCAAGCTCGCCAACATGTTAGCTGAGATCACGAACATGCAGCTCATGGTCTACCGGCTCTCCCAGCTCCAGGAGCAGGGCAAGATGACCGGCCCCATGGCCTCCCTCGCCAAGATGAACAACGCCAAAAAGGCCAGGGAGGTCTGCGCCGCCGCCCGCGACATCATGGGCGGCAACGGCGTCCTGCTCGAGTACCACGTAGCCAGGCACCTCTCCGACATGGAGATCGTGTACACGTACGAGGGCACCGACACGATCCAGAGCCTCATAGTCGGGCGCGACGTGACGGGGATAAGCGCCTTCGTCTAAGGCTCTGAGGTTCTAGGTTTCAAGGCATCAGGTAGGGGTCTTTGGAGGCGGCCCGCCGCGCCGGTTCGTTGCCGGGCGCGGCGGGCCGCCTCTGTTTGCCCGGAAGCGCGAGGCGAGTATCCGTACTAAGCTGGTACCTCAAAACCTAATGCCTAAAGCCTCAAAACCTTTTGGCGACCGAAGGGAGCGACATTGAAAGCCATTCGACTGCACGAACTTGGCGGTCCGGAGAACCTCGTCTACGAAGACGTGCCCGACCCCGAACCCGGTTCCGGAGAGGTCGTCGTCAAGGTCCACGCGGCGGCGCTCAACCGGCGGGACGCGTTCGTGACGCGCGGGATGTACCCCGGGGCGAAGCCCGAGGCGCTGCCCGCCACGCTCGGGTCGGACGGCTCGGGGGAGGTCGTGTCGCGCGGTGAGGGGGCAGACGGGCCCGACGAGGGGACCGAGGTCGTCATCAACCCGGCGCTGTTCTGGGGAAACGACCCGGCGGTGCCGGGGAAGGAGTACCGTATCCTGGGGTTGCCGGACGAGGGGACTTTCGCGCAGCTCGTGAAGGTTCCGGCGGATCACGTCTTCCCAAAGCCCTCCCACCTCTCGCACGAGGAGGCGGCTGCGGTGCCACTCGCGGGGCTGACGGCGTACCGGGCGCTTGTTACGCGCGGAGGGGTCCTGGAGGGCGAAACGGTGGTGGTCCCGGGTGTTGGGGGCGGGGTGGCGACCTTTCTGGTCCAGATCGCGTCGGCGCTCGGGGCGAGGGTCTTCGTGACGAGCGGGGACGACGAGAAGATCGAGGCCGCGAAGGAGCTCGGCGCCGAGGGCGGCGTGAACTACAACTCCGAGGGCTGGTCCAAGGAGCTCAAGGGCATGGCCGGGGCCGTTGACTTGTCGGTGGATTCGGTCGGGGGTTCGACCTTCGACGCGCTGCTCTCGCTGGCGAAGCCGGGGGGTCGCATCGTCTCTTTCGGGGCGACCGCCGGGCCGGTCGAGAAGCTGGTGTTGCCCAAAATCTTCTTGAAGCACGTTACGGTCCTCGGCACCGCGATGGGTACGCCCGAGGAGTTCGGCGCGATGCTTGACCTCTACGCCGAGCGCGGCCTGCGCCCGGCCGTCAACGAGACCTTCCCGCTCGAAGAGGCCCCGGCGGCGATGGGGCTCATGGAAGAGGGCTCCGGCGTCGGCAAGATCGTCCTCGACGTGCCCGCGTGAGGCGCCCGTGACGGACTACAGGCTCGAGTTCGGCTGGCCCGGAGACGGAGGGCTCGGGGAGCGCCTGATCCGGGAGGTCATCGACGGCGAGAAAACCGCCACCTGCGCCCCCCGCTCCGACTACACCGAAGAAGAGCTCGCGGAGGTCGTGTCGAGCCAGGGGCAGACCGTGGACGTCGTGGACGAAAACGACAACCCGCGCTGCCGCGTCCGAATGCTCGCCGTCTACGAGACGACCTTCGGCCTCCCGGCCCCCGGCGTCGTCCGGGGCGAGGGCTTCGGGGACGACGCCGAGGCGTTCAGGCGGGACCACCGCGAGGCCTGGGCTGAGGAGATGGAAGAGGAGGGCAACCCGCTCTCCGACGACACGGTTCTGGTGGTCGAGGAGTTCGAGCTCGTAGAGGTGGTTGACGCTTGATTGCGCCCGAGGAGGCCCGCGTGGAGGACATCAGGGTCGTCTCGAACCCCCGGGCGAGTTCCGGAGACGTCGACTTTGTCCGCGAGGGGCTATCGCTCTTCAACGTGGCGGCCACCGGGGACTCCTACTACAGCCCGCTCGCGATCTTTCTGAAGGACGAGCGCGACGCGATCCTGGGCGGCGCGTACGGTCACGCCTGGGGGATGGTTGGATCTCTCCCTGCTCTGGGTCGCGGAGCCGGTGCGCGGAAAGGGCCAAGGCAGGAAGCTCCTGGAGGCGGCGGAAGACGAGGCAAGATCCCAGGGTTGCAGGGGCGTCTTCCTATCCACGTTCAGCTTCCAAGCACGCCCCTTCTACGAGCGCCTCGGGTGCGAGGTCATCGCGGACGTGCCGGACTACCCCATCGGCCACACCTACCACGTCCCCAAAAAAGCGCTGACCTAGCCTACCGGGCGGGCACCTCGAACCCGTAGGTGTCGCCGTGGCTCAGGTAGTGAACGCGGTCGTCGAGGCCGGCGTTCGCGACGGCCCGCTTGAAGTCCTCCAGCGGCGACTCGAACCTCGTGTAGTCGTTGTAGTGGATCGGGATGGTGGTGCGGGCGTCCATGATCCTCATTGCCTCCAGCCCCTGCCCGGCATCCATCGTGACGAAGATACCCAGCACCCTCGTACCGCCGAGGTGCAACATCGCCAGGTCTATGTCGGGGAAGCGGCGCGGTATCTCCCTCAGGCGGTCGTGAACGAGCGTATCCCCGCTGATGTACATCCGCATCCTGGCCTCCTCCCCCATCCGTCCGAACTCGAGCATGCTGCCCATCACCGGCGGCAGCACCGCGCCGAGCGGGCCGGGGCCGTGCGTCCCCGGCAAGGCGGTCACCCGTAGCTTCGCCTCGCCCTTCTCCACGTCGATCGGTTCCCAGATCTTGAGCGAGTGCGTCTTCGTGAAGCCGACCTTCTCCAGGTAGGAGGTCGCGTGGCGGGTGGAGATTATGGGGGTCGCCTTGTTCAGCTTGCGCTCGGCCACGCGGTCGAAGTGGTCGCCGTGCAGGTGCGAGAGCAGGACGAAGTCCAGCGGCGGGAGGTCCTCTATCTCTACGGCCGGGTCCTTTAGCCGCTTCGCCGTAAGCCCGTAGCCGAGGTGCACGTGGTCGCCGGCGTGCAGAAAATTCGGGTCGGTAAGGATGGTGAACCCGGCGTACCGGACGACGACGGTCGCATTGCCCACGAAGAACACCGACCCGCTGCCGAAATCCGCGTCCTCGTTCCTGCGCGGCAGAACGAGCGCCTCTCTGCCCGTCACGGCGTCACCCGGAGGTCGGCGAGGCTTCGAGCTCCGCCACGACCTCGTCCGCGCTGTCGAAGCTCGGCCGCCCGAGCGTCCCGATCCTTTGCAGCAACTCCTCCGGCGCGCCGTTCTCTTCGGCTGCCGTCGAGAGATCCTCCTTGCTCGCCGGGTACTCTACGCCCTCCAGATACCGGGGCGCGTCGTTAGGGTCGAAGTCCACGTCTGCCTCCAGAAAACGGTCTCCTCATCGCCAGAGACGATTGTTCCCCCGCGCCGGAACCTCAATCACCCTTTCAAGCCCCACATGTTTCTGCTCGGCTCGCTGCCCGCGTCGGCAACGGCCTGGACAGACCCGGGCCCGGAACCCGACGAGTAATCTTGACCTCCTGCCGACGGGTGGGGGTGGCTACTTACCGTTGGAAGGCTTGATGAAGAAGGCCGGGTCTTCCGTCCCCGAAGCGGCCCAATCGTGCTCTACCTTCCTGTCCTCGTCGTCCGAACCCGTCCCGAGCCCCTCTTCCTCCCGTACTCGATCTAGATCGCGCGGTTCTTCCCCGTCTTTTCGATGCTCCTTCTTCATCCAGTACCCCTTCCCGTTGCGGAGAGGGAGCCGAAAAGCCCGACTCCCTCCCGAAACCTGAAACCTACCTGACGAACTGCTCGTCCTCCGTGGAGCCCGGAAGCGTCGTGTTCGGGTCCTCGGGCGTGTCGAACTGCGCCTCCTCGGTCGAGCCGGTGAGGGCCGTGGTGGAGGCGGCGCCGCCGGCGACGACCTGGGCGACCTCGTCGAAGTAGCCGGCCCCGACCTCGCGCTGGTGCTTGGTGGCGGTGTAGCCGTGCTTCTCGGCGTCGAACTCCCTCTGCTGCAGCTCCGAGTAGGCGGCCATGCCGCGCTCCTTGTAGTCGCGGGCGAGCTCGAACATCGAGAAGTTGAGCGCGTGGAAGCCGGCGAGCGTGATGAACTGGAACTTGTAGCCCATCTCCCCGAGCTGACGCTGGAAGGTCGCGATCTCCTCGTCAGAGAGCTTGGCCTTCCAGTTGAACGAAGGCGAGCAGTTGTAGGCGAGCATCTTGCCAGGGAACTCGGCGTGGATGGCCTCGGCGAAGGTGCGGGCCTGGTCGAGGTCGGGCGTGGACGTCTCGCACCACACGACGTCGGCGTATGGCGCGTAGGCGAGGCCGCGGGCTATGGCCTGGTCGATGCCTGCGTTGACCCTGTAAAAGCCCTCCATCGTCCGCTCCCCGGTCAGGAACCTCTGATCTGCCGGATCTATGTCCGAGGTGACGAGGTTGGCCCCGTCTGCGTCTGTTCTCGCCACGATGACGGTCGGGACGCCCATGACGTCGGCGGCGAGCCTGGCGGAGATGAGGTTGCGGACGGCCTGGCCGGTCGGGATGAGCACCTTGCCGCCCATGTGCCCGCACTTCTTCTCCGAGGCGAGCTGGTCCTCGAAGTGGACGCCCGCGGCGCCAGCCTCGATCATGCCCTTCATCAACTCGAAGACGTTCAAGGCGCCCCCGAAACCGGCCTCGGCGTCAGCGACGATGGGCGCGAACCAGTTGACGCCGTTCCGGCCCTCGGCGTGGTGGATCTGGTCCGCGCGCTGCAAGGCCTGGTTGATCCTCTTGACGACGTGCGGCACGCTGTTGGCCGGGTACAGGCTCTGGTCCGGGTACATCTGCCCCGCCAGGTTGGCGTCCGCCGCGACCTGCCACCCGGAGAGGTAGATCGCCTTGAGCCCGGCCTTGACCTGCTGCACCGCCTGGTTGCCCGTCAAGGCCCCGAGCGCGTTCACGTAGTCCTCCGTATGCATGAGGTCCCACAACCGCTCCGCACCCATGCGCGCCAGCGTCTGCTCGACCACCACAGAACCCCGCAACCGCGCCACGTCGTCGGCGGAGTACGGCCGCTCGACCCCGGCCCAGCGCTCGCCCTCCCACTCCTGCGCTATCTTCGTCGTCCCGTTCTTCCCGTTCTCCACCTTGTCCTCCTGTGCTCTCCGCTTCCAGTCCCTACAGGCTTCGGTACGCACTTATGTGCGCATATATGTGCGACGCGGGCGCGGTAGTCGCCCGCCGCCCGCGTGCGTGGGTACGTGCCCGACGCACCGGGGGAGGAGGACCGGGGGCGGGCGGAAGGCCACGCCCTCCGCCCGGCATCCCTTGATGTCGTCTCTGTTGATACTCGCCCCCTCTAGTCCAGGTACTCGTAGCCGGGGAGGGTCAGGAACTCGACGAACTCGTCCTGGGTGGAGATGCGGTCGAAGAGTTCGGCGGCGGTTCCGAACTCGTCCTTCTCCCAGCGCTCGGGGCCGACGATCTCGTTTTTGATCTTGTCCAGCTCCTCGTCCAGGGTCTTGCGGAAGAGCTCGGTTGTGACCTCGGTGCCGTCTTCGAGGATGCCCTGGTCGTGGTGGATCCACTGCCACACCTGCGCGCGGCTTATCTCCGCGGTCGCGGCGTCCTCCATGAGGTTGTAGACGGGGACGGCGCCGCGTCCTGCGAGCCAGGCGCCGAGGTACTGCACGCCGACGGAGATGTTGTTGCGGAAACCGTCCATCGTGATGGGCCCCTCCGGCTTCTCGAGAAGGTCGGCGGCCGTGGGGTTGGCGTCGGGGATCTTGTCGATCTGGTTGGGCTGCGGCATGTGCGTATCAAAAGCCTCCTTGGCGAGGGGGACCATGCCCGGATGCGCGACCCAGGTGCCGTCGTGGCCGTCGTTTGCCTCGCGCTCCTTGTCCTCGCGCACCTTGTTGAAGGCGAACTCCGTCCACTCGGGGTCGTCGGAGCGCGGGATCTGGGCCGCCATCCCCCCCATCGCGTGGGCGCCGCGCTGGTGGCACGTCTTGATGGTGAGCAGCGAGTACGCCCGCATGAACGGCACGGTCATCGTGACCTCGTTGCGGTCGGGCAGCAGCATGTCCTTCTCGCGGAACTTCTTTATGTAGGAGAAGATGTAGTCCCACCGGCCGCAGTTCAGGCCAGCCGAGTGCTCGCGCAGCTCGTACAGGAACTCGTGCATCTCGAACGTCGCCAGGATCGTCTCGACGAGGCACGTCGCCTTGATGGTGCCGCGCGGGATGCCAAGCTCGTCCTGGGCCAGGTTGAAGACGTCGTTCCACAGCCTCGCCTCCAGATGGCTCTCCATCTTGGGCAGGTAGAAGTACGGCCCGGAGCCGCTGTCTATCAAGGTTTGGGCGTTGTGGAAGAAGTAGAGGCCGAAGTCGAAGAGGCCGCCGGGGACCTGCTTGCCGTCGACGAGCATGTGCTTCTCCCAGAGGTGCCAGCCGCGGGGGCGGGCCAGGATTACGGCGACCTCGTCGTTCAGCTCGTAGTGCTTGCCGCTGTTCGGGTCGTCGAAGGTGATGGTCCGCTCGTTCGCCTCTTTGAGGTTGAACTGGCTCTCCAGCATGTTGAACCAGGTCGGGCAGTTGGCATCCTCGAGGTCGGCCATCCAGCAGCTCGCCCCCGAGTTGAGCGCGTTTATGGTCATCTTCCGGTCCGGGGGGCCGGTGAGCTCGACGCGACGGTCCTGCAGGTCGGCGGGGATCGGGGCGATGGTCCAGTCCCCCTCCCTGATGTCCTTGGTCTCCGGCAAGAAGTCCGGCATCTCGCCGGCGTTGATCCGGTCCTGCCTCTCCTGGCGGGCCTGGAGCCGCTCCTCGACCCGCGGCGTGAACTCCCTGGCGAGCTTCGCCACGAAGGCGACCGCCTCGGGGCTCAGGATCCCACGAAACTCATCGGGGACCTCTTTTGTGACCTCTACGCCTTCTCCGTACGCGCTGTTCTCGACCATAGCCGGTTCGGGCTCCTCCCTAACGTTTGCCAGAGCAAGGCAACTCTAGCAAGCGCAATGACCCCACGCTCGAAGCCCGCGGGCGCCCCTAAGCGGCAACCCGCTCCCGCCGCGTCGCCGGGGCCCGCCGCACGTAGACGATGCAAGAGGTCGGCACGCAACGCCACCTGTAGAGAACCTCGAACTCGCCGAACCCGATCTTCACCCGCGTCCCGATCCCCGGCGCCCCGTCCTCGTAGCGCCGCTCCAGGATCTCCTCCGTCTGCGGGTCCCTGTACTGAACCGGAATCATCCCTGCTCCTCTCGCCTGCCTACCGTGTATCACACGTTAAACGCCCCCCTGCCATAAGTCCAATCGTTTGCACGTATCGCAGATATAGAAGAAAATGATGAAAAAGGTTCTGAGGCTTTGAGGCTTTGAGGTTCTGAGGCATTAGGGGTATGGTGCGTGGCCTTGGCCCGGCGTCGCGGCCGGGTGTTGGAGGATGGCGGCGTGGCCGCGGTCGCGTCCCTTCCGCAAAACCTCAAAACCCAGAACCTCAAAGCGACCGAAGGGAGCGACCTTGCTGTTCCGCCAACTGGAGTGTTTTCTGGCGGTGGCGCGGCTCGGGAACTTGAGCCGGGCGGCGGAGGAGATGTTTCTGACGCAGCCTACCTTGACGGCGCGGTTGAAGGCGCTGGAAGAGGGCGTCGGGGACGAGTTGTTTGTTCGGACGAGCCGCGGGATGCGGCTGACGGACGCGGGGCGGGAGTTCGTGCCGTACGCGGAGAGGGTGGTTGGGGGGTTCGAGGAGGGGCGGCGGAGGCTGGAGGAGTTGCGGGGGGCCACGGGGGGGCGGCTTTTGATCGGGGCCTCGCCGGGGGTGGGGACTTACGCTTTGCCTGGGCTGCTGGAGAGGTTCGTGGCGGCGTACCCGGGGGTTTCCATCTCGGTCAGGACGGGGCATTCAGAGGAGATCCTGGAGATGACCCTCAAGGAGGAGGTGCAGCTCGGGTTGACCCGCTCGATGCGGCACCCGGAGATAGAGAGCTTGCACCTGTACGAGGACGAGCTGGTGCTCGTGGTGGACCCGGGGCACAGGTTCACGCAGAGAGGGATGGCGAGCCTGGCGGAGATCGGAGAGGAGCAGTTGATCTTCTTCGACCAGTCCTCCAGCTACTTCGAGCAGACGCACGCGTTGCTGAGGAACGCCGGCATCCGGGAGCTAAGGACGATGGAGGTTGACAACATCGAGGCGGCCAAGAGGATGGTCGAGCACCGCCTCGGGGTCGCGTTCCTGCCGAGGACAGCCGTGGTGAGGTCCGTCTCCTCGGGTAACCTCTCCCTTATCTCCGTGCAGGAGAACCCGGAGATGAGCCGCTCCATCGTCGCCCTCCGCCGCCGCGACACCCCGGCCAGCGGTCCCGTCGCCGCCTTCCTGGAGGTGGCTGGCGACCTGGCCGAGCGGGAGGACCGGACAAAGCTCTCCCCCACCCTCGCCGCAGACTTCGAGAACCTCCAGCTCATAGACCTGTTTACTTAGCGCGCTGCGCCCTTCGGGCTCGGCTTTCAGCACGGCGCTTCGCGCCCTGTCGGCACCTCCCCTCCGGGGGCCTTCAGCCTTTTTAGGCGGTGGCGGGTATCGTCGCCCCGACCGCGTCGGCTTCACACCCTCCCCACCCACCTGCCGCAAGTGCCGCCGCGAAGGCGAGAACCTCCCGGATCTCGTTCCGGATGGGGCCGATCAACGCTTCAGCCGAACGTCTTGGCGATCGATCGTCTTTATCAACGCGAGGGGAAAGGAGCAAGGGATGGATCTGGTCCGGCGGGTGGCGAACATGATGGGGGCGGTGTGCCACGCTGAGAGGTCCGCGGGTTTCTTCACCGGACGCCGACCGATGCGGGGAGGAACGTCGGCATGGGATCCGGTGCGATCCTCCCCAAGGGTCGTCGGGGGAGTCGCCATGGCGTTCCTACTCGGCCCCGGGCTCCTCGCCGGGTGGGGTCAACTGCTTCCAGCCCTGCTCGACCGAGGTGCGACATCCGTCGGACCGATCTCCTGCGCTGATGAACAGCGCGGTCAGCATGGGGGCGCCGTGGCCGAGCGTCCGGCGCGGCAGGGGGCCGGTAGCGACCAGGGAAACCAGCCCATGACCGATGGCCCAGCTCTGGATGGCCAGTTCCAGCGGGTCGATGTCGGCGCGGAAGCGGCCGGCCCTCCTGCCTCGTTCGGCGGCCCGGACCAGGTACTCTAGAGTGTCGTCCGCGGCCTGGGCGTCTTCGAGGTCGAAGTTCGCGTCGAACATGACCCGGTACAGGTCGGTGTGGTCCAGGGCGTTGCCGACGTAGGCGACGACCAGGGCAGTCAGGTCCCGCACCGGGTCCGTGGACATCGTCACCGTCGCGAGCCTGGCCCCCAGGCGGGTGAAGCCCTCCTGACGCAGGGCCTTCCACACGCCGTCCATACCGCCGAAGTAGGTGTAGACGGCCATCGTCGATACGCCGGTCCCGGCCACCAGCGAGCGCAGGGTGATGGGCTCGCGGGTGCGGAGCATGTGCGCGGCCCGCTCGACGAGCAGGGTGCGGACCGCCGGATCCTTCGTCCTCGCCATGCCGCCCGATTATATAGCATTGCTGTGCTATAGTTTAAGGGACGCGAGCCCACGGGCTCCCACGACGAGGAGGCAGCATGGCCGTCACCCTGGTAGATCCTGAAGGATTGCCGAAGATCGAGGCGTACCGACAGGTGTCGGTCGCCACCGGGTCCAAGCAAGTGTTCATTGCGGGCCAGGTCGCCTGGGATGCCGAGGGGGCCACGGTCGGCGAGGGCGACCTCGCCGCCCAGGTCGAGCAGTGCTTCCTCAACGTCGCCGCCGCCCTTGCCGGGGTCGGCGGCTCCTTCGACGACGTGGCGAAGCTGACCATCTACGCCGTCGACTGGACTCCCGACAAGATGCCCCTGCTGATGGACGGAATCGCCCGGGCTTATGGAAAGCTGGATATTGCCCCGGCCCCGCCGGCGACGCTGCTGGGCATCAGCACGCTCGACGTACCCGATCACCTGGTCGAGGTCGAGGCCACCGCGGTCATCGACTGAACGCAAGGCGATGAGGCGGCCCTGACCGGTACGGCGCCAACCGCGCCCGGCAGGCCTTAGAGAAGCGCCGGCGCCTGCCGGGCAGGACACGCTCGCGGTAACCAAACTCGACCGCCTCGCACGGTCGCTGCCTGACACGCGCGACATCGCCGAAGAGCTGACGTGCAAAGGCGTGCCCCAGAACCTCGCCGCGCCATCCGACGAGCCAGCACCTGAGCTAGCGTAGGCTCACCCGGTGGCGCGTTGACCCATTGGGACTACCGGAAGTTCCCTAGAACCCCCCGCCACCACCACCGCCGTCTCCTCCCCCACCTCCGCCGCCGTCACCCCAGCCGCCACCGCCGCCATCGAACCAGCCGCCACCACCGCCGTCGTTCCCGTGGTCCCCGCCGCCGTGGCCGCCTCCGCCGAAGAACCCGTAGTAACCCGCGCCCGCGCCCGCGTTGGCCCCGGCCCTTCTGCGGCGTCGTTCGCCCCGGCGGCGGAAAAAGTCCGCCACGAGGCCGAAGACCACCCCGATCGCTATAACGAATGCGAAGACCAAGAACAGTTCCACGGCACGATCCTCTCTCTGGACGTCACCAGGATGCGATGTTAAGTGTACCCGTATGCGTACAGTGGTTACAACCCTGGCGTTCTCCGGTAGGTTCGCGCGAGGATCGTATACTAGGTTGAAAGCTCATAGAACTAGTTGCGAGGTGCTGTTAGTGGATCGAAAGACGATCGTGGTGATGGAGGGCGACCAGACCGGCCAGGAGCTTCTGGAGGAGGCCCTCAGGGTGCTCGACCCGGCCGTAACCGGGGTGGACGTGGAGTTCCAGCGGTACGACCTCTCGCTGGAGAACCGCCGGGCGACGGACAACGCGGTCGTGCACGAGGCCGCGGCGGCGATGAAAGGGTGCGGCTTCGGCATAAAGGCCGCGACCGTGACACCCGAGACGCCCGGGGACGTAGGCTCGCCGAACGCGATCCTGCGAAAAGGCATAGACGGGACCGTGATCGTGCGCACGGGTCGGCGCATCCCCGGCGTGAACCCGGTGACGGGCGTCCACTCGCCGGTGTCGGTCATAAGGATGGCCGTGGACGACGCCTACGGGGCCGAGGAGTGGCGCGAGGGCGAGGGGCTCGACGAGGTCGCCTACAGGACGGAGAAGATCTCGCGTAGGGTCTGCCGCGGCGTATCCGAGTTCGCCTTTATCCAGGCGCGCAAGATGCGGGCGAAGGTCTTCGGCGGGCCGAAGTACACCGTCTCCCCCGTCTACGAGGGCATGCTCAAGGAGGAGATGGACCGGGCCGCGGAGAACAGCCGCGACGTCCGCTACGACCCGCAGCTCATCGACGCGACCTACGCCCTGCTCCTCACCACCTTCGGCGAGCCGCTCGTCATCCCGACGCTCAACAGGGACGGGGACTGCATCTCGGACCTCGTCATGCAGATGTTCGGCTCCATCGCCGGGGCGGAATCGCTCCTGATCTCGCTCGACGAAGACGAGAACCCGGAGACGGTGATGGCCGAGGCCCCCCACGGCACCGCGCCCTCGCTCGAAGGCAAGAACGTGGCGAACCCCATGGCCATGATCCTGGCCGGCGCGGCGCTGCTCACCTTCTTCCACGACGAGGACGCCTCCCGCGCCTCCAGGGCCATCTACGAGGCGACCTTCGAGTCCATCCTCGACGGCGTCCGCACGGCAGACCTCGGCGGCCCGACGGGCACCACGGAGTTCACCGACGAGGTCATCAGGCACGTCAAGACGAAGCTGGAGGTCTGGAGCGCCCTTGCCTAAGCACGAGAACGACCTCGTCATACAGGTCTCGCCCGACGCCCTGAGGACCGCGGCCCTGGCCGCCACCTCCGGCGTGCGCTCGATGGCGGCCCCGGCGCTGCTGGCCCGCGCCGCCGCGCGCGGGGAGTTCGCGGGCCTGCGGGGCACGCGGTTCGCCGCGCTGGGCTCCGGCGGCGTCTCGGCCCTGCTCCAGGCGTTGATGCTGGGAGAGATGGTCGGGGACAAGACTTCCCTAGTGCCGGCACGCACCTCCGCGGGGCCCCTCTTCGCGCGCGCTCTCTCCGGCGCCCTCGTGGGGTCCGCGCTCTACGTCTCCCGCCGGCGCCCGGGCGTCCCGGGGGCGCTGCTCGGCGCGCTCTCGGCCCTCGCCGGCGTCTACGCGGCCGACCGTCTGCGCTCGGCGACCACGCAGGGCCTCGGCCTGCCCGACCCGGTCTTCGGCCTTATCGAGGACGCGGTCGTCCTCTTCGGCGGGATCCGGTTGGTTCGGGGCGAACGCGTGGGCGGCCGGTAGCGGGTCCGGGCAGCCCCGGAAAGAGCCCAACGGGTAGGGGGGACGCTTGACGGGCGGCAGAGACCAGCTGAGATCCACGTTCGACGGGGCGGCCCTGCTCTACGACGCGGTGCGGCCAGGCTACCCGGAGGCGCTCTTCGAGGACGTCGTCTCGCTCTCGGGCATACCCCCCGGGGTGCGGATACTAGAGATCGGGTGTGGCACCGGGCAGGCGACCGTGCCCCTGGTGCGGCGCGGGTACGAGGTTCTCTGCGTCGAGCTTGGGGAGAACCTCGCCGCGGTCGCCCGGCGCAACCTCGCCGCTTACCCCGGCGTCGAGGTGCGCGTCGGGGCCTTCGAGGAGTATCAGATCGGGGATGGGATCTTCGACCTCGCGGTCTCGGCAACGGCGTTTCACTGGCTCGATCCGGGGGTCGCCTATCCGAAAGTGGCGCGGGTGCTGCGGCCCGGCGGTAGCGTCGCGCTGTTCTGGAACGAGCACGTCCGCAGCGAGGGGGACGAAGCCTTCTTCGAAGCCGCGCAGGCAGTCTACGCGCGGCAGGCGCCCGAGATCTTCGACGGCAACTACGGTGGACCTCCCCGGCCCGAGGAAGTGCCGGACAGGACCGCGGAGATCGAGGCCTCCGGCTCCTTCGGACCACCCATCCGGCGGCGGTACAGGTGGGATCAAGCCTACGACGCCGCGGAATACGTCCGGGTCCTCGACACCTACTCCGGCCACAGGAACCTCGACGACGAGACGCGCGGGCGGCTCTTCCGGGGCATCGGGCGCCTGATCCGCGACGGGTTCGGCGGCCGCATCGTCAAGGGTTACCAGACGAGCCTCTACGTCGCCCGCAAGGGGTAGGGCCCACCCACACGAGCGCGTTATGGGTGGTGCGTTGTGAGAGGGTCTCTGTAGACCGGGGGGAGGCGCGCACCTGACGCGGGCGGCCCCTAAACCCCGAACCGCGCCAGGGTACGCTGCACAGAGCCCAGGTACCCGCCGCCGAAGTAATACGTGTGGACCAGCAGCGGGTACAGGCTGTAGAGATCCCGGCGCCCCTCGAAGAACCCATCCCGAATGGGGCGCACCTCGGCGTAGCGTCGCATGAACTCGTCGCCGAACGAGTCGAAGAGGGAGATGTAGGCCAGCTCTATCTCCGGGTCGGCATGGTAGATGGCCGGGTCCAAAAAGGCCGTTATCCTGTCGCCGCTCGCCAGCACGTTCGCGCCCCACACGTCGCCGTGGATCAGGGCCGGCGGGTTGGGCTCGCCGATGAGGTCGCCCAACTTATCCGCCAACCGCTCCACCCGCCGGAGATCCTCGTCGGGCAGCCGGCGGGCCCCGTGCGCCACCCGCGCCGCGTAGAGCAGTCGTCTGTCGCGGAAGAAATCCGCCCAGCTCTCCGTCCACGGGTTCGGCTGGCCCAGGCTGCCGATCAGCGTATCGCGTTCGTGCCCGTAGGCCCCTGCGGTAGTGCCGTGGAGGGCGGCCAAAAGCTCCGCGGCGTGGCGCTCGGCCCCTCCCGAAAACCGGCTATTGCCCTCGACGAACGGCATGAGCAGCAGCTCCGGGGAGCCGTGGAGGACCTCAGGGACGGGCAGGTCGCTCTTCTCGCGCAAGTAGCGGAGCATGTACGCCTCGCGGTCCAGGTTCGATCCACCCTCCCGATCGACCTTGGCGACGAGGGGGCTTCCGTCCTCCAGCTCCACTTTGTAGACCTCGCCGATGCAGCCGCCGCCCAAGGGCCGGGCGCTCCTGAGGCGCCCACCGAGGTGGGCCTCTACGCCCCCGGCGACGATCCCCTCAGCCACGGCCGTCGAGGTGCCGGGCCCGGATGTCCGAGATGAGCCCTTCGGACGCCTCTGTCACGAGGCCGAGGACGCGCTCGAAGCCGTCCGGGCCGCCGAAGTACGGGTCGGGGACCTCCCGCTCCGGCGCGTCGGGCACGAAGTCCAGGAAGGGTCGCACGACGGCGCTCCCCCGGCAAAGCTCGGAGACCTTGCGGTAGTTCTCCACGTCCATCGTGAGGACGTAGTCGAACGCGCGGCAGTCGTCGGGCGCGAGGAGGCGGGCGCGCTGGCCTGAGATGTCTATTCCGCGGGCGAGCACGCTCTCCTGCGCCCGCGGGTCGGGCGCTTCGCCGGCGTGGTAGTGGCCGTGGGTTCCCGCGGAGTCGGCCTCGACCTCTCCGTCCAATCCCTCGCGCCGCAGCACCTCCTCGAAGATGCCCCGGGCGACCGGGCTGCGGCAAATGTTTCCCATGCAGACGAAGAGCACGCGGACCATGGACCGGATTCTAGGGCAAACCGGGCGGACGGTCTGGGCCGATGCAACCCGGCGTCCGAGAGGCTAGACTGGCCTCTCTAACGAGATCCCACAAGGAGGAGCGGTATGGCCGAGGTAAAGAGGGTCGGGATGCTCACCGGCGGCGGCGACGCGCCTGGCCTGAACGGCGTCATAAGGGCCGTCACGATGAGATGCGTCGAGGAATACGGCTACGAGGTCGTCGGCCTCAAGCGCGGCTGGAAGAGCCTGCTCTCCCCCGAGTCCGACACCGTGATGGAGCTGGGCACGGGCGACGTCCGCTACATCCTGCAGGAGGGCGGGACCATCCTCGGCTCCTCCCGCACCAACCCGTACAAGCAGGAGGGCGACCCCGAGAAGGTGGTGAAGCAGCTGGAAGAGTTCGGCGTGGACGCCCTCGTCGCCATCGGCGGGGACGACACTTTGGGCGTCGCCAAGAGGTTGCACGACGACTTCGGGACGCAGGTCATCGGCTGCCCGAAGACCATAGACAACGACCTGTCGGCCACGGACACAACCTTCGGCTACGACACGGCCGTCTCCATCGCGACCGACGCCATAGACAAGCTGCGCACCACCGCCAAGAGCCACGAGCGGGTCGTGGTCGTCGAGGTGATGGGGCGTCACGCCGGTTGGATCACCTGGGGCGCCGGCCTCGCGAGCGCCGCCAACGTCACCCTCATCCCGGAGGTGGAACCGGACCTCGACGAGATCGCCTCCATCTTCGAGAAGCGAGCCGCCAATGGCGAGAAGTGGGGCCTCGTGGCCGTCTCCGAGGGCGTGACCCTCTCGGAGGAGTTCATGACCCAGAACACCGAGACGGACGAGTTCGGCCACGTCCGGCTCGGCGGCATCGCGGAGACGCTCGCCAAGGAGATCGAATCCCGCACCGGCATCGAGACCCGCCACGTCGTGCTCGGCCACCTGCAGCGCGGCGGCACCCCGACGGCCTACGACCGCATCCTCTCGACCCGCTACGGCCTGCGCGCCGCCGAGGCCGTCAAGAACGGCGAGTGGGGCAAGATGGTAGCCCTCCGCGGCAACGAGATCGTCACCGTGGACCTCTCGGAGGCCACCGACGAGACGAAGACCGTCCCGCCCGACCTCTACAAGGCCGCGGAGACCTTCTTCGGGTAAGACGGCCCCGGGCCACCGGTTGCGCCCGCCGGCCTGGATGGTCGCCTACGCGGCGGTCCTCGTGCTCCTCGGCGCGGGCTACGTCACCGTGGTCTACGTCGGCGCGGGGGCCGCCCTCTTCTTCACCGTGCCGGCGCTCGTCGCGGCCCTGGTCTCCGTCTACCTAACCCTGCGTCGGTAGGGGGCACCAGGCCCCGGACGAGGGGTCGTCCTCAGCCGGTCCCGTCTTGCATGGCGCGTTCGCCGATGCGGCGGTAGCGGTCGTGGCGGGCGGCGACGAGGGCTTCGGGGTCGGCCTCCGAGAGGCCCGAGACCACGCGGCCGAGGGCGCCCCCGACGGTGTCGATTGCGTCTTCGGGCTCGTTGTGGGCGCCGCCCAGGGGTTCGGGTAGCACCTCGTCCACTATGCCGTGTTCCTTGAGGTCGCGGGCGGTCAGCTTGAGTGCCTCGGCGGCCTCGGCGGCCCGGCCGGGGTCGCGGAAGATGATGGAGGCGCAGGATTCGGGGGCTATGACGGAGAGGTAGGAGTTTTCGAGCATTCCGACGTAGTCTGCGAGGCACATGGCCAGGGCGCCGCCCGAGCCGCCCTCCCCGATCACGAACGAGACGACCGGCACCGGCGCCCGCGAGAGCGCCATGAGGTCGGCCGAGATGGCCCACGCCTGCCCCCGCTCTTCGGCCTGCCGCCCGGCAAACGCCCCCGGCGTGTCCACGAGCAATACTATCGGGAGCCCGAAGCGGACGGCCAGTTCGTAGAACCTTCCGACCTTGCGGTAGCCCTCGGGGTGGGCCATCCCGAAGTTTCCCGCCACCCGGGCCTTCACGTCCGCGCCCTTGTCGTGCCCGACGAGGACGACCGGGTGGCCGCCGAGCTCGGGTTTTAGGCGGGCGAACCCGCCGCGCACCGCCGCGTCGTCGCCGTGCAGCCTGTCGCCGGAGAGCTCGTAGAAGTCCTCCGTGAGGGCGTCGCGGTAGGCGCGGAAGTTCGGCCGGTCCGGGTGGCGGGCGACCTGGACGCGCTGGTAAGGGGAGAGGTTCGAGTAGACGCGGCGCTTGGCGGCGTCAAGGGCGTCTTCCAGGCGCGAGATCTCCGCCTGCAGGCCCTCGCTCCCGCCCGCGAGCCGGTGCAGGCCCGAGATCCGCTCCTCTAGCTCCTTGATCGGCCGCTCGAACTCGAGTATCACGCCACGAACCCCAGCAACCGCTCTATGTCCCCCCTCAAGGCGAGCCGGTGCACGATGCGGTCTACCATCCCGTGGTCCCTCTGGAACTCGGCCGTCTGGAAGCCCTCAGGCAGCCTCTCCCTGGTGGTCTGTTCTATGACGCGGGCCCCGGCGAACCCGATCCTGGCCCCGGGCTCGGCTATCACCACGTCGGCCGCCGTCGCGAACGAGGCGGTCACCCCGCCGAAGGTGGGATCGGTCAAAACGGAGACGTAAGGCCACGATCCCTCGACGTACCTGGAGAGCGCGACGCTGGTCTTGGCGAGCTGCATGAGCGAGTAGACGCCCTCGAACATCCGCGCCCCGCCGGAGGCGGAGACGATCACGAGCGGCAACTCCTCCGCGTAGGCGTGCTCCACGGTCCGGGCCACCTTCTCCCCGACCACGCTCCCCATCGACCCCCCGATGAACCGGAAGTCCATCACCGCGAGCGCGACCCGCCGCCCGCCCAAAGACCCAACCCCGCTCACCACCGCGTCGTCGAGGCCGGTCCTGCGGCGCGCTTTCGCGAGCCTCTCCTCGTAGCCCTCGAAGCCCAGAGGGTCGCCCGCGAGCAGGCCGACGTCGCGCTCCTCGAAGGAGCCGCGGTCGAGCAGGAGCCTTATGCGGGCGGGCGCGGAGAGCGGGTAGTGGAACTCGCAGTGCGGGCACACGTTGAACCGCGCCCCGAGGTCCTTCTCGTAGATGGGCTGCCCGCACCGCTCGCACTTGGTGAAGACCGCGTCCATGGGCCCCACCCCGCTCTCGGTCTCGGGAGCGGTCCGGGAGTACTCCCTGCGCTTGCTAAGCCAGTTTCTGATTCGTGTCCCCCGCCTTCTCGACCCCGGAGAGCGCCCGGCGCACCCCGCGCAGCCACTCCCCGGCCCCTTCGGCCCCGCCCTCGGCCACGAGCCGCATGAGCTTGCTGCCGATGATGACCCCGTCCGCCTCCGCCGCGGCCTCGGCGGCGTCCTCCGGGGACCCGATACCGAACCCGAGCGCCACCGGCACGTCGGTCTTCGCCCGGATCCGCCGCAGAAGCTCCGCGGCCTTCGGGGGCAAGCCCTCCCGTACCCCCGTTACGCCCGCGACCGAGACGCAGTAGACGAAACCCGTCGCGAGCGCGGCGGCCTCCCCGACCCGCTCTTCGGAAGAGGTGGGCGCCACGAGCGGGCAGAAGCCGACGCCGCGCTCGGCGCACGCCTCGACGAAGGAGGCCGCCTCGTCCACGGGGAGGTCAGGTATCACGAGACCGGAAACCCCGGCCTCCGCCGCCTCGTCGAGGAAACGCCCGGCACCCCTGGCGAAGATGTTGTTGTAGTAGAGCAAGAAGATTACGGGCACCCGGTCCGCGAAGCGGGAGGCGAGGCCGAAGCAGTAGCGCAGATCCGCACCGTTCTCGATGGCCTTCGTCGTCGTGTCCTGGATCGTCGGCCCGTCCGCGAGCGGGTCGGAGAACGGGACGCCTATCTCCAGCACGTCCGCCCCGGCAGCAACGAACGCCTCCCCCACCTCGGCCGCCCCCTCGAGCGTCGGGTAGCCCGCGGTCAGGTACGGTACGAGGGCCGTCCTGCCCTCGGGGAAAGCCCCCCTCAGCCTCTCAGCGCCCCTCACTTGGGATCTTCGCCCGCTTCCCGGGCGTCCATGCCAAGGGCGTCGGCCACGACGCCGATGTCCTTGTCGCCGCGGCCGGAGAGGTTGATGACGAGGTTCTTGCCGGGGCCGAGCTCGCGGGCGACCTTCTCCGCGTAGTGGATGGCGTGCGACGTCTCGAGCGCCGGGATGATGCCCTCGAGGCGGGAGGTCGAGACGAACGCCTCCAGCGCCTCGTCGTCGGTGACGCTGGCGTACTCGACGAGGCCCTCGTCCTTGAGGTAGGCGTGCTCGGGGCCCACGGAAGGGTAGTCCAGGCCGGCGCTTATGGAGTGGGCCTCCCGGATCTGGCCCTCGTCGTTCTGGAGCACGTAGCTCAGGTTCCCGTGCAGGATCCCCGGGCGCCCGCCCGTCAAGGACGCCCCGTGCTCGCCGGTATCCAGGCCCCTACCGGCGGCCTCCACGCCCACGAGGCGCACGTTCTCGCGGCCCACGAACGGGTGGAACGCCCCGATCGCGTTCGAGCCGCCGCCGACGCAGGCGACCACGGCGTCCGGGTCCCCGCCGAACCGCTCGCGGCTCTGGGCCTCGAGCTCGCGCCCGATGACCGACTGCAGGTCACGAACCAGGCGCGGGTACGGGGCGGGGCCCGCGACCGTCCCGATGATGTAGTGGGTGTCCTCCACGTTCGTGACCCAGTCCCGGATCGCCTCGTTCAGCGCCGCTTTCAAAGTGCCGGAGCCGGTCGTCACGGGAACGACCTCGGTGCCGAGCAGCTTCATGCGCAGGACGTTCGGGGCCTGGCGCCTCGTGTCCTCTTCGCCCATGTAGACGACGCACTCGCGGCCGTAGAGGGCGGCCACGGTGGCGGCGGCCACGCCGTGCTGGCCGGCGCCGGTCTCGGCGATGATGCGCGTCTTGCCCATGCGCTCGGCGAGGAGCATCTGGCCGAGGGCGTTGTTGATCTTGTGGGCCCCCGTGTGCGCGAGGTCCTCCCTCTTGAACCACACGTTCGCCCCGCCCCACTTCCTCGTGAGGCGCCCGGCGAACATGAGCGGCGTCGGACGGCCGACGAAATCCCGGGCCAGGCGGTCGAGCTCCTCGTTGAACTCGGGGTCGTTGCGGTAGCGCTCGTAGGCCTCTTCGAGCTCTTCGAGGGCGTAGATTACGGTCTCTGGTACGAACCTGCCGCCAAAAGACCCGAAGTACCCTTCGCGATTTTCAACCTTTTGCCGCAACGATGAACCTCCGAACGGACTCTTCGTTCTTCTTTCCGGGCGCGTCTTCTAAGGATGAGGAGGCGTCCACGCCGTAGGGCTCGAAAAAGTCTACGGCCTCCCGCACGTTCTCCGGTGCAAGCCCCCCCGAAACGACGATGTTACCACGGCCTTTGAGCGATTTCGCCGCCCCCCAATCGAACCTCTCTCCCGTCCCGCCGCGCGCCCTCTCGCTGTACGCGTCCAGCAAGAGCAGGTCGGCGTCAAACCTTTCGACGTCCGCGAGCGCCTCCGCGTTACGGACCCGCAGGGCCTTCATCACCGGGAGGCCGCCGGCCCGGACGGCGGCAACCGTCTCCGGCGTCTCGTCGCCGTGGAGTTGCGCCATGTCCAGGCCCGCCTCGGAGGCCACCCTCAGCACCTCTTCCGGCGGCGCGTTCACGAAGACGCCGACCTTCAGGACGTTCTCGGGGAGGGCGATGGAGATCCTGCGCGCCTCTTCGGCGCCGACCCTCCGCGGGCTGTCCGCGAAGATGAAGCCGACCGCGTCCGCCCCGGCCTCGGCGGCCACGCGGGCGTCGGCCACGTTGGTCATCCCGCATACCTTTACCATCGTCATGGGCATGAGTTTACCCCTTGAAGCGGGGGCCATCGCGCCGGTCGGCAAGGTGTGACCGGCGCCCGCCGGGCGTTTCGCAAGAGAGAGGCAACACCCGCGCAAGCCCCACCGCTTAAACTGGGGGCCGCAGACACAACAGAAGGAGGCGAAGCTTTGGCGACGAACTACGATCTGGTCGTGGTAGGCGGCGGGACCGCGGGGCTGGTCTCGGCCGCGGGGGCGGCCTCGCTCGGCGCGCGCGTCGCCCTCGTCGAGCGGGACAAACTCGGCGGCGACTGCCTGTTCCGCGGCTGCGTCCCGACCAAGACGCTCGTCAAGAGCGCCCGCGTGGCCCACCTCGTCAGGCACTCCGAAGAGTACGGCGTCAGGAGCGGCGGTGCAGAGGTGGACTTCCCGGCCGTCATGGACCGGATGCAACGCGTTATAGACCGCGCCGGCGAGCACGACAGCCCCGAGCGGTTCCGCGGTCTCGGGGTGGACGTGTTTCTCGACGAGGCCCGCTTCGAGGCGCCGGACCTTCTCTCCGTCGACGGCAGCCGCCTGAAGGCCCGCAGCGCCATCGTCGCCACGGGCTCCCACCCCACCGCGCCGCCGGTGGAGGGGCTCGAAGAGGCCGGCTACCTCACAAACGTCGGGGCGCTGGAGCTCAGGCGGCTGCCGCGCTCGATGATCATCGTCGGCTCGGGGCCCATCGGCAGCGAGTTCGCCCAGATCTTCGCCCGCTTCGGCTCGGAGGTGAACCTCGTCTCGACCTCTCCCCTGCCGCTGCCCAAGGAGGACCCGGAGATCGGCGAGATCCTGAGACAGGTCCTCCTGGCCGACGGCGTGGCGTTCCACGCCGGCTACAAGGCCGAGAGGGTACGGGTGGAGAACGGCGAGAAGGTGATGACCGCCAGGAGCGATGCGGGCCACGAGGTGGAGGTGCGGGGCGAGGAGATCCTGGTAGCCGCGGGCCGCGCCCCGACGGCCGGGAACCTGGGGCTCGAGAACGCCGGGATCGAGCTCCAGGGGAAGGGCCTCAAGGTGGACGAGCACCTCCGCACCACCGCGCCGAACGTCTACGCGGCCGGGGACATCACCGGCAAGTACCTCTTCACCCACGTCGCCGAGTACCAGGGCCGCAACGCCTTGCGTAACGCGCTCTTTCCCGTAAAGGCGAAGGCCGACCACCGCGTCGTGCCGTGGACGACCTTCACGGACCCCGAGGTCGCCAGGGTCGGCCTGACCGAGGAGCAGGCCCGCCGGGAGCACGAGGGCGTCAAGGTCTTTCGCCAGCCGTTCAGCGGGGTGGACCGGGCGATCACCGACGGGGAGACGACCGGGCTCGTCAAGATCGTCACCGGCAGGCGGGGCAAGATCCTGGGCGGCCACATCATAGGGCCGGACGCGGGGAACCTGATCCACGAGATAGTCCTCGCCATGCAGAAGAACATCCCCATAGGGACCCTCTCGACGACCATCCACGTCTACCCCACGCTCGCCCAGGCCAACCAGCGGGCCGCGGACAACTACTACCGCGAGAAGCTCTTCAATGCCCGCAACCAGAAGCTCTTCTCGGCCTTCTTCGGGGCGCGGCGCCTGCTGGACGGCGTCAAGCCCCTCGTCTCCCGGAAGTAGGAAGGTCTTTGCCCGGGAGACACGAAGCAGAGAAGCCCCGGGGAGGAGAGGCCGCCCGGCCCCCGAACAAGAGGGGCGTGGGCAAGCTCGTCGGCATCGGGCTCGCGCTGGCGGCCGTCGTGGTGGTCGCCCGGTTGACCGGGGCCTCCGAGCATATCGGCCTGGACGGGTTGGACCGCCTGCGGGGCTGGATCGACGGGTTCGGCAGCGCGGCGCCCATCGTGTTTATCGCGATCTACGCCGTGGCGACCGTGGCTTTCCTGCCGGGTACGCCGCTCTCGCTGCTGGCGGGCCTCGTCTTCGGGCCGGTGCTCGGGACCGTGTGGGCCGTGATCGGGGCCACCATCGGGGCCACGATGTCGTTCCTGGTCGGCCGGTACGCGGCCCGGGGGCTCGTCGAGGGCTGGGCGGCAAACAATCCGCGCCTCAAGGAGCTCGACGAGGGGGTCGAGAGGCAGGGCTGGCGGATGCTGCTCCTCACCCGGCTCGTGCCGGTGTTCCCATTCAACCTGCAGAACTACGCGTACGGGATCACGAAGATAGGACTCGGCACCTACGTGCTGCTCACCGCCACCTGCATCATCCCCGGGGCCGCCGTTTACACCTTCGCCGGCGGTTCGCTGGCGAGCGCCCGGCAGGACCTGACCCGAACCTTCGTCTACCTCGGTATAGCCGCGGTCTTCTTCGTCGCCGTCTCCCTGATCCCCGGTTGGGTCCGGAGGAGGAACCGGACCAAGGAGTAGCGCGTCCCCGAAGGCCGGCCGGATGCTTCAAACGACGCGGAAACGCGCCGGTTTTCCGAGACGCGCCGACCATAGCCGCCCAGACAGCGGCATGGCCGCCGCGAGCCTTCCGCCAAGCCCCCCCATCCACGGCCGCGGTGGCCCGGGTCTCCATCGCGGGCCGGATCACCCGTACAGCAACTCGTCCAGGACCCTGCCTTGCGCGTCGGCCGGCGGGCGGACGCCCAGCAGGGCGGCTATGGTCGGCGCCACGTCGACGAGGCGGGCATCTTTGGGGGCGGCGCCCGTCTTGACGCCGGCCCCAGAGATCAGGAGCGGCACCCGCATCTCCTGAGTGCTCCCGTGACCGCCCCGCGAGGCTCCTTCTTCCGGCTCCGCGAGCCCGAAGCCCCAAGGCGCCCTGGCCTCGACGACGAAGTCGCCGGGCTTGTCGCCGGCCCGCAAGGTTTGGAGGTCCGCCGCGTCGAGTACCCGGGAGATCTGGGGCAGCCCTTCGAGGACCCTCCGGACCTCCGCCCGCCTCCCGGGCGTCGCAGACCGGCCGCGCAGGGTCACGTCCATTATCCGGCCCGCGCTCTTGACGATGACGACCTCGGTGTCGGGGCTTGGCGCGCGTCCCGGGGGCACGATCTCCACGCCCCGCCCGAGGTCGGGCGTCGCGGCGAGCCCCTCCACGAAAGAGCGCTCCCAGGAGGTCGTGCCGTGATCGGCGGTGAGGACGAAGGCCGTCCGCTCGTAGATGCCCACCTCTCTCGCCGCCTGGACGATCCGGCCGAGCTGCCGGTCGAGCCCGGCGAGCAGCGAACCGATGTTCGGGCTCTCGGCGCCCTCCAGGTGGCCGAAGGCGTCGAGGTCGGGGCCGTAGACGGCGAGGAAGGCCGGGATCTTCGGCACGGTTACCATCCCGCCGCCGGAGTCCACGGGCCTCCGGTTGAGGATCTCGACGGCAGCGTCCACCCGCTGCTCGAAGAGACCGCCGGGCCGGACGTAGAGGTGCTCGGGGTCGCCGTAGGAGGCGCCGTGGTCCTGCACCATGTACCACTGCACCGCCGCGGTCGTCCGGCCCCCGGCGGCCAGCGCCTGGACGATGGTCTCGGCGTCCAGGAACCGGGTCTCTCCGACGGCCTCGCCGGCCTCACCGTCGAAGTAGTAGGCGGCGTTGCCGTGCGTCTCCGGGTAGGCGCCGGTGGACATGGAGGCCCGCGCGGGGTTGGAGATGGTGGGGTAGACGCCCTCGGCCACGGAGAGGCTGCCGCGCTCCGCCAGAGAGTCGATGTTGGGGGTCGACGCCAGGCCGAGGTAATCGGGGTCGAAGCCGTCCCAGTCCACCAGGATCACGTGCTCCGGGCGTCCGGCCGAGGGTCCGGCCTCCGGGCGCCGCGAGAGCAGCCAACCGGGCACGGCGGCAGCGACGACCGCCGCCCCCGCCCCCGCCAGTAGCCCGCGCCTGGAAATGTTCACGGACGCACCTTCGCCGGCCAGAAGCCTACGGGCCCGACGAGGAGCACCAGGGCGGGGATGAGGAGCGTTCGGATCACGAAGGCGTCCAGCAGCACGCCGAGGGCCACCGCCGTCCCGACCTGGAAAAAGTCTTGCAAGGGGATGAGGGTCAGCGCGAAGAAGGAGGCCGCGAGCGTGAGCCCGGCGGCGTTGATGGTGGGACCGGTCCGCGCCAGGGCCGCGGGCACGGCCTCCTTCAGGGGCCTCCCTTCGGCCTCCTCCTTGACGGCGGCCATGATAAAGATGTTGTAGTCGCTCCCGAGGGCGACCAGGAGCAGGAACAGGGTGAAGGGCACGTAGTAGACGACCCCGTCCTGCCCGAGGACGTTCTGGAAGAGCACCGTGCAGACGCCCATGGTGGCGGCGAAGCTCAGGGCCGTCGAGACCACGAGGTAGGTCGGGGCGACGGGGGTCCGAAGGAGCAGGGCGAGCACGACGAACGAGACGGCGAAGAGCAGCGGCGCCACCCTCTCGAGGTCCGCCGCCGAGGTGTCCCTGGCCGCGGCGGAGAGGGCCGTCTGCCCCCCTACCACCCCCGTCGCGTCCTCGAGCCCGGCCTCCTCCAGCAGCGTCGGCAACCTCTCCTGCAGGAGCCGCGCCTGGTCCAGCGCCCCGGGAGAGAAGGGGGGGCCGTCGAAGACCAGCAGCACGCGGGCCGCCGAGCCGTCCGGGGCCACAAAATCTATCTCGGGGACGCTTCCTGCGTACTGCGGCCCGAAGGTCAGCGCGGACCCGCCGGCGTCCAAAAGCTCCGCCTGCAGCCCGCCCTGCAACCGCAGCAATTCCTCGTTCTTCTCGTCCAGGTTCTCGCCCCGCACGAGCACGTTGACCGGCGCCAGGACGCCCCCGGGGTACTCCCCGGTCAACTCTTCGTAGCCGCGCACGGAGGTGGCCGCCCCAGGCAGGTTCGCAAGCTGGTCGAAGCCGACCCTCAGGCCGAGGTTGCCCGCCGAGGCGAAGACCAGGCCCGCGACGATCACGACCACTATCAAACCGGGACGCCGCAGGATCGCGGGCTGTGACGCGTCCGGCCGCCGGGCCGGGCTTCTCCTACCGAATGCCGCCGGGCCGAGGATGGCCAGGAGGGCGGGGACGAGCGTCAGGGTGACGACGAAGACTATGCACAGGGCGAGGGCCAGGCCCGGTCCCAGGACCCTGTAGATGCCCAGCTCCGCCAGGACCAGCAAGACAAAAGCGGCGATCAAGACCGCCGCCGAGGAGAGGAGTATTCCCCCGACCTTCTCGACCCCGACCCGGGCGGCTTCGACGCGCCCGGCCCCCTCTTCCAACGCTTGGCGGGTCCTCGAGAGCAAGAACAGGGCGTAGTCCGTCCCGACGCCGAAGAGCAGGACGACGATTATCGGCTCGATCTGCGCCGGCACGTTCGTCCCCTGCTCGGACGCTATCCAGCCCAGGACGCGGAGCGTCAAGAACGTCGCGAGCCCGATGCTGGCCAGCGGAACCAAGGGCGCTACGGGCGAGCGGTAGGTGAGGGCGACGACCAGGAAGATGGCGAGCGTCGTGACGACCGTGACGAGGCCCAGGTTTCCCTCGATGGCGACTTTGGTGTCGTACTGGACCGGCTTGATGCCCGTGACCGAGGTCCGCAGCGGGCCGGGGGCATCCAGGTCTTCCCGGATCTCCCGAACACTATCCGCGACCTCCGTAAGCCGCGTCCCCCCCTCGAAGTAGAGCAGGACCGGCAGCGCCTTGTTGCCCAGCAGCCCCCGTCCCACCCGCGTGGGGCTCGAGGTGTTCTGGGCGGCGAGCGGGACCGCCCGCAGCAGGCCGTAAGACCGGCCGGACCCCTCGTTCAGACGTTGGACCCCGCCCCTCATCCCTTCCAGGTCCGCCCCGGTAAAGCCCCCGGGGTTCGAGTAGACGAGTATGGCCGGCGCCTCGACCGACCCCGACAAGCCTCCGGCCTGGGCCTCCGCCTTGGCCGCCGGGGCCGACTCCGGCACCACGTCCGAGAGGCTGCTGCTCGTGCTGTCGCCGAGCGCCGGCAGGTACAGGTAAGCGGCCAGCGCCACCACCAACCAAAAAAGCACCACCGCAAAGCGGAGCCTGACCAGGAGCCATCCGAGCACACCGAAGAAGCCTCTAGGACGCATCACGCGAGTCTACACCTCCGGTGCGAGGGACCGGCGGGCTACGAAGGGCTCCTTCGGCTGTTCAGGGTCTTGTAAGCGCATCCTGGAGAACACCATCGCCTGGAAGGTGCCGGAGAAGCGTCGACGCCCGCAGCGGCGCGGTCCGGGAGATTCATAAAGATCCATAAAGAATCGGCAAGGGTTGCGTAATAACCTCACGTGGGTCGAAGCCGCGTTCGACGCGGTCGGGCTCGAGACCCCACCCACCTGCGCCCGCCCGCCAAGGGGAGAGGACAGGTGATGCGCCTATTGACCGAAGAGTGGGACGCTGTCAGGGTGTTCGCGGAGGTTAGGGAAGGCCGCGGGGACCGGCTAGGAGTATCCCTTCGAGGGCGGGAGAGTTAACTGAGACCCTGGTTGTACAGATTCGCCGGGATCCTCGTCAGCGTCTTTTTCGTTTACCTGGCCGTGCGGCAGGTAGATGTTTCGGAGTCCCTGCGCGCGCTGGGGACCGTCCGACCGGGTTGGCTGGTGGCCGCGACGCTGGTTTACCTCTCGAGCTTCCCCGTCCGGGCGCTGCGCTGGCGGCTCATACTAAGGGTGCAAAAAACGCTCCCGCTGGGGGAGTTGATATCCGCGGTCTTTGTCGGATACATGGCCAACAACGTACTTCCCGCGCGGGCCGGTGAGGTCTACCGGGCCCACTTCCTGGGGCGGCGCGCCGGGATCAGCAGAAGCGGCGTGGCGGCCAGCATCGTGGTAGAGCGGACCCTCGACGGCCTGATGCTGGCCTGCGTGATCCTGTTCGTCTTCGTCGCGTTCCCGAAGGAGGACTACCTCGGCGCCACGGCCCTCGGTACGGGCCTGATCTTCCTGGCCCTGGCGGCCGGCATCCTCCTCTACAGCATCAAGGCGGATCCGGCCCGTCGGGCCATCGAGCGCGGGCTCGAAAGGCTGCCCAGGGCCCTCCACGAGCGCCTGGTTGGCCGCCTGGGCTCTTTCCTGCGGGGTATCCGGGGCATCTCCACGGCGAGAGAACTCATGGAGGCCGGCGCGTACACGGTCCTCGCCTGGGTGCTCGACGCGGGCGCCGTGGCCCTGGTGGTGACCTCTTTTGGGGTGACCTTGCCACCGGTCGGGTACGTGCTGGTCTTCGCCCTGGTCGCGTTGAGCACCACCCTCCCGTCGGGGCCGGGTTTCGTGGGGCCCTTCCAGTACGCTTTCGTTCTCTCATTGGGCTCCTTCGCCGTCTCGCGGGAGACGGCGCTTGCCGTCTCCGTCGCGGCCCAGCTCTCCCTACTAGGCTCCGTGACCCTTATAGGACTCGTGCTTCTCTGGAGAGAGCAGTTGCGCGCCAAGGCACGTTGACCCGCCGTCCAGCCGGGGTGCGCCCGCTTCGGGGGGCGTGAGTCGTCGGAGGCCTCCACCGCGCGGAGCGCCAAGGAGGTCCCCACATTATTGGCGCGTGCGAGTCGGGGGTCTACTCATGGATCTGGACGGATCCCTCTATACCAACGACGCCGGCATCCTCTGGGCGCTGGTCTTCGTCGTCGCCCTCGGCCTCGGCCCGTTCCCAGGCACGCTCGCCCTGGCGGTCCACTCCGCGGGCGTGCTCGGCAAGCTCTACAGCGAGGCGCTGGAGGCCGTCCCC